>JAFTWB010000013.1 GCA_017465505.1 Clostridia bacterium | reverse complement strand
TATCTGCTTTTTCTTGGTCTTGTATGTATTTTCTAATCGTTGACTCATTGAGTCCAACTGTCGATACATAGTAACCTTCTGCCCAAAAGTGCCGATTTCCAAACTTGTATTTTAAATTTGCATGTCTGTCAAACATCATAAGTGCACTTTTACCCTTAAGGTATCCCATAAAACTTGACACACTAACTCTTGGTGGTATACTTAAGAGTAGATGTACATGGTCGGGCATCATATGTCCCTCTAATATTTCTACACCTTTATACTTACACAAAGTTCTTATGATTTCTTGTAAGTCTTTTCTGTACTGATTGTATATTATTTTTCTTCTATACTTCGGTACTATTACTATGTGATATTTGCATAACCACTTTGTGTGTGATAAACTATTATATTGATTCGCCATAAAAATTCTCCTTTCTTCTACAATAAGGCCTGAACACCCTAATTGTACCAAGATTGGGGAATTTTTTGTATAACTTTTGTTTCCCACCCGCATAGCGGGTGGTTGCTTGTTCTGCACTTTCGTGCAGAACTGCCTGAAAGGCACTAAATCAAAAACCTGCCAAAGAAAAATCTTGGCAGGTTTTTTGTTGGTTTATAAAGTTTATTTTTTGATTTTACTTTCGTCTGATGTGACAGTGATTGTTCTGTCAACTCTGGCAGTTCTTCCCATAGAATCGGTAACTAAGTAGGTAACTACATAATCGCCCTCTTTGGCACGATTAAGATTGCCATCTACCTTCACCTTGGCGGTGATGTCGTTACCGCAGGTATCAACGGCAGTTACTCCGCTCATAAGGTCAAAGCCCTTGTCAATCATAACGGCAACATCCTCAACTCCTGAAATCACAGGCTTGAGCTTGATGTAAGGGTTTCCCTTTGTGCTGTCAGTGGGGTCCCAGTTAAGGCTTGCTGAATTTTCTGTCAGCTTCATAGTTTTTGGCACACCCAGAGGAGTATAAACAGAAGTTCTGCTGTCGTTTACAATTTTGACTCTTGTGCCTTCTTTGCAATTATCGTAAATCCACTTTGCGTCAGCTACTGACAAGCGAATATTTTTTGCGGTAGCGGCTGTGCCTAGTTTATTGTACTCCTCTGCAATGAGAGAGTCAGCCGACTCACTGCTGTAAGGCGAAGACTGGAACATCAAGTCGTCACCTACATAGGTGGTATAGCGGTAATATTTGCCGTCGCTAAGCTGCACAAGCTCCGCCTGACTTGTGACAGTGCGGTCAATGTTAGGGGTTTTGCCCTCAACGCCTGTACTGCAAACCATTGACCTTACGATAACGTTGTGGCCATTATCTCCTGCACGGTAGGTAAAAACCGAAACACAGTTATTATATTCATTGACGATAATTCCGTAAGGGAGAGTGCCGCTGGGGTCGTTTTTGTTTGCTTCAATGTAATCCTCGTTTTTGGTAAATGCAGTGGAATAGGAAAGGGAGGTCTTCTCCGCTTTGACAACTTTTATGGGATATTCAACAGAGGCACTTCTTGCAGTAGCCGTAACCACAGCCTCGCCTGTCTTCACACCGTCAATTCTTCCGCCTGCGTCAACTCTGACAATTTTAGGGTCGCTGGAAGTCCAGGTAACGTCGTTAGCATAATCAAGCTTGATTTTTATCTCAAGGTACTCGTATTTGCCGACCTCCACCTCGCCGTCGTGCTCCACCTTGGAAAAGCCCATATACTCGGCTTCTTCTTCAGCAGTAAGCTCCCTCGGAGGGTCAATACGCACCGCACATCCTGCAAGGCTCACTACAATGGCAAGCAAAAGCAGTAAGTAGATTGTTTTTATTTTAAAAGACACACCTCTGCCTCCTTATATTTTCTCAGTTTAAGTATAGTACATTTCTTCCATTATATCAAGATTTTTTTGCATTGGGCCTTAATCTGTGTTACAATAGTTAAATATAAAAGCAAAGGGGACGGAAAAATGGAGAATTACTGCAAGGTTTACAAAAAATGCAGCGGATGTCAGCTTTCAAATCTGGACTATCTTTCTCAGGTGAAATTAAAGCAAAGTAACCTCAGAAAGCTTTTTTCAAATCTTGTTAAGGTCAACAAAATTCTCCCTGCCGCCTCACCTCTTAATTACCGCAACAAGGCTCAGCTTGTTTTCAAAAAAGAAAAGGGCAAAACCCGATTCGGCATTTATCAGTCCGCAAACAAGGGCATTGTCCTCACCCCAAGCTGTCCTCTGCACACAGACACGGCAAACGAAATCGCCGCTACACTGTGCATGCTTTTTGACAGATTCAGCCTTGCTCCCTTTGATTTCAAACGAAGACAGGGCTTTATAAGAAGCGTGGTTATCCGCGAAGGCTTTATGACGGGCGAGGTGCTTATAAACATCATTGCTTCAAAGAACACTTTCTCCAAGGAAAAGGAATTTTGCGAGAGGCTGAGCACTTTTCACCCCTGCATAAAAAGCGTAATCATCACCGAAAGCCAGAGCGAAAAGCTTACCTGTGGGGGAAATCCCAGAGTGATTTTCGGCAGCGAGTTTATAACGGACACCCTCTGCGGTCTTGACTTTAAAATCGGCTACAACACATTTTATCAGATAAACCCTGTTCAGACAGAGGTGCTTTACTCCACCGCCATTAAAATGGCTAATCTCACGAAAGAGGACTCCGTGCTGGACGCTTACTGCGGAATCGGCACGATTTCACTTGCCTGTGCCAAGGACTGCAAAAAGGTTATTGGAGTAGAGCTTAACGAAAGCTCTATTGAAAACGCAAAGGAAAACTGTAAGCTCAACAATATAACAAATGCTGAATTTTACGCCAACGACGTTAAAAAGCAGATTAAGACCCTTTTAAATAAGGGAGAGAGATTTGACATCTGCTTTGTAGACCCACCCAGAATGGGCTGTGACATAGAGTTTTTAAAGAGTATTTCATCAGCAGAAATCCCAAAAATCGTATACATTTCCTGTAACCCCGAAACTCAGGTGAGGGATTTGAGATATCTGAAAAAACAAGGCTACGAAATAAAAAAGCAACAGGGTGTTGATATGTTCCCTTACACAAAGCATATTGAGAGTATCGTCCTTTTAAGTAAGGAAAAATCCGGCGATTGTATCCGTATGTCAGTTCCTACGAACGATTTGTAAAAAAACGAGCTGACCGACAAAATAGAATCTCATCGGAGGTAAAACGGATGGGAAAAATAGATGATTTTGAGCACAAACTCATCAATCAAGGTATGACAGATGAGGATTTTTTTGAATACGAAAAACTTCTAAAAAGAGTTCGGGGAAATTTCCTAAAACGCCAACATTGTTATACAACAGCCATTCAGTTTCCTCGCCAATATGCTGAACAAGCAGTAAAGCTGATACAATATGGTTTGGAAAATTTTGAAGACGATTGGTTTTCCACATATACATCGTATTTGCATATTGGGCATATCTATGAAGGGACAAGCGATTATCAAAAAGCCTTTGAGGCCTACTTGCTGGCAAAAGAAGCTCTTGGATCAGATCATCCCGAATATGTCGAGGAATTGTCAAAAGACCTTATGTGGATGAAGCTCCATATGGATTCCTTTAAGTATTCGGTGGAGTTAGAGGAGTTTCTTTCCTGCTATGAAAAAACTAACAATTTTTCAAAATCCTTTGTAAATGCTGAGTTCAAAGTCGCTGTTGCTAATATAGTAATTTCAATGCATTATGGGAAGCTTGACGAAGCAAAGGGATATCTCGAAAAAGCCAAAGAGATGTGCAAACCGAACTATGTCGGAAAGCTATATGACATTCTGGCCAGACACAAATACTACGAATCGCTAAACACAACATCAGAGGCACTCGATTTTGTGAGACGGCTCAAAATATAAATTGTAAAATATAAAGGAAAATAAAAATGAAAGCCATAAAACATTTTATAACAATTACAAAGCACCGCCACAAGGTAATTGCCCACTGCAAAAAGGCAGGGATTCTGTGGCAGGGGCTGAGGCACGATTTGTCGAAGTATTCTCCTGCGGAGTTTTTTACGGGAGCAAAGCACTACCTTGGCACACGCAGTCCCAACGAAGCGGAGAGGGAGCTTTACGGATATTCCAAGGCGTGGCTTCACCACAAAGGCAGAAACCGCCACCACTTTGAATACTGGACAGATTACAATCAGGCAACCCGCAGGGTTGAGCCTGTGAAAATGCCCTACAATTACGTTGCGGAGATGTTCTGCGACAGGGTTGCCGCCAGCAAGATTTATAACAAGAGCTCTTACACCGACAGCCATCCTCTGGCTTACTTTCAGCGTTCAAAAAACACCCGTTTTATCCATCCCGACACCAGCAATGATTTGGAAGAGCTTCTGGTTATGCTCAGCGAAAAGGGAGAAGACTACACCTTCAGCTATCTGAAAAAGAAGGTAAAAGAATACAAAAAGAAGAAATAAGACAAAATCACCCCGCAAGAAAACCTTGCGGGGTGTAGTTTTACCATCTTTCGACAAGGTGGTGACCCTTGTCGTTAACAGCAGGTAAGGGGTAATATCGGCAGACGCCGCCACTGTACCGGATGTCCACGGTCTGGTTTGTGCCGTTGGTGAAGATTATGTACTGAGCGTTTTGGGGAATCTGAAGATTATATAGGCTTTCGCCGAAATCATTGAGTCCGATGCTCTGCATAGGAGCACCCGGCCAAGCGGTCATAGTTATATCTGAATCTGACCAATAGTAGCAGTAAATTGTGCCGCTCCACTTGAAAGAATTTGTAAAGGTAACCTCTCTGAGCTCAGGCTGAGTCACGGGAGAAGTTGTAATCTCCTCTGTGGTGATTTCTTCCGTCGTAGGCTCTTCTGTAGCAATCTGAGTTGTGGTTATTTCTTCAGTTGTTACCTCGGTCTTCTCTGTGGTGGTGTGCTCGGTTGTGACAGGCTCAGTTGCTTCTGTGATGTCAGGCGCAGTTGTAGCCTCTTCGGTGGGGTCTGTCCATACAGTAGAAGAGGTCTGAGGCACAGAGCTCTCCACAGGAATAGTGGTTATTATAGTCTGCGTAGTGATATGAGTGGTGTTTTGAGTAGCCTCGTCCTCGCTTGCCTGTGAAGTAATAGTTGTAGGAATAGGCAGGGTGATGGTTATATATCTGTAAATACTCTCGCCAACTCTTAATGCAGGAAGCTTTGCAAGGTGCTTCTGGATAAGGGTTGCGTCCTTGATATTCACCTTGGAGTCTTCGTTGCAGTCTGCGATTTCTTCCAGAATCTCAACGCCCACGGGAATGTTGGCGATTTTTTTCTGCACAAGGGTTGCGTCCTTAATGCTGACCTTTAAATCAGCGTTTGTATCACCTATATAGCCCACAAACTCCTCGATAATCTCTGTGGGATGAGTAGCCTCAGCGACAGTAGTTTCCTCTGTGAAAGCAGGCTCATCGGCAGTAGAAGCAGGTATAGTTGGTTCTGTGGGGACTGTTACCTCATCAAAGGTTGCAGTTGTGCTTATTTCTGTAGAAGCAGCGGTTGTGGCTTCGGTGGGAAGGGTGATAACAAGCTTTAAATCTGCCTGTGCCTGTGCACCTGAGAAATCCGTAACCACAACCTGAGCATTATACTCACCCTCTGTCTTTAAGGTGCATAAAAACTCACTTAAATCCTGCTGATTATCTGAGGAAAGCTTTTCCCCTGTTGCCTTGTTTTCTACGGTGTATTTATATGTATAAGGAGTATATCCCCCCACTACCTCTGCTTTAAGGGTTAAGGGGGTGTTTATTTCTGCATTTAAAATATCGCTGTTTAAAGAAACCTTAAGGGCCTCTTCGGCGTTTTTGGTGGTAAAGAAGCTTTTACCTGCTTTTACCGTGTAATACTCGCCGCCGTTGTCGTCAGCCCTGCCTTTGCCGTCGCCGAAGTAAATCTTTGTGTCTTCGGCATAACCCAGATTAAGCTCGGCTTTGTTGATATATCCTGTTTCCTCACGGCTTTGATTCATTTCTTTTTTCTGAAAAGAGCCGTCAGCTATCCGGTAGTAAAGGTAGGGGTTGCTAAAGCCCTTGTAATAAATAACAGCTTTGTTGACCACCTGAATCTCAATGGTTTTCTCGGCGTAATCCTTGCCGTAGTCTGTGCCTGAGATTGTCACTCTGTAAACACCTGCTCCGTCCGGAGTCCAGGAGAAAGCGATAGTGCTTGTCATTTTGTTGTGGTCCACCGTCAGCGGGTCAAGAACAGCGGTGTAGCAAACTTTGCCGTTTTTGGTGATGACAAGGTCATATCTCTCCTTGCCAATGCCAAAACGCTGGATGTTTTCAAATCTTGTCACCGCACTGAAATTCACTGCCTTGCCAAAGAAAAGCTCGCCCTCATTGGTTACTTTGAACTCGGCAAACTCAAAGGGAGAGTCCTGTACCTGAAAGAAAGCTTCCTTGCTTGCCTTTGTGCCTTCAAAATCCTCTACAAGAACAGTAACACTGTAAGAGCCTGTTTCATTGAAGATTTTGAAAACGCTTTGATCCTTTTCTTTTCCGCCAAGGGTACTTTCCTCGCCTGTTTCAAGATTTTTGAAAACATAGGTGTATTTATAGGGAGCATAACCGCCTGTAACATTTGCCGAATACTGATGGGACATTGTCCTTTCAATGGCTTCGGCGTCAAAGACGATATCAATGTTCAAAGGGTCGGCTACACCCTCGGTAACGACGTAGTTAAGGCCCTTGGTAACAGTGAAAAATCCTCCCTCGTTGTCGTCCCTTTTACCTTGAGGATTGGTAAAATAAACCCTTGCGGAAGCTTTATCCTTAAGGTCAATTACAAACTTGTTTACATAGCCCTCTCGCTCGGTGTTTGATTCCATTGGCTTACTGTTAATCCAGTTTTCGCCGTTAATCTGATAGTTTATGGTGGGGTTTGAATAACCCCTGTAATATACAACAGCGTGGTTAAGGTCGGTTTGAGAAAACTCAACGGTTTTTTCACCGCCGTTTAAGGTTATGGGAAAGGTGTTGGCAGGCCTGAAAACCTCCCCTGTGCTTTCAATTACGATTTCGGCATTTCTGTATGTGGTTGAGCAATCATCCTCGTATTTATCCACGAAGGTGACGCTCCAGGTATAGTCTTTGAAATTTTTCTCAGATATGTCGGGAATTACATTATCCAGAGAAATCAGCATATTGCCGTCATAGGGGATTTTTGCCTCTCCCGAAGTGAGTGTCAGCAAAGGAAAAAACGCCTTATAGGTGCTTGCTGTGCCGTCCTTTTCGGCAGTGATTATAATGTGGTTTGCACGACGGTTGTCGGTTTTTAAGTTGTATTTGATGTAAACATCAGTACCTTCTCCGTAAGGTCTGGCAACAACACCCTCGATACTGCTCATAGCCATTTCACGGTTTGAGACGTTTTCGACGCCTCCTACACAGGAATATTCGTTTAAAGCGTCGTAAGCCATCCAAATAAAGCCGCCGTTAGCGTAATCTTCACCCCAAGAGTTGGCAATCTTAAACGCACCCATCTCACCCGAGTCCACCTTGGAGTTTGCGTTGATATCCACCCAGAGGTTATCGTTATAGCCTACAATGGTCATTGCGTGACCGCCTTTGTAGCCGTGCTGAGCAATAACCGCCTCTTCCCCTAAAAACTTATCGTTTTCGGAAACGTCCTTGTGAGAAGTAAGCTTTGTGGTAACCCAACTGTAAATAGCAGTGGAGAAAGTGAGAATCTCACCCTGTGCAAGAGCGGTTTTCACATCTGTAAGGTCGCTGTCGTCAGCAGAAGTAATCTGACTTTTTTCGTAGCCGAAGCTTTTGTATTTGATTGTGTCCAGAAGACGGTTGTTAATGGACTCCCGCCACACCTTTTCGTCAGCACACCAGGTTACAGGGTCTTCCTCGTAAGGCACCATAGAAAGAGGCACCGCACCCTGCTTTTCCAAAAACCACTCAATATCTGCCGCCGTTGAGCCCTCACCCTCACCGTTGGATGTAAGGTTATAAGACCACTGGGGTGAGTAGGTATTCTCAGGAGTAGTCTTAATACCTCTGAGCTTGTTCATTGCATAAGTAAAGCTGTAATAAACGTGAGCCCATGAGGTGCAGGATCCCATTGAGCCCTGATTGCCTATTTCCGGAAAATAGGGGCTTGTGCTGTTATCAACACTTTCAGGCAAGGTCAGTGTAAGCTCCTTAACCTCTGCCTCGGCAGACACAACCACTCCAAGGCAGGAAAAACAGATTATAAATGAAAGAATAAAAGAAACCGCTTTTTTCATAGTCAATCTCCTATCTACAGAAGCTCAAAATGGTTTTTGTCGGCATTTATAACGCCCTCTCGCTTAAGCTTGCCGATTTCTGCCGAGAGTCCGCTTCGCTCAACACAAAGGTAATCTGCCAGCTCCTGCCTGTCAAATGGAAGGCTGAAACTTCTGCTGTCCGCTTTTTTGGCGTAAAAGGTTAGATAAGCAAGAAGCTTTTCTCTGGTGCTGCGACGAGAAGTAATCTCGATTTTCTGATGAAACTGAAGATTTTTCACCGCAAGACTCCTCATAAGGTTAAAAATAAGCTGCTGGTGAAAGCCGCAATTGTTTTCGCAGGTGTGCAGAATGTGAGAGCTGTCAATAAACATCACCTCAGACGCCTTTGCCGCAATTACGCTGACAGGAATACTCTCTGCCTGAGCACAGGCAAAAGCCTCGCCAAACATTTCTCCACTGCGGGCATTGGTGACAATATGCCTGTTACCGTAAAAATCGGTGGTGCTCATAACCACCTCACCTGAAAGCACAATGCCGATAAACTTACCCGGCGTACCCTCTGCAAGTACGGTGTACTTTTTGTCAAAGAAAACCACCCGTGCCCCAAGGCAGTTAAGCATACGCAAAAGATTTTCTTCGGCTATTCCTTCAAAAAGAGGACAGGTGTATAAAACTTCCAGATATTTTTTCATTTTCTCACCTTTTGTTGAAATTTCAACATACTTTATACTTTGATTATATTATAATGGAGCCACAAAAGCAAGGAGGATATTAAAATGCTGAGAAAAATAATTAAAATAGATGAAGAAAAATGTAACGGTTGCTCCGCTTGTGCAACAGCTTGTCACGAAGGAGCAATTGAGATGATAAATGGCAAGGCAAAGCTCACCCGTGAAGACTACTGCGACGGTCTGGGCGACTGCTTACCTGCCTGCCCCACAGGAGCAATTACCTTTGAGGAAAGAGAAGCTCCTGCATACAATGAAGAAGCAGTGAAAAAAGCTCAGGCAGAAAAGGCAGAAAAAGCCAGGAACCCTCTGCCCTGCGGTTGTCCCGGCACAATGGCAAAGGCAATAAAAAGACAGAATACAGAACTGCCCGGAGCGGCAAGCGTTAACAGTCAGCTTTCCCAGTGGCCTTGTCAGATTAAACTTGTGCCTTTAAACGCACCTTACTTTGAAAATGCAAATCTTCTTGTTGCCGCCGACTGCACTGCATTTGCCTACGGCAACTTTCATCAGGAGTTTATAAAGAATCACATCACCCTTGTGGGATGCCCCAAGCTGGACGCAGTGGATTACTCCGAAAAGCTTACTGAAATCATCAGAAACAACAACATTAAAAGCGTAAAGGTTGTGAGAATGGAAGTACCCTGTTGCTCAGGCATTGAAAACGCAGTGAAGAAAGCTCTTATGGATAGCGGCAAGTTTATCCCCTGGCAGGTTGTTACTATTTCAACCGACGGAAAAATTTTAGAATAATTGTTTATTTTTTCAAAAATAGTGCTATAATTTAATCAAAAGCAAAAAGAGGTGCATAAAAATGTTTATTTCAAATGATATTAAATACATAGGTGTAAACGACCATAAGGTTGACCTTTTTGAGGGTCAGTATATTGTTCCCAATGGTATGGCTTATAACTCTTATGTCATTACAGACGAGAAAATCGCAGTTATGGACACTGTTGACGCAGGCTTTACCCACGAGTGGCTTGATAATCTCCAGTCTGCACTTGAAGGCAGAAAGCCCGATTATCTGATTGTTCAGCATATGGAGCCTGACCACTCTGCAAACATCCTCAGCTTTACAAAGGTTTATCCCGAGGCAAAAATCGTTGCTTCCCAGAAAGCTTTCGTAATGATGAAGAACTTCTTCGGCACAGATTTTGAGGACAAGCAGGTAGTTGTAGGTGAAGGCGACACTCTTGAGCTTGGCAAGCACACTCTGACCTTTGTAACCGCTCCTATGGTGCACTGGCCTGAGGTTATTGTAACTTACGACAGCTACGATAAGGTACTTTTCTCTGCCGACGGCTTCGGCAAATTCGGTGCTCTTGATGTTTCTGAGGACTGGGCTTGCGAGGCAAGAAGATATTACATCGGCATTGTGGGCAAATACGGCGTTCAGGTGCAGAATCTTCTCAAGAAAGCCGCAGACCTTGATATTCAGACTATCTGTCCTTTACACGGCCCTGTGCTTAATGAAAACTTAGGCTACTACCTTGACCTTTACAACACCTGGTCAAGCTATCAGCCCGAGGAAGAAGGCGTGGTTATTGCCTACACCTCTGTTTACGGCAACACCAAAAAGGCGGCTATTGAGCTTAAGGAAAAGCTCAAGGCAAAGGGTTGCCCCAAGGTAGTTTTAAACGACCTTGCAAGGGTTGATATGGCAGAGGCAGTTGAGGACGCTTTCCGTTACAGCAAGCTTGTTCTTGCCACCACAACCTATAACTCCGAGATTTTCCCCTTTATGCGTGAGTTTATCCACCACCTTACCGAGAGGAACTTCTCTAACCGCACAGTTGCTTTTATTGAAAACGGCAGCTGGGCTCCTATGGCAAACAAGGTTATGAAAGCTATGTTTGAAAAGAGCAAGAATCTTACCTTTGCCGAAAACAGTGTTACCATCCGCTCTGCTCTTAACGAAGAAAGCCTCAACGCTCTTGAGGCACTGAGCGAGGAGCTTTGCAAGGAATATCTTGCTCAGCAGGATTCTACCGCAAACAAAAACGACCTTACTGCACTCTTTAACATCGGCTATGGTCTTTACGTTGTAACCTGCAACGACGGCAAAAAGGACAACGGCCTTATTGTAAACACCGTTACTCAGGTGACAAACGTGCCCAACCGCATTGCCGTAACAATCAACAAGGAAAACTACTCTCACCACGTTATCAAGCAGACAGGAGTTATGAACGTTAACTGCCTTACAACAGACGCCCCCTTCGCTGTTTTTGAGAAATTCGGCTTTACCAGCGGCAGAAACGAGGACAAGTTCTCAGATTGCACTCCCTTAAGGTCTGACAACGGCCTTGTGTTCCTGCCCAGATTCATCAACTCCTTTATGTCCTTGAAGGTTGAGCAGTATGTTGACCTTGACACCCACGGAATGTTTATCTGCTCTATTACAGAGTCCCGTGTTATCTCTGACAGAGAAACTATGACCTACACCTATTATCACGAAAACGTGAAGCCTCAGCCCCAGACCGAAGGCAAAAAGGGCTATGTCTGCAAAATCTGCGGATATATCTATGAGGGCGACACTCTTCCCGAAGACTTCATCTGCCCCTTGTGCAAGCACGGAGCAGTGGATTTTGAAGAAATTTTATAATTTACGGAGGTATTTTTTATGTGTGAAATCAGATTTTTCAAATGTGAGCATTGCGGTAACATTATCGGTGTTATCCACAACGCAGGTGTGCCTATGATGTGCTGCGGCCAGAAGATGACCGAGCTTGTACCCGGCACAGTTGACGCCAGTTTAGAGAAGCACGTTCCTGTTGTTAACATCGCAGGCGACGTTGTGACTGTTGACATCGGCGAGGTTGAGCACCCTATGGTTGAGGAGCATTTTATCCAGTGGGTTTACCTGCAGACAGACAGAGGCGGCCAGCGTAAGTGCCTCAAGCCCGGTGACAAACCTCAGGTAAGATTTGCACTTATGGACGAAAAGCCCGTTGCCGTATATGAGTACTGCAACCTCCACGGCTTATGGAAAGCGGATATTTAAAACGAGGTGAGCAAGATGAAATATGTTTGTGAAGTTTGCGGCTGGGTTTATGACGAAGCCGAAACAGGAATAAAATTTGAGGATTTATCAGAGGATTTTGAATGTGAACTCTGCGGAGTGGGCAAAGATATGTTCAAAGCCAAAGAATAATTAAGAATTTTTAGCTTTAATAAACACAGCACCCGAATAGAGGATTTTCTCTTCTTCGGGTGCTTTTTTGCGTAAAAACGGGAAATAAAGGCTGTTTTCGGGCTATGTAAAAGGATTTTTACACCCAAAATCAGCATTTGATAAAGACATTTGATAGACTTTCCTTCAAAATCGAACTAAAATGATGGCGTTGACAAGAGAGGCAACCAAGCCCTCAGGCTCAGCAAAACAAAAACTTTTTCAAAATTTTTGGAGGTAATGAAAATGACAAAAATCCTTAATCATCTGGAAGAAAGCACAAACACAGCAAAGAGCAAGCAGACTCTTACCAAAGTAATTCTTATCAGCGTATATCTTTTAATATGGGCGATTTCCATTATTGCCTTCTGGTTCTTCACAGCCCCCTCTGACGCAATGGGTTACAGCCTTTTGTACCTTTGGTTAATCCAGCCAGCAAGTATCTTTACAGTATCTATTATTTCAGGCATTAAAAACTGTTTCGGCAAATTCAGTTGTGTTTTACCCCTTATTGCAGGAGTGATGTATATGCTTTGTGAATACGCAACCTTCAGTATGGCTAATAATGTTTATGCAGGCCGTATAAATGTACCTAACTTCGAAATGCTTTTAGGCGGTGCAGTTGTATCTGCTGTTGGCCTTGTCCTTGGATTGATAATTCACAAAATCGGAAAACGCAAAGCAGAAAAAGCTTTTAATCCCAAAAAATAATATTTCATTTAATTTTCGTAGACATTTCCTTAAGAAACCTATAAAATAAGGTATGGAAAAAGGAGAGGTTAATATGAACATCGGCACAAAGCTTCATACAGCACGTACAAACTCACAGCTCACCCAGGAGCAGGTGGCGGAACATCTGGGAGTAAGCAGGCAGTCTGTTTCCAACTGGGAAAACGAAAGAACCTACCCCGATATTATAAGCATAGTAAAGCTCAGCGATTTATATAGTGTCAGCCTTGATTTTCTTTTAAAAGACAAGGAAGAAAACACAGAAACCGCTACATACCTAAATTACCTTGAGGAAAGTACAAACACAGTAAGGAGCAACCACAAGCTCTCAAAAATCATCCTCACTGCCACTTACCTTTTGATATGGGCGATTTCCATTATTATTTTCTGGTTGTTCCCGGGTAAGGACGCAGTAGCTTACAGCCTTATGCACCTGTGGATTATTCAGCCCGTAAGTATCTTTGTGATTTCACTTATTATCGGAGCTCAGAACTTTTTCGGCGGCTACAAATGGGCTTTTACCGCTATTGCAGGAGTTATGTATATGCTTTCCGAGTACGCAACCTTTGGTGCTTTAAACTTCGCAAATTCAGGCAATCTTATTGCTCCCGAGTTCGGAATGGTTTTTGTCGGTATAGTTTCTGCCACTCTGGGGCTTCTTATTGGCGGGCTTATTTACACAATCAAAAACCGCAAAGCAAAAAAGCAATAATTTTTGCAAAAAATATCACCCGAAGAAGAGTCAGCCTCTTTTTCGGGTGATTTTATTTTTAATATAAAGAATTGTCCTTGTCGCCAAACTTAGCCTCTCTTGCGGCTTCGATTTTTTCACCGTTTGTCTTAAGGAAGATAAAAAACACAATCTTTGCAATAAGAAAAAGTGCCACAACAGGAGCCATTCGCTCGTAAGAAGTGAGAGCGTTGCCAAGGCCGCTGTAAACCAGATTGAGATAATCACTTACATTAAGAACAATAAGAGAAACAAAGTAGTAAGGAATTATCACAAATTCAAAAGCCGACGCAACCTTCGGGAAAAGAAAGCAAAGAAGTATGAAAATAATATACATAACATAAAAAGCAATCTGACCCAGGCCGTCGAAGGTGGTGTAATCTCCACCAAGCATAGTGCCGCCCATAAAAATAGTGAAAGCCGTCAGCTTCAGGGGACGAAACATTATAAAGACAGGAATGATTATTTTAAAAATTATGCCGAACCAATTGCCCATTTTTTCCAGCATAGCGGAAAAAAGCTTAAACATCCGTGTCACCTCAAAGAAGTTTATCTGATACCGTATTTTTCGATGATATAATCCATATCCTTGTCGCCTCTGCCTGAAAGGTTAATAAGCACAGAGCCGTGTTCCATAGTCTTTGCAAGCTTCATACCGTAAGCAACGGCGTGAGAGCTCTCAATAGCGGGGATAATACCCTCAAGACGGCTGAGCTTGTAGAAGGCGTCGATAGTTTCCTCGTCGTCGATTACGTCGTACTTAACTCTGCCGATTTCCTGTAAAAATGCGTGTTCGGGGCCTGAAGAGGGATAGTCAAGACCTGAAGCCACAGAGTAAACGGGAGCAGGCTCGCCCTTTTCGTCCTTAAGCATAATGGAGTTAAAGCCGTGCATAATACCCTCTGTGCCGTACTTAAGGGAAGCGGCGTGGTCTCCCAGTGCAGGGCCTTTGCCCAAGGGCTCAATGCCGTAAATGTCAACGGGGTCATTTAAAAAGCCTGAGAAAAGACCTGCTGCATTAGAACCGCCGCCTACGCAGGCAACGATTGCGTCAGGAAGATGACCTGTCATATCAACAAACTGCTCTCTTGCCTCAATACCGATAACGCTCTGAAAATCTCTTACCATCATTGGGAAAGGATGAGGGCCTAAAACAGAGCCGATACAGTAGATGGAGTCCTTATATTCCTTGGAATAGGCGTCAAATGCGGCGTCCACAGCCTCTTTGAGAGTTTTAAGACCGTGAGTAACCTCAATAACATTTGCACCTAAAATCTTCATTCTTGCAACATTGGGAGCCTGCTTCTTAATATCCACAGAGCCCATATAAATGTCACACTCAAGACCAAAGTAAGCGGCGGCAGTTGCAAGAGCAACACCGTGCTGACCTGCGCCTGTTTCAGCAATAACCTTCTTCTTGCCCATATACTTTGCAAGGAGTGCCTCGCCCATACAGTGGTTGAGCTTGTGAGCACCTGAGTGGTTTAAATCCTCTCTCTTTGCGTAAAGCTGAACTCTTCCGCCCAAGGCGTCTGACAGACGCTCAAGGTGAGAAACAGGAGTGGGTCTGCCCTGAAACTCCTTGCGGATACGTCGAAGCTCTGCAATAAACTTTCTGGACTGACAGATAGAGAAGTAAGCCTCTGTAATCTCTGCCATTGCGTCCTTTAACTTATCCTCAATGTAAACTCCGCCGTATTTGCCGAAGTAACCGTCCTTGTTAGGGTAATGTCTGAAATAGGTATCAAAATCAACGCCACTGAAATTCATAAAAAAACCTCCGTAATATATAAATGTAGTTGTTTTTAAATTATGGGTGTAAGCGTCGCCATCGTTTTGTAAACAGTTTCATAAAAAAATCAGTCCTTGACAGAAAAATACTCTGTCAAGGACGAATAAACTGATTATCCGCGGTGCCACCTTGATTTACGGGCTCGCCGTACACTTTGAGGAGTACTATCATACTCCCGACAACTGACGTATGTCACACGTTGCAGAATACTCTGAGCAAAGGCTCATTTGACTGCACCCTCAGCGGCCCATTTGACAACCTGTTTCCTGCCCGGCTTTCAGCTACCCGGGCTCTCTGTGAAGGCATAATTGCCGTTATCTCCGCGTCAACGGTTTAATTTGTAATTTATCTTACTACAACTATATGCATTTGTCAATAAAGTTTCTCAAAAACCCTTCATAGTAAGAGAAATTCTCTGCTTTTTGGTGTCTACCGCTATTACCTTTACCTTGACGATGTCGCCCACCTTGAGAGCTTCACTGGGGTGCTTGATAAACTTGTCGCTTATCTGGGAGATGTGCACAAGTCCGTCCTGATGAACGCCGATGTCCACAAAAGCACCAAAGTCAATTACGTTTCGCACTGTACCTGTAAGCTCCATACCCTCTTTAAGATCCTCAATGCCCATAACGTCTGTTCGAAGCACCGGCTGAGGCAAGCTCTCTCTGGGGTCACGACCGGGCTGAGTAAGCTCGTCTAAAATATCCTCTAAAGTAGGAATACCGATACCTAAGGTTTCGGCAAGCTCTTTTTTATTTACGGCTTTTTCCTTAATGCCCTTGATACCGCCGTTTTTCACATCCTTTGAGGTAAAGCCCAGAAGCTTTAAAAGCTCCTTGGCGGCTTTGTAGGATTCGGGGTGAACTGCGGTGTTGTCCAGAGCTTCTTTGCTGTCTGCTACTCTCAAGAAGCCTGCACACTGCTCAAAAGCCTTGGGGCCAAGCTTAGGAACTTTTTTGAGCTCGCTTCTGCTTGTGAATTTGCCGTTTTCCTCGCGGTAAGCCACGATATTTTTGGAAACGGTAGAGCTCAGACCTGCAATTCTGCTTAAAAGTGCAGGAGAGGCTGTGTTAAGGTCGGCTCCCACACTGTTTACGCAATCCTCAACAACGCCGTCGAGGGTTTCACCCAGACGCTTCTGAGGCATATCGTGCTGATACTGGCCGATACCGATGGACTTGGGGTCGATTTTAACAAGCTCTGCCAAGGGGTCCTGAAGTCTGCGAGCAATGGAAACCGCACTGCGAAGTGTCAGGTCAAGCTCGGGAAGCTCATCTGCCGCAAGCTTACTTGCAGAGTAAATGGAAGCACCCGCCTCGCTTACCATCATATATGCAAGGTCGTTTTTCTTAAGCTCTGAAATAACCTCGGCGGCAAAAATCTCTGTTTCCTTGGAAGCAGTGCCGTTGCCGATGGAAAGTACCGTTGCGTCGTGCTTTAAAATAAGAGCCTTGAGTTTTTCTTTGCTTTCTTTGATTTTTGCCTCACTGTGAGTGGGGTAGATTACGGTAGTGTCCAGAACTCTGCCTGTGCCGTCCACAACCGCCACCTTACAGCCGGTTCTGTAACCGGGGTCAAGACCGATAACAACCCTGTCCTTAACAGGAGGCTGCATTAAAAGCTGATGAAGGTTTGTGCCGAAAAGCTTCATAGCCTGAACATCGGCGTTTTCTGTAAGGGTTGCTCTCACTTCTCGCTCAATTGAAGGAAAAAGAAGCCTGGTGTAAGCGTCCTGACAAGCAGTGAAAACTGCCTCACCGCAAGGGGAGTCACCCTTTACCATAAGCTTTTTCATCATATTAAGAGGCTTTTCGTCGGAAATCTCAACAGAAACCTTGAGGAATTTCTCCCTCTCCCCTCTATTTATTGCCAACACTCTGTGGCCGCTGATTTTCTTAACTGCCTCGGAGAATTTATAGTAGCCTGTATAAACAGAGTCTGCTTCTTCGTCCACTGCCTCGCTGACAACCACGCCGTTGAGCCAGAGAAGATTGAAAAGTCGCTTTCTTATATCCGCATTATCGGAGCAGATTTCTGCGATAATGTCCAGTGCACCCTGCAAGGCGTCCTCGGGGGTTTCTACGCCTTTTTCTTCGTCCACAAAATTTTCTGCCATATCTATGGGGAAGGATTTTTCATCCTCCTGAGAGAGAATCATCTCTGCCAAAGGCTCAAGGCCCTTTTCCTTGGCAATAGAAGCACGGGTCTTTCTCTTGGGTCTGAAAGGACGGTAGATATTCTCCAAATCCGCCATTGTTTCGGCTTTTTCAATGGAAGCGGTGATTTCTTCGGTGAGCTTGCCCTGAGCCTCAATGAGCTCTGTGATTTCCTTGGCTCTTGCCTCAAAATTTCTCAGATAATCCAGACGCTCGCTCACCTCACGGATAAGCTGGTCGTCCATAGAGCCGTGAAGCTCTTTACGATATCGGGCAATAAAGGGGATGGTGTTGCCCTCGTCAAGAAGATTTATGATGTTGCCTGCGTACTCAGGCCTGATGTTAAATTCCTGTGATAACTTAGCGATAAAATCCATAACAGTAGTCCTTTTCTTTAATTTGCATAACAGATTGATTATATCATAAATTTTGAGAATTGACAATAAAAAGCCAACAAAAACTGCCGTCTGCAAACTCGCAAACGGCAGAAATATCAGTTTTTCTCAGCAAACTCAAAAGCAGCTTTCATACCCTCGCCTGAGTCGTGGAAGCGGTGATTCTGGCACATATCGTAACCCGGCAGGTTATTGCCCTCTACAAGCACAGGGCCTGTGGGAGTAATGGCAACATCCCAGCCTACATAACGCATACGCTTCTCAACCTTGGCGGCATTTTTGCAAAGCTCAAGAGCTTCAGCAAAGTAAGGCACTTTAAAGCCAATAAATTCAGCTCCTGTGTTGGGGTGAACAGTATAATAAGAAACGGTTTTATCACAGAAAAGAGGATGGGTAATCTCGCCTTTTTCTGACAGGAGAGTATACATTCCGCCACTGGTTACGTTGTCAACGTCGTTTTTGCCGCTGCCCACACGAATAAGAGCATAAACAAAATTGGCGTTGCCCTTATCAGAAAGCACTGTGACAATTCGGATTGTATTTACACTTCTTCGGCAGAGCTTATTCATTTCCTCGTGCTGGACAATTGCCTCTTCCGCAAGGAAAAGCTTTTTAGCCTTAAGCTGTTCATAAAGCTCCTTTAAATCAGCATTTTCAAGAGAAACCTTCATAACACCCAGACCGCCGAAGGATGAGGGCTCTTTGGCAAAAAAGCAGGTCTTGCCCTGACAAAAGCTCTCAAAAGCAGTAAAGCCGTCATTAAGGTCAACAAAATCTCTTTTAAGGTAATCCCTGAAGGTGCGGTTGAAGTTAAGCTTGTCCGTAAAGGTGGGATTAGCCTCGGGATTGTTGAGCCTTCTGGCAAGGCTGAGGTTGTCGTCCATTGTCATAAAGGTCAGGCGTTTGTCCCTTTTGATATAGGCAAAGCCGAAGGTCATATAATCAAGGTAACCGATACCGTAACGGAACATTGAAAAAATCATACTGAAAAAGAGCCACAGGCGGCTTTTGCCCGACTCTTTGTGAACGATATTCAGATTTCTGAAGAATCTTTTGAAGCTGCCCGAAGCAACACGTCTGAAAAAGGTTACAATTTTATTCATAAAACCAATCCTTATGAAGCCTTTAATTTTCCTCATTATACCATTTACAATAAAAATTGCAATAGTATGGGTAAATTGATAACATTTAGTAGAAAAAAGTGTAGAATATATTTATATTTTATTGTATAATAAAATTATACTAATTGCAAAGGTTGTATGGATATGAAACTTGCCATTGTTGACGACATCAAGGAATACCGTGAAAGCACAGGAAAAGCAGTTTTGCAGTGGGCAAAAGACAGAAAAGAAGCCGTTGCCATAAAGGGCTTTAAAAGCGGCGAAAGCTTTCTGGCAGCTGTGGAAAACGAAAGCTTTGACGTTGTAATTATGGACATATATATGGATGGCTTAACAGGTATTGAAGCCGCCGAAAAGTTAAGGGAAATCAACCTTGACACCCTGCTGATTTTTGCCACAACCAGTGCCGACCATATGGCACAGGCTTTTCCCTGCCGTGCCTTTGACTATATTATGAAGCCGGTTGACCCTGCAAGACTTACAAAGGCATTGGACCAGGCTCTGGAGCTTCTCCCTGAAAACAAGCCTTATATTACCGTAACCTGCGACAAACAGGACATAAACATTTTTGTAAGCGACATCTCTTACGTTATGTCTGACCTTAACTACTGCCTTGTTTATGCCAAGGATGAAGAGTACCGCACAAGAATGCAGTTTGGCAAATTTCTCACCTTGCTTGAAGAGTTTCCCCAGTTTTTCACCATCAACCGAGGCATTGCGGTTAACCTTGACCACGTTCTTAACATTACCGAAACTGACTGTGAGCTCTCGGACAAAAGTCTTCTGCCCATAAGCAAAAAGAAAAAGCAAGAGGCTGAACAGGCACTTATTAACCGACGCTTCCAGCTGAGGAGAAAGGCAGGTAATTGATTTGCAGATACAATACCTCCTACGCTCCATTTTAGAGGTTGCGGTTGTTATTCCCATTGGTCTTTTCTGCCTTATTACCTTTATGCCCAGGCTTAAGGTCAAGGCACCCTTCTGCATAGGAATTTATACCCTGTCTACTTTGGTGTTTAGTGTTGTTTTCGGCACATTAAGAGTTAACTATAAGCTTAACATCAACTATATTCTGCTGATTGTTGCCACCTTTGCTCTCGGTTTTGTGCTTTTGTCAATCAACGAAAACAAGATGAAAATTATTTACATTTTCATCTCTGCCACCTCTTTCACCTCTTCAATTATGCTTTTCGGCTATTTGCTTGAGGCTCACCAGAACCAGTACAACAACTACTACGATGTAGAGGGCTGGGGACTTGTTATCAGAATTGCTATGCTTATAGTCTTTTTCGCTGCCTTCTTTTTTATGCTCAAAAAAATCCGCTGGCTGATGGATAGCAGCGAGCTGGGCAACGTCTGGGCCGTTGTGTGGCTTGTGCCTCTTGTGTTTATAGTCGGCAACGTAATGATGATTCCTCACAACTACATTCTCTTCACCTTCGGAAGAATCAAGGCTATTTACACCACTATTGCCACTGTTCAGCTTGTTATGAATCTGGTTTTTCAGTATATGCTCTACTATATCGCCAAAAACATTGCGGCAAAAAACCAGAGTCAACAACAAGCTCAGATGCTTTCCATTCAGGCGGCACAGTACGAAGGCCTTCAGAGGCATATTCAGGCAACCTCAAAGCTCAGGCACGACTTCAAGCACACAGCCCGAACCGCTGTTGCACTTGCTCAGGAGGGTGACAACGAAGGGCTCATCAAGCTTCTGACCGACTATGGTATAGAAATTGAAAAATCCCACACCCAGACAATTTTCACCCAGAACAGCACCTTAAATGCAATTATCGGCTACTACTACGCCCGAGCAAGAGAGCTTGAAATTATCTGCAACTGGAGAGTAAGTCTGCCCGAGAAAATAAACATAGACGTTACCGACCTTTGCTCTGTGGTGGGCAATCTTCTTGAAAATGCGATTCACGCCACAAAGCTTGAAGACGACATCCACAACCGTTACATCACCTTCAAGGCTGACCTTGAAGAAAACGGCGATATTTACATTGTGACCACCAACGGCTTTTCAGGCAAAACAAAAAAAGAGCACGGCAGATATCTTTCTACCAAAAAGAACGGCTCGGGACTTGGAATTGCCTCTGTTAAGAGTACCGCTGAGCGTTACGGCGGTATTGCAAGCTTTTACAACGACGAAAAAACCTTTTACGCTGACGTTATGCTGAAACAAAAATCAAATTAAGACCTGTTTTTTCTTGACTTTAACCTTTCTATGAAGTAACATAATCTTCATAGGAAGGTTTATTTTTATGAAAAGGAGAGTGTATATGAACAAAAAAGAAAAAGCGAAGGCCTTTATGAAGGCTTACGCTAAGTGGATTATCGGTATCGGTGCGGTGCTGATTCTTATTTTCCTCGGATTTGCAAATCTAAGCTCTGTAACAGGTGCCGTAAAGTGGTTTTTGGGGCTCTTTACTCCTTTGATTGTGGGCTTTTTTATGGCTCTTATTCTCAATGTGCCTATGAGGTTCATTGAAAGCCACCTATGGCCCAAAGCCAAGAAAAAATCTGCCATAAAGCTGAGGCGGCCTCTCGCCTTTGTTCTCAGCCTTGTGCTGATTCTGGGCATTTTAACAGGCGTTATAGTGCTGGTTGTTCCCGAGGTTGTGGAGGCTGTGAAGATTTTCGCAAAAGGCCTTATGGATGTTATCAACAACCTTGCAAAGCTCAATAAAAAAGAGGCTTTGAGCACCCTGCCCTTTGGAGGTCTTCTGGCAAAAATCGACTGGAGCTCTATTTACGTCAATGTTCAGGGATGGATAAAAGACCAAAGCGGCACAATCGTCAACGGTGCAATGGACACCGTAATTACCCTTGTGGGCGGAATAATCGACTTTTTCTTTGCGGTTATTTTCTCCATTTACATCCTTTTCAGCAAGGAAACCCTGAAGTATCAGGCAAAACGCCTTATTAACGCCTGGCTTCCCAAAAGAGGCGGAAGCTATCTTGTTCACGCCTCTTCTGTAGCAAACGGTGTTTTCAGAAATTTTGTAGCAGGTCAGACAATTGAAGCCATTATTTTAGGCTCTCTCTGTGCTCTGGGAATGTTCATTCTCCGTATTCCCTACGCACCTATGGTTGGTGCTTTGGTAGGTGTGTGTGCTCTGATTCCCGTTGTGGGCGCTTTTATCGCAGGCGGTGTGGGTGCTTTTATGATATTCACCGAATCCCCCTTAAAGGCTCTTATTTTTATAATTTTCCTCATTATTCTTCAGCAGATTGAGGGTAATCTCATTTACCCCAAGGTTGTGGGCAATCAGATTAAGCTCCCTGCAATCTGGGTGCTGGCTTCCGTTACTGTTGGCGGTGCTCTGGCAGGCCCTCTGGGAATACTTCTGGGTATTCCTCTTACATCAACTCTTTATGTGCTCCTGCGAGAAGCTACGGAAAAACGAGAGCAAAAGAAAAAGCTTGCAGCAAAGGCAAGCGAAACCCCTGAACAATAAGCAAATCCCCGAAGATTAAATCTTCGGGGATTATTTTTGTTTAAAAGAGAATTAACCCTTAACTGCACCTGCGGCAACACCCTTGATGATGTGCTTCTGGCAAGTGAGGTAGAACACAATAACAGGCACAATACTCATAAAGATAAGTGCCATAGTAGCACCAAGGTCTACTGTGCCGTAGCTTCCCTTGAGGTACTGAATGTGAATGGGAATAGTTCTGTACTTTGTGCCGTCCAGAACGAGGTAAGGCAGGAGGTAGTCGTTCCATACCCACATAATCTCAAGAATAGCAACAGAGATAATAGTGGGCTTAAGCATAGGAAGAACAACCTTGAAGTAGGTTCTGAAAGGACCGCAGCCGTCAATAGCGGCGGCTTCTTCGATTTCCAGAGGAATACTCTTGACAAAGCCCGTGAACATAAACACCGCCAGACCTGCACCAAATCCCAGATAAATTACAGGGATAGTCCAAGGGGTATTGAGCTTAAGGTTATATGCAGTCTTTGAGAGGGTAAACATAACCATCTGGAAAGGAATAACCATTGAGAAAACACAGGCATAGTAAACAATCTTACAGATGGGAGAGTTAACTCTGGAAATATACCAAGCTGCCATAGATGTGAAGAAAATAATAAGGAAAGTAGACAGCAGGGTAATAACAAGGCTGAAAAGAACCGACTTCCAGAAGGGATAACCGCCAAAGGTTACGCCCTTGATGAAGTTGTCAAATCCTGCCCAGCTTTCGGCATTGGGCAAAGCAAAGGTTTCGGTTTTAACGAAAGTATTCTTCTTAAAGGAGTTCAGCAGTACCATAAATACAGGAGCTATGTAGAAAACTGATACAACTGAAAAGAGAATTGTGAGCCAAATCTTCTTGGGCTTGCCCTTTGGGGGCTTTACTTTTCTGTCTGCTTTTGCCATTACTGCTGCACCTCCTTCTTACGGGTAGATCTGAGCTGAACAAGTCCGATACAAGCAACAAGAATAAAGAAAATAACCGCCTTAGCCTGGGCAACACCACGGGATGTGGAGGCCTGACCGTAGAAGGTGTTATAAATGTTAAGTGCCAGCATTTCGGTTGTGTGGACTGTTGTGCCGTCGGGGTTGATAATGTAGGGCAGACCGCCTGTAAGTGCCAGGTTCTGGTCAAAGAGCTTGAAGCCGTTTGTCAGAGAGAGGAACATACAGATTGTGATGGAAGGCATTACATTGGGGATTGTGATTTTGAAAAGTGTCTGAGCTGAGGACGCACCGTCAATCTTTGCAGCCTCAATCATATCCTCGGGAACTGCCTGCAAGCCGGCAACGTAGATAATCATCATATAACCAACCTGCTGCCAACACATCAGGATTATCAGACCCCAGAAGCCCCAGGAAGAATTCATAAGAATAGATGTGCCGTAGGCTGTAAGGATACCGTCGAAAATCATACTCCAGATGTAGCCGAGAACAATACCGCCGATGAGGTTAGGCATAAAGAACACGGTTCTGAAAAGGTTTGTACCCTTGATACCCTGTGTCAGTGCGTAAGCAACAACAAAGGCGAGAACGTTAATGAAAATAACGGAAACTACCGCAAACAATGCTGTGTAGAAGAAAGAATAGCGAAAACTTTCGTCTGCAAAAGCTTTTATGTAGTTGTCAAAGCCTATCAACTTCCAGTCGCTTGTTGTTTTGAATTTACAGAAGGACAGGAACAAACCCTGTAAAAAAGGCCAAACAAAACCAACGCAGAAAGCCGCAACCATAGGAAGCAGGAAGAACCAGCTTGCTCTTTTTATGGGACGTCTTAAAAGCTTACTGTTAACAGAAGAATAGCTTTGAGCTTTCTTCTTTTTCTTTTTTGTTTTTTCCATTTTTCCACCTCCGGGAAAAGTTTTTGTAGGAAACGCATTTATGCGTTCCGCTTTCGGAATGGATAAATCCATTCCCTACATAAGTTTTATCAAAAAACGGGGCGAGTTTGAAGCTCGCCCCGTTTGTTAGCAACAAACTAAGTTAATCTGTATTAACAGAAATTACTGATTTGCAGCAGCATACTGAGTTGCCCAACCTGCAACGAATGCAGTTTCAACCTTCTCCCAAGTTGCGTCGGAGGGGTTGCCGTTGTACTCGTTAAGAGCAGCAACTAAAGCAGCACGATACTGGTCAACGTTGGGCTGGAAGTTTGTAACCCAAGGCATTGTGTAGTTGCCTGCGTTTGCATAAGCCTCAGACTGACCGAGGAAGGGGTTAGTAGAAGCAACTGCGTTCTTATAAGGCATAACGCCGAATGTACCAACAGCGATTTCGGAAGCTTCCTTATCTGTTACAAGCCAGTTCATAAACTCAAGTGTAGCCTTGATGTCAGCCTCGCTTGCCTTTGCGTTAACTGCCCAGTAGTTCTCTGTACCGCAGTTAAGACCTGCCTTCTCTTCGCCCTCAACACCGCAGTAGTAAGGAATCATAGAGAGATCTTCAGCCTTCATACCCTTTTCGGAAAGACCGGACCACTCCCAGTTACCGTTTACGTAGAAGAGAGCTGTCTCTGTTGCGAACTGGTTAGCAGCGTCGTGACCGCCTGTTGCCAGCTCACCACGAGGTGTAGCAGAGTTTACGCACATAAGGTCGTAGAGAGCTCTGTAATTGTCCATATATGTACCCTTGATTTCAGCAGGGCAAGTTTCCCAAGCAGCGGGATCGTCAACGGACTCATAGTAGTACTCGAGGTTTGCAAGGTGACCTGTGAATCTCCAGGAAGAAGAATCGTCCATATCAGTTGCAGAGAAAGCGTCGAAACCGAGCTCTGCTGCACGAGCGTGAACGTCCTCAGCAACAGTCTTGAGTGTTTCGAAGTTCTTGATGTAGTCCTTAGCATAGCCGGCCTTCTCAAGAAGCTTTGTGTTTACGATGATACCGTAGCACTCGTAGCAGTAGCCGATGGAGCAGAGCTTACCATCAGCGTCTGTGAGCTTGTAAGCGTCAGAGCTGAGCTCCTTAGCAACAGCTGTGTCTGTGAGGTCGTAGCAATAGTCGCCCCACTGCTCAACAGCAGCAGCATTACCTACAACGAAGATTGTAGGAGCGTCTGTACCCTTATCCATTTCGGATGTGAGTCTTTCATTGTAAGTACCGGAAGCAGCAGTAACAACCTTTACCTCTACGCCGGTTTCGTCTGTGTACATTTTTGCGATTTCCTGAAGAGCTTCGTCAGACTCAGGCTTGAAGTTAAGCCAGTAAACGGAACCCTTTTCCTCTGTGCCGCCAACGCAAGCTACTAAGGAGATAGCCATAACAGCAACGAGAAGAAGTGCGAAAAACTTTTTCATTTGTGTTTCTTCCTTTCTTTGAAAAAAATATAATTTTGATATTCTGCAATCCTTAACAGAACATCGTAACCGCAGGAGCATTTCCCTATTCACAAAATTTGGGAACACGGGGAAAACTTCCCTATAATTACACTCCTATAATAACCCTTGCTGTATCAATTGTCAATAATTTATTAAGAAAATGTAATTGTTTTTTATGAATTGTAAATAATCGACACTTCTCATTGCCATTTTTTGCCAAGCGCTCTGAAAACAAAAAGCAGACCCTAAAAAGGGTCTGCCCATTAGCTTACTTTACATCTTCTTTTTTCTTTGCAGTATTGATAGAGGCTACCAATATGCGACGAATAGTTCCGCATTGATTACACAAATCAACCACTTGACTTTCTTGTGCCAAACCGGCATTTACAAAAAGCTTTAACCAGTATTCGGTTTCGTAGCTTTCTTTCAGCGAAATATGCATTTTAGCTACAAAGTCTGCTCTGCTATTGACATAATTAGCCTCGTAGATATTTGCACCAATACTTGTTGCTGAACGTTCAAGTTGATTTACCAAGGAGCGATGACCGTTTATTGTTTCGCAAAAACGAACAATCCTAACTGAAAATTCCATTGACAAGTCCGCAAGCTTATTTTCCCTCATAAAGGTCACCTCTGCAGAAAAGTGCAAATGAAGTATTGCAATGCAATATGAAGTAATTCCTTAAGAATTATGAAGTATTTTCTGCGAAAATATGAAGTAAAATAAATCATTCATATGCGAAGCGTACTTCATAGCTTCAGCTACTTCATATCAACAGATATTTCATAAATCCTCAGGGATTTATTTCATTAAGCTAAAACAAGGTTTTAGCTTACAGGTCGTAATACTGACCGAACTCTGCAGGATGAGGAATCTGGTTGATTCTGGAAGCTTCTGCTCGCTTGTTCTTAATCCAGAGCTTAAGAAGTCTTTCGGGGAATACGCCGCCTGCTGTGAGGTACTCGTAGTCAGCCTCAAGAGCGTCAAGTGCCTCGTCCAAGGTCTTGGGAAGACCCTGAAGCTTTGCCTTTTCCTCATCGGAAAGGTTGTAGAGGTTGTAGTCATAGGGACCCCAGCCGTTTTTCTCGGGGTCTATCTTATTCTTAACGCCGTCAAGACCTGCCATAAGGATAGCTGCATAAGCATAGTAGGGGTTGCAGGTTGCGTCGGGGTTTCTCAGCTCAAAACGCTTTGTTTCAGGGCTCTTTGCATAAGCAGGAATACGGATAACTGCACTTCTGTTGGAGGTTGCGTAACCGATTGTAACAGGAGCTTCGTAGCCGGGAACAAGACGCTTGTAGGAGTTTGTGGAGGGGTTAGTGATTGCACAAAGAGAAGCTGCGTGCTTTAAAAGACCGCCCATAAACCAGTGAGCTGTTTCAGAAAGGCCTGAGTAACCCTTCTCGTCAAAGAAGAGGGGCTTGCCGTCTTTAAAGAGGAGCATATGAACGTGCATACCGTTACCTGCCTCGCCGAAAATGGGCTTGGGCATAAATGTAGCAGTTTTGCCATTCTTAACAGCCTCGTTCTTAACAACATACTTGATAATCATTGTCTTGTCAGCCATTTCAAGCATATCGCCAAGCTCTACCTCGATTTCAACCTGGCCTGAGCCGCCAACCTCGTGGTGGTGGTACTTAACCTTAACACCCCACTCCTCTAAGAGCAGGCACATCTTGCTTCTGAGGTCGTATGTAATATCCTGAGGAGCAGCAATGTGGTAACCGCCGTGCTGAGGAACCTGATAGCCGAAGTTCTGAACCTCGTTCTCGCCTGTGTTCCACTGAGCCTGGTCTGTGTCAACCTCATAGGCAACCTTGTTGGACTTGCACTCATAGCTTACGTGGTCTAAAAGATGGAACTCGAACTCAGGACCGATAATCATTTCGTCGGCAATGCCTGTTTCCTTCATATACTCCTGAGCACGGATAGCAACGTTTCTGGGATACTGGTCAAAGGGACGGTTAGCTTCGCCTACTGCACCGATAATGCAAACGTCGCCTGTCATTGTGAGGGTATCCTCAACGAAGGGGTCAACCTTTGCAGAAGCGAGGTTGGGGATAAACACCATATCGCTCTTCTCAACAGCAGCAAAACCGTAGTTTGAACCGTCAAAGCCGATACCGTAGGTCATTGTGTCCTCGGTAAGACGGCCTGTGGGAATTGTGATGTGTCTCCAACGGCCATTGATATCAATCATCTTGAAATCAATCATTTTGATACCGTTTTCTTTACAGAAATTCTGAACTTCCTGTACAGTTTTAAACATAATTATTCCTCCAATTATATTTGGTTACAAGACGAATATATCACAAAAAGTTACGTTTCGTCAATAATTTTCTTAAATCTCAGAAACCTGCTGCTGAGTAATGCATTTAATGCCTTCTTTAAGAAGAAGCTCACTGACCTTATCGTTGTCATTCACTCTGAGAACAAGATAGGCGTGGTGAGGAGTTGAACCGTTGAAAGCATACATATATTCAACGTTGATATCTCCCTCTGAAAGCACCTTAACAACAGTTGCAAGAGCACCGGGCTCGTTTCTCAGTCTTACGCCCACAACTGCGGTTTCTGTAACAATACAGTTTTTACTTCTCAGAACAGAGAGAGCTTTGTCGGTATCAGATACAATAAGTCTTAAAATACCGAAATCCTGAGTGTCGGCAATGGACATTGCTCTGAGGTCGATATTCTCTTTGGCAAGGGTATCGGTAATCTCCACAAGGGAGCCCTTTTTATTTTCTACGAAAACTGAAATCTGGCGGATAGACATTATTTTTTACCCCCTAATAACTTTCTCTTGTCCTCGACTCTCACTGCTTTGCCCATACTTCTTTCAATAGAGTTGGGTGCAACCAGCTTAACGTTTGCGGAAATACCAAGAAGGGAACGAAGCTCAGCCTCAAGCTTCTCTTCGTTTTTCTTAATATCGGAAACTGTATCTGAGAACATATCCTCGTTCATCTCAACGTGAACATCTAAAGTATCTGTATTGTTGACTCTGTCAACATAAATCTTATAGTTGGGAGAGTAGCCCATCTTAAGAAGAACTGTTTCAATCTGTGAGGGGAATACGTTTACGCCACGGATAATCATCATATCGTCTGATCTTCCCATAGGCTTTGACATTCTAACAAAAGTTCTGCCGCAGGCACAGGGCTCGGTATTTACAACACCGATATCTCTGGTGCGGTAGCGGATAAAGGGACAGCACTCTTTGGTAATGCAAGTGAAAACCAGCTCGCCTACCTCACCGTTGGGGATAACCTCGCCTGTGTCGGGATTGATGGTTTCTATAATAAAATGGTCCTCGTTAACGTGCATACCTGCCTGCTGGCTGCATTCGTAGGAAACACAGGGGCCCATAATCTCTGTTAAGCCGTAAACGTCGTAAGCCTTGATGTCAAGAAGCTCCTGAATCTGCTGACGCATTTCTTCTGTCCAGGGCTCTGCACCGAAGATACCTGCCTTAAGAGAAAGGCTCTTGGGGTCAACGCCCTTTTTCTTGAGAGTTTCGCCGATATACATAGCGTAAGAAGGAGTACAGCAAAGAACTGTAGAGCCGAAATCCTGCAAAATTGTAACCTGTCTGTCAGTATTGCCTGAGGAAACAGGAATTGCGGTTGCACCAAGCTTTGTAGCACCGCCGTGAAGACCGAAGCCGCCTGTGAAAAGGCCGTAGCCGTAGGAAACGTGAACAAAGTCATTTTCATCCGCTCCAACTGCACAGAGCTGACGTGCGGCGATATCGTCCCAAACGTCAAGGTCGTTTCTTGTGTAGCCTACAACAATCTGCTTACCTGTTGTACCCGAGGAAGCGTGAAGCCTTACAACGTCCTTGGTAGGTACAGCAAAAAGTCCGTAGGGGTAATAATCTCGTAAATCCTGCTTTACTGTAAAAGGGAGCTTGTGTAAGTCCTCAACACCACGGATATCATCAGGGGTGAGACCTGCCTCTTCCATTCTTTTGCGGTAAGGCTCAACATTCTGAAAAACGTGCTTCACGGTTTTTACAAGTCTTTCGTCCTGAATGGCCTTGATTTCTTCACGGGAAGCTGTTTCGATTTCTTTTTGCCAATATTTTTCAGCCATTTTAAGCACCCTCTTTATCAATAATTATATCCCAGCTCAAAAGCTTTTTTATTAAGCTCTACGAACCTCTCTGCAACTGTGGTTTCAATAGCGTTTATCCACTTGTCGTAGGAAATGTCAAAGTACTTTGCAACTCTGCCCATAAGCACAATGTTAACTGCCTTGGCTGAGCCTGCCTCAGTTGCTAAGGAGAGAGCGTCCAGCTCGTCTACCTTTACCTTTTCTTTAAGTTCTTCAAGGATATTTTCGGGATAAACCGCTGCACCTGTAATAACAGGCATAGGGTCAATCTGCTGAGTGTTGGTGATGATTACACCATCTTTTTTGAGGTACTCAACCCATCTTGCTGCCTCCAGCTTTTCAAAGGAAACAATGCAGTCTGCACCGCCCTTGTCAATAACAGGAGAATAAACCTTTTCGCCACATCTTACATAGGTAACAACAGAGCCGCCTCTCTGGCTCATACCGTGAACCTCGCTCACCTTAACGTCCAGACCTTCGTTCATAAGAAGCTTGCCTAAAAGCTTGCTTGCCAGAAGTGAGCCCTGACCGCCAACACCCACAATCATAATACTTTTATTCATCAAAGAGCACCTCCGTCCTCTATTGCGTCAAATTTACAAAGCTGCTGACATACGCCGCAACCAACACAAAGGGTTTTGTCAATTTCAGCCTTACCACCGTGCATACTGATAGCAGGACAACCCAGCTTCATACACATTTTGCAGGACTTACATTTATCTGCCTCAACCTTGAAAGAAGGCTTAAGCTTAACACTCTTAAGAAGAACGCAGGGTCTGCGTGAGATAATTACAGAAGGCTCTTCAGCACAGAGCTCTTCCTTAACAGCCTCTTCGCACTCTTTAAGGTTATATGGGTCAACAACTCTTACTCTGTTGATACCAACGGCACGGCAGAGGGTTTCAAGGTCAATCTTAGCCGCAGGGTCGCCCTTGATGGAGTAGCCTGTGGTGGGATTCTGCTGATGGCCTGTCATACCTGTAATGGAGTTGTCTAAGATAATTACTGTGGAATTTGAAGCATTATAAGCGATATTGATAAGACCTGTTACGCCTGAGTGCATAAAGGTGGAGTCGCCGATAACGCAAACGCTCTTGCCCTCGCTTTCTTTGCCGCCTGCTTTGTTAAAGCCGTGAAGACCTGAAACGGAAGCACCCATACAAAGGGTTGAGTCAAGAGCACTTAAGGGAGCCTGTGCACCCAGTGTGTAGCAACCGATATCGCCAAGAACGGTAATCTTATTCTTGGAGAGAACGTAGTACATACCTCTGTGGGGACAGCCTGCACACATAACAGGGGGACGCATGGGAACCGCTGTTTCGATACTGTCAAACTCTGCAACCTCTTTGCCGAAAGCCTGAGCAACCATATTCTGAGAAAACTCACCGATGTTGGAGAACATCTCCTTGCCTTCTACCTCAAGGCCAAGGTTCTTAACGTGGCTTTCAATAATGCCGTCCAGCTCTTCTACAATGTAAAGCTTCTTAACCTTTGAAGCAAAGTTTTTGATTCTCTCAACAGGAAGAGGGTTAATCATACCGATTTTAAGTACGCTTGCCTCTTCACCGAAAACTTCCTTAACATACTGATATGAAGTAGAGCTTGTGATAATACCAATCTCAGTGCTTCCCCACTCCTCGCGGTTAAGGTCGCTTGTTTCTGCCAGAGCAGTAAGCTTAGCGGTTCTTTCCTCAACGAAAGGATGGCGTTTCTTAGCCATTGCAGGCATCATAATATACTTCTGCATATTCTTTTCGTAGGGCTTTGTCTCGGGCACAACTCTATCAGAAGTTTCAACAATACTCTGAGAGTGTGCAACACGGGTGCACATTTTAATAAGCACGGGAGTATCGTACTCCTCGGAAATCTCAAAGGCACGTTTTGTAAACTCAAGAGCCTCTTTAGAGTCGCTGGGCTCAAGCATAGGCACCTTTGCTGCAATTGCATAGTGACGGGAGTCCTGCTCATTCTGAGAGGAGTGCATACCGGGGTCGTCTGCAACGCAGATAACAAGACCGCCTGTTACACCTGTATAGGAAAGTGTGAAGAGAGGGTCAGCAGCAACGTTTAAACCAACGTGCTTCATAGCACAGCAGGCACGCTTGCCTCTTAAGGAAGCACCAAAGGCAACCTCCATAGCTACCTTTTCGTTGGGAGCCCACTCACAGTAAATGTCGTCAAATTTTGCGGCGAGCTCAGTAATTTCCGTACTGGGTGTGCCGGGGTAAGAGGATACGATTTCGCAGCCTGCCTCGTAAAGACCTCTGGCTACTGCACCGTTACCGATAAGTAATTCTTTCATTTTTATTTCTCCGTTTACCTTTAATATGTATTTATTCACCAAGACTGTTTTTAGCTTTAACAGTCACTGTTTTATCATAACAAGCGAACATTTCGTTAACCGCTTTTTCGTCAGGCTTCTTTGTAAGAAGGCTGATTACAACCACAAGAAGAACACCTGTAAGCATTGCAATAACACCAACGTTTGAGGATGACTGCAACAGCTTGGGAAGTACACTCACCGCACCTGAAAGCTTGAAAACCATAAAGGTGATGTTAAGCACTGTGCTGAATATAAAGCTTGCCCACACAGCAGGCTTTGTTGCTCGCTTCCAGTAAAGGCCCAGCATAAAGGGACCAAGGAAAGCACCGCTCATTGTACCCCAGGAGATACCCATAAGGTCAGCAATAAAGGCGACTTTTGAATTTGCCTGCACAATGGCAATGCCTGCGGAAACAACAATAAAGAAGATGATGAAAAATCTCATCCAACGCATTTTCTGTGATTCTTTCATCTTGCCGCCTTTAAGAGGATTGAGAAAATCCAGAGTAAGGGTGGAGCTTGAGGTAAGCACCAAGGAAGAAAGAGTGGACATAGAAGCCGCAAGCACCAGCATAATTACAAGAGCGATTACAACATCACTAAGCTCTGAGAGCATTGTGGGAATGATATTGTCAAACTGACCGTTGAACTCTCCATCTTCAAAGAAGATTCTGCCGAAGCCACCAAGGAAATAACAGCCGCCTGCAACAATAACCGCAAAGGCTGTGGAAACAATTGTGCCTGTCTTAATAGCCTTTTCGTCCTTAATAGCGTAGAACTTGCCAATCATCTGAGGAAGTCCCCAAGTACCCAGAGAGGTAAGAAGCACAACTCCCAGCAGTGCCAGAGGGTCAGGGCCGAAGAGAGAAGTGAAGCCGCCGGGACCAACTGTTTCGCTGGTTTCCTGTGCAAGACACTCTACGGAAGCCTGTAAGCCGCCGTGAACATTAAGAACGCTAAAAACAACCACAATAATGCCCACAAGCATAATTACCGCCTGCACCGCACTGTTTAAGGCTGTGCCCATATAGCCTGAAAGCACAACGTACATAGCAGTAACCAAAGCCATTACCACAACGCATACCCAGTAAGGCACGTTAAAGCTCATCTCAAAAAGTCTTGAAAGACCATTGTAAAGAGAAGCGGTGTAAGGAATCATAAAGACAAAAACAATGGCAGAAGCAACTATCTTAAGAGTCTTTGAGCCGTAACGTTTCTCAAAAAAGTCGGGCATTGTAGCACTACCGAGGTGCTGAGTCATAACCCTTGTTCGTCTGCCTAAAATCTTCCAGGCGAGGTAAGAGCCGATAAGGGCGTTACCCAGACCAATCCAGGTGGAGGCCAGACCGAAGTTCCAACCAAACTGTCCTGCATAGCCAACAAAGATTACAGCAGAAAAGTAAGATGTACCAAAAGAAAAAGCCGTAAGCCAAGGGCCCACAGACCTGCCGCCCAGTACAAACCCGTTTACATCCGTTGCTTTTTTTCGGCAGTAAATACCGATACCCACGGTAATTACCAGAAAAAGCAGAATAAACAGGATTTTAATAACCATATTTATCATCTTCTTTCAAAAAATAGCGAAAAATTCCATTTTTCACAAAATTGATATTTAATTATACCAAAACTCGGCAATAAGCACAAGTATTTTTGCAGGATTTATCCAATAAATTTGCAAAATCTCTCTTGGTAAGCCTTTACAGCTAAAAAAAGTTGACATAGTCTGCAAGTTGGTTTATAATAAATTTAAGTTTACAGGAGGACACCAAAATGAAAAGCTTGTATTTAAACTACAATATGATGATGTGCACCTGTGCCTTCAAAAACTGATGTAATCTTTTGATTTTATCTGATTTTTGAGGGCAGATACCCGTTTCAGGGTTTCTGCCTTTTCTTTATTTTTACAAAGGAGGAAGATACAATGAATAACTTCAGTATCGATACCAAATGCGTTCAGGGCGGCTACACCCCTGAAAGCGGCGAGCCCCGTCAGATTCCCATTGTTCAGAGCACAACCTTCAAGTACGCCACAAGTGAGGCTATGGGTAAGCTCTTCGACTTAGAGGCTGAGGGCTATTTTTACACAAGACTTCAGAACCCCACCAACGACACCGTTGCAAAGAAAATCTGTGAGCTTGAAGGCGGCACTGCCGCAATGCTTACCTCTTCAGGTCAGGCTGCAAGCTTTTTCAGCATTTTCAACATTGCTGGTGCAGGAGATCACGTTGTTGCCTCTTCTGCAATTTACGGCGGCACATATAACCTTTTCGCAGTTACAATGAAGAGAATGGGCATTGACTTCACCTTTGTCGCTCCCGATTGCAGTGAAGAAGAGCTCAACGCCGCCTTTAAGCCCAACACAAAGGCACTTTTCGGCGAAACTATTGCAAACCCCGCTTTAGTTGTACTTGATATTGAGAAGTTTGCAAATGCTGCTCACAGCCACGGCGTTCCTCTTATTGTTGACAACACCTTTGCTACTCCCGTTAACTGCCGTCCCTTTGAGTGGGGTGCTGACATTGTTATCCACTCCACCACAAAATACATCGACGGCCACGGCGTTTCCGTAGGCGGATGTATTGTTGACTCAGGCAAATTCGACTGGACAAAGTACCCCGACAAATTCCCTGGTCTGTGCACTCCCGACGAGAGCTATCACGGCGTAACTTATACAGAAAGATTCGGTCTTGAGGGTGCATATATCACAAAGGCAACTGCTCAGCTTATGAGAGATTTCGGCTGTATCCAGTCCCCTCAGAATGCTTTCTATATAAATATGGGTCTTGAAAGCTTACACCTGAGAATGCGTCAGCACTGCACAAACGGTCTTGCTGTAGCACAGTATCTTAAGAATCATCCCAAGGTTTCCTGGGTACGTTTTCCCCATTTAGAGGGTGACGCTTCCTATGAGCTTGCAATGAAATATATGCCTCAGGGCGGTTGCGGCGTTGTATCCTTTGGTGTTAAGGGTGGCAGAGCTGCCGCTGAAGCCTTTATGAAAAACCTTAAGATTGCTGCAATCGAAACCCACGTTGCAGACGCCCGTACCTGCTGCTTACATCCTGCCAGTGCAACCCACAGACAGATGAACGACGACGAGCTTACAGCCGCAGGCATTTCTCCTGATTTAGTCCGCTTCTCCTGCGGTATTGAAGGCGCAGAGGACTTAATCGCTGACATTGAAAACGCATTAGCACAAGTTTGATTTTAGGAGGTGATTTTGTGCCAATCAAAATCCCAAATGAGCTTCCTGCTACCAAAACCTTATCTGACGAAAATATTTTCGCAATTACCGAAACAAGAGCTCTCACACAGGACATCCGTCCTTTGCAGATTGTTGTTTTAAATCTTATGCCCACCAAGGTGGAAACCGAAACTCAGCTTGCACGTCTTCTGGGAAATTCTCCATTGCAGGTTGATTTGGAGCTGATTCACACCGCTACCCACAAGTCCAAAAATGTGGACAGCGACCACCTTCTCAGCTTTTACAAAACCTTTGACGAAATCAAACACCGCAAGTTTGACGGTATGATTATCACAGGTGCTCCCGTTGAGCACCTTGAGTTTGAAGAGGTTGAGTACTGGGATGAGCTTTGCAGAATTTTAGAGTGGACAAAAACCAACGTCACCTCAACATTTCACATCTGTTGGGGTGCTCAGGCAGGTCTTTACTACCATTACGGCATAAAGAAATACCCCTTGGAGAAAAAGCTTTTCGGTATTTTCAAGCACACTCTGGACTACAAGCACTCTATGCTTTTCCGTGGCTCAGACGACGAGTTCTGGGTGCCTCAATCACGCCACACCACAGTAAGACGTGAAGACATCGAGGCAATCGAAGGTCTTAAAATCCTCTCCTCTTCTGAGGAAACAGGAGTTTACGCCGTTTCCACTGCAAAAGGCAGACAGATTTTCATTACAGGCCACTCAGAGTACGACCGTGACACCCTGAAAAAAGAGTATTTAAGGGACAAAAACCTCGGCAAAAACATTGATTTGCCCAAGAATTACTTCCCCGATGATGACGACACAAAGGACCCTATCGTCAAGTGGAGAAGTCACTCAAGTCTCCTTTACTCCAACTGGCTCAACTACTTTGTGTACCAGACAACCCCATACAACATTGACGAAATACAGTCTATAAAATAAGCAAACTGCCTTCTATAAGGAAACGAGTTTGCTAAGGTATAAAGCAAAAACCACCCGACGAAGAGAAAAATCTCTTTTTCGGGTGGTTGTTTTTATAGTGGTATTCTTTTCCAAAAACTAAAAGCGGCATTTTATTTAAGCAGGAACTGCCCCAGCTCCTCTCGGTTTGAAACACCCAGCTTTTCGTATATAACCGAAAGGTGGTGCTTCACCATTCGGGGTGAGGTGTCAAGATAAGCGGAAATCTCCTTAACCGACCAGCTTCGGTTAAAAAGCATTGCCACGGCAAACTCTGTGGCAGAAAGACACACCGTTATACTGCTGCTGGTGAGCTTATTGTGAAGAGTTCGCCAGCCTGTGCTGAAATCATTTACCTTAGATACAATATCTTTATAAGCCTGAGGCGAATACTTTTTAATCTGAGTTTCAATAATGCCCTGCAAAAGTCCGTGGTGCTCAACAAAGGGTTGATAAAATTGCTCTTCAATAGCAAGACGATTGATGTCCATGAAACTTTCCTGAGCCTTTAAAGGCTCTTTCAGATTTATAAGACAAACTGTACGAATCAGCTTGAGGTAAAGGCTTGCTACCGGGTAATAATCCTCACAAGTCACCAACGCCCCCTGAGCAATGCCTGCGGCGAGGCTGTACTTTTTATGAAGATAGGCTCGATGAGCCATAATGTATGCTCCGAAAAGCTTAAGGCCCTTGGGCAAATCTTTAATCACATTTTCTATGGGTTGGATTTTTTCTATATCCAGATGAAGCAGCAGGGACACGGCGTTGTCCATAAAAACCCCGTAGGCGTAAAACCTTTTGTCGCTCTCTGACTCAAGAGCCTCTTTGATTCGAAGCTTGATATTGTTAAGTCCCAGCTCTATGAGATGAAGCTTGCCTAAACTCAGGTTTGCAAAAACATAGATAAACCCTGCAGAAAGGGACAAAGCGAAGTCCTTATGGTTAAGATAAAGCTCTGCTATCTCGGCAGCTTTCAGGGAGTTTCCCTTATAATAACTGTATTCGGCTCTTGCAATCTGTCTGTCGTCCTCATCTTCAAAGCTTTCAATAAGCTCGTTGCACCTTCCCGGGACAAAGGTATTGCTCAATACCGGCATAAGCTGATGACCCATAGGGCTTTCTGCCACTTCTTCCTTTTCAGGTACAGCGGAGGTGGGAATCAGCCACTCTCTGCCAAGGCGTTTTGCACCCTTGAGGCGGTTTTCCTTTGCCCACTTCTGCACGGTGCGAATATTCACATTCAGCCTTTCTGCACATTGCTTTGCAGACTCAAACTCCACAAAAAAGACTCCCTTTGATTTCTTTCACACTCATTATATTCCTGCACCTTAAAAAAAGCAAGAAAAAACGCTTCCTGTATTTCAAGGAAGCGTTCTGATTTTTACTGAGCAGGCTTTAAAACCACACTTGCTCTGGGAGGAAGCACCAGCTTGCCGTTTTCGATATATGCATACTTAGGAAGCTCCTCAACCTCAGCAGGCTGAGTTTCGCCTCTGACGGGAACAGAGCTCTTTTCGTCTGCACCTGCATAAAGGTCACCCACAATCTCGGGGTTCTTCATCATTTCTTCTGTAATTTCAAGCTCAAGCACCTTATCGCCGCTAACATTGTGAGCGATAATAACCTCATTGCCGTTGTAATCCATCTTAAAGGCACAAAGGTTTACTGTGCCATCAATCTCATAGGTGTCGACAATAGTACCACGGGCAATTTCAGGGTTCTGACCCTTGATTTTAATTGCACGTTTATAGAAGTTAAGCAAAGAATTCTCGTCCTGGCTCTGCTGTTTTACGCCGCCGAAATCAAGCTCACAGAAGGCGTCGGCAGTACACCAGATATCAGGCTCAACGTCGCTGTCCCAAATCATTGGTGAACGGAAGTAGGCGTCGTTCTGGTGATAGTTACCGGGAGTTTTCATACCGATTTCCTCACCGTAGTATGTGTAGGAGTTACCTGGTGTGAGAATGTAAAGGGCTGCGGCGTTTTTCATAACGTTAAGACCCTTTGAGAAATAGGAGCCGCTTCGAACCTGGTCGTGGTTAGACAGGAACATTGCGTGAATAACGTTTGGGTTAGCCTCTCTGGAAGCGTTATCAAACTTCTTAAGCTGTGAAGCGAGGCTGTCGCCATCTCCCGAATTTGCGGCAATGGCAAAGTTACCTGTTGCAGTTGCAAAGGAGAAAGCAAACTGGCTGTCAATACCTGACTCGTACATATCGTAAAGGTAAGAGTTGCCCTGCCAGTTTTCGCCTACCATATAAACGTCGGGGTTATACTTCTGAGCAGTTGTATAGAACCAGTTGAGGAAGTCTGCGCCGTCGGTAACATCGTCGGTCATATACTTAACTGCGTCAAGTCTGAAACCTGCAACGCCTCTTTCAAGCCAGAACTTTGCCAGCTCCTCGAAATACTCTTTTGTACCCTCGTATTCAAGATTCCACTCGGGCATTTCGGTGGAGAACTGGCCCTCGTACCACACACCTGTTGTACCGATAACCTGACGCCAACCCTCTCCGGGGCTCATAGCCCCTGCTGCCTTGAAGCGATAGTACTTTGCATAACCGTCAAGGTTGCCCTCTTTAACCTCTTTGAGGGCGTTCTGATAGAACTCGTGGCCTGTACCGCAGTGATTCAGCACAAGGTCAAGAATAACATCAATACCACGCTTGTCGCACTCTTCAATAAGCTTATCAAAGGTTTCAAGGTCACCAAACTCAGGGTCAATGTCCATATAATCGTCTACGTCATATTTATGGTAAGAATCCGAAGGCATAATGGGAGAAAGCCAGATGCCTGTCATTCCCAAGTCTGTATCGGTTTCGGGGTTGCCGTCGTTAATGTAGTCAAGGTTGTCAATAATACCCTGCAAGTCACCTGTTTCGTCACCGTTGCTGTCAGCAAAGGCACAAACCCAGATGTGATAATAGTTTCGGAATTTGTCGTCTGTTTCTACAATTTTTCTTGAAGCAACAGGGTCCACATATTCCTTTGGTGCACCCTCTTCCTTATTATCGCAGCCTGCGAAAAGAAGACAAGAGAGAGCAAGAGTAAGCACAAGGAACAAGGCGATGATTTTTTTCATATTTACTCTCCTTAATTTTACTTTTTGCAAAAAGGGCGGCTGCGAAGAACAGCCGCCCAAATAGTAGGAGTTATTAGCCCTTAACGCCGCCGGCGGTTACGCCTTCAACGTAGTACTTCTGCATATAGAGGAAGAGGGCTGTAATGGGAATAGAAACAACAACTGCACCTGCAAGGAAGAATCTGTAATAGCCCTGTGCCTTGTATTCCTGTTCAGTCCACATCCAAAGACCTCTTGCAACTGTGTAGCCTGCCTCGTTATCAACCATAATAAGTTTAACGAGAATAAAGTCACACCAAGGACCAATGAAAGATGTAAGAATCTGATAAATAACCATAGGCTTAGCCATAGGAAGAATAATCTTCCAGAACACCTGGAACTGGTTTGCACCGTCGATGGTAGCAGCCTCATCAAGAGCGTGAGGAATTGTATCGAGGTAACCCTTCATAACCAGGTAGCCAAGACCTGAACCTGCACTGTAGCAGAGGATAAGACCAAGCATAGTCTGGTCTAAGCCCATCATCTTTAAGATGTAGTAAAGGGCGATCATTGTCATAAAGCCGGGGAACATACCCATAATCATACCAACGTTGATAAGGGGCTTTCTAGCCTTAAATCTGAGTCGGCTGAATGCATAAGCAACAACCAGAACAGAAAGGGTAGAAATAATACAGCAAACAACTGCAATGATGAATGTGTTCTTGAACCAAAGCATAAACTTTGTTTCTGTGAAAAGCTCAATGTAGTTGTCAAAGCCCATCTCGTTCCAGTAGGGGAAGAGGTGGTCAACGTTAGCTGCAGGGAAGCTTGTGCCTGTGGGGTCAATTCTGAAAGAGTGAAGAATCATCCACACAAGGGGGAAAATCCAAATAAGACCTAATACTGCAAGAATGATGTAAATAAAAGTGTTTGCAAGGCCTCTTCTCAATTTATAACTTTTTATCATGAGAACGCCTCCTCATCCTTAGCTGATTTTGTCATATTAAATGTAATAAGTGACAATGTAGCACAAACGATAAATACGAGAATACCGATAGCCGCACCTAAGCCGTACTTCTGCTGGTCAACGGAAAGTTTGTAGAGAAGTGTGATAAGAAGGTCGGTCTTACCTGCACCGTACTTGTAGTTGTTTGTGTTGGGACCACCGCCTGTAAGGAGGTAAATAACGTTAAAGTTGTTTACGTTACCGATGAAGGTAGTAATCAGGTGGGGTGTTGTAACGAAGAGCATGTAGGGCAATGTAATTGCTGTAAAGCTCTTAACAGGACCTGCGCCGTCGATACGAGCACTTTCGTAAAGGTCCTCGGGGATGTTCATAAGGATACCTGTTGTCATCAGGATTGTGTAAGGAATACCAATCCAGATGTTGATGATGATAACAGCAGCTCTTGCAATCCAGCCGTCATACTGCTGAGTAAGAACGTCAAACTGAGAGGGCTGACCTGTGAACATAGATATAAACAGATTGAGAGGGCTATCCTGAGATGAGCCGATCATCTGTGCAACAAGAAGAAGTGTAACGAACTGGGGAACAGCAATTGTCATAACGAAAAGTGTTCTCCATAACTTCTTCAGCTTGATTCCTTTTTTATTGATCATCAGGGCTACAACCATACCTAAGATATAGTTGGAGAATGTAGCTGCAACAGCCCAGATGAGTGTCCAGAGAACGATGTTACCAAAGGTGTAACCCATGGAAGCACCGCCAACGGAGCTGCCGCTGAAGATTTCAGCGAAGTTCTGCATTCCTACCCACTGGAAGGAGAAGTAGTCCTTGTCGCTGTAGTTTGTAAATGCCATAAGAATCATAAAGATAAGAGGCAGAAGTACAAACACACAGATAAGAATTACAGGAACTGAAAGTAATGTAATGTGGAACTTGGAGTCGAGGAACTCCTTGATTTCGGAAATAAATGATTCAGGCTTTTTGCCTGCTTTTACAAGCTGCTCGCATTTTCTTGCGGACTTTGTGCTTGCAACGTAAACAGCAATAAATACTACTGTAGCTAAAATTGCCAGAATACCATAAATAAGAATCTGGTTACTGTATGCGTCCCATACTAATTTCTGGGATACTGCGCCACCACGGCCGGGTACTGACTCGTAATGATACTGACCTTCAAGAATGAAGAATAATCTCAGGTAATTGCCGCCGAAGAATACCATAAATGCTATGTAGGCAACTTCAAATGCGAAGAAAATAAGACCCTTGATAACCTGTCCTCTGGTAACATTACCAAGACCCATAAATAGGTAAGAAAGCTTGGTAATAGCATCACCCTGAGCAAAACCAACAGCGAAATCCTTTATGCCTGCACCAATGCCAAGCACAAACTTTTTGATGGCATTACCGATAGCACAGAAGAAAGCCTTAAGTGTTGCTGGTAAGTTCTTGATAGCTTCTTTGAACTTATACCAGAAACGCTGTAAAGGGTTCAACTGAATATAATCGATATATTTCACTCTTGTTCACTCCCCTTTATCCTGTTTTCAGAATAAAATCCTTAGCGTAATAAATTGTTGTGCAGCCCGAAGCCCTGCCTCGGGCTGCACAGATTCAGATTAAGTTAATTTCAAAAAATTAGTATATCCTGACTTTAGAAATTAAAGGTCGAGGATGTTGTTGATGCACTTCTCAACCTCAGCCTTAACTTCTGCTGTCTCGAAAGCATTCTTAGGATCTGCTACGTACTTGCCGAGAGCGTCCATGGGAGTCCAGAATGTACCAACGATAACTGTCTGGGGAACAGAGCTCTCTGCCTGCTTAAGGATAGCGGACATAGAAGCGTTGCCTGCAACGTAGTCGCTGTTTGCAACGTTGATGTTAGAGGGACCCCACTCGAGCTTCTGAGCTCTTTCCATCTGGCACTCCTCGTTTGTGAGGTAGTATGCAAGAGCGTTAGCTGTGTAGAGAGCCTTGGACTGGCTGTTAACACCGATGAACTTGTAACCGAACATGTTCTTCATCTGTGTAGCTGTGCCGTTGATCTCGATTGTGGGAAGAACTGCGAAACCTGCGTTGTCGCCGAGAGCTGCCTTAGCGGAAGCAACGTCCCAAGAACCGATAACACCAGCTGCTGTTGTGCCGTTCTTGAAACCGTCAACTACAGCAGAAGTTGTGTTGGACTCGAAGTTTGCGGAATACTTCTTGAAGAGGTCAGCGAAAGCCTTAACAGCTGCTGTAACCTGATCGATGTCATAATCGTTGAACTTCTGTGTTTCGCCGTCAGCCTCAAGACCGTCTGTTGCAAGACCGCCTGTGAAGGGGAATGTGCAAGCAAAGTAGCTGTTGCCTGCGTCCATGATGAATCTCTTGTTGGAAGCTACGCATGCCTCGAAGATAGCCTCAAGGGACTTAGCCTGCTCGTCTGTTACAACGGTCTTGTCGTAGCAGAGGAAGTAGGAGTTGTCGCCAACCTCGGGGTAAGCAACGAGCTTGCCGTCGAATGTAGCTGCAGCTACGGACTCAGCAGAGTTCATAGATGTAACTTCGGGCTTGAATGTGATCTCGCTGATAGCACCGGGCTTAGCAAGCTTCATAATTTGGTCAGAAGCGAAGCCGAATACGTCAGCTGCTGTGTTGGGGTCAGAGATAACTGCTGCACCAGCGTCACCCTCGCCCTGGATTGCTACTTCGATTTCGATCTCAGCATAATCCTTGAAGATTTCCTGGAACTTAGCTACCTGAGCCTTGAATACGTCCTGAGCTGCCTCAGGCTGCCATACTTTAAGTGTGATCTTGTTGCCTGCAGCCTCTTCTTTGATAGCTGCGCCCATGTCTGCGATGTCCTCATCGGACCAAGGAACGAATGCTAATTCGCCACCCTGTGTTGCAGCCTGTGTGCCGTCTGTTGCAGGGTCTGTTGTTGCGGGCTTTGTTGTTTCGCCGCAAGCTGTGAGGCAGCAAACTGCCATAAGAACAGCAAACAACAGAGCAAGAATTCTCTTTGCTTTCATTTTGGATAACTCCTTTTTTAAAATAAATTTTTCTTGTGACAGTGCACAAAGGGGCACTGTTTCACTGTTGTAATAATAACATAAATTATACCACAATTTCAACTCCCTTTGTACTTTTTATCTAAAATAATAAATAAACGACCCGATTTTGGGCATTTTAACAACCGTTTTTTCAAATAACCGTCACATTGCATAAATATGCATTTGTCTATTTGTCAGTTATGCCAAGCTATCCTTTGTGCACCTTGCCACCCTGAGAGTTCCAAATAGAGGCAATTTGACATATATGTAACCCTTTTACTGCCACTTTTACCCTTTTGTAACCACTTTTTCGTCAAAATTACTTCCTGTTGTGTTTATTTGTAAAAACAACCTTTATTTACCACTAAATATCGTATCGGCCCCAATGAAAAACCGATTGACAACCGACGGAAAAAGTTGTACCTTTAGAATAGTGACAAGCACTTACATTATAATATATACTGAGGTGGTTTTATTTATGAAGCTTAAGGATATGCTCTCTTCCCTTTCCTATGAAGTTCTTAAGGGCTCTGAGGATACAGACATCAGTGACCTTATTTATGATTCCAGAAAAGTTGTAAAGGGCACAGCCTTTGTGTGCCTAAAGGGCTTTAACACCGATGGCCACAAGTACGCCCCGGACGCCATTGAAAAAGGAGCTTCTGCACTTATTGTCAGCGACGAAATCCAGACAGAGGCAGACGTTACAATTATAAAGGTAGAAAACACCCGAGCCGCTCTGGCACTAATGAGTGCCGCTCTTTTCTCTTACCCTGCCAAAGAGCTTACCACCATTGCCATTACAGGCACAAAGGGCAAAACCACTACCGTTGCAATGATTCGCTCCATTCTCGAATGTGCAGGAATACAGACAGGAACCATCGGCACATTGGGAATTGTTATCGGGGACAAAATCTACAAAACCGCCAACACCACTCCCGAATCCTACGAAATTCAGCAGGCTATGAGAAAAATGGTGGCAAAGGGTTGCAAGGCAATGGTTATTGAGGCCTCAAGTCTCGGGCTTAAGCACCACCGAACAGACTGCATTGAGTTTGATTACGGCATTTTCACCAACTTCTCCAATGACCATATCGGCGAAAGCGAACACAGTGATATGCAGGATTACCTTAACAGTAAGGCGATTCTTTTCAGACATTGCAAAAAGGGTATCATAAACATTGACGACGTAGCTCACACCGAGCTTCTCAAAGACAGCACCTGCGAAAAAACCACCTACGGTTTCTCTGATTCTGCCGATTTTGTGGCAAAAGGCGATAAGCTTCTGGCTCGTCAGGGCTTTATCGGAGTTCACTTTGATGTTACAGGCAAAAAGGAGCTTTCCGCAGACGTTGCCATCCCCGGCAGATTCAGCGTTTACAACGCTCTTGCTGCCATTGCTCTGTGCTCTGCTATGGGTGTTGAGGATGAATACATTTTAAAAGGCCTTGAAACCGTAAAAGTCAAGGGCAGAGTTGAGGTTTATCCTCTCAAGAGCAACTACACTCTTCTCATTGACTACGCTCACAATGCCGTTTCTATGGAAAATGTGCTCAAAACCCTGCGTGAATACAAGCCCCACCGCCTTATTACAATGTTCGGTGCAGGCGGCAACCGCCCCAAGGCAAGACGTTATGAAATGGGCGAAGTTTCGGGAAGACTTTCTGACCTTTCCGTTATTACCGAGGACAATTCCCGATTTGAAGATGTAAACGACATTATTGCCGACATCAAGGTTGGTATCGACAAAACTCAGGGCAAATATGTAATCGTCCCCAACAGAGTTGACGCCATCCGCTACTGTATCGAAAACGCCGAAGCAGGAGATATTATTGTCCTTGCAGGCAAAGGCCACGAGGATTATCAGGAAATCAAAGGCGTTAAATACCACCTTGACGAAAGAGAAGTTATCGCGGATATTTTAAATCCCCGAGAAGACGAGGAGCAGGTTAGCCACCTGCAGGGCGATTCCGATTGATTTTAAATCCATCTTCGCCCCTACTGAAAATATATTCTTCAATTGTGCAAATTCTATGCAAAAACGCCTGTCGGATTTAACTCCGTCAGGCGTTGATTTTTGCTATATTTATTACTTTCAGTCCTTTTTTCTCCGCCAATTGAGAAAACTTTGCCGCTCCGCCGTAGTTTCTGTTAACATACGATACCACGCAATTGGATTTTTCTATTAGCCAACGGTTTCTGTAATCTATGGCAAACTTTTTCGGAACACTTTCCAACCCCTCGGGATAAAGCGTTTCGTTTTTTGTTTCACCGCAAGGCAAATATGCCAACACCACCAAAAAATCAATATGCCCATAAGTATTTTTTAGCCTTCTCAACTCGCTCTGTACCGTTTTGTCAAATGCGCCTTCATTTCCCACCAAAAAATTATATACTCCTTTTTTCTCAATCAACTCAATCAAAACTTCTCTCAGCAAAGGTTCTATATTTTCCGCTATATCTCTATGTCCAAAGAACGTGCAGGTTTTCACACACATCACCTTTTATATGCAAACAAAATTATTACCCGTTTTCGGGTAACTTTATTTTATTCAAATATTATGGCGATGTCAACCCGTATTCGGGTAACCTCTCCTTTGTTTCCTTTTATCATTATATTAACCGCAAACGGGTAATTATAGTGTTGAGGTGCAGATATGGAGTATTCAGATATTTATGTAAAGAGAATCCGCGAGTTATGCAAACAACGGGGAATTGCAATTAACAAGCTTGCCACTATGAGCGATGTTAAACAATCCACTCTAGATAATATCGTAAGAGGTCTGACTAAAAACCCCAGAGTTAAAACTCTCCATAAGCTTGCTATTGCATTTAATATGACTCTTGCAGAGTTTCTTGATTTTACTGAACTTAATGATTATGCTTTTGACGAAGACGATACCGATTAAAAATTCTATGCAAAAACGCCTGGCGGATTTAACTCCGTCAGGCGTTTTTTGTTTATGGGATTATTCTTCCACCTCTAAGGGTGCAGAAAGGATTTTTTCGTCCTCTTTGGAAACCTTTTTCTTAACTGCAAATGCGATTCCTTTTTCAACAAGGTTAATCACCAGAATCAGGAGAGATACCATAGCCGTACCCTCAATGAAGGACTGAGACTCAAGCTGAGGAATCAGCAGAGAAAGAGGCATTGTGCGAAAGTTCATAAGGAAAGACACCGCAGAAATTGTAATCATAGCATTAACGAAGAAATAGCTGTACATTTCAACGATAGTTGCTCTTGTGCTGGGGATGTAAACGGAAAGAAGAAGCTTCATTCTGCTGATACCCAGAGTGTCTGCCACGTCCTCAAGGTTGGGATTGAACTTGGAGAGGGAGTTGTAGGCAAGCAGGTAGGGAGATGAGAAGAAGTGAGCGATGTTTACAACCACAAGGATGAAAATTGTGCCGTAGATGGGAACGTTCTTGAAAGTAAGAACGTAGGAAAGGCCCAGAACGATACCGGGAACTGCAAGGGAAAGCATACTGATAAAGTGGAGCACACCGTTGGAGATTGCCTTCTGGCTTCTTGCAGTAACATAAGCAGAGAAGTAAGAAAGGCAGGTACCCACCAAGGACGTAAGCAGTGCAATTGCCACGGAGTTGATAAAGTACTGGCCGATACCGCTTGAGAGAAGCTTTTTGGCAGTTTCCAGACTGAAAGACATATCAATGGGATACTGCTTTACAAAGCTTAAGAGCAGGAAAGCGATAATAGGCAGGCACAAAAGGAAGATAACAAGGGCAAAAACTATATAAACAAGAATATCTCTTGCCTTGTTTTCTTCAATCTGATAAGCCTTTGTAACTGTGCTGGAAGAAGCGTTGATACCGCTGTTTTTAAGGTCCATAATAAAGGCGACCATAGCAGGAAGCAAAAGCACAACGCCGATAACCGCACCGCCTGAGAAGTTCATCATACCGATAACCTCTCGGTACATATAAACAGGCAAGGTCATATCTGTGCCGCCTGTCATAAGAGAAACACCGTAGTCGGTGAAAATCATTGTGAAAACTGCAAGAACCGCAGAAACAATTGTGCGACGCATAGAAGGTAATGTAATGGACACAAACTGTCTTACCTTGCTCATACCCAGTACGCTTGCGGCCTCGTAGATTGTGAAGTCCTCATACTGGAAAGAGTCGTTGAACATCAAAAAGGAAACAGGGAAAGAATAGAGCACAGAGCCCATTACAATACCCTTGTAGCCGTAAAGGCCGATGTTAAGCCCCAGAAGGTTTGTAACAATTCCGTTGTCGCCGAAAAGGAACACAAGACCCATACCGTGGGAAATACTGGGGATAAGCATTGGAATTGTGAAAAGCACAACGAAAAAGGATTTGAACTTTATGTTGGAACGGTTAAGCATATATGCAAGGAAAAAGGAAAGCACAATGGAGATAACCGTTGCAATAACTGTGGTGACAACAGAGTTCTTGAGCATAGGCAAGAACTGAGCCGATGAGAAAACATCGCTGATATGCTGACCTCTGATACTGCTGAAAAGGTAGATAATAGGAAGAACAACAGAAATCAGAAGGTAGACAAGAAGCAGATACTTCAAGCCGAAATAACCTTTGTTCTTCTTTATTTTCATACTTTACCTCTTCCTGTGTAGCGAGAGAGATCCTCGTACTTTTTGTCAAGCTGCTCAACAACGAACTCCTTGATATAGTCGCTGACAGGATTGTTGTAAAGCTCCTCGGGGGTAGCCATCTGCTCAATGTTACCCTCGCTCATTACCATAATTCTGTCAGAAAGGAAGAACGCCTCCTCCTGGTCGTGGGTAATGAAAAGCATTGTTGCGTTGAACTTTTTCTGAAGCGACTTAAGCTCTGCTTTCATAATCTCGCGGTTTGTAACGTCGAGAGCTGAAATAGGCTCGTCAAGAAGGATAACGTCGGGATTCATAGCAAGAGTTCTTGCAATAGCAACTCTCTGCTGCTGACCGCCTGAAAGCTGATGGGGACGCTTGTGCATCTGGTCAGTAAGACCAACCTGCTCCAAGGTTCTGGTAGCGATTTCCTTAGCCTGCTTTTTGGTATCCTTGCGAAGAGTCAGAGCATACATAACGTTCTGCAGAACTGTCATATTGGGGAAAAGTGCGTAGTTCTGGAAAACAATGCCCATACCTCTGTCAAAGCTGGCAAGACCTGAAATATCCTTGCCGCCCTTGATGATTTCGCCGCTGTCGGCTTTCTCAAGACCGATGAGGATTCTTAAAAGTGTGGTTTTACCGCAGCCTGAAGGGCCTAAGATGGAAAGAAACTCACCTTCCATAAGGTCAAAGCTTACGTTATTGAGAACAGTTTTACCTGCGTAGGTTTTTGTGATATTTTTTACTGATAACTTCTTGTTTAATACTTCCATATTGACAGCAGCCTCTCTTTCGCCTCATAATCCTGAATACCTGTCATATCTGCGTAAGGTATATCAGCGGGATAATTTTCAATGTAATTTATCTGACCCTCGTAAATTGTTTCGGGGCAGAAATACTCTTTGTCGTACTTAAGGAAAACGTTGGCGATGTAATCAAACACCTCCGAAACGCCCTTCTTGTCTTCGTGGCCCTTAACAATGGCAGAGCCTGTAAGGGAGTAAGGGGAACCCTCGGGAGGGAAGATAACCTCAAAGGGCTGACCGTCGTTCATTTCTGTAATACCCTGGAAAGTAAGGGCAAGACCCACGGCGATTTCGCCCTGCTTAAGAAGCTTGATAGGGCCTGAGCCTGACTCTGTAAACTGCTTTAAGTTGGGATAAAGCTTGTCAACATACTCAAGGGTAGCTTCCTCACCCCAGAGGTTAACCCAGTTCTTGTAAAAGAAGTAGCCTGTACCTGAGGATTTGGGGTCAGGCATAGCAACCAGACCCTGATACTCGGGCTTGAGTAAGTCCTCGTATGACTTGGGAGCTTCCAGACCGTGCTTCTCTAAAATATCGGTGTTTACGATAATTCCACCCGCCTGCTTTTCCCAGGTTACCCAGAGGTTTTCGTTATCCTCGGGAGCAAGACCCTCAAGGTAAGGAATTTCGCTTTTGCCCTCGATATTTGCAAGCTCGCCTTTGATTTTGTTCATATAGCCTGTTTCAAGACCCACAAGGATGTCAACCTCTGTGTCTTCGCCTTCGGCAAAGATTTTGGCGGCAGACTTACCTGTGGACATATAGGTAACAACAACATTGTACTGAGGAAATTCCTCGGAAAGCTGAGCCTGTAACTCGTCGTTACGGAACTGCTCAGAAGAGGCACAAACTACAATTGTTTCCTTTGAGCCGAAATCGGCAAAAATGGTAAACAAAAGAGTAACTGCCAGCAACACAATAAGTCCTTTTTTCATAATTTACCTCTTAAATGTATGTGTGGTCAATGTTCTTTAGGTCGTTGTAAGTGTCGATTTCGATAATATCCTGGAAAGTACAGGGACGAACCTCTACCTCGTAGTTCTTGAGGCAATACTCCAGAGAAACCTGGTCCCAGTATCTCTCTTTGCCGCCGGGAAGATTGAATACCTTCTCAACGTCACTCTCAAGCTTTTTGCCGTCCTCAGCATTCCAGTAAGAGATACCGAACATATGATAGCAGTCTGTGCCGCCGATACAAAGCTTTGTGATAACTCTGTTTTTAACCTCAAAGCACCAGTCGTCTGTCTTCTCAACAGGAACACCAAGGTAGTTGGATGTGTACTGGTATTTGGTGATGAGCTTGGGGTTATAAAGCACCAGATCAGCCTCGAAAACATAAGCATTCTGCAAAAGATGACGGGCCAGAAGTGCAGAAGAAATGTTGTTTGCCTCGTTATAAATGGAGTTTTCGATGAACTTGATGTTGGGATATTTGTAAAGAAGCTGGTCAAACTGCTCGCCCAGATAGCCTCTTACAATGTAAATCTCCTCAATGCCTGCCTCAACAACTGCGTCAAGGAGGGTGTCAATCATTCTTGTGCCGTTAACTCTTACCAAAGGCTTGGGAGTGTTGAGAGTAATGGGAACAAGACGGGAGCCAAAGCCGGCAGCAATAAAAACTGCACGTTTAACTCTGTAAGGTTCAAGAGCCTCAAATCCCTTTTCTGTAACAGCTGTGCCTGAAATCAAACCTTCATTTTTAAGAATCTCAAGGTGGCGGCTTACAGAGCCTAAGGAGATACCTGTATCCTCGGCGATTTCACGCTGACTCTTTTTAACCTTTGTGCGTTCCAGATATGTGAGCAACGCAAACTGTTTGCGACTTAACTGAAATGTACTCATTTTCATTTCCTTTCTCAATAACCTTTTATGAAACAAAAACACCCCCTATCAGCAAGGTTTGGGTCTGTGCAAATAAGGGGTTTGACGTTCATTTTTTCTTATGTTACTACAAAAGTGGAACGTTGTCAACATTTTTCCTGCAAAAACAAAGTTCCACATCCAAGATTTTTACTCAGATGTGGAACATATAGTTGAATTTGCCGCAAAAGCTCGACATTTATCCTGCGGAAACTGTCAGTTTGTCCAGTGTCCTTCCCTGTGCGTGTTTTCTGGTATAAACCGAAGTGCAGTGTCTGTACTGCTCAAAAAGCTTAAGGGCTTTCTCCTCATCGAAGTACACCTTCCAGCACCCCTTACATTTATACCCTCTTGAGCCCTGCTCAATAAAGCCCTTTACATCCTCCGGGGGATAGCCCAGAAAAAGCCCGATTTCGTGCGGAAACTCCTCTGACTCGGCAAAGCGGTTTTTCAGCCTTGCCACAGAAAGCGAGGCACTGCCCTGAACATAGCCCAGACTGCCCAGCAGGCTTCTGGCGTAGCTGTGCTCCAAATCCCTGAGCAAAAGCTTCGGGCGGTAAATATATATGAGGGCTCTGCCGTCTTTGTATCTTAAAGGCAGAATCCTCAGCCCCTTTTTCACAAACTGTCTGTTAAATCTTCGCATATCCTCTTTAAGCTCCTCAGAGCTTTCAAAATCGCAGGAAAATAGGCTTGCGGTTTTTATCCGTGCAAGAGTAGGTGCGCTGTGCTTTAAAATCATTTCTTCCGACATATTTACCCTCCTTTGCCTTATTATTTTACCCTGTGTGCTCCTGAAGTATACCTCTCAGGGCACTTGCTGAGCCTGAGTGGCTTCTGGCAACCTGAGTTTTACCGCCCTTGGTTTCGCTTAAAGCCGTGCGGAGCATTTTGTGGCTCATAGTACCTGTAAAAAGCACCAGTAAATCGGGATTTCCTAAATCCTTAAGCCCTGCCGTAAGCTTAGGGTAGCATTTTGCCTTACAGCCGTACTCCTTGCAGATATCCTTGTAACGGCGGGTCATACACTCGTTACCGCCTACAATAACTACGCTCATAATTTTTCCTTTCCATATACCTCAAATGCAGTTAGCGTATGCTAACCGAACATTTAAAGCTTTGCCCTTACCTAAAGCAAGGGCAAAGTCCTTTTTTCTTATTATTTACTTTTGTGGCAGGAATCCTTCATTGCACAACCTGAACAACCGCAGGAGCAAGAGGACTTGCCTTTTTTCTTGTTTATAATACCAACAATCACAATAGCCGCAAATACAGCTACGATAATACCTAAAACCACCCAGGTCTGCCAGGTCATAGGATAACCTCCTTTTTACTTTTTAATAAGATGTTTGTTGGGACGAACAACCATATATACAAGCACACCCATAGAGATACCTGCAAACACAAGACCTAAGGGGTTTGCATTTCCTGTGAAAATAAGTCCCACCTGATAAATAATCAGCGAAATCATATAAGCAAAAACGCAGAGATAGCTGATTGCAAAAACAGTCCACTTGAAGCTATTCATCTCTCTTCTGATAGCTCCCATTGCAGCGAAGCAGGGTGCACAGAGAAGATTGAAAATAAGGAAGCTGTAGCCTGCCAGAGGAGAGTTTGAAAAAACTGCACTTGCAACAGTTGCATTTTCGCCGCTCATTGCGGCAAGCTCCTCAAGAACACTTACGATTTCTTCCTTAGCCATAAGCCCCATAACGGTAGCAACGGCACTTTGCCAGTTGCCAAAGCCCAAGGGAGCAAAAATCCACGCAACGGCAGAGCCTACGGTCTGAAGAATGGACTTTGAGGTCATACCCTCATCTATAAAATGGAAGCCACCCTCAAAGCTTAAGGAATTAAGCACCCAGATAATAATACTTGCAGCAAAGATAACCGTACCTGCACGTTTGATAAAGGACCAGCCTCTCTCCCAAGTGGCTCTGAGGAAATTCTTGGGAACAGGTGCGTGGTATGAAGGAAGCTCCATAACAAAGGGAGCAGGGTTTCCTGCAAAAGCCTTGAGCTTTTTAAGGATGATACCCGAAACAACCACCGAAGCAACGCCAACGAAATAAGCAGAGGTTGCAATCCAGGCAGAGCCTCCGAAAAGCGAGCTGGCGATAAGCCCCACCACAGGCATTTTTGCACCGCAAGGAATGAAGCTTGTGGTCATAACGGTGATTTTTCTGTCCCTGTCGCTCTCAATTGTTCGGCTTGCCATAATACCGGGTACAGAGCAACCTGTACCTACAAGCATTGGAATAAAGGATTTGCCCGAAAGGCCGAACTTTCTGAAAAGCTTGTCCATAATAAAGGCAACTCGTGCCATATATCCGCAGTCCTCAAGGAGAGAAAGCATAAGAAAAAGAATGAGCATTTGAGGCACAAAGCCTAAAATTGCACCAACGCCTGCTACTATACCTTCCATAATAAGGCTGTAAAGCCAATGCTCTATAACAGGGTTTCCTGCACTGTCCAACAGGAAAAAATCCAGAAGCTCGGGCACACTTACCCAAGAGCCCATAAAGGCAGGTAAATCTCCTGCACTTGCCATTTCCTTGAAAGAGCCGAAAAGGCCATCGTTCATAAAAGCAACAGTCCAGTTACCCACTGTTCCAATGGAAACCATATAAACAAGAAGCATTGCCACAAAGAAAATGGGAATAGCCAAAACTCGGTTTGTAACGATTCTGTCTATTTTATCGGTGATGGTAATTCTGCCGATACTCTTTTTGGTGTAACAGCCTTTGAGAATTTTGTCTATATAAAGGTAGCGCTCGTTGGTGATAATCGCCTCTGCGTCATCATCCAGTTCATTCTCAACCGCCCTGATGTCATTTTCCATATGTCTGACAATGGTTTCGTCAAGCTGCATTTTGCATAGAACGTGGCGATCTCTTTCAAAAAGCTTCACCGCATACCAACGCTGCTGCTCCTCGGGCATACTGTGGATTGCAGCCTCCTCAATGTGAGCAATTGCGTGCTCAACCGTTCCCGAGAAAATATGCTGGGGAATAGCCTTGCCTCTTTTTGCGGCAGCAATTGCCAGCTCCGCGGCTTCTTCGATTCCCTGGTTTTTGAGAGCAGAAATCTCAATAACAGGACATCTGAGCCTTTTGCTGAGAAGCTCCTTGTCGATTTCATCTCCCAGCTTTCTTACAACATCCATCATATTGATGGCAACCACAACAGGAATACCGATTTCCATAAGCTGAGTTGTAAGGTAAAGGTTACGCTCAAGGTTTGTACCGTCCACAATATTAAGGATAGCGTCGGGACGCTCCTCAATAAGATAATTTCGGGCTACAACTTCCTCCAACGTATAGGGAGAAAGGGAGTAAATACCGGGAAGGTCAGTGATTATAACATCCTCGTTTTTCTTAAGCTTACCCTCTTTTTTCTCAACAGTTACACCGGGCCAGTTGCCCACATACTGGTTTGAGCCTGTGAGAGTATTAAAAAGTGTGGTCTTGCCGGAGTTGGGATTACCGGCAAGAGCGATTTTTATGTGCATAAATGTCCTCTCTTTCAATTAGCAATCGCTAACCTTACATTTTAAAAAAACTTACTCAACCTCAATCATTTCGGCGTCTGCCTTACGCAGAGAAAGTGCATAGCCTCGTACGTTAAGCTCAAAAGGGTCACCCAGGGGAGCAACCTTGCGAATGTAAATCTCAACGCCTTTTGTAATGCCCATATCCATAATTCTGCGTTTAACAGGACCTTCGCCGTGAAGCTTTTTAACCTTAACGGTGTGTCCGATTTTTGCGTCTTTAAGTGTTTTCATATTTATTTCTCCCGAAAGATACAAGATAATCTGAAATTTATATCAGTTAGCCTCGGCTAACTGGATTATATAATATAGCAAAATTTGCCTTTTGTCAAGAGAAAAACAAACAAAATTTTCTTTTATGTCAATTTTTTACGGAATTTTAGGCGGTTGAAATTTATTTTTAATATGATATACTATATTTGTCATCAGGGCATATCCCATTATATTTATCGGAGGGACGATTTATGCATTTACAGGAATCGGGTCAGATGTACCTTGAAACCATTTATATATTATCAAAAAAAGGCAAGGCAGTACGCTCCATTGACGTAGGCGAATATATGGGCTACTCCAAGCCAAGTGTCAGCCGTGCTATGGGACTTTTAAAGCAAGGCGGTTATGTTGTGGCAGACAGTGACGGCTTTCTCTCTCTTACAGAGGAAGGCAGAATTGTCGCCGAAAAAATGTATGAACGCCACACCATCCTCACCCGGTTTTTTATAAGCCTGGGAGTAGATGAAGAAACCGCCACTGAGGACGCCTGCAAGATAGAGCACGACATCAGTGACAAAAGCTTTGAGGCAATTAAAAGCTTTGTAAATAACAAATAATTTAAACCGCCGTTTTTAGTCAGACGGCGGTTTTTTATCTGCATTTTTAACAATCACCTCTGCTGAGATTTGTCGACATCTCCAAATATTCAAAAACAGCAAAAAAGTTTATAATTTAAGTGTGAGTTTTTCGCAAAATTTACGTCTAATAAGTGAAAGTCGAAAAACATTTCCTTAGAGAGGAGAATTATTATGAAAAAAACTTTATCCTTTATACTTGTTTTAACTCTTGTGCTTTCAGCCTTGAGCGTCACCTCTGTTTTTGGTGCAAGCAAGGCCGACAACACAAAATCCTACGGCGACTTCAGATACGAAATCAAAGAGGATGGTACAATCCTCTTTAAAGGCACAGTAGGCAAAACAGAAAGCCTTATTGTCCCCGAAGAAATCGAAGGCAGAAAGGTAACCGAGATAAGCGGTCTTGCTCAGGATTATAAGCTTATATTAAAATCCGTGGTTATTCCCGAGGGTGTAACCCAAGTGAGCAAATACGTCTTTGAGGGCTTGACCAACCTTGAAGAAATCACCCTGCCCGACTCTATGACCAATACCTTTTTCAGAAACCTTGACAAAACCGAGTTTTACCGCAACCAAGAAAACTGGGAAAACGGTGTGCTTTACATAGGAAATCATCTTGTAAAGGCGAGAAATCAGGAGCTTAAGGGCTCTTACACCATTAAAGAAGGCACTGTTTCTATTTTTGACGACGCCTTTGCTAAGTGTGGTTTTCTAACCGAGGTTAATTTTCCCGACACATTAAAACGTATCGGAGGCTGGGCTTTCTCCGAATGTACAGTGCTTGAAAAGGCGATTCTGCCCGATTCTGTGGAGTTTATGGATATGTACACCTTTGCAAACTCCGACGCACTTAAGGAAATCCACATTCCCAAAAGCCTTGAGGTTATCCCTATGGGTGCTTTCAGATTCTCAAAAATCGATTCTCTTAACATCCCCGAAAACATAAAAGCAATTGAAGGCTATGCTTTTGAGGGTTGCGAAAGCCTCATAGAAGTCACCATTCCCCAAAGTGTTGAGCAAATGGGCTACGCAGTTTTCGCAAGATGTACAAATCTTGAGAAAATCACTCTTTCCGAAAACCTTGAAGACTTGGGAAACAGTGCTTTTTACGGCACAGCCTACGCCAATAACAAGGCAAACTGGGAAGAGGGGTGTCTGTATCTGGGCTCTGCTCTTCTGGAGATTGACGAAGAATTAAAAAACATCGCTGTAAAAGAAGGCACACAGCTTCTTCCCCGTCAGGTTTTCTCCAATAACAAAACCCTTGTGTCTGTTACTCTCCCAGAAAGTGTAGAAAAAATCAGCCCCTACTGCTTTGCTTTCAGCTATCGTCTGAGAACCGTAAACCTCCCCGAAAGCCTTAAGGTAATCGGCGAGTGTGCTTTTGAGGACTGCGTGGCAATTGAGAGCATTGCTATTCCTAAGGGTGTAGAAATTATAGAAAAGAACGCTTTCTTAAACTGTCAGGGACTTAAATACATTGAAATCCCCTCAACAGTTTCCACCATTGACGAAATGGCTCTGGGCTACTACAACCCCTATTTTGAAATAGACGGTATGCCTGTTATTCCCGAGAGCTACCCCATCCTTGAAGGCTTTACCATTGCAGGGCACAAAGGCACTGCCGCCGAAGAATATGCTAATGATAACAACATCGCCTTTGAAGATTTATCCGCTCCCACATCCTCAACACACAAAGACAAGGTGCTTGAACTTCTTAAAGACTTCAACATTGTCCACTACGCTGAGGTTTATAGTCACAGCTCTGAAAAATATGTACTTATCAGAGCTTATTCCGATTTGGTTATGGAAGCAAACTTTACATATTATTTCAATGACTATGTAATGTACGAAGACTCCACCTCTACTCCTGCTGAGTTCGGCTACTTTATATATCTCCCTGAGAAAAACGAGATTTACACCCTCATAAACGCCTTTGAAAAGGGCATTGACGGGGTTTACGACATCTTCACTCAGGGCATACTGGGAGATTTGACAGGAGATGTAAACTTTGACGGCAAGGTAAATATCAGAGATGCCACATTTATACAGAAGGACGTTGCCAACAAAGCAAGTGTTCTGGATAAATATTATATGGTAAAGGGTACATATGACTCTGTCAGAGCAACTAAAATTGCCGACTTCAACCGTGACGGCAAGCTGAATATCCGTGACGCAACAGCTATTCAGAAAACCCTTGCAAGGGTGGAACTTGATAATCCCGACTACGAAAATTTTGAAAACAACGCCTACGAAAACAGCATTAAGCACTCCTATGTCACTTTAGGCGATAAGACTTACGATTTGAGAAGTGACGAGATTATGACTGTAAATGTTTATCTCACCAGTGATGAAATCATCAGGGATTTAACCTTTGAGTTCAGGCGTGAGGGTTACATCCGCACTCTTTCTCAAGGTAAGGACGCAGAATTTATTAAAAACCATCTGCCCAATTTGCCCACAGAATATGAGCAATTCAGAAATTACACCGACTACCTCTACATCCAGACTCCCGAGGGTGAGCTGGACTTTAGAGAGAAAAAGCTCCTTTACACAATGGACTACCAGCTGGACAGCGAAGGCGAGGTTACTTTAAAGCCCTTAATCCGCTCCGCATACAGCACCGACGGCAAGGCTCTCTGCTCTCACAACGAAGCCCTCAACGGTGCAGATTTTCACCTTACTTATGAAGTAACCTTCGAAAGACTCCCCTTAAACTAAAGCTTCAATCACAAAACCGAAAGGAGCAAAAATTATGAAAAAGATATTATCCATCACTTTATTACTGGTTTTAGTATTCGGTACACTGTGCACTTTTCCTGTGGTTGCAGAAGACACCACACATTTTTCTTACCAAGTTCTGGCAGACGGCACAGCTGAGCTTAAAAGAAATTATACAACTGCACAAAAGCTTATAATTCCCGCCGAGATAGACGGCCGCACTGTAACCTCCATAGGAAAAGACGCCTTTTATAACAATAACCACATCACCGAGGTTACACTTCCCGATACAATCAGAGAAATACACGGCTCCGCCTTCAGCAATTGTGAAAACCTCACGACAATCAACCTGCCCGAAAATCTGACCTATATCGGCGACTATGCCTTCAACCACTGCACTCAGCTTGAAAACGTAAATTTGCCTGACGGCCTTACCTATATCGGTAAAAGTGCATTTATGTTTTGCTACAAGTTGGGCCACAACGGCTTACCTGAAAGCCTTGAATATATAGGTTCAAAAGCTTTTCATGATTGTGATAATATCGAAAGTGCCATTATCCCCGAAGGCGTTACATATCTGGGCGACTCTGCATTTATGTGGTGCGAAAATCTCACCGAGGCTTCTTTGCCCCACACCCTTGAATACATCGGCAGTAATCCTTTTTTCAAAACTCCTTTCGCTAATAATGCCGAACTGGAAAACGGAGCGTTTTATTGCGGAGAATATCTTCTGGATGTTGACAATAAAATGGAAGGAGACTTTACTGTAAAAGACGGAACCCGTATAATTGCAAGCGACACATTTCACGGAAGCGATTTAAGTTCTATCTCCCTACCTGACTCCGTTGAGTATATAGGCGAATACTGCTTTTTCACCGCAGACCGACTGAAGGAAATAAAGCTTTCTGCAAACCTTAAGGAAATACCAAAATACGCTTTCAGGGATTGTTACAATCTTACCTCTGTTACTATTCCCGAAGGTGTAACTGCTATCCGCGAAGACGCTTTCTGGGATTGCAGAAACCTCAGCTACATCAAAATCCCAAATTCCGTTGAAACAATTGAAATCCATGCCGTAGGCTATGACACTCTTTGGGAGTATAAAAATGATTGCTATTACGATGTCGGCAAAGTCAAATCCGAAATTCTGACAATTGCAGGCTACAAAGGCTCCGCTGCCGAGAAATATGCCAATGAAAACGGATTTAACTTTAAGCCCTTGGCTAACAAGTATCAGGAACAAATTTTTGAGATTTTTGATATTACCGAAGAGGACTTCGGTGTAAATAAAAAATACCATTCTTATCACGAAGGGTATGAGCACTACTCCTCACCTGACGAATCCACCCCTGACTTTGTGCTTATAGAGCTTTACGAAAACCCCGAAAGCTCGGTACTTGAAGCACAGGCTTACGGTGATTACATTATCAGGGACTGCGATTACTATTTCCCTGAAAAATTAGGCTATTACATTTATCTGCCAGAAACAAAAGAAATCTACACCCTTGACAAAGCTTTTGAAGCAGGGATTGAAAATGTCTATAACGTATTCACTCTTGGCGGTGTGGGCGAGCTTATAGGAGATGTTAATTACGACAGAAAGCTTAATATCCGTGACGCCACAGTTATCCAGAAAGACATTGCAAGAATAGAATTTATAAAAAACAACCATATCTCTGATTATACATGGTCCGACACCGAAAAAGTTCCCAAATATATAAGCGACTACAACCGAGATGGCGAAATGAACATCCGTGACGCAACGGCTATTCAGAAAATGCTGGCAAAAATTTAACTTAAAGCTTTCAGCGATAAAAAGCTGATTTACCGAAAGGAGCGATATCTATGAAGAAAGCTTTTAGTCTTGCTTTGGTGCTTACTCTGCTATTAAGTGCAGTGTGCGTTTTTCCTGTTAGTGCAGAAAGGTTCTTAAACAGTATAGATTGTGGGGAATATTGGTATATTCTCTTAGATGACGGTACTGCGGCAATCGGTGCGGATAATCACGATTTGTCGGGAACACTTATCATACCTGATACCATTAACGGATACACAGTAACTGAAATCGCCAATTCAGGTTTTATCGGCACCAACATAACAGAAGTTGTTATGCCCAACACCGTAACACGAATCAACGACTATGCTTTCGCTGACAATGAAATGCTCCAAAAAGTAAATATCCCCGAAGGGGTTACCTTCATTGGCGAAGGAGCTTTCAAAAACTGTCACTCTCTCCGTCATATTTTTATCCCTGCCTCTGTTACCGATATAGGTGTATGCGCTATCGGCTATGAGGACTTATGTTATTATGAAAACGGCGAACTGCTCTTTGACGGAGGATATATCGCCTTAGATCACATTGAAATCGAAGGATTCAAAGGCTCTGCCGCCGAAGAATACTCAAAGCAAGAGTATCAGTTTGATTTTATCGAATATTCTATATACAAAGACAAGGTTTTGGAGCTTCTTCACATTTCTGAGGAAGACCCTGAAACAGGTGAAGGGTATCTTGCGTATTACAAAGAGGTATATGAGTACTTCTCACCCCAGTCTGGGAGCAAAGACATCCCCACCTTCGTACTTATCAGGGTTTACGAGAATGTCAGCGGCCCTGCCTTTGCGGCTGAGGTTTTCGGAGATTACATCTTAAGAAGCTCCAGCCACCTTTACCCCACAACCTTCGGCTACTATGTGTACTATCCCGAGAAAAACGAGATTTACCCCTTGCCCAACGCCTATAAAATGGAGTTTGAGGGTATAGAAAATGTTTTCACCCTTGGTGGTGTGGGCGAGCTTATAGGAGATGTAAATTACGACAGAGAGCTTAATATCCGTGACGCTACTCTTATTCAGAAAAGCCTTGCAGGTCTTGCCAAAATCGAAAGAAATGCAATTGAAGCTTCCGACTACTGGCTTGAAGGCAAAGGCCCTGCTTACATCGGCGACTTTAACCGTGACAGAGAAATGAATATCCGTGACGCCACGGCTATTCAGAAGAAAATTGCAGGACTTTAAGAAAGGAGCGTTAATATGAAAAAGATACTGGCAACAAGCCTTATATTAACTCTTATACTCAGCCTGTTTTTAGTCCCTTCTGCCTCGGCAGAAAGTACACTCAGCGGTGACTTTTATTATATAGTTCGGGAAAACGGCACGGCTGAGATTACAGGCTACAAAGGCGAGTCTGCTTTGGTGCAGATTCCCTCAGAAATTGAGGGCTACAAGGTAACTTCAATCGGAAATTACGCACTTAGCCGAAACGAAAACATCGTCAAGGTGGTTGTTCCCGAGGGTGTGACTGACATCGGCTTCGAGGCCTTTTACACCAGCAAAAAGCTTCACACCATTGAGCTGCCATCTACTCTGAGGGTTATCGGTATGAGGGCTTTCGGCGGCACTCCTGCTCTTGAGTGGCACGCTGATTGGATTGACGGCGGTTTGTACCTTGACCACCACCTTATCAAGACCGACAAAGACAAAATCGGCGAGGTTTTTACGGTACAGGAAGGCACTTACTCCATAGCGTCCTCAGCGTTTACTGATAACAAAACCATCAAAGAAGTTATCCTTCCCGATTCTATTAAAGCAATCGGCCAGAGTGCTTTTTCAGGTTGCGAAAATCTTGAAAAGGTTATTCTTCCAAGCGCTCTTTCCTACATCGGTCACCTTGCTTTTGCAGGCTGTAAACTGAATCAGGACATTAAGCTTTCCCAAAACCTTGATTTTATCGGCAATTACTCTTTCAGATATACAGAAATCAAGGAGCTTGATTTTTCAGATAAGCTTACTTACATCGGAAACAGTGCCTTTGAAGGGTGCAAAAACATTACCGATGTAAACATCCCCGAAAGCGTTACCTACATAGGCTTTTCTGCCTTTTACGACTGCACAAGTCTTGAGAAGGTCAATCTGAGCTCTTCTCTTGAATATTTAGGCTACTCCGCTTTTTATAACACGGCTTTTTATAACAACAAGCTCAACCGTGACGAAGGCCTGCTTTACTCCGGCTCTGTGCTTATCAGTGCTGACCAAAGCATTTTTGGCAGCGTGTCTGTAAAAGACGGCACAACCTTAATTGCTGATTCCGCTTTTTGCGACTGTACTGAAGTAACCAAAATCACTCTTCCCCAAGAGGTGAAAGTCATTAACCAGCAGGCTTTCAAGGGCTGCAAAAAGCTTATGTCCGTGAACATTCCCCAAGGCGTTGAGGAAATTGCCCTCTACACCTTCAAGGGTTGCTCAAGCCTTGAGGCTATAACCCTTCCCGAGGGTGTAAAGCACATCAGCGGTGAGGCTTTCTTCGACTGTCCCAAGCTTATGTTTATTACTCTCCCCGACTCCCTTGCTTCTGTTGATGAAATGGCACTGGGCTTTTACTTTGTTTACAGCGACACAGGCAGTGTAATGGGCTACGGTAAAAACGAAAAGCTCACCATTATCGGCAAGACAGGAAGCTTTGCTGAAGCTTTTGCAACGGAAAACCGCTTCCTCTTTAAAGACAGGAATTTCAAGTATAAAAATAAAATTCTTCCTCTTATGAATGTGGACGAAAACGGCAAAACTCCTCAGGGTTTCACCCTCTCCCTTTATAATGAAGAGTACGAATATTTCAGCGAAAACGCTTCTACTCCCGATTATGTCCTCATTAAAGCCGACCTGCACACCGGCTTGGGCATTGATACCCCTTCTCTCTTTGAATATGGCGACTATGTGCTCTTTGCCAACTGTTGCGCACCCTTTGTTTCGGGCTACGGAGTTTACATTCCCGAGAAAAATCAGCTTATGCCTTTGGAAGCGGCTTATGAGCAGAAAGTTCAGGGAATCGAAAATGTATTCTCAGACTATGGCGTTGGTATGCTTATGGGAGATACAAATGGCGACGGAAAGCTGAACATCAAAGACGCAACCCTTATTCAGAAGCATATCGCCAAAAACAACAACATCAAAAACTATATCCTTTCCCCTGAATATCAAAAGCACATCCCTGACTTTAACAAAGATGGTGCTCTTAACATAAGGGACGCAACGGCTATTCAGAAGCGTATTGCTAAAATCACATAAATATGCCTTATAGTCGAAAGACTTTTTCAAAAAAGAGGGCGGCTCCATTTCCCCTTTGGAGTCGCCCTCGCCGTTAGCCAACCGTTAGCCACGGTGGGCAGTTCCGGCCGTTAGCCACGGCAGGGCAGTTCCGCCGGGTTAGCCACCCGGTGGGCGATTCCGCCTTTTAAAAGGTTTGATGAAACCTTTAACTCTCATCAACGGCGGGAGCAAAAGTAAAAAACTATAATCGCACGTGAAACGTGCCACATTAACGTGTGCAAAGCAAACACATCATTTTGCGTCAGCAAAACATCATTAGCCGTGCTACATCATTTCGCCAAAGGCGAAACATCATTCCCACCATCGGTGGGTAATTAGCTATCATTCAACAATCCTTCATAAAAAAGGCAGCGAAGTTCCGTCTCTGGCTACACTTCGCTGCCGCTTTTACTTTTTACGCTATAAGCTCTTTTATTTTTTCTATATTTTCCTTACCTGCTTTGTAGCCCTGTTCAAAAGCAAAATCCAGCTCCTTAAAGGTATACTGGGTCATATTGCCCAAATCGGGAGTAATAAGCAGGTCGGGGTTTTCTTCCTTGGTTTTGGCTTTGGTAAAGTTTCTGTCCATAATATCAATGGAACGTGAAAGCACCGCCAGAGCACTCTGATAACTTCCCGGCTTGTCGCTTTCGGCAAAGACATCCACCGCTACAACCACCTCGGGCTCAAACATACGGATAGCCTTAATGGGAAGACGTGAGGTAACGCCGCCGTCTACATACTGCACACCGCCGATAACCTCGGGCTCAAAAAGTGCAGGAATACAGGAGCTTGCCACAATTGAAGGCACAATAAAGCTTCTGCCGTGAAAAATCTTGGGCTTGCCTGTAACAAGGTTTGTTGCCACGCAACAAAAATCTATGTTCAAGTCCCAGATTCTCTTTCTTTTGAAAAAGGAATTAAGCTTGCGGTGTACACCTCGGGTAGAGAAAAGTCCGCTACGGTTAAAGTTGGGCACACCGTAGAGCACCTCGCTCGCTTTAAGGTTTCGCACCTCGTTCATAATCTCGTCGGCAGTCATTCCCATCGCCATACAAGCACCTACAATGGAGCCTGCGGAGCTGCCCGAAATGCACTGAGGAGTAATTTCGGCTTCTTCAAGGGCTTTGAGAAAGCCGATATGTGCCACGCCTCGGGCACCGCCCGAGCCTAAAACAAGACCTAATTTTTTGCTCATAATAATCACCTTTTACTGCTCAAAAAGCTCCCCGAAGGGAGCTTTTGGCTTTATCTTAATAATTGACTGCTGCTGTGGAAATCTGCTCTGCGTTTGCAGAGGTTTCCTTGGGAATTTCCTCTGTAACAGGTGGAAGTGTTGTAATCTCCTCGGGCTCTGGGGGCAGAGTTGTAACAGGGGGATTTGTCACAGCAGGCTTTGTTTCGGGAGCAGGAGTTGCCGCAGGCTTTGTGGCCTTGGGCTTAGTTGCCTGGGGCTTGGTTGTCTGGGGTTTTGTAGCTGCAGGCTTTGTTGCCTTGGGTTTTGTAGGCTCCGGCTCGTCAACATCGGGGTAGTCGTACCAGGAAGAGGGAAGCTCCTCTCTGCCTACTTCCTCGCCGTCAAGGTAGTAAACTCTCTCGGAAGAGGCACGGTAGCTGTACTTGTCTGAGCTGTGAACATAGCTTTCTATTTCGATTTCGTCGAAAGAGGGGTCATCCCAGCCGAAGATGTTTACAGTAAGGCAAACACCTTCCATATAGCACTGCATATACATAGGATAGTCAGTGGGGTTGGAAAGCTTAAGGTCAAGGTTGGGATAGTCGATAGTTGCGTCCCTGCCTGCAGGTACATAAGCAGACTGGTATGCGTGGCAATATCTCTCCACAACATCCATATTTGCCAGAAGTGCGGCGTTGTAGATGGTTGTACTTGCCTGACAGATACCGCCGCCGATACCCTGCTCAAACTCACCATTCATAATAACCGTTGCAGGACGATAGCCCAAAGACTCAAGGTTAGAGTCGCCTGTGCACTCGTTGAAAGACCAAACCTCGCCGGGATTGATAACAGAGCCGTTGCAGGCCTCAAGGGCAAGTGCCATATTGTGGTTGCCGTCTGCGGTGTTTTCGGAGTATGTGGAATATGTAGAAATAAGCTTGATTTCGCCGTCAAGACCCTCAAAGTTATATGCAGGCTTAATCTCGTTTACAACAGCCTTGATAACCTTGGGCTCTTTGTTGCCGCTTGTAGCAAGCGCAGGAAGCTCTAAAAGGATTTTGTTTGTAAGGTCTTCCTTATCAAGCTCCTTGCCAACCTTTTCTCTGGAAATAGTAACGTTGTCGCCGTCAACTGCAAGGGTGGAATCTACTGCCTTTACGTTAACCTCTTTTGCAACTGCTTCAACTATTGCGTTAACAGATTCTTCTTTTACAGTGTAGCTTACCCCTGCTTCGTAAGAAACGGAATTGGGGTCGCCCATAGACATATCGTTTTTATAGTCTTTGCTTTCAGCATATTCTGCCGCCTCAAGCACAGCCTCTTCAACTTCAAAATCCCACTGGAAATCTGTATCCTTGTACTCAAACTCCTTGTCTTCGGCTTCAATCTTAAGGGTAAAGCTTTTAATGGAAGTAATTACCCCTTCTTCAACTGCCTTGAGAGCTTCTTCGTAAGTCTTGCCGCTTACGTTAACTGTGCCGATAACAAAGTTTTCGGGGAAAACAAAGTTCTTTGTATCAACAGTAGAGCTTGCGCCTGTATCTCCGCTCTGGGGCTTATCCTTGTCACAAGCAACCAAGGTAGCGGAAAGCATAACAACCATTGCCACAAGCAGGCATAGGCTGCGTTTGAATGTAAACGCCTTAAAAAAGTTTTTCATATATCTCACCTTGTCTAAAAATAAAACTTAAAATTTACCAAGGATATGATACAATATATTTAGAAAAAAATAAAGTGGTAAACCTTACAAATTAAAGAACATTTACCACTTACTTTCAAGTAAAAACGCAATGTTTTCCAAAGCTAAAGACCAATTTTTACCTTTTCACCCAGTTTTCATTCTTATTATATTGCCAAAGACCTGCTCAATGAGGTATAATAATCACATATTAACGAGGTGATTCACTATGAAGATTTATAAATCCATACTCTGCCTTTTGCTTTGTGTTCTTTGCCTTACTCTGAGCTGCTGCCAGAGCGACTCAAAGAGCCTCACCGCAGATTATATCCGCTCAGAGGCAATTCCCGTTTACGACTTTTTCTCAGGAGAAAGTGTGACTCCTGCAGGATACGAGGAGTTTTCAGCGGCATATCTGGACTTTGCCGCAAATCTGCTGAAAGCTTCCTCTGCTGACGAAAGCGTAGCCCTTTCTCCTCTTTCTCTTTACACTGCTCTTTCTATGACTGCAAATGGTGCTTCGGGTAAAACCCTCAGAGAGCTTGAAAGACTTCTGGGCTCGGATTTATCAATCTCCGAAATCAACACCTTTATCCACTACCTCAGCCAGAGAGTTGAGATTCTCAACAACGAAAATGGCAAAGTAAAGAGTGCAAACTCTCTGTGGATTGACGACTCCTACTCTGTAAAGGCTCAGTATTTGCAGACTGTTGTAAATTACTTTGATTCTGAGGTTTTCCGCGATGAGCTCAGCAGTGAAGAAATCAACAACTGGATTGAAGAAAACACCGAGGGCTTAATCAAGGATATGCTCTCTGAATTAGACGAAGACACCGCTATGGTGCTGGTTAACGCTTTGCTTTTTGACGACGAGTGGCTGACTCCTTACGAGGAAGAGGACATTTACGACGGCTCTTTCAAGGGCACAAAAGGCCAGCAGGTTGTAAGCTTTATGGAGTCCAACGAAATGCTCCTGACAGCTGCCGACGCCAAGGGCTTTATTAAAAGCTACAAAAACACACCCTGCAAGCTTGTGGCGATTTTGCCTAACGAGGATGTGGACATCGACACCTACGTTTCCACCCTTTCGGGTGCAAAGCTTACCACACTGCTTAACTCTGCCGCAGGGGTAAACCGCTGTGTTGCTCATTTGCCTGAGTTTGAGCTGAGAACCAAGTTAAACCTTAAGGACACCATAAGTGAGATGGGTGCTCCCCTGGCTTTCAGTGATGAGGCAAACTTTGAAAACCTTACAATGAGCGAAAACCTTAAGATTTCTCAGGTTATTCAGGAGAGCTTTGTGGATGTTTCCTCAAAGGGCACAGTGGCAGGCTCTTCCAGTGCAGTTGTGGTTGCTCCATCTGCTTCTGCCTCACCCGAAAGCGACTTTGAGAGCCTTGTTTTTGACCGTCCCTTTGTGTTTATGATTGTTGAAAACGAGTGTAATCTCCCTCTTTTCATCGGCACGGTTAAATCAATCTAAGCCGCAGTCAAATCAATAATATTTATCGCAATCGCCGTAATGTCGTCGTCATAGCCGTCATTACGGCGTTTTATTGCCTCATTTATCACAAGGGAAGCAAAATCCTTGGCACTTGCCTCGTTCCAGCCCTTGAGCATATCCGCAATCCACCCTTCATCGGCAAAAAGTGCTCCGTCGGAAATCATCAGTATCCTGTCACCGTGGTGAAGACTGAGGCTGTCCTTGGCAAATTTCACGTCGTTTAAAATCCCCGCAGGAAGAGAGGCAGACTCTCTTTTTATAACCCTACCGCCTCTTTTTACGAAAGTCAGAGGTGCGCCTGCCTTGAAGAAGGTGGTCTTTCCGCTGAAAAGATTTATGTCCACCACATCCAGAGTAGCAAGGGATTCTTCCTCGGACTTGCACATAATTGAGGCGTTTATCACAGACAGGGCACTGTCAAAAGAAAGCCCTGCCTGCAAAAGCTTTTTCAGGATACTCACCGCCATATTGGAGTCCACCGCCGCTCTGCCGCCTGTGCCCATTCCGTCGCTGATTACGGCAATCATACTGCCGCCAAAGGCGGTAAAGTAGTTGGCACAGTCACCGCAAAGCCCTTTGCCCCCTGCAATGTGCTGAGAAGAACCGATATCGGCGTCAAACCTTGCAAGCTGTGAAAAAACAAGCCTTGCACTTTCCTCGCTGACGCTTACACAGGGAGAGTCAAAGACCCGACCACAACAGGCAGACACAAGACGCCTGAGCTCGCTTTTGTTAATCTCCTTTTTGCGGCTGAGCCTTAAGTCCAGCTCAACGGTCATACCTCTGAGATTTTCAACACGGCAGATACAGTCCTCTACCACAAAGCCCTCACGTCTGAGCTTTTCCGTAAGCCTGTCGGCAGTATCCTCGTCAAAGCACTCAAAGGTATCGAACTCGTCACACAAATCACTGAGAAGATTTGAAACCGAGCTGAGCTGGCCTGCAGTGGCACTTCTCAGCTGAGTAATGCGGTTTTTCGCCTCAAGAGCACTGAGGTATTCACCATAGCCCTCGTTAATGCTCTTGGCAAGCTCACGACTTCTGCAACATTTCTTTGTAAATTTATCTTCAATGGTCTTGTCCGTCACATAGCCCTCAAGACTCAGAACTTCTCCCAATCGGGCAAAATCATCCTTGGTTACCTCAAGCTGATTCTGCCAGCAGTAGCTTTTAAGTCCGCAGGTCTTGCAGGCGGATTCTGCCGCAAAGGCGTAAACGGAGTCAAATTTATCGTCGCTTCTTTCTCTTAACCTGTCGGCAACACTTTTCACACAGTCCTTAACCGATTCAAGGGCTTTTGAGGCATAGGACAGGCGGCTGATGACATTTGTTTTTATCGCATCTGCCCCTGCTTTTTCCTCTCCTGAACTGAAAGAAGCCTTGAGCCTTACCCCTGCTTCCTTGGGAATAAGCATAAAAATACTCACCGCAAAGGCACTTTCGGCAAAAATTCTCAACACAAGGGCAGGATTTTCGCTTGCAAAAGAGAGAGCAGTGTTGCATAGAGTAAAGGCAAGCGCCACAGCAACCTTTCCTGTGGAAGCAAAAAGTCCACCCATAAGTCCTCCGAAGGCATAACCCGTGCCCAGAAACGCCATATCGGTGGAAGCAAGGGAAAACACCACTCCTGTAGCAGTGCCGAAGATACTTCCTCCTGCTACCGAGCCATAGCGAGCAGCAAGGAGAATAATAAGCACGGCACAGATTCTCCCCAGAGAAATTCCATAAACCTCAAACGTCCCCAGAGAAAGCACCAGTATACACAAAGAAAAGCTCAGCACCGCCAGCTCCTGCTTTTTAAAGGACCTTAAAGCTCTGAAAGACATTAAAAGCCCCATACTTCGGTTTAAAAAGTATGCACCTGCTCCTGCCAGCACCGCTTCCATAAGGCAAAGCGAAAACTCAGTGAGCTGACTTGTGCTGACAAAAAGCAGGGTTATGCCTGTGGTGAGCATAGGCACAAAGGCAACAAGCGGAGAAAAGAGCACACTTTTGCTCAGTTTTTTGATGTCATTCAAAAGCCAACGCAACGCACCAATGGCGACAACCACCGCCACATAACGGAAGGCGTCGGTGCTTCCAAGAAGTATGTAACCAATTGAAGAGCCCAAAGACGCCGCAGGAATATAAGAAAAAGGAACTGCTGCCGCAAACGCCGCACCGAAAGGTGCAAGCGAGCCCAGCACAGCTCCTTTTGACACCAAGAGCCCCAAAAGGAAATACAACACCTGCACAAAGGCAAGCCTGAGTATATCCTTAAGGGAAAGCTCCTGTTTATTTTTCTTTTTTAACGCCTTAACCGACTGCATAATTTAAACTTCCTCTCAAAAAACTCTGTTTAAATTATAATCTGAAAGGACGTTTGCTTTTGTCTGTTATTGGCAAAGGTTTATGAAATCTTTTGATGAATTTTAAAGTATATGGAAAAGTATGCAAACAAAGTGGCAGAAGCTTCCGATAACGCAGAAAATATGGAAAATAGAGTGGAAAAACTTCTTCTTTTTGCCAACTGCATACAGTCCTGCACCAACGGTGTAGGCAATGCCTCCTGCAAGAAGCCATATAAGGCCCTCTAAAGGTATAGCCTCTAAAGCTACCTTGCCTGCAATAACTATGCACCAGCCCATTCCGATGTAGCAAGCCATAGAAAGCTTTGAGTATTTCTTAAGGTCAATAGCGGTAAAAACCGTGGCAAGAGCAGCAAAACCCCACACAATACCGAAAATTGTCCACGCCCAAGAAGGAGAAACCTTGCGGATAGCAGACAGGAGAATGGGTGTATAAGTGCCACCGATTAAAAAGTAGATTGTGCAGTGGTCCATTACCTGCATAACCTTTTTACCCAGATTCACAGGCAAACCGTGATAAATACTGGACATTGTATAAAGAAGCACCAGAGAAGCTCCGTAAAGTGAAGAGCCTACCACTCCCCAGACATCGCCTTTGGCGGCAGAATAAACTACGCAAAGCACTAATGCTGCAACGCCAAACACCGCACCCACAATGTGGGACACCATATTAAAAAGCTCCTCGGCCTTTGTGTAAGAGGGCAGAACCCTGTCGCATAATTTTGTTCGTCTTACTGTTTTGGTCATACAAAAATCTCCTTACATATTTCTTACATTTTCATTACCTACAAAATAAAGTGCCAAAGCACCCGGGCCTATATGAGAGCCCGTTACAGGCTTGTGCTTCTCAATAATAAATCTCTTGGGGCTGATTTTTTCTTCGATACATTTTTTAAGAAGCATTGCGTCTTCCTTACAGTCGGCGTAAGTTATACCGATAACGTCTGTGTCCTTAATAAGCTTGAAGCATTTACGGGCCAGAGCGGTCACAGCTTGCTTTCTGCCACGGATTTTTTCTGTGGCGACAATTTTGCCTTGGGCATTTCCCTTGAGTATAGGTTTGATTCCAAGAACACAACCCACCGCCGCACTTACATTTGAAAGCCTGCCTGTTCTTTTAAAGTGCATAAGGTCGTCAACAATAAACACCTGATACATTCTGTCACGGATTTTGCTTACCGCTTCGAAGGTTTCTTCTGCCGAAAAGCCTTTTTTGCGGTACATATCCGCAAAAAACACGCAAAGGCCGATTCCCAGTGCCGCACCCAGACTGTCCAGAAGAAATATTTTCCGCTGAGAGTACTTTTCCTCAAGCTCAGCTTTTGCCATCCGGGCACTTTTGAAAGAACCGCTAAGGCCCGAAGAAAGACCGATAAAAATAAGGTCTTTGCCTGCCTCAAGCTCTGCCTCAAATGCGTCGGCAATCTGCTGAGGATTTATCTGAGAGGTAGACACAACTGTGCCTTTACGGATATTTTCGTAGTATGTTTTATCGTCAAAGCCGTCAAGGTCGGTGCAGGTATACTCCTTACCATTTATAAAATAGGGCATTTCAATTGTTTTTATTCCATTTAAGCTGAGAAAGCTTTTCTTAAGATTTGCAGTACTGTCTGTAATAATGGAAAAACTCATATCTGTCATCCTTCCTGACTGAAATTATGCCCCGATTATAGCCTGCCGATTTTAAAAGTTCAACCTACCCTGCACTTTTTTCGTCTACCCCCTGACTCTCCCCTCTCTACCGCCCGACTCTCCTTTCTCTACTGCCTCAAAAAGCCTCTCTACCGACAGTAGAAAGCCAGTGTTTATCAGGAGTTTGAAGCCAAAACAAAACCACCCGAGTGGTCATAAGAACACTTGGGTGGTAATTGTAAAATTTTGTATTTTTATCAGTAATCTACACGGAAGGGGTAGTAAGAGAAGGCTTCCACCTCGTAAAGCATTGAGCCTGTGGAGGTATCGTACTTGCCGTTTACAAGACGGAAGGCGTCGTTGCTGCCCCCAAGGATATGAACAGGTCCGGAATGAATCATTCTTGAGCCTGTATTGAACTCAACCATTGCGTACCCTGTGGGAACTTCGAAAGTATAGACATCGTTGCCGCTCAGGCTCTTTCCGAAGTGTTTCATTTCAACACCTGCACCCGTCAAAGGAGAGTCACCGTTGAGCTTACTGTAATAAACGTGGGGTTTGTTCCAGTTCACGGTGTTTTCAAAATAGATAACTCTGCCTGAGGGCTGAGGATGAAGCTCTGAGGTGTAGAAGGTAAACCACACATAAGCCTTTGAGATTTCTTCAATATACTCTTCGGACTCTTCCTCAGAATACTCATAGCCACGGTGAATCTGGTAGCTGACACCACCATAGGTCTGAGTGAACTTATAATACTCGTTTAAATACTCTTCTTCTGTTGTAAAGTCGAAGCCGAAGTCTTTCTTCTGCTTAAGCTCATCGCTATCCTTGTCTAAGGGAGCTTCATACTCGTAATCTGCTTTATCGGAAGCTAACTCACCGCAAAGGTTGCAAAGCTCAACGAGCTCTTCGTACTTGGAAACTGTTTCTGTGGGGGCTTCGGTTACTTCTGCGGTAGTTTCTGCCACTGAGGGCTCCTGAGTTTCTGTTTCGCCCTGAGTGGGAGCTGCAGTGGTGATTTCTTCAGGCTCGGTCACGGCAGGAGTAGAAGTTACTTCCTCTGTGGGGTCAGTTGCCTCTGTTGCAGGAACAGTTGCGGTAGTGGTAACAGGAGCTTCTGTAGGCTCGGCAGTTGTGCTAAAGGGGGCTTCACTAGCCTCTGTTTTAGCAGTAGTTGTTACTTCGGGAAGAGTTGTGGCGATGGGTGCCTCAGTTGCCTTTGTTGCTTCAGTCGCCTTTGTTGCTTCGGTCGCCTTTGTTGCTTCGGTGGCAGGCTCGGAATATTCTTCCTCAACCACAATAAGCTCGCCTACTCTGAAGTTTGTAGTGATTTTTGCAAGGTACTTCTGAATAGCGGTAGCGTCCTTGATGTTCACCTTGCCGTCCTCTGTGGTATCGGCAAGGAACTCCTGCTTGGAGTTTAATGTTTCAATTTTTGCCAGTGCCTTCTGGATAAGGGTTGCGTCCTTGATGTTGATTTTGCCGTTTAAGTCTGCGTCACCCAGAATCATACTCTTTGCAAACATAAGGCTGTAATCACCCTTTGTGTTCCAGGGGTCATAAACCTTGATAAAGTAAGTTGTGTTGGGCTCAAGCTCGAACTTCAAAGAGTTTTCCTCACCTGTTCTGCACACAACCTCACCCAGCTTTTCGCTGTAATTGTTCATAAGGATAGCTCTGAAAACATTTTCTGTTGACCAGGAGTGAGTTTCAATATTGATGTTCTTAAGAACAAGTGTAAAGTCGGTTTCTTCGTCTGTTGTAACCTTGAAGAAATCTGTATCTCCCGAAGCAGCGATGTTGCTGTAATACTTCTCGCCGATTCTGAGAGTTTTGCCGCTTTCCATTACGTTTGCTTCGGGATCTAAAACATAAGTAACGAGGGCTTTGTAGTTACCGCCGTTATTTTCGTTGTTGTTGATTCTGATGTAGTAAGTTGTGTCTGTGTCCAGAAGCAAAGTTACAGAGCCGTCAGCCTCAGGGCCAAGGGTGAATCTGCCCTTTTCTTCCTTGTGCTCGTTTAAAACCTTCACCTGAACCTGATTATCTCCTGACCAGGAGTGAGTGGGGATGTTGATGTTCTTGGCGTAAATGGTGTAGTATGCAGACTCAGAAAGTGTTGTAAATTTGAGATAGTCAAACTTATTGTCGCCGTCCCAGTTTGTGATGTCGTCGTAATGCTCTTCGCCATATTTAAGCTCAGGAGCATTTGCCATACCCACGGCTTCGTGGTCAATAATAACTGTTACGGAAAGGTCAAAGTTATACTCGCCCTTGGTGCCCTGAGGGTCCCAGATAGCGATGTAGTACTCTGTGTTGGGCTCTAAGTCGATTCTTACAGCGGACTCCTTGCCTGCGGTCATATGCATAGAAGCAAGGCTTTCCTTCTTGTCGTTGTAAAGCACACCTCTGAACTGAAGGTCGCCTGACCAGGAGTGAGTAGAAATGTTTGTATTCTTAAGAGTAAAGGTGTAGTCTGTTTCTTCACCTGTTGTAATCTTGAACCAGTCTTTGTCGCCTCTGGCGGCAATGTCGCCGTAGTACTTTTCTTCAAGCTTCCACTCTGTGCCGTTTTCCATTTCGTTCTTGTCTGGGTCAAGAACATAGGAAATCTGCACCTTGTAGTTACCGCCTGTCTTATCGGGTAAGTAGTTGTTGTAAACACGCATATAGTAGGTGGTGTTGGGCTCAAGCTTTAAGGTTGTGCTCTTTTCATCACCTTTTGTGAGGTTGATATTGCTGAGTTTCTCATCATTTGCATTGAGTACATCTGCCTGAACCTCATTATCAGCCGCCCAGGAATGGGTTGTGATGTTGATGTTTTTAACTGTAATTGTATAGTAAGCGTCTTTGTCAATGGTTGTAAACTTAAGGTAGTCCCTTGCACCCTCTGTACCAAAACCTGCGATAGAATCGTAATATTCCTCGTCAAGAGGCACTTCGGTAGCAACGGGCTTAATCTCATTCATCATCAGGCCATAGTAGCCCACTGCACCATCAACACCTGTAACACAAATGTAGTAAGAAGTGGTATCCTTGGGCTTATCAAGCTCCAAAGTGACAACGTCCTCCTTCTCGGTGGTAAGTGTAGCAACAAGGTTTGATTTAGAATCATAAACCTCAGCCTTGAAAGCGGTAGGCTCGTCGTTTTTGTTTTCAAAAGTTACGCTGTACTTTTTGCTGTCATTAGTCTGGACAAAAATGTAGTCCTTGTCCACTGCAACATCAACATAGCCAGTGAAGTATTCATCAGGCTTAACTGTGCAGGCAGGGTCCATCTTATCGGGCTCTATATCCTCATAAGCATTAACCTTAAGGTCGATGTTGCCGCCTAATGCAGAATTTTTACCATCATAGATAAGCTTGATGTAGTAGCTTCCTGCTTTCTCAACTCTCATATCAAGCTCTTTTTCTTCGCCGTCTTTAAGGGTCATAGCGGCAAGCTCTTTGTCACTCGGGTCAACTAAAGAAACAGAAAGAACTACATCCTCTGTTGTCATACCGTTATTTTTTACATACAGAATATGATGACCGACCACATCTGTATAAAACCTTGCGTAAACAGGATTTTTTGCAGTCACCTCGGGGTTAGCAAGAGAATAGTAATCATCTCCCACAATCAATTCTCCGCCCAAAATACTCAATGCACTGAATTTGAGCGAAGAAGCACCAACCTCTTCAAGGTCAACGGTTTTTGCACTTGCGGTAAAAGGCACGGACATAAATGCCGTCATAACAAGCATTACCGAAAGAAGCAGGGCTAAAAGTCGTTTGGTTTTTTTCATAAAAAGTCCCTCTTTTTAATTATAATTATACAAATAAATTATAAAACTATGCAAAAGATATGTCAATTATCACTGATATAGAATTTATTGTACAAAGATTAGTGAAAATAACAACGGTGAGATTGTAATAAAATATAAATCGCAGGTGAAACCTGCCACCACAATATTTGCGTAAGCAAATACATCATTTTGCGACGCAAAAACATCATTAGCACAGCGACATCATTTGCCCTATGGGGCAACCATCATTCTGATAAAAAATCCCGAGCGATTTCTCACTCGGGATGATTCTATCAGTTAGTCTGACCTGCTGTTTTAAGAGTTACATCGTGGTAACCGCCCTCAACAATAGAAGTAGAGGAAACAACAGTGAGCTTTGCATTTTTCTGTAAATCGGGGATGTTGATAACACCGCAGTTGCACATTGTGGACTTAACCTTGTAAAGGCTCTTTGCAACGTTATCTTTAAGAGGACCTGCGTAGGTTACATAGGAGTCAACGCCCTCTTCAAAGCTAAGCTTTGTCTTGCCGCCGAGGTCGTATCTCTGCCAGTTTCTTGCACGGTTACTACCCTCGCCCCAGTACTCTTTAACGTACTGGCCGTTGATAATAAGCTTGTTTGTGGGGGACTCGTCGAAACGGGCGAAGTATCTGCCCAACATCATAAAGTCAGCACCCATAGCAAGAGCCAGAGTCATATGGTAGTCGTGAACAATACCGCCGTCAGAGCAAATGGGAATGTAGATACCTGTTTTCTCGAAATACTCATCTCTTGCGGCTGCAACCTCAATAAGAGCAGTAGCCTGACCTCTGCCGATACCCTTTGTTTCACGGGTAATGCAGATAGAGCCGCCGCCGATACCAACCTTGATAAAGTCAGCACCTGCCTCAGCAAGGAACATAAAGCCATCTCTGTCAACAACGTTACCTGCACCAACCTTGACTGAGTCGCCGTAGTTGTCACGGATAAACTTAAGGGTCTTTGCCTGCCAGCAGGTATAACCCTCAGAAGAGTCGATACAAAGAACGTCTGCACCTGCTTCAATAAGAGCAGGAACTCTCTTTTCATAGTCAAGTGTGTTGATACCTGCACCAACAACGTAACGCTTGTTTGCGTCTAAAACCTCGTGGGGATTTTCCTTATGCTGAGAGTAGTCCTTGCGGAATACAAAGTACATAAGTCTGCCGTCTTTGTCAACAATAGGAAGGGAGTTAAGCTTGTTTTCCCAGATAATGTCGTTTGCTTCCTTAAGAGTTGTTGTTTCGGGAGCAACAATAAGCTTGTCAAGAGGAGTCATAAACTCAGAAACTCTCAGTGTAGGCTCCATACGGCTTACTCGGTAATCTCTGCTTGTAACAATACCCACAAGCTTGCCGTTTGCAGAGCCGTCCTCGGTAACAGCCATTGTGTTATGACCGGACATTTCGTAGATATTTAAAACATCTGCCAGAGTATCGTCGGGCTTTAAGTTAGAGTCGCTTACAACAAAGCCTGCCTTATAGTTTTTAACACGGCTTACCATAGCTGCCTCGTCCTCAATGGACTGAGAGCCGTAAATAAAGGAAATACCGCCTTCCTTAGCAAGAGCAATTGCCATAGTGTCATTACTTACAGACTGCATAATAGCAGACACCATAGGAATGTTCAGCTTGATTGAGGGCTCTTCGCCTTTTTTAAACTTTACAAGAGGTGTGGATAAGTTAACATTTGCAGGGATACACTCCTCCGAAGTATAACCGGGAATAAGCAGGTACTCGCTGAATGTTCTTGAGGGCTCCTGATAATAAAAAGCCATATTTCTCTCTCCTTTAACCAAATTTATTACATAAATATATTTGATTTATGATACGACAAATTTAAAAAATTGTCAAGATGTATCTATTAAAAACTTGTTTTACATATCCTTAAAAATCTTTTCCAGCAAGTGTCTGTGTCAATAAAACTATCACATCACATCTTTTGAAGTAAAAAATATTCCATATAGTATAAAACAGGCTGAACCTGAATATAAAAACTGGGGGAACGTCTATAACGCTCCCCCTACAAAAACATATAGTTTTTTGATTTCAATGTTATTATATGTTTTTTAACATAAAAAGTCAACTACGTTTTTTATAAATTTATAAGTAAATGTTAGCAGTTGTTGTTCTTTATAATAGTCTTTGTTTCTTGCCATCCTGCTACTAACTAATTCTTTTACCTCAGAATATCTGTGTTTTTTCACTTCGTCAGAAACAACCGAATCATAGACCATCAATAGACAGATAAACTCAAAAATAGGTCTTACCGATAAATACTTAATTCTTTCGTCTTTGCTGATATTGGGTATCTTTGATACGAAAACACTAACTGTTCGACCAGGTTTGGTATATCCACGCCTTAAATTATTAATTATACAGTTATTATGAGCACACGCATTTCTTAATCCTTTTATTGGATTCAAAAGCGATAATTGTATCGGCACTCCTTTTTCGGTAAAATTGCTATAATAAAAATTAAAAAGCTTAATAAACGAACCAAAACTTAGTATTTCAACAAAAGCCCAAACAGGACATCTGTTTTCTATATTATCAAACAGAATCTTTCCGGTAGAACTCTCGTGAACCTCAAATGTAAAGAATTTATTTATCAAGTCACCAACATAAGTAGATTTTCTTTTCATATAAATGTCTTCATAGAGATATGAATTTAAAGATAAAAAGGCTTCAACAATAGTATATCCGTCTTCGCTTTCGCAAGAAGCAACATCGTTTACCAGCTTCACCTTTAAACTGTGCTCAACATCTAAACACATACGAATAATCAGAAATCTTAAATGCATATCAATCGCCGATAAGTCAATTAAATAAGAAAAATCCAAACCAATGTATTTTCCTTTGTCTTCGCCTAACAGCTTCTTATCATAATTCTTTCTATACGAAGCAAGTCTATAATAATTGTTATTGTACCTTAAGTATTCTATTGCCTCTCTTTCAGTGATATTTTTAAACGTAACCCCTTTTTCTGTTTTCAGTTTTTCTATAATTTCCTCGGGGGACAACTTTGGCTTGTACATATATTAAGCATCTCACTTTTAAGCTTTACTTCAATTAATTGTATCATATAAATAATCAAAAGTAAATCATATATAAACATACACTTTTGTATTGCACTTTTAAAATCGGGGTAAAAAAACTGTCCCCTTTGCATAAAAGAGGACAGTTTAAAAGCTTACTTATATATATAGCCAATTTCGTGGCGTTCTTTGATTTTCCAGTTTGCATATTCCTTTGCAGGGCCTGTGATTTCATATTCCACAATCTGGTCCTTCTCTTTGCTGTCAACGGATTTTTCAAAGAGGTACTTACGGGTGAGGATTTCGTCCTCGCCGATTTCAGAGTATGCTCTGCCGTACTCTACGGAAGGCTTGACACCACTGGCCTTGATAATTGTGGGAATGAGATTTTCCTGAGAAACGGGAGCAGAGGACTCCTTGAACTCTGTACCATACTGACCCTTTTCCTTAACAAGAAGAGCAGTAAGTCTGGGAGCCGCTACGTCGTCGTGGTCAGACACAGGGTTTGCGTGATCTCCTGTGATGATGATTGTTGCGTTTTCGTAAACGCCCATAGCCTTAAGCTCTGCTATGTACTCACGGACAAACTTGAACACACCTGTGGTCTGCTTAACAAGAGTGGAGTTGCCGTCTCCTACGTTGTAGCCGTTTTCGTCAACATTGTATGGAGAGTGACAGCCTCTGAGGTGCAGGAAGGTGAAGTTATCCTTGTTCTTCTGCTGAACACCCTCACGCTCAAATCTTGCAAAAACCTTAGCGTCGTCAATAGCGTACATCTCATAGTCTGTATCCTGAGAAGCATAGCCTGCAAAAATTCTGGTGGAAACACCCATAAGAGGCTTTACAATGTCAGGGCCGAAGTTATATACGGAGTAGCTGATCATTGCACTTAAAAGTCCCATAGGGTTGTTAAGAGTTGCGGAGTCACCTGCGTCAATGGCATTGGCGATATCTCCCATTTTGTTGGCGTCGTCGTAAACGGACCAGTTGGAGCTGTAAATATTTACGTCATAGCCGCCGCTTACCATATCGTTAATGAAGGTGGAGTTGCCGTATGCTCTGTCAAAATACTCTGTTCGGGTGGTAGAGAAGTCGTTTTCCATACCTGTGAGCATTGATGTAACGGCAGGATAAGTTCTTGCGTAAAGAGCAATGTTGTCTGTATAAGCGGTAAAGCCGTCAAAATCTGCAAAGAAGTTGGGGTCATTGGCTACAACAGCGTCGTAATAAAGCTGGTCAAAGCGGTCAACTACAAAAACAACCACGTTATCATTTGTAGATACATCAAACATATTCTCTGTGGAAAGGAAAGCGGCGGTTTCTTTCTCTTCGGGAGCGTTTAAAACAACTTCAAGAAGACCTGCACCCTGCATTGCAAACACAAGAACAAGAAGGTAAACAACCACCATTTTTGCAATGCCTGCAACCTTCTTAAGCTTGCCCTTTGCCAAAGGTGCACCGATAATCAACACGCCCAGTGCAATCCACAAGAGAAGATTGGGAATACCAAAAGCAGGCATTTCGTTTCCTGCGTTGCCGTCACCGATAAGGCCGTTTGTCCAACCGTTGAAGAAGAGCGTCTGAACATATCCGCACACAAGCAGCCAGGTAATAACGCTTACGAGAACAGTGTGAATCTTACCTGTGGCGAGAATAAGAATCGCCGCCAGAATCACAAAGAAAATAGCTGCCGCAATAACCATAAGGGGAACAATGGAAGCGGCGTAGATGTTGTTATCCTCGAAATAACCACGGTTTGCCTCAGAGAAGAAAAAGCTCAGAGGGCCTACAATAAAGAAGCTGAAAGAAAAAGCAAAGCTTGCCAGCACAGAAATAATAATGTGGCTCTTGGATATTGAGCTTTTCTTTTTAGCCTCATTGCCGCCTTTTTTGGGGGCGGTTTTAGCCTTTTTGTTAGCCATAATAACACTCACTTTCTTATAGAGTCGGTCAATTAAACCCTCGGGAATACAAACTCCCCATATTATCATTTATAATAACACAACAAAAAGTAATTGTAAACAAAAAACTCCTACTTTCCCCCACATAATTGCCTTGCACTGGGAGAGTTTTTGTGATAAAATAAATTATTAAAGATTTCTATGTTTTGAAAGGGGAGCTTAAATTGGCTCTTATTACAAAAAAGCTCAGAGGCACAGAAGATGTTCTGCCCTTACAGAGCTATCGTTGGCAGTTTTTAGAAGATATTATGAGAGAGCAGGCTCGTGTTTACGGTTTTTCCGAAATCCGCACTCCTGTTTTTGAAAATACACAGCTTTTCGCTCGCGGCGTAGGCGAAACCACCGACGTTGTGCAGAAGGAAATGTATACCTTCGACACAAAGGGCGGCGAATCCGTAACCCTTCGTCCCGAGGGTACGGCCGGTGCGGCTCGTGCTTTACTTGAGCACGGCGTTTATAACGACGGCTTACCCGTTAAGGCAAGCTACTTTGTATCCTGCTACCGCTACGAAAAGCCCCAGGCAGGCAGACTCAGAGAATTCCACCAGTTCGGTCTTGAGGTTTACGGCACATCCAAGCCTGTGGCAGACGCCGAGCTTATCTGTGCCGCTTCTTCCATTTTTGAGCGTCTTGGCATTGACGACCTCAGCCTTGAGATTAACTCCATCGGTTGTCCCACCTGCCGTGCAAAATATCACGCCGCTCTTAAGGAGTACTTTGCTTCTCACGAAGAGGAGCTTTGCGACACCTGCAAAGGCAGACTTGAGCGTAACCCTATGAGAATTCTCGACTGCAAAAGCAAGGTTTGCTCCGCTATTGCAAAGGACGCTCCCGTGATTTTAGACTATCTTTGCGAAGAGTGCGAAGAGCACTTTAGTGGCGTTAAGGCTTGCCTTGACAGTGCAGGAATGAAATACACCGTTAACCCCAGAATAGTACGCGGTCTTGATTACTATACTAAGACTGTGTTTGAGTTTGTAAGCGGCAGTATCGGTGCCCAGTCCACAGTTTGCGGCGGCGGCAGATACGACGGCCTTATTGAGCAGCTGGGCGGCCAGCCTCTTCCCTCTCTTGGTTTTGCTCTGGGTATGGAAAGACTTCTTCTTCTTTTAGAGAGCAAGGGTATCGAAATTCCCAAGCCCGAGGGTTGTGCACTTTACGTTGCGGCTCTTGGTGAGAAAGCCGAGGCTAAGGCATTCACTCTGGTGAAAAATCTCAGGGACGCTTCCTTACACGCTCAGTACGATATCGTTGGAAGAGGCCTTAAGGCTCAGATGAAGTACGCCAACAAAATCGGTGCACTTTTCAGCCTCGTTCTGGGTGATAACGAAATCCAAGAGGGCAAGGCAAATCTTAAGAATATGAGTACAGGCGAGCAGATTGAGGTTTCTCTGGGAGATGAGTTTGTTTCTCAGTTCACCTCTGTTTACCTTGATTCAAAGACAGGCTCACCTGTTTAAGGAGGAAATATTATGGCAGAATTTATGACAGGACTTAAAAGAACAAATTACTGCGGAGAGCTTCGCAGTTCTGATATCGGCAAAACCGTAACCCTCTGCGGTTGGGTTCAGCGTCAGCGTGACCTGGGTGCTCTTATTTTTATTGATTTAAGAGACCGCACAGGTATCACCCAGCTTGCTTTTGACGAAAGCACCGACAGAGCGATTTTTGACAAGGCTTTTTCCTGCAGAAGCGAATATGTCCTTTGTGCAGTGGGTGAGGTAAGAGAGCGTAGCTCTAAAAACCACGACATCCCCACAGGTGACATCGAGGTTGCTGTTACTGACTTAAGAATCTTAAGTGCGGCTCACACTCCTCCCTTTGAGATTGTTGATAACCTTAACACTAACGAAGAGCTCCGCCTTAAGTACCGTTATCTTGACCTGAGACGCAAGCCTTTACAGGACAACATCATTATGCGTTCCGTTCTTGCAAAATCTGCAAGAGATTACTTCTTCGAAAACGGCTTTATCGAGATTGAAACTCCTATGATGATAAAGTCCACCCCCGAGGGTGCAAGAGATTACCTTGTTCCTTCCCGTATTCATCAGGGCAAGTTCTATGCTCTCCCCCAGTCCCCTCAGATATACAAGCAGCTTTTAATGCTTTCAGGCTTTGACAGATACATTCAGCTCGCAAGATGCTTCAGAGATGAAGACTTAAGAGCAGACCGTCAGCCCGAGTTTACTCAGATTGATATGGAGCTTTCCTTTGTTGACGTTGAGGATATTCTTGAGCTTAACGAAGGCCTTATGAAGAGAGTTTTCAAAGATGTTCTGGGCAAAGACCTTGAAACTCCCTTTGAGCGTATGACTTATAAGGAAGCTATGGAGCGTTACGGCTCCGACAAACCCGACATCCGCTTCGGTATGGAGATTCAGGACGTTTCCGGTTTGGTGAAGGACTCTGATTTCGGCGTTTTCGCCTCTGCTATCGAGGCTGGCGGCTCTGTAAGAGCAATCGTTGCCAAAAACTCTGCTTCCACCCTTACCAGAAAAGAAATCGACAAGCTCACAGAGTTTGTAAGAGGAATCGGTGCAAAAGGTCTTGCCTTTGTACGTTGGCTGGATGACGCTCCTGCCTGCTCTTTCGCAAAGTTTATGAAGGAAGGCGAGCTTGAGGCAATCCTTGACCGAGTTGGTGCTGAAAAGGGCGACGTTGTCCTCTTTGTTGCCGACAAAAACAGCACTGTACTTTCTACTCTCGGTGCTTTAAGACTTACAGTTGCCAAGAAGCTTGACATTATCCCCGATATCTTCAAGTTCCTCTGGATTGTGGACTTCCCCTTCTTTGAAAAGGACGAGGAAAGCGGCGAGTGGCTTGCTATGCACCACCCCTTCACAATGCCCAAGGAAGAGTGCCTTGAGTATCTCGACACCGACCCATCCAAGGTTATTGCCAAGGCTTATGACCTTACTCTTAACGGCACAGAGCTTTCTTCAGGCTCTATCCGTATTACAGATTACGAACTCCAGCAGAGAATGTTCAGAGCTCTCAAGCTTACTGACGAAGAAATTGAAGCAAAGTTCGGTTTCCTTGTAGAAGCTTACAAGTACGGTGCTCCACCTCACGGCGGTATGGGTATCGGTCTGGACAGACTTGCAATGATTCTTTCCGGTGCTGAAAGCCTCAGAGATGTAACCGCATTCCCCAAGGTTCAGAACGCCTCAGAGCTTATGAGCCAGTGTCCCTCTCCTGTTGATACAGAGAGCTTAGAGGCTTTAGGCATTGCAGTGGTTGCAAAAGAAAACGAGTAATAACCGTTAGCCACGGTGGGCATTTCCGCCTATTGATAACTTTAATGTATCCGAAACCTCGCTTAACGGCGGGGTTTTGTGTTTGTTTTGCAGGGACGGCTCACTCATCAAACCAGCTATAATCCCACGCAAAGCGTGACGCCACACTTTTAAACTATTCACTATTACTTATTATTTAAAAAGCTCCGCTTTCATACCGAAAGCGGAGCTTTGTTTCAGTCGTTATCTGGTTGAATTAAAAACACAGAACAAAGGAATTAGCCTTTGATACCTGCATACATAAAGTACTTGTAGCCGAGGGGGCTTGCGAAGAAGCCTTCAATGCTATCAGAGCACATATACTGGTCTGTGTAGTAGTAGATGGGGCAGATTGCACCTGTGGACATAATCATATCCTCTGCCTGGTGCATAAGTGCGAATCTTGTTGCAGGATCATTGCTTGCCTTGATGTCAGCAATAAGCTTGTCGTAAGACTCTGCCCAAGTAAGGCCGTCCTTGCCGTTGTAGGAGTATGCAGCGTATGTTGCGTGGTTGTCCTTACCAAACTGGCAGTCGTTGTTACCGGACTCGGAAATCCACATATCGAGGAAGGAGATGGGATCGTTGTAGTCGGAGAGCCAGCCGTTACGAGCGAAGGAGTAGTCGCCTGCTTTTCTTGTGTCAAGGAATGTGTTCCACTCCTGAACTTCGATCTGCATTGTAATGCCGTACTTAGCATATACGCCCTGCATATAAGTAGCAAGAGCCTCGTGGTTTGTACCCTCGTTTGTGATGTAGATCATTGTGGGGAAGCCTTCTGCCTTGCCGTCTGTGAATGTGAACTTGCCGCTGGACTTAGCAACAGCCTCTAAAAGCTTAACAGCTTCGTCGCAGTTTGCTGCGTAGTCGTCCTTAGAAATGCTGAAGTAACCCTTACCGTCACGGTTTACGCCGTTTGTAGCAACGAACTCTGTAACACCGTCAGCGTCTGTCATATCAATGGGAACGAAAGAGTTAGCAGGCTGCTCGCCGGCCTTGCTGATGTCAGAGCAGATGTAGTTTCTCTCAAGGAGAAGAGCTAAAGCCTTACGGATAGAAATCTGCTCCTCGGGTGTGAAGTCTGCAAGTGCAGGGTCGTTCATATTGAAAGATACATAGTATGTACCCAGCTGACCCATTACCTGATACTCTGTGGGATACTCTGCCTCAATTGTTTTGATCTGGTCGTTGGGAACGTTGTCAATGAAGAGGTAAGAGCCGTTCTTGTAGTTAGCAAGAAGTGAGCTGTCGTCTTCGTTGAAGGGCCATACGATCTTATCTGTAACAACTGCGTCAACGTTGTGATAATACTGGTTCTTTTCCATAATCATCTGGCCCTGGTCAAAGGATGTTACCTTGTAGGGACCGTTACCGATGTATGTGTCAGCCTTTGTAGCCCAAGCGTCGTTACCTTCAACAACATCCTTCTTAACGGGCATATATGTGGGGAATGCACAAAGCTCAAGGAAGTAAGGAACATCGCTGTTAAGAACGATTGTGAGGGACTTGCCGTCCTCAGAAGCTGTTACGTTGAGCTCGCCTTCACCGGCAGAAGCCTTGTCGTAACCTTCGATTACGTCGAACATATAACCGTAGTCAGCTGCTGTTTCGGGAGCAACTGCTCTGTTCCAAGCCCATACGAAGTCTGCTGCTGTAAGAGCAGTACCGTCAGACCACTTAAGGTCGTCTTTAAGCTCAAATGTGTAAGAAACCTTGCCGCCGTCAAGCTTTTCAGCCTGAGGAAGCTCCTTAGCACAGTCAGCAACGAGCTTTAAAGAACCGTCTTCAGCCTTCTCGTAGCCTACGAGGCCTGCGAAAGCGTGGATAACGTAAGTAGCACCGTCAACTGCGGAGTTGAGTGCAGGGTCGATTGTGTCAGGATAAGGACCAACACAAACTGTCATTTGGGAAGCACTTGTTGTGTTGCCGCCGCAGCCTGTGAGAGCGAGGCAGAGAACAGTAACAATTGCAAGAATAAGTGCAAGAGACTTTTTCATTAGAGTTTTCCTCCTGTCAAATTTTTTGTCATTCTGCAACCAGACAGAACAGACTGAATATAAATCAACGTTATTGATTTTTAAATTAGTGTGCCAAGGTTGAGTAGCTTTTTCAGTGAAAAATTTTCAATTGCAATGAAGTCGCCACCACACCTTTTCACTTTTCACTATTCGCTCTTCACTTTGATTTGAGCTACTCAAATCAAAGGTTCCAGCAAGCTACGAAATGCTCGGGGGCAACCTCTCTGAGCTGAGGTGTTTCCTGTGCACACTTGGCAGTAGCACGAGGACATCTTGTACGGAAAGGACAACCTGAAGGCATATTGAGAGGAGAAGGAACATCACCCTCAAGAACAATACGCTGGTGGTTCTTTGCGTAGTCGGGGTCAGGAATAGGAACAGCAGAAAGCAGAGAAATGGAGTAGGGATGTGTGGGATGATTGTAAATCTCGTTAGCAGGGCCCATCTCCACAATATGACCTAAGTACATAACTGCGATTCTGTCTGAAATATGCTTAACAACAAGCAAATCGTGAGCAATGAAGAGATAAGTAAGTCCCAAGGACTCCTGTAACTCCTCAAACATATTGATAATCTGTGCCTGAATGGACACGTCAAGTGCAGAAACAGGCTCGTCACAGATAATACAGTCGGGATTTACCGCAAGAGCACGGGCAATACCGATACGCTGACGCTGACCGCCTGAGAACTCGTGGGCGTAACGTGTGGCGTGCTCGGGATTAAGACCAACAATTTTTAAAAGCTCCTGAATTCTTGCCTCACGCTCTGCCTTGGATTTGCAGAGGTGGTGAATGTCAAGGGGCTCGCCGATAATATCGGCAACTGTCATACGGGGGTCAAGGGAAGAATAAGGGTCCTGGAAAACCATCTGAACCTTTTTTCTCATCTCGTTGACGTCTTTTTTGGTTTTGATAACCTTGCCGTCGTAAACAACCTCGCCGCTTGTGGGCTGATAAAGGTGAAGGATACTTCTGCCTACTGTGGTTTTGCCGCAGCCGGACTCACCAACAAGGCCAAGGGTTTCGCCTTTTTTAATGGCAAAGGATACGCCGTCAACAGCCTTGAGCTTTTTACTGCTGAAGAGGCCGTTGGGAATATTGAAGTGCTGCTTCAAGTCTTTGACTTCAAGCAGATACTTTTCATTACTCATTATTTTGCCTCCTCGTTATAAAGAGCCTCAATTTCCTCAGGAGTAAATTTGCCCTCGTCAATGTTTTTCTTAATATGATTCCAGCACCTTGCCCAGTGTGTGCCGCCTTCGCATACAAGCTTGGGATTAACCTCAAGGCAAACCTTCATAGCGGCGTCGCAACGGGGTGCGAAGGGACAGCCTGAAGGAAGGTTGAGAAGGTCAACGGCATTACCGCCAATGGGCTGGAGCTTTGTTTTCTCGTCACTTACTGTGGGAATTGAACGCATAAGACCCAGAGTGTACTCGTGCTTGGGATTGTAGAAAATCTCCTCGGCAGTACCTCTCTCGCAAATCTGACCTGCGTACATAACAATAACCTCGTCGCACATCTCGGCAACAACGCCAAGGTCGTGGGTGATGAGGATAATTGCCATACCCAGCTTTTTCTGAAGGTCTTTCATAAGGTCCAGAATCTGAGCCTGAATTGTAACGTCCAGAGCAGTTGTGGGCTCGTCAGCAATAAGGATATCGGGCTCGCAGGCAAGTGCCATAGCAATCATAACACGCTGACGCATACCGCCTGAGAACTCGTGGGGATACTGCTTGATACGCTTCTGAGGCTCGTTAACGCCAACAAGCTTGAGCATTTCAATAGCTCTTGCTTTAGCCTGCTTGCGGTTACGGTCTGTGTGAAGCATAATGGCTTCCATAAGCTGGTCGCCGATTGTAAAAACAGGGTTGAGGCTGGTCATAGGGTCCTGGAAAATAATGGAAATCTTGTTACCTCTGATTTTTGCCATACCCTTTTCTTTGATACCTACCAGCTCTTCGCCTTCAAGCTCAATGCTGCCGCCAACAATTTTGCCGGGATTTGCAAGAATCTGAAGAACTGAGTATGCTGAAACGGACTTACCTGAGCCCGATTCACCAACAATACCTAAAACCTTACCTTTTTCTACCTCGTAGGAAACGCCGTTAACGGCTTTTACCTCGCCCGAGGGTGTGAAGAAGGAGGTTCTGAGGTCTTTAACAGATAATAAACTCATTTTTATAACCTCCTTACTTTTTCTGTTTGGGGTCGAAGGCGTCTCTTAAGCCGTCGCCCAAAAGGTTAAGGGAAAGAACGATAATACAAATTGTAATAGCAGGAACCAAAAGTCTGTAAACATCACTGTAGATGTAGGAAAGGTTCTCGGAAGCAAGAGAGCCCAGAGAAGGCATTGGGATAGAAACACCAAGACCTAAGAAGGAAAGGAAGCTCTCTGTGAAAATTGCGTTAGGAATCTGTAAAGCGGTGGAAATAACCATAACGCTGATACAGTTGGGGAGAAGGTGCTTGCGGATAATTCTTGCTGGTGTCGCACCCAGTGCCTTAGCTGTAAGAACAAACTCCTGCTGCTTAATGGAAAGAATCTGGCCACGGATAAGTCGAGCCATACTTACCCAGTAAAGAAGTGCGAATACAAGGAAGATTGAAATCATACCTGTACCCAGCTTCTCAAGGATTGTGCCTTCAATTGCAGGTGCTAAGGTCTGCTTGAATACAACGGAGAAAAGAATAACCATAAGCATATCGGGAAGAGAATAGATGATATCAACAATTCTCATCATTACAAGGTCAACCTTGCCGCCTGCGTAGCCTGCGATTGAGCCGTAAAGTGTACCGATAATAAGAACGATAATAGAAGCAAAAAGACCAACGGAAAGAGAAATTCTTGTGCCGTATACAACACGAATGAAGTAGTCACGACCCAAGGAGTCTGTGCCCAGGATATGGGGGAATACATCCTCGCCTGCCTCAATTTTTGCCTGCTCGGTTGCACCGTACTCAAAGGGCTTGAGGTTATTGTAGCTTGCGTCGGGAAGATCGCCCATAAGGCTTAACTGCTGGTCATATGTGTAGGGATAAACCATAGGGATAACAATTACCGCAACAATAATGAGAACAAGAAGAATTGCACAGGTAACGGCAACCTTGTTTTTGAAGAGGCGGCGCATACCGTCCTTGAAGAAGGTTACGCTTTCACGCTCAACTATCTTCTGCTGCTTGGACTCCTCACTTGCCTTCTCCCACATTGAAGTATCAAGGTGAAGAGAAAGGGGTCTTTTTGTAAGGAGGTTCTTGACATCTGTCTTTTTCATTATATCTGCCTCCTTAAGAAAGATCTACTCTGGGGTCGAACAGCTTGTAGAGAATATCCGACAAGAGCATCATAATAGTAACAATGATAGCAAGGAAGATTGTTGTACCCATAATCATTGTGTAGTCACGGTTGATAATAGAAGAAACGAAGTACTTACCAAGGCCGGGAACAGCAAAAATCTGCTCAACAACCAGAGAGCCTGTTAAGATAAAGGCTACCATTGGGCCTGCGTAAGTAATTACAGGGGTAACTGCGTTTTTGAGAGCGTGCTTGAAAAGCACCTTGGAAGGTGCAACACCCTTTGCTCTGGCTGTACGGATATAGTCCTGGCTGAGCACGTCAAGCATACTTGAACGTGTAAGACGGATGATGTAAGCCATAGGATAAAGCATAAGGGAGATAATGGGAAGCACCAGACCTGCCGCCGTCTGACCATTTGCCGGGAACACGTTGAGCTCGATACAGAAGAGCCACAAAAGAAGTGTAGCCACAATGAAGGACGGCATAGCAACAAAGGCCGTTGACACAACCATTATAATACGGTCAATAAGCTTGTTGTGGAAAACAGCTGCAAGAGAGCCGAAAATAAGGCCTAAAACAATTGCACCTGCTGCCGCAATAAGACCCAGCTTTGCAGAAGAAGCGAAGCCTTCCATAATAACATCCATAACATTTCTGCCGTCCATCTTCATAGACGGGCCGAAGTCAAAACGGATAGCACCCTTGAGGTAGTTGAGGTACTGCTCGCCAAGAGGCTTGTCCAGACCGAACTTTGCTTCCAGTGCGGCCATAGTTTCAGGAGTTACTGATTTTTCACTCATAAAGGGGCCACCGGGGATAAAGTTCATAATGAAAAAAGTGATGGTAATTACCAGAAATATGGTAACAACCGCCAAACCGAGTCTTTTCAATATGTAGAAAAGAAATTTTTTGTCCATGATTTTCCCGTTCCTTATAAAAGTTTTATTTTTTTATGATATCACAATGTTACACAGAATTCAATACTAACCTAGTAATATTATGCATTTTTCATAATTTACCTGTTGTTGCTTTGTTCAATAGGGTAAAGCAAAAAAGAGCTCTATACTATATATAGTATGAGTCAAGGGCTTTGAACACTAGTCAAAGCCCTTGGAAAAAGCGACATTTAATAATAAAATGTAAATTCCTCTTACATTTCTCTTTTTGATATCATAAAGGCGTAGCCAAGAGAAGGAATAACAAGCTTGCCACCCTCTGTGCATGTGCCAAGAAGAGGCTTGCCCATACCTGCGGAGAATCCCGGGGGAATGTCGATAACAATATCGGAGAAGCCTGAGTTAAAGGCACAGAAAAGACCCTCGGACTCTGTTGTTCTTAAGTAAGAAAGGAGTCTGCCCTGAGAGTATACATTTATAAAGTTACCGTCCCAGAGAGCTTCACAGCTGCGTCTGAGCTCGCCAAGCTCCTTGTGCCAGTTAATAAGGTCGTGATTTTCTCTGCCCCAAGGGTAACAGGCACGGTTGAAGGGGTCACGGTATCCTTCCATACCTGCTTCGTCGCCGTAGTAAACACAGGGGAAGCCCGGAAGAGTGTACTGGATACCAACTGCAAGCTTCATCAGCTTAATGCCACGTTCTCTCTGCTCGTAGGTAAGCTTCTGGTTTGCCTGCCACCAGCGATCCCTGCCGTTTAAAGGCTCGCCTGCCATAACTGTAATGGCACGTTCTGTGTCGTGGGTAGAAAGCAGGTTCATAAGAACCCTCAGCACGGGACGAGGATAGTTTTCAACCACGGACATAATCTGATCCATAACGTACTTTGAATCTGTACCGCGGATAAAATCAAGAATTGCGTTTCTGAACACATAGTTCATAACAGAGTCAAGCTGCTCACCCAAAAGGAAGCGGCGACGTGCACCGTAGCTTTCCTTGTTGGAAGCGTCTTCCCAAACCTCGCCGATAACAATACCTTCGGGGTCCTGAGCTTTTACAGCCTTGCGTAAGTTCTCAAGAAACTCGTCGGGGAGCTCGTCGGCAACGTCAAGACGCCAACCGGAGTTACCCTTACGCATATAATTTCTTACAACGCCCTTTTCGCCGTTGATGTACTCATTGTAGGCAGGGTCGTTTTCGTTAACCTCGGGAAGAGTGTAGAATCCCCACCAGGAATTGTAGTGGTCAGGCCAGTGATGGAAATTATACCAGCTTGAGTAGGGAGAGTTCTGATCTCTGTAAGCACCGCCATCGCCGTATCTGCCTGAGCGGTTAAAGTAGATACTGTCTGCACCTGTATGACTGAAAACACCGTCGTTAATAACACGGATATCCAGCTTCTTTGCTTCCTTACAAAGCTCTTCAAAATCATCCATTGTACCCAACATAGGGTCAACAGCGTCGTAGTTACCGGTATCGTAGCGGTGGTTGGAATAAGCCTCGCAGATGGGGTTGAGGTAAATACAGCTTACGCCCAAATCCTTAAGGTAGGAAAGCTTCTGAGTAATTCCCTTAAGGTCACCCTTGAAGAAGTCGGTATTTGTAATTTCGCCGTACTCGTTGGGCATCCAGTCAGGGCACTGATACCAGTCCTGCTGAATTTTTAAATCTGTACGCTTAATATTCTTTTCCTCGCCGCTGAAATTAAAACGGTCAGGGAAAATCTGATACATTACGCCGCCTACAGGCCAATCGGGAGTTTTAAAACCTTTTTTGTAAGCGGTAATCTGCCAGCTTCTGCCGGGAGAACGCTCAATAGAGCTCTTTCTGTCAACATCAGCAGGAACAACAAAGCGAGTACCTTCAGCAGTCTGAAGCTTGAAGCTGTACCAGTAAAGACCCATTTCTTTGGGTGTAAAGTCGCACTCCCAGATACCTGTGTCGTTATCAAAAGAGCCTGTCCAGAAAAGTTTTACAAAAACCCAATCGTAACTGTAATCGTACTTAACAGCAAGCTCTGCCTGGCTGCAGCGAAGGTCTCTTGGAAGCAAAATTCTGAAATGAATGGGTGTGCCTTCCTCTACTGCACCAAAAGGAGATTTGTAAAAAGGATTGCGTGAATCAAATTGGGGAAACATTAAACCACTCCATAGTGAAATTATTACATATATAGAGGATAATATTATATAAAAAAAAACCGCCTCTGTCAACAAAGGCGGCGATTTTGTCACTTTTTGTAAGAATTTGTATAGAACGGAGCGTAGCGACTGCCACACCTCTTCACTCTTCACTCTTACTTCTTACCTTTTTGTTTTCGTCAGAAAACAAAAACAGCCTCCCCTTTTGGGAAGACTTCTATCAAAGAAACTTTTGTGGTAAATTGCCGATTAGACGCAGACCGGAATTTTATTGGTGCCGGTGACCGGACTTGAACCGGTACGGTATTGCTACCGAGGGATTTTAAGTCCCTTGTGTCTGCCATTCCACCACACCGGCAGAAATAAAATGGTGACCCGGACGAGAATCGAACTCGTGTTACCGCCGTGAAAGGGCGGTGTCTTAACCTCTTGACCACCGGGCCATATGGTAGCGGAAATAGGACTTGAACCTACGACACTTCGGGTATGAACCGAATGCTCTAGCCAACTGAGCTATTCCGCCATCTATATAACTACCACAAAAGTAGCAATAGTGATTATAATACAGAAGTCCTTATTTGTCAACTGTTTTTTTAAAATATTTTTAAAAATCGAAAAATCCGCAGAAAAGGCGGAAAACCTCTTCTGCGGTTGTAAGTTTTCTTATTCAGATAATTTTTGCGATAGTCTTCTGGATAGCTGTTGCGTCCTTAACGTTTACCTTGCCGTCACAGTTAAAGTCTGCCAGCTTTATCTGTTGCTTGTCAAACTCAATAATCTTTGCGATATTCTTCTGGATAGCCGTTGCGTCACGGATGTTTAACTTTCCGTCGCGGTTAACGTCGCCTAAAAGGTAATTTGTTTCATCATCAGTTGCGTCAGAGGGCTTTTTGTCCTCTTCGTCTTTTGTTGCTTCGTCCTTTGTATTGTCACCATTGTTATGGTCTGCGTCCTTTTCATCGTCAGAAGAATCAGAGGGATTTGAAGGGATAACAGGCTTTTCGTCTTCTGTGCCGTCACCCTGCTGGGGCTCATCGGTTGTTGCCTCATCACCTGTTGAGATATTTTCCTCATCAGCGGTGCTGTCCTTTACTTCTTCGTCTTTAGTAGCCTCGTCTTCTGTTGCAGGGATAAGCTCTTTATCGCTAAGGAAAAACAGTGCCATTCCATCCCTGAAATCATATGAATCAAACACCAGATAACCGTCCTCATACAAAGCCTCTGTGTCCTTAACGTTGTAATCAAAGTCTACATTATATATTATGAAGTTTTTGTGGTTTACAGGAATTGAAAGAGTAACCCGTTTGTTGGGATACATCCTTCCGTCCTCTTTGCCAACAGCAACCACATAAAGCACATTTGTTACACCCTCGGGGGTAAGCTCATCTACCTTATCAAAGTAAACGCCCTCGTCACCACGCTGATACTTTAAAATCTCAAAAAAGTGATTCTCAGGAATTTCAAGCTCAATGCCTGTTGGCTCGTCAACGGTGGAAATATACACCTGCTTGCCTACTCTTACTTCAAAGTTAGTATTAACCGTAAAAGTTGCGAAGCCTTCCTTGATTTCGTGGTATACTTCTTCAAAAATTATTGTTTCGGGGTCGTTATCCTCCAGAAAAATTCTTGAATCACGCTCAGCAGGGATTTTTATTGTTATATCATAGGGGGTATTTTCAATTTTGTCACCGTCATGATAAAAGTCAATTCTATATCTTTTCATCAGCTCGCCCATATAAAGGTAATCTATGGAAAACTCCAGATACTCGGGCAGTGTCACAATTACTCCAAGCTCCTGGTCAGCAACGGTTTTATAGGTGACAGAACAGAATCTGATATCGTTATCAAGGGCATATTCCTCTGCGAGTGTTCCTTTACAGCCGTAAATTTTAAGGTCATCGTGACAATCAATAAACATATCTTCGCCAATATAGGTAACACTTTCGGGAATATTTATATCGGTGAGATTATGGCAGAAGCTGAACGCCTCGTCTCCTATAACCTTTACACTATCGGGAAGTTTTACGGCCTTAAGACTCTGACAATCGCAGAACGCGTAACCGGCAATATTCACTGTGCCTTCTTTTACTGTATATCTCGTCTTATTGAATTTATCATAATTGATATTAAGGAGAATGTTGCCCAGATACAGAACCTTTTCTTCCCAATTAAGAGGATTGTTGTAGTAAGCAGTGCCTTTAAACACACAGGCTCCAAGGCGAAGGCTCTCGTCCTCAATTACTATTTCCTCAAGATTTGTACAGTCCCTGAAAGCTGAGTCGCTAATCTGACGAATGTTCTCGGGAATAATGACCTTTTTAATTGTGTTACAATCACCAAACGCATAGCTGGCAATAGCGTCAAACTTCATTCCTACGGCTTCTTCAGACAGGTCAAGCACCTCATCCTTACCTATGTAATCCATAACAGTAAGCCTGCCGTCAATGGTTGCATAATAAATTCCGCCGGAAACCATTCCGCTTATAGAATCAGCGTTTACGGCTACTGCTGAGGTTGCAATAAGTGTCAGTGCAAAAACAAATGCAAATATTTTCGAAAATGTTTTCTTTGCCATAATTTATGCTCCTTCCAGTTTATTGAGGTAAAGCTTAGCATAATTTTAATCCCCAGTCAAGAAACCGCCAAAACCTCATAGTTTTTAGTAAATTCTTATGCATTTATTGCAGTAAAAAACGCCTCTGTAAAACAGAAGCGTTTTAAAAATTTATTCACTGTAAATATCAAGGTCAAACCAGAAGGTACTGCCCACGCCCGTCTGGCTGGTAACGCCAAAGTGAGAGTTGTGCTTATCGAGGATTTCCTTGACAATGGAAAGGCCCAGACCTGTGCCCACAACTGCTCTCTGGTGGTTAGAGCCGACTCTGTAATATCTGTCCCATATATGAGCAAGCTTTTCAGGCTCAATACCCTGTCCGCTGTCGCTTACTTCAAGCCGCACCTTATCACCCATAATCCTCTGGGTAACCTTGACGATCTTTTTCTCTCCCGAGTAATTCACTGCGTTGGAGATAAGGTTATAGAGCACCTGCTCAATCCGCTTTTTGTCGGCATAAACAGAAACACTCTGCTGATAATCAAAGCTCAGAGTATACTGCTGCTGAAAAAGATTTGCAAATCTGCTTAAGATGTCAGAAGCACAGTCTGTCAAAGAGAACACGCTCTTCTCCACAGGCACGGCTCCGCTCTGAAGCTTTGAAATATCCAACAAATCGTTAACAAGATTTGAAAGCCTTGTACTTTCGTCCACAATGGCCTGCAGATTTTCCTCGTTCATTTCACCGGGGATGTCACGCATAACCTCGGCGTAGCCTTTAATCATAGTAAGAGGGGTTCTCAAATCGTGAGAAACATTGGCGATAAGCTCTTCTCTCAGCTTTGAGGCAAGCCCCAGCTCTCTGGCGGCAACATTAAGGGTAGCGTTAAGTTCCTCAATTTCACGATATCCTCTGCCTTCAAAGGTTACGGAATAATCCTCTCCGGCAAGGGCTTTTGCTTTTTCGTTAATATCCTTAAGAGGTTTTGAAAGCTTCCAGGAAAGAATCACCGACATTGTAACGGACAGAACCACCAACAAAACTGTGATGATTATCAGGATAAATCGCATAGTTGTAACCGTGCTTTCAATGGGAGTAACTCGGGTGCGAAGCACCAGCATAATCTCACTTTTACCGTTACTCATCAGTCTTACACAGGTAAGGTCCACGCCGTCCTGACTTTCGTTTTTGGGAAGATAACCTTGAAAATCAGAGTCAATTTTCTCGGAAAACAACGCCTTGCCGCCTTGGTTGCAGGTTTCGTTATAATATGAAATCAAGCGGTGGGGGAGAATCTCAAGACTCAAATCCATATTGCCCACAGAGGAATAAATCTGAGTGAAAGGCACGGCATTTGTTCCGTAAACCTCTATTCTGATATCGTTCTGATTTGCAACCTCGTCCAGAAGTGCTACTATTTCGCCATCATTTATATTTTCACAGATGTACTCTGCACTTTTTTCAATACCCACGGTTCTTATAGCTTTGTAAAGGTCGTCGAGAAAAACCATCTGCATAAGCCACAAAGCACCTAAAATAATGGCAGAAAAACCCAAAAAGTACATAAGAAGCTTTTTTCTCAGTCTTTTTGAGGGCTTTTTACTCTCAGGGTGTTTCAAAACGATAGCCAACTCCTCTCAGGGTAACAACACAGGTGCTGTACTGGCCCAGAGATTTTCTCAGAAGCTTAATATGAGTGTCAAGGGTACGGTCATCTCCAAAGAAATCATAACCCCAGACCTTGCTGATAAGAGTTTCTCTGGTTAAGGCAATACCCTTGTTCTTCACCATATAAAAGAACAAATCGTACTCTTTGGGAGTCATACTTACCCTTTCGCCGTCAATGGTGACGATTCGTGCGGTAAAATCCACACTAAGACCGTTATAGGTGAAAACATCGCTCTCTTCTCTTAAGCCCTGAGTGCGTTTAATAACCGCACCCACTCTCATCATAAGCTCACGGGGAGAGAAGGGCTTTACAACGTAGTCATCTACCCCCAGCTCAAAGCCGTGGATTCTGTCGTACTCCTCGCCTCGGGCTGAAAGCATAATAATGGGAGTTTTCTTTGCCTTGCGGATTTCTCTGCAAGCAGAAAAACCGTCCAGCTCAGGCATCATAACGTCCATAATAATAAGGTCAAAGTCTGTCTGCAGGGCTTTTTCAACGGCAATCATTCCGTTTTCTGCCTCACAAACCTCATAACCCTCAAAGCCGGCGTACTTTTTGATTATTTCTCTTATGCCGAACTCATCGTCGGCAACTAAAATTCTGCTCATTTTTATACCTCCCTATACCTATATAAATAGTATAGCTATGTGACAGGAATCTGATTGTTTTTTAAATTTTATGAAAATTAAGGTAAGTGCTGAAAAGATTCTTGGTTTTATCCCAATTTACCGCCCTGAAAAAGTCCTCACACATTTCGGAATATGGGATGACCTCGTCCTTGACAAGCTCAATGCACAAGGCAGGACGGCAAAAACGGTAGCGAAACCAGTTTTCAAAGCCTCCTGAGTAGTCCTCAGCCTTTTTTGTTGGAGCAACAAGGTCAAAACCGCACTTATCAGAGATACTTTTTGCAAGGGCAAAATCGTGCTCAACCTGAGCATTACCCCAATCTCTGAAGAAAATACAACTGCCTCTGACGTGCAGAGAAAGGCAGGAAGAGAATTTTTCTTTTTCGCAAAGGCTGATTATTGCCTGAGTTTCCTTTTCACAGGCAGGTGTTTCACCGCCCTGACGCCACTTTGGGACTTTCTCGAAACAGTAAGGAAAATTTGCGTTGAGGTTAATATTATTTGCGTTATTTTTAAAAAGGCAGGGCTTAAAATCTTTTGGCATAACCAAAGGTACATCCCTGCCAAGAGAAATCTCCACGCCATCAGGGTTTGCCATTGGCACAATGAAAAGGCTTGTGTCCTCGGGCACTTTTTCAAGCTGAGAAATGCTTTTCATAACAAAAAGTGAAGTAACCTGCTCTCTGCCGTGAATGGACGATAAAATCAGCTTCTTTTTTCTGCCACTGCCAATTTTCAGGAGAAAAAGCTCTCTGCCCAGAGCAGACCTTCCAATAACAGAAACTTCTGTTTTTCCCCTGAGCTTTTCCAAGTCCTTTTCAAGCTCTGAAAAACCGTAATTTTTCACAAAATCGCCTCCTGCAACAGTCTATGCAGGATTTAGATTTTATTTCAACTGAGATATGATTTTTTCAGCGGCAGAAGCGGCAAGATACACCAAATCCGCACAGGGACGTTTTTGGTAATACTCATTTGTTCTGGGCTCGGCGGTGGGAGAGTCCCCACGCCTTGTAACGCCCAGCATATCGGCACAGACAATAGAGCCTGTTTCTTCCTCGAAAATCTCAACCACCTTGCGGATTTCCTTGTAAACAGCGGTTTTTGCGTCAGGGTTATGTAAATCGAAGCTGCCCATAGCAAGGCTTACAGCTAAAGTTGCACCTGTAACCGCACCGCAGGTTTCTCTCAATCTGCCGATACCTCCGCCAAGTCCTGCGGAAAGGGTCATAGCCACGTTAAAATCCAGCCCGTAGTCTTCGGCAAAAGCTCCGAAGGTAGCCTGAGCACAGTTGTAGCCCTCTAAAAAGAGAGCCTTGGCTCTGTCTGCTTTTGTCATAAAAATTCCTCCGATTCATATTAGTTTTATGAATTGATAAATTTAATGGATATATTTTGAATGTTTTATTCCCAATGTGAAAAGCACAATATAAATTAACGTTTATTTCCGCCGTTAATATTACGTTACATTTATAGCCAACCTATCCAAAGGCGGAACTGCCCAACGCGGCAAGCGGTAAAAATGAAAACAGACGCACTTATGGCGTCTGTTTGGGAAAATCGTCTGATTAAAAATTACTTAAGAATGTTTCTCCAATCAAGGTCGCCACGCTCAAGACCGTGAATGAGCACCTCAGCAGTTGCGATATTTGTGGCAACAGGGATGTTGTGCATATCGCACTGTCTGAGCAGGTTGATGTCGTTGGGCTCAGAGGGCTTGGGAGTAAGGGGGTCACGGAAAAAAAGGAGCATATCAATTTCGTTGCAGGCAATACAAGCCGCAATCTGCTGACCGCCGCCCTGTGCACCTGAAAGGAATGTCTTAATCTCAAGACCTGTAGTTTCAGAAACCATCTTGCCTGTTGTTCCTGTGGCACAAAGGTTGTGTCTGCTTAAAATTCCGCAATAAGCAATGCAAAACTGTACCATAAGTTCTTTTTTCTCATCGTGTGCTATAAGTGCAATATTCATCATTTTACCTCCGTTTTCCTCATATTCAGGGAATTTGCAAAAATGAAAATCGGAAACTTTTCCGAACAATATATTATTTTATGCCCAATGCCTTTTTGGCAATCATTACATTTTCACCTTCGAGCCTTGCGGCTATGTTTTTAAAGGTTATTGCTGATTTGGGCTCTCTAGTGCCTGCCTCGCCACGCTGGGCAATGGCGGCAATCTTGGGGTCATCGGGAATTATGCCGATGAGCTGAGTCTGACAAGCGTCAATCACTGCGTCAAGGTCCTTGTAAATTCCCATTTCCTTAAATCTCTTGAGAGAGAAGCGGTTAATCACCAGACGTGCGTCCTCCTTGCCGATTTTGCTCAGCTTCAGGCGGATATTAAGTGCACCTCTTACACTTGTAGGCTCGGGATTTACAACAATCAAAGCTTCATCCGCAGCAGCAGCGGCGGCGTCAAAGCCTGAGCCTGTGCCAGCAGGAGAATCAATCAGAACGTAGTCGTAGTTATCCTTTACGGAGTCAATAAGGTCCTTCATTACAGAGGGGCTGACTTCGTCTTCGGCAGAAAGAGGAGCAGGCATAAGGTAAAGACCATACATACTCTGAGCCGAGTAAATGGCCGCCTCTGTGTCACAACCGCCGCTGGCGGCGTCGGACACGTCGTAAACCAGGTCATTTTCAACCCCAAGCATTATGTCAAGTCCTCTCATACCGCTGTCGCAGTCCACAAGAAGAACTCTTTTATTAAGTTTAGCAAGCTGTACCGCAAGACCCACTGTAACGGTAGACTTACCTGTACCTCCCTTGCCCGAGGCAAGGACAATAACTTTACTCATAAAAATATACCTCTAGAATATTCTACCACAAGTTTATTGGCTCGACAAGAATCGAGGCTGTAAAATTTATCGTTAAATCTTTGTATAAAACTAATAAAAAACGGGACAAAATCGCAAAATTTGACTCATTCTGTGGCGTTTGTTGTTGCCTCAACTTCATCGGGGAAGAAGTAAGCGTCCAGCAAATCTCTGGCAACATCCATTGCATACACGCCCTTTGCACCGTGCTCAAGAAGCACCGCAATAGCAACCTCGGGCTTTTCAAAGGGTGCGTAGCAGATGAATACGCAGTGGTCACTCCCCGAGTTTTCTGCAGTACCTGTTTTAGCGGCAACCGAAACAGGGTAATCCGAAAGGGAATAGTAAGCTGTACCGTAATCGCTCGCCACAACGTTTCTCATTGAGTTCTGAACAACGTTGAGGTGATATTTGTTAACGCTGAGAGTTTCAACAACTTCGGGCTTAGAAGGGTCATTGTGAAGGACAGTTTCGCTTCTGTCGTAGGATGTGATTTTGTTAATAAGGTGTGTGCGGTATCTCACGCCGTCGTTGGCAATGGTCGCACAGTAGGTTGCAAGCTGAATGGGGGTGAAGTTGTTGTCACTCTGACCGATGGACGCCTGAACCGTGTTACCGGGAGTCCAGGAATAGCTGTCACGGCCTGCCAGAGTTCCCTTGGACTCGCCAACCTCAACACCTGTGTATTCACCCAGTCCTACTTTTTCAAAGTAAAGGTACATAGTGTCGATACCCAGAAGTCTGCCCAGCTCTGCAAAGTAGTAGTTACAGGACTGCATAAGGGCACTGTTCATATCCACGCTTCCGTGATAATACATACAGTTAACAACGTTTGAGGGGTAGTAGTCGTAGGTCTGGGAACAGAAAATAGGGGTGTACTCTGTTACCACGCCTTCTTCCAAGGCGGCAAGAGCAACAATGGGCTTTACAACGGAGCCGGGAGCAAATGCACCTGAAAGAGCTCTGTCGTAAAGAGGAAGATTTTTATCCTCAAGGAGAGTTGAGTAATAATCTCCGTCGGAATATCTGGTCAAGTCAAAGGTGGGGTAGCTTGCACAGGCAAGAACGGAGAAGTCCTTAACCGAAAGCATAACCGCCGCACCGGCTGTACAGTCCTCGCCATTTAACTTGTCGCCTCGTTGAGCACTGGTGTCGATACCGTTCTGACGTGCGGCAACAATATTTTCTGCAAGGCTCTTGTTTGCGACTCTCTGAAGTCGGTTGTCAATTGTAAGATAAACGGTATTGCCGGGCTTTGCAGGCTCAACGTCCACAACGCTCACCACAGTACCATCAGCGGTTTTGGAAACGGTTTTTGTTCCCGACTGACCCTTGAGGTACTCCTCGGCGGCAAGCTCAATGCCGTATTTACCGATAATGTCATTATACGCATAGCCTTTATCCTGATTTTCCTCGTATTCCTCAGCTGTAAGAGGTCCTGTGTTGCCCAGAAGATGAGGCATAAGGTCGCCCTCGAGGCAAACTCTGTCGTAAGTTGTGACAATATCAAGATAAGGCTTGTTCTGAGAAGTTTCGGAGATAATCGCCACCATATCCTCGCTTAAATGCTCGGCAAAGGTGTAGGGAGTGGTGGAAGAAAAACCCTCTAACTCCATATTATAGCGGACTGAAATAATGTTTCGCTGAAGAGTTTTGTCCTCCATATCTTCAACGTCGTAACGCTTTGCAAAGGCGTTTAAGTATTCCTCGGCAGTGGAGTAAACTCCCAAATCGAGAAAATACCCCTGACGCAGGCTTTCCAGTTCATACTCACTGCCTTCGGTAAATTCGTAGCCGCCTGCTTTCATAACAATGGGGAGCTCATCTATCCACTTGGCATTTCTGTGAGAGAGAAGGTCAAACATCTCCACAATAACATCGTTGATTTCGGTGTCTGCACCGATGTAGAGCTTGTTGATTACAACTGTGTAGTTGGTGGTGTTGGCGGCGATGACTTCCCCCTTTACGTCCACAATTTCGCCACGGGTGGCGTCACTGGTGAGAACATAATTTGCACGGGTAGAAACCTCGTCCCTGTAATAATCACCCTGAATAAGCTGCCAGTCAACCAGCCTGATAATAAACATAGTGAAGAAAACAAGCACTATAACAAGGCAGATAAAGGGTCGTCCGTATTTTGCAAAGAAACTGTTTTTATTCATTTGTGCCTATCTCCTTCCGTAATAAATTTTAAATTAGGCTATTAAACGGTTACCGTTTTATAAAACTTTCAACCCCGCCGTTAATGAACTTTTCATTTATATGAAACCTGTCAAAAGGCGGAATTAAAATTATTCATTCTTCATAGTAGAGCAGAGAAGTCTGCTTAAAAAGTACAGGGGCACGAAAAAGGCACCTGTGTAAATAATTCTGGAAATATAATGGCTTACAAAATATTTTCCTGCGTCGGGAATATCAGCAAGGGAAACATTAAGCCAGAAATGAACAAGAATCAGCACAGCTATGGAAACAATGCCGATTATGGAAGCATTTAAAAGATTTGTGACAAAAAAGTTCCGTGCACAATAGCCGATGGCAAAGCAAAGCAAAGTAAGCACAACGGTATAAAAACCGATTTTTCCTGAAAAGCCCACGTCTGTAAGCACACCGCAGACAAAACCGAAGGACATAGCCACGGTTTCGCTTTCAAACACTGCAATGCTTAAGGCAACAGGCAGAAGAATAACCGGCTTACTGCCGAAAATCTCGGGGAGAAGGTGAGGGGTGCTCGCCAGAATGTAAAGAATTATAATCTCAAGGCTATATGCAAGAAAACGCAGGAAGTTACGGCGTTTTTCCATTACCATACACCTTCCTCGTCCTCGGCCGGGGCTTGCTCAAAATAAACCTCTTCATCCTCATAGGTCTGAACATCCTCATAAGAAGCCTCGGTTTCTGCAGCAGTTTCACTCTCAGGTATAGTGGTTGAGGGCTCGGTAGAGAGGGTAATATCCTCAATACTTCCCTGAGAAATTTCACCCTGACCGTCAAAAGAGGTAATAACCACTACGTCTATTACCGTGCGGATATCTTCAAAGGGAGAAATCACGGCGTACATTGATGTATCGTACTCGTCAAAGGCGATTTCCTTCACCTCGCCCACAATAAGCCCTGCAGGATAGATTCCGCTGATACCTGTTGTGGTAACGATATCTCCTTCTTTAAGCTTGTTCTGAGCAGAAATACGGGTCATTGTTGTAAGGTTTTTGTCAGCATAAAGCACGTTACCGCTTACAACACCGCTATCCCTTGTAACAGTGTCAATAACACCCACCTTTGCGTCGGGAGAAAGGATGGTCTTGACCTTTGCGGTGAAAGAGTCAATCTCATAAACCCAGCCGATAATGCCGTTTTCCGTAACAACAGGGTCGCCTACGGCAACAGAATCTGACTTGCCCTTGTTAAGAGTGAAGGAATAGAAGTCGTCGTTGGGGTCCCTTCTTACTACCGTTGCAGGCAAAATATCATACTGGGGATTCTCCGCCTTAAGGTCGTAGTAACGCCAGAGTCTTTCGTTTTCCTGCTTTACATTGTAATAGTCCGCAAGCTGGGTCCTGAGGGTCGCAAGCTCTTCTTTAAGAGCCTCGTTTTCCTCATAAAGCTCATCATAGTTGGGCTTTAATGCCTCTTCGCTTACTGCGGCACTTACCTCAGCCATAGGCAGGGTAATGCCGTTTACAATGGAAGAAAGCAGGTTGTTGTCGGTAAGGCCGCCGATAATCAGCAAAAGCACCAGCACAAGCACAAGACATATTAACTTTTTGAAGCTTTTGGAAGTTATAAGGTCTTTCATACAGATTCACACCTAAAGAATAAGATATGCTCTCCGCAGGGGAGAGCATAAGCGATATATGAGCCTGCGGCTCTTACGATATATTTGCTCGCAAATGCGATATAGTTTCACTGCGATATGATATAAATCTGACTCGTACCGAAGGTACATATCTCAACGAAGTTATATCGCACAGAAATGTATATAGTAAATCCGAACAGGATTTATATCGCGGCAAAGCATAGCTTTGCTATTACTTTCTTCTGGACTTGTAGTACTCGTGAGGCATAGTAAGCTCAAGACGCTTACCTGCACCGTCAACAACACAGTCAAGGGGTCTTTCGGCAATGTGAACAGGCATACCTGTCTGCTGCATAATAAGCATATCAAGGCCTCTCATAAGAGCACCGCCGCCTGTGAGCATAATACCGTGGTCAATAATATCGGCAGAAAGCTCAGGTGGAGTTTTCTCAAGAGTGTTGATAATTGCGTCGATAATTGTGGAAAGGGGGTCAGCAAGAGCGTCTCTTACCTCAGCGGCAGTGATGGTTATGTTCTTGGGAAGACCGTCCATAAGGTTTCTGCCCTTAATGCACATTTCACCCTCATCCTCATAAGGATAAGCAGAGCCGATGTTGATTTTGATATCCTCGGCTGTTCTTTCGCCAATGAGAAGGTTATACTTCTTCTTGATGTAAGACATAATTGCTTCGTCAAATTTATCGCCTGCAACTCTTACAGAGCAGGAAGTAACAATATCGCCAAGAGAGATAATGGCAACTTCAGAAGTACCGCCGCCAATATCTACTACCATAGAGCCTGTGGGCTCGGCAACAGGCAGACCTGCACCGATAGCTGCTGCCATAGGCTCTTCAATAAGCTCAACATCTTTGCCACCTGCTTCTCTTGCGGCGTCCTCAACTGCGTTTTTCTCAACCTCTGTAATACCTGAGGGCACACAGATAACAATTCTGGGACGAGAGAAGAAATTGCTTCTTACTGTCTTGCGGATAAAGTGTTTGAGCATAGAAGCAGTAATCTGGAAATCAGCAATAACGCCATCTTTAAGAGGACGTACTGCAACGATAGAGCCGGGAGTACGGCCAATCATTTCCTTAGCCTGAGAACCTACCGCAAGAACTGTGTCGGTGCGGATGTCAACGGCAACAACAGAGGGCTCTCTGAGAACAATACCCTTGCCCTTCATAAACACAAGAGTGTTTGCAGTACCAAGGTCAATACCGATATCTTTGGAAAAAGAAAAAGAAAACATAGTAAGTTTCTCCTTTCAAACGTCTTAACTTATATATTATACCCTTTTGTATTGGGTTTTTCAACCATTAAATGAACTTTTCTACTGGGTGCAGATTTATCCGTAGGAGCGATTAGCAATCGCCCGAAAGCAAGCGTTAGTACTGAGTTTTGCGGACAGATAATATCTGCCCCTACTCGCCGTTACTTAAGCTTTTCTTCAAAATAAAACCTGTCAAAAGGCGAATTGCCCTGACGTGGCTAACGTCCTGTTGAGCCGAAGCCGCCTTCGCCTCTGGCAGTGTCGGAAAGCTCCTCGACCTCTTCTATCTGCATAACCGCCACGGGAGCAATAACCATCTGAGCAACTCTCTCATTTGGTTCAATAGTGTAAGGAGTGTCGGAAACGTTGCAAAGTCCGACACAGACCTCGCCTCTGTAATCCGAATCCACCACGCCGACGCCGTTGCCAAGGCAAATGCCGTGCTTTACACCAAGTCCGCTTCTGGCGTGGATAAAGGCGGCAAGCTCCGCACTTGGAAGCTCTATGGCAATACCTGTGGGAATCATCAGAAGCTTCTGAGGTTCTAATGTTACTGCCTCGTCAATACAGGCATACAAATCCATACCTGCCGCACCGCTTGTGGCGTATTTTGGCACAACTGCCTTTTCTCTTAACTTCTTAATTTTAAGTACATTATTCATTTTTTGCCTTCTTCCTGCAAAATCAGAAGCTTTCCTGCAAAAGTCAAATTTTGCCAATAACTAAAAATATATGACAAAAGGGGAAAATTTCCCCTTTGGAAAATTAAAAACAGGGTTAAAATTCTGTAAGATAATTCTTACAAAACATAAACAACTTGTTAATTATTTCACACCCCTGAGGTACAAACCTCGGGTGATTTTTGAAAAATTGGGTTGTTTACTTGAAAAACTGAGGATGTTTTCCACTTTTTCCACAGAGTTTTCAACAGTGAAGCGGTGTGTGTGGAAATCCAGACCGCAAAAAATGTCAATTTCGTTACAAAGGGTCAAATAAACGGAATTGAGCACTTCGGTGCAGTTTGAGTCGCATTTAAGAATGAAGTTTTCACCCAGTCTATCCTGCATTTTTTCTTTCCCTGTGCAGGAAGAGCATTTAACCGATGAGTTAAGATTCGGGCAAGCTCTTGTAAGCATAAGAGGCAGATAACCTGAAGAAATTATACCTCTTTCTATACTGCCGCCAAGGTTTGCAATCTGATTTTTGGTAAGCTCAAAGCTCAGCTCTGCACTTTTCAGTCCCATTTTTTCATAAAAAACAAGGCTTTGTGTATTTACAATATTAAGACCGAAACCACCGTGAAGCTCAAAATTTAGCTCACGGGCAAGGTAAAGTGCACCGATATTTGACACCATTACGCCCTTTACACCCAGCTTTTTAAGCTCGGTGAGCCTTAATTTAATCTGATTTTCTATGCCAAACATTCCTCGGGGAATTTCAGCGCATACATTAAATTTACTGCTTATAAGCCTTTCGTATTCCTTAACAGGGGCAAAAAGAGGAATAAAAATCCTCTCTGCCTTTATAAACTCCTGTGGTACATCTGTATCTGTGAAACGAGCGCAGAAGGCACCTGCTTTTCGCTGTGAGTTTGTGCCTGTTTCTGCAAGGGTAACAGGAAAAATCTGAACTTTCTTTTTTTCTCTGCGTTTTTCTCCCAGCTTTTCAAGTGCCTCTCTACGCATTGCGTTTATTGCAGACGAGGGGATAATGGCCTTTTCGTCAGTAATAAATTCAAGACTCTCAAGAAAATAGGGAGTGCCGCCTGTTTTGGAAAGGCTTTTCTCTGCACTTTCCTTGGTAAGAGGCGAGGATTTGGCAATTTCCGCCACGGTTTCGGAATATACTGTAACTGTGTGGTTTTTGTCCCTTACCTTAAGCTCTGCTTTCTCGCCGCTTTTAAGAGAAAGAGTCATAGAAAGCCCTGCTTTTTTAGGCTCGTCCTTGTAGGAGTTGCGGATATCAGAGAGAAGCTTACCGGTAGCAGAGGTAACGTCATCTTTCTGGCGAAAGCCGAAAAGGTTTTTATCCCTTTTACCTTTATAATAACCATCGGTAAAGCCTGTACGAGAGAAAACACCACGGAGATTCTCCGCTGTTTTTTCGCTGACAAAGCCATTATCAAGGCTTTCTCTGCAAGCTCTCACCGCCACGGAAACGTACTCGGGGCGTTTCATTCTGCCTTCAATCTTGGCACTTTTTACGCCCAGAGCCTGAAGCTCCTTAAGATACTGCACAAGGCTGGAGTCCTTAAGGCTTAAGGCGTAGCCGTTGCCGCCTTTTACTTTAAAGGGAAGACGGCAGGGCTGAGCACACCTGCCTCGGTTGCCTGAGCGAGAGCCCAGCATTGCCGAGAAATAGCACTGACCCGAAACACTCATACAAAGTGCTCCGTGAACAAAAACCTCGAGCTCAATATCTACTGCGTCGGCAATCTCCTTAATCTCCGCTTTTGAAAGCTCTCTGGCTAAAACCACCCTGGCAAAACCAAGCTCCTTGAGAGCTCTTGCACCCGAGGCGGTGTGAACACTAAGCTGGGTTGAGGCGTGAAGAGCAAGGTCGGGCATACTCTCTTTTATAAGAGAAGCAAGTCCCATATCCTGCACAATAACGGCGTCTATGCCTGCTTTGTAAGCATTTTTGCAAAGCTCAAGGGCAGACTCCATCTCGCTGTCAAAAATAAGGGTGTTAAGGGTAAGGTAAACCAGAATATCCCTTTCGTGACAGTAAGAAGTAACCTCTTTTATTTCATCAATGGAGAAATTTTCGGCCGCTTTACGAGCCGAAAAATCCTTGGCACCGATGTAAATTGCGTCAGCACCGCTTTTTGCGGCGGCAATAACGCTTTCCATACTCCCTGCAGGAGCAAGAATTTCGCATTTGTTCATTGTTTATTTAATGTCCTTGTCAAAAATGCTGAACTGGTGAAAATTTTCTGTCTTTGTATTTTCAGGCTTTGGGTCTTTGGTGTTTGAAAAGCTCTGAACTCCGTAGCGGTTCTGGGGATTTGCGTAGGGCACACCTGTGTTTTTTTGATTCTGCTGAGGCTTTTTGCCTTGTGTCTGAGGCTGGCCGTGCTTGAAATCAGCTTTCTTTTCCTTTAGCTCACGAAGCTCTGTCTTAAGCTTTTCGATTTCTGACTTAAGGTTTGCGTTTTGGCTTCTCAGCTTTTCGCCGTCGGCGAGATAATCCTTTACCTGCTCACGCAAAATATCCACACGGGAGCTGAGCTTACGCATATCGTCGCAATAATCAAGGGCGGCAAGAATAGCCGCAGAGTCACGGTTAAGTCTGGGGTTGTCGTTAAGGATACCCTTGATTCTTAAATCCACCTGCTCACCTGTGGAAATAACGTATTCCTCGGTGTCTTTGGTGCGAAGAGAAAACCTCTGACCTGCAACATATATAATCACGTTTTTGCTATCCATTAGGGCACATCTCCTTGTTTGTCTTTTAATCCAATTTACATTATAATTCAAAAATTTCTTTATGTATATAAAAATTTATAAATTGTAACTTTTATAAAGAATATGAAATTTCTCTTTTTTCTCAATGTAAAGAATATAACTAAATGTTGTCGTATCAACTAAACGCTATTGCATAAATTATACAAATATTGTATAATTACTATAATTGCATTTTTGCAGAAAAATTTTACCCCAGCGAGGAAGAACTATGAAGAAAATCAAAGTAAAAGATTTGGTCAATCAAATCAAAGAAAAGCTCGAATCCGTCTTTCACGTTACTCCCGAGGAAGCTACCCACGAGCATTTTTACAAGGCGGTTGCACTTATCTGCCGAGATATGATGAGCAGCGATTACACTGATTTCAAAAATCAGGTAAACACCGAGGGCAAAAAGACCGTTTACTACCTTTGTATGGAGTTTTTAATGGGTCGTTCTCTTAAGAACAACCTCTCCAATATGGGTATTGAGGACACAGTAAAGTCTGCCCTTAAAGAATTTGGCGTTTCTATGGACAAGGTTTACGATATGGAGCCCGACGCAGGACTTGGTAACGGCGGTCTGGGTCGTCTTGCGGCTTGTTTTCTTGACGGACTTGCCTCTCAGGGTTACTCATCTATGGGCTACTCTCTGAGATACGAGTACGGTATTTTTAATCAGAAGCTTGTGGATGGCTGGCAGACAGAGCTGCCTGATTTCTGGCTTCCCGGCGGCAGTGTATGGCTTCACGCTCACCCTGAAAAGGCAGTGGAAATCAGCTTTAACGGTGAAATGCGTGAAGAGTGGATTGACGGCAACCATAAGGTAGAGATTTACGGTGACACCAAGGTGCTTGCAGTGCCTTATGATATGCTTGTGGCAGGAAGTAACGGCAAGGGTGTCTCAAGACTTCGTCTTTGGGCGGCTGACTCAAAGGACTTCAATATGCAGCTTTTCAACGACGGCGAGTACTTAAGAGCCGTTGAGCAGAAAGCTATGGCAGAAAGTATCACAAAGGTGCTTTACCCCGGAGATAATCACACCGAGGGTAAGTCCTTAAGACTTAATCAGCAATATTTCCTTGTTTCTGCCACAGTTCAGGATATTATTAAGAGACACTTGAGAGTTTACAAGACTCTTGATAATCTTTCTGAGAAGGTAGCGATCCACCTTAACGACACTCACCCTGTTCTGGCGGTGCCTGAGCTTATGAGAATTTTGCTGGACGAGTGCGGTTACCGCTGGGACGACGCCTGGAACATTGTTAACAAGACCATTGCTTACACCAACCACACCGTTATGAAGGAAGCTCTGGAGTGCTGGAACGAGAATATGTTTAAAACTAAGCTTCCCAGAATTTATCAGATTGTATGCGAGATTAACCGCAGATACTGCGAGGAGCTTATTAACAAGGGTGTGCCCACTGACAAGGTTAACCGTATGTCCATTATTTATGACGGCTATGTGCGTATGGCAAATCTTGCGGTTATGGCAAGCTACAAGGTAAACGGTGTATCTGCACTTCACAGCGAAATCCTCAAGGACACTGTTTTTGCAGATTTCTACGAGGATACTCCCGATAAATTTACAAATGTAACCAACGGTATTGCTCACAGACGTTGGCTGACTCAGGCAAACCCCGGTCTTTCTCAGTTTATCTCTGAAAGAATAGGGGAGGGCTTCAAGAGCGACGCCTCAGAGCTTTTAAAGCTTGAGAAATACTTAAATGACCGCACAAGCCTTGACAAGCTTGCTGACATCAAACGTCAGAACAAAATGAGAATGAGCGAAATCATCCGCAAAACAAATGGCATTACCGTTGACCCCGACTCTATCTTTGACGTTCAGGTTAAAAGACTTCACGAGTACAAGCGTCAGCTTATGAACGCTCTTCACATTCTGGCCACTTACCAGTACCTCTGCGACAATCCCAGTGCAGACTTTGCTCCCCGAACCTATATTTTCGGTGCCAAGGCTGCTCCCGGTTACTATTTTGCTAAGCAGATTATCCAGTTTATCTGCAAGCTCTCGGACATTATCAACAACGACAACCGTGTAAATGGCAAGCTTAAGGTGGTTTACCTTGAAAACTACCGTGTAACAGTTGCCGAGCAGCTTATTCCTTCTGCTGAAATCAGCGAGCAGATTTCTCTTGCAGGCACAGAGGCCTCGGGCACAAGTAATATGAAGTTTATGATTAACGGTGCTATTACTCTGGGTACTCTGGACGGTGCAAATGTTGAGATTTATGAGGCTGTCGGCAAGGACAATATGGTGCTCTTTGGTATGAGTACTCCCGAGGTTATCAATACTCAGCAAAACGGCTACATTCCTCGCTATTTCTACGAAACCGACCCTGTTATCCGCAGAGCTATTGACTGGCTTTTAAACTCCGAGTTCAAGGCAATCGGCGAAAATCTTATTAACTCCGACCCCTATATGGTGCTGGCTGATTTTGCTTCTTACGCTCAGGCTCAGGCTCACAGTGCAAGACTTTATCAAAACCGCACACTGTGGAACCAGATGTCCCTGAAAAACATTGCTCAGGCAGGTATTTTTGCTGCTGATCGTTCTATAAACGACTACGCAAAGAACATCTGGAACATCACACCCGTTAAAAGAAAATAAACCTGTATAAAAAGGGACTGCCTCACTTAATTTAGTGAGACAGCCCCTTTTGTTTAATATCAGTTTAATATCAGTTTAATAAATTTTTGCAAGGGTTTTCTGAATTGCGGTGGCGTCTTTGATGTTTACGATTTTATCCTTGTTGTAGTCACCAAGATACATTTCAACGCGATCAAAATAGGCAATATTTGCAATATATTTCTGGATAAGTGTTGCGTCACGGATGCTGAGCTTTCTGTCGTAGTTTACGTCACCGTCAACAGGAATAAGGCTTTCGTCAAAGCTGGCTGATGTTGCTATATCCATCTGGAAAGAGCAGGTGTAAAACTCTTCGCCTTTCTCGGGAGTAATTCCATACTCGCCGTTGCCGTAGTAATAATACCATTCACCAAAAAGAGCGTGAATACCTTCCCAGTAAGCACCGCTGACGTTAGAAATAGGATTGCAAACGAAAATCATTCCATCAAAGCTGGTTGTGCCTTCGGGGTAAACAAAGCTTTCCTCGGGGTCGTAATACTCTGTGCCGATATTTCTTGTCTGATAGGCATATTTATAAACATCAGCCTCAGGGTCCATACCGCCGTCAAGGAAATTATTCCAGATAACTGTGGTTACGTCCTTGGGCACGTCGTAGTAATATACACCCTCTGCGTCTGCTTTCTTTGCCTCATAACCGGGCCAACTGTCGCAAAAATCAGTACCATCCCACCAGTAAATGCCTACGCTGTCGGAATACTCACTGTCAAACCAGAAAGCGGGCTTGTAAAAATAATAGCGGTTTGTGCCTGTTTCGTCTTCCGTTGCCTCGGCACTTACGCAAAGAGTTGCAAAGCTTGTAAGAGTTATAAGTGCAAGGATAAAAGCTAAAATCCTTTTCATTTCAAATCATCCTTTTAAAAAATTTTTTCAACATTATTTTAGCACATAATAAAAAAATTACAAGATAAACATAACAAAAACTCCTGCCGAAAACCGACAGGAGTCTTTTTTTAGAAAAATCATATAATCTTTGCGATAACCTTCTGGATGTAGGTTGCGTCTTTTACGTTGATTTTTTCGTCTTTGTTGATATCTGCGAGAGTCTTCTGAGCCTCGTCAAAGTCAACAATCTTTGCGGCGTACTTCTGGATAAGAGTTGCGTCCTTAATGTTAAGCTTACCGTCCATATTTACGTCGCCCATCTCGAACTTGAACTCGTCCTTAGAAGCCTCATCCTTGGAAGCCTCATCATCTGTAGAGGGGTCTGTGGGGATTTCGTCGTCAGACCAGGTTCTTGTTACACCTGCCTCAACCTCAAGCTCAATAGCACGGTCCTTGGAAATGCCAAGCTGGCCGGAAGCGTGGTCTAAAAGCTCGTCCTGAGTCATAGAAACATACTGAAGAGTTGTTTCAAGCTTGTTAACGAGGAAGTCTGTGTAGAGGCTCTCTGCGTCTGCACCGGGAGCAAAGCACTCACCAACAACGTTGCCAAGGCTTGTGAGCTGACGAACAGGGCCGTACTGAGTAGCGTCAGCGTTCTTCCAGTAAGCAGCTAAAGCTGTCTTGGAGCTGTCTGTGGGAGCTTCGATAATGGACTCCTCACCCTTGCAGTAAAGTGTATCGCCTACGCAAGTGATGTCAAAGAGTGTGTCGTAAGTCTGTGCGCCATCCTGATTGGAGAAGATAACTGCATAAGTTACGCCTTCTTCAATAGCAAAGCCCTTGCCTGTGATGTCGTACATCCAAACACCTTCTGTTTCAGCCTTAACGCAAGATTCCTTTTTGCTCTGCCAAGCTGCAAAAGAGTCACCGCCGTATGCCCAGATATGGCAGTACATCTTGGAGCTGTTCCAGCTCTGAGCGCCTAAGTTCTTGGGCTCCTCAAAGTAGATAACCTGCTTGTCTGTGTCTGCTGCACTTACAGCCATAATGCCCATAGAAAGAATCATTACAAGAGTAAGAGCAACTGCAAGAATTTTCTTCATTGCCTTCATAATAAAAACTCCTTTAAAAATTTTATAATAGAAAGGATACAATCCTTAATATTAACCTTTAATTACTTAACGGGTGTAATAACTTCCTTACCGCCCATATAAGGACGAAGAGCAACAGGAATATTTACAGAGCCGTCTGCGTTTAAGTTGTTCTCTAAAAATGCAATTAACATTCTGGGAGGAGCAACAACTGTGTTGTTAAGAGTGTGAGCAAAATACTTGTTGCCGTTTTCGCCGTTTACACGGATTTTAAGACGTCTTGCCTGAGCGTCGCCAAGATTTGAGCAGGAGCCAACCTCGAAATACTTCTGCTGACGGGGTGACCAGGCCTCAACGTCAATGGACTTAACCTTAAGGTCAGCCAAATCACCTGAGCAGCACTCAAGAGTTCTTACGGGGATATCCATACTTCTGAACAAATCAACAGTGTTCTGCCAGAGAACGTCGAAGTACTTGGGGCTGTCCTCGGGTTTGCAAACAACAATCATTTCCTGCTTTTCAAACTGATGGATACGGTAAACGCCACGCTCCTCAATGCCGTGAGCACCCTTTTCTTTTCTGAAGCAGGGGCTGTAGCTTGTAAGGGTGTAGGGGAGCTCTTTCTCGGGAGTGATCGTGTCAATAAACTTACCAATCATAGAATGCTCAGAAGTACCGATAAGGTAAAGGTCCTCACCCTCGATTTTATACATCATTGCGTCCATTTCAGCAAAGCTCATAACGCCTGTTACAACCTCTGCACGAATCATAAAGGGAGGTACGCAATAAGTAAAGCCGCGGTCAATCATAAAATCTCTTGCGTAAGAGATAACTGCGGAGTGAAGACGGGCAATATCCCCCATAAGGTAGTAAAAGCCGTTACCTGCTACCTTTCTTGCGGCGTCAAGGTCAATACCGTTGAAACGCTCCATAATATCTGTGTGATAGGGAACCTCAAAGTCAGGAGTTACGGGCTCACCGTAACGCTGAACCTCAACGTTTTCAGAATCATCCTTACCAATGGGAACAGAGGGGTCAATGATGTTGGGAATTGTCATCATAATTGTCTTAACTCTCTCTGAAAGCTCAGCTTCCTTCTTCTCAAGAGCTGCAAGCTCGTCGCCTTTCTCGGTAACAAGCTTCTTCATAGCTTCGGCTTCTTCTTTCTTTCCCTGACCCATAAGTGCACCAATCTGCTTGGAGTACTTGTTTCTCTCGGCACGAAGTGCGTCTGCCTCGCCCTTTGCGGCACGGCTCTCTTTGTCAAGCTCAATTACCTCGTCAACCAAAGGAAGCTTGCTGTCCTGAAACTTTTTGCGGATATTTTCTTTAACTGCTTCGGGATTTTCTCTTAAAAATTTAATGTCAATCATCTTTATATTCTCCTTGTAATTTTAACTTTAATCTGCTTCTGCAATTCTGTTTGCGATAGCTTTAAGCTCATCGTCAGAATAGAAATCTATGGAAATTGTACCGCCACTTCCGTTTTTTGCGGCAGTAACAACAACCCTTCTGCCCATATTTTCAGAAAGTGCCATTTCAACCTCTGCAAAGTAGGTGGGCTTTTTGGCTTTTCTGCCGTCGGTTTCCTTAACCTTCTTTTTCTTGGCGGCGTTTTTTACCAAGGACTCAACCGCACGGACAGAAAGCCCGTTGTCTGCGATTTCATTTGCGATTTTTACGGCGGTTTCTTCGTCCTCAACATTAACCAGAGCCCTTGCGTGTCCTGCACTGAGCTTACCTTCGCTCATTAAATCCAGAACAGGCTGAGGAAGAGTGAGAAGTCTGAGAGTATTTGCAACGGCAGAACGGGATTTGCCCACAGATTCTGCCACCATTTCCTGAGTAAAGCCGTGATTTTTCATTAAAGCGTCAAAACCAAGGGCTTCTTCCACAGGGGTGAGGTCTTTTCTCTGTAAGTTTTCAATAAGGGCAATTTCCATTGTTTCCTTATCGTCAAGCTCACGGATAATCGCAGGAATTTCGCTGAGCCCTGCCTGCAAGGAAGCTCTGTAACGTCTTTCGCCTGCTACAATCTGATATCCCCCTGCAATAAGAGGACGCACCAGAATGGGCTGAAGCACACCGTGACGGCTGATACTGTCTGTAAGCTCAGCCAGAGCCTCGGGGTCAAATTCGGTTCTGGGCTGACTGCGGTTAGGAGAAATCTCGTCAATTCCCAGAACTATCACTGAATCTCGGTTTTCAAACTCGTTTTCGCCGTAAATAGCGTCAAAGCCTTTACCAAGACCTGATTTTTTCTTTGCCATATTACTTCTCCTTTTTAAGAATTTCCTTACCCAGAGCGGTATAGGCTTCACTGCCCTTACAGCTCTTGTCGTAGTAAATTATAGGCATACCGAAGCTGGGAGCCTCGGAAATACGAACACCTCGGGGAATCGGAGTAGAATAAACTTTTTTCGGGAAATACTTCTTTACCTCAGCCACAACCTGCTGTGTAAGGTTAAGTCTGCCGTCGTACATTGTAAGAACGATACCTTCAATATCAAGACGAGGATTATACATTCTCTTAATTCGTCTTACAGTGTTCATAAGCTGAGATAGACCTTCAAGAGCGTAATATTCGCACTGAATGGGAAGCAGTACAGAGTCTGCACAGCAAAGTGCGTTGATTGTAATAAGACCGAGAGATGGGGGACAGTCAATAAAAATGTAATCGTAATTTCCTTTAACGGGAGCAAGAGCTGCCTTTAAAAGACTTTCTCTGTGATTTCTGTCTGCAATCTCGATTTCTGCCGCCGCAAGGTCAAGACTTGAGGGGATAACGTCCAGATTTTTAAACTGGGTTGTGATAATACATTCTGCGGCACTTTTGCCGTCTACTATTATATTGTAGGATGAGCCTGCGGTTTTTCTTCTGTCGATACCCACACCACTGGTGGCGTTGCCCTGAGGGTCGGTGTCCACAAGCAAAACTCTCTTTCCGAGAGCTCCGAAAACTGCGGCAAGGTTTACGGCAGAGGTGGTTTTACCCACGCCGCCCTTCTGGTTTGAAACTGCAATTACCTTTGCCAATACGTATCACCTTTCGTAACATTTGGGTTTTTACTGTTTTTAGACTTAATAGAGAATATTTTAGCACATATAAAGGTAAAATTAAAGAGTAAATATGCAATTTCTGAAATTTTTTGCAAAAACAATGTTTCACGTGAAACAACCAATAGCCACGGGTTAGCCGACCTAGGGTCGGAAAGATGTTTCGCCTTTGGCGAAATGATGTAGCACGGCTAATGATGTTTGCTACGTAAATGATGTGTTTGGGTAAACACAAACATTGTGGTGGCACGTTTCACGTGCGATTATATTTTTTTACTTTTTCTCCCACCGTTGATGACTGGTCAAAGTTACATCAAGCCTTTCCAAAGGTGGAGTTGCCCTCGGGTGGCTAACCCGTGGCAAGGGGTAGTGATATTCGCCTGCGGCGAGTGGTATTGGCTTTTGCCAGTGGTATTGCTACGCAGTGGTATTGTCCTTACGGACAGTTTTTACATTTAACCCCACCGTTGATGACTGGTCAAAGTTACATCAAGCCTTTCAAAAGGCGGAATTGTCCTCGGGTGGCTAACCCGTGGCTAACGGTAGTGTTATTCGCCTGCAGCGAGTGGTATTGGCTTTTGCCAGTGGTATTGCTTCGCAGTGGTATTGTCCTTAAGGACAGTTTTTTGCGTTTAATCCCACCATTGATGATTGGTCAAAGTTACATCAAACCTTTCCAAAGGTGGAGTTGCCCTGCCGTGGCTAACGACCGGAACTGCCCACCGTGGCTAACGGTCAAATGCCAGAAAGCCACACAGCGGTGGCAACACTGTGTGGCTTCTGACAAAGGGGTTCAGATAAGGAAATGGGTATGAGTGGCGAATGCAAATGCATTCGGGGGAAAGCTAATTCTCAACTTCCTTTCATAAAGATAATTTATGTAAACACGCCTTTTCAGGCGGTTTTACCTTGGATAGCCTCGGCTTTGGGAATTTTAACGGTGTAGGTGATGTACTCCTCACTCTCCACTCGTTTTGCAATGGCGTTGATTCCCGAAAGCCTCATAGTGTCCACCGCTTTGTTTATGGTATTCACAAAAATCCTTAAATCCTTTACGATGAACTTTCTGTCCTGCTTTTTGTCAGGCAGGGTATTGGTATGAAGCAGGTCTGACACAAGAGTTTCTGTATCTGTAATGCTTAAGCCTTCGCTGATGATTTTACTCAGGGTCTTTTTGCGGATTTCTTCGTCCTCAATCCGAAGCAGTGCTCTGGCGTGTCTTTCGGAAAGTCCTGCCTGAATAATCCAGTCCTGTTCTTCTAAGGTAAGCTTTAAAAGCCTCAGCTTGTTGGCAACAGTGCTTTGCTTTTTGCCCAGCTTCAGAGCTGCTTCTTCCTGAGTTACGTTAAACTTGCGGATAAGTCGGCTAATACCTCTGGCTTCTTCAAACATATTAAGGTCGGCTCGCTGAAGATTTTCTATGAGAGCAAAGACGGCACTGTCCTTGTCCGTACATTTCAGTAAAACACAAGGTACGGTTTTAAGCCCTGCTATAATTGAGGCTCTCAGCCGTCGCTCTCCTGCAATAAGCTCGTACTCGCTTTCCGTAACTTTACGCACTGTAAGAGGCTGCAAAATTCCGTTTGCAGATATTGAACGAGCAAGGCTGAGAAGGCTTTCTTCGTCAAAGTTTTTTCTGGGCTGAGTCTTATTGGGACGGATACTTATAATAGGAATATCAAGAACTCTGTTTTCATTTCTGAACTTTGAAAATTTCATCCTTAAATCTCCTTTTCGTGCCCTTGGTTTTGCTGTAATTAAATTTTATCACTTCTCACTTAAAAAAATTGCATAATTCTGTGCAATTTTTATTGGAAATAGAGGTATATATAGGGGGAGTTTTTTGAAATTGGGCGAAAAAAGGCATAAAAAAACTCCCTCTCAAAAGAAAGGGAGCGTTATTCAAAGGGGTTTGGATTTAATCTGGGAGTTGTGGCGAGGATACTTGGAAGAAGTTTTCTTCACCTTTTTAATTTCAACCACGGTTCTTTCTCCTGCGTCAAAGAGAGAGTACTCCTCAACCTTAGTAAGCTTGCCGCCTAAAACGGAAATAGAGGACTTTGCAAGGTTAACCTCTTCACTTCCGTTTTTACCCTTAAGGGCAACGAACTTGCCGTTTACCTTTACCAGAGGCAGACAATATTCATTGAGAACTCTCAGCTCGGCAACTGCACGGCTTGTAACAACGTCGAACTCTTCACGATAGTCAGTGTCAACGCCTGCTTGTTCAGCTCGGATATGAACACACTCAACCTCAATTCCGATTTTCTCACAAAGCTCTTCAAGAAAGTTGATTCTCTTGCCTGCAGCGTCCATAAGGGTAAGCCTGATGTCATCTCTGGCGATTTTTATAACCACACCGGGGAAGCCTGCACCTGTGCCTACATCCACAAGGCTTGCGTTTTCTTTTATGAAGCTGTACTTAAGAAGTGCCAGACTGTCACAGAAATGCTTCACTATAACTTCCTCAGGCTCGGTAATAGCGGTGAGGTTCATATACTCGTTGACTCTCACAAGCTCTTCAAAGTAAACAAAAAGCTTTTCGCCTTGTTCCTGAGTAAGAGGTACGCCAAATTCTTCTGCTTTATTAAGTAAGGTGGTGATAAATTCTGTCTTTGTCATTTATTTGCCTCCTTTTTTACTGCTCAGCCAGATAATAAGCACGCTGATATCAGCAGGAGAAACTCCTGAGATTCTGCTTGCCTGGTCAATGCTGAGAGGCTTGATTTTGTTGAGCTTTTCCTGAGCCTCAAGTCGAAGTCCTGCTATTTCTCTGTAATCTATATCTTCAGGGAGCTTTTTCTCGCTCATACGTCTTACTTGCTCAATGCGGTCTTTCTGCTTGGAGATATAACCCTCGTACTTGATTTCTGTCTGCAACTGCTCAATAATAATGGGTTCAAGCTCGGGTCTGTCTTTGTCCACCTCTGCCAAATCCTTGTAGCTGAGCTGAGGCCTCTTAAGCAAATCGTAGAGAGTTACCCCCGAAGCAACAGGAGATGTTTCACGTGAAACAAGTATATTGTTTAACTCTTCAGTAGGGGACAGGGTGGTAGACTTAAGCCGTTTAAGCTCCTTTGCCTTAAGCTCTGTTTTCTTAAGGTACTTCTGCCATCTTTCCTCGCTTATAAGGCCGATATCATAACCCGAGGGGGTAAGCCTTTCGTCGGCGTTGTCCTGCCTTAAAAGAAGTCGGTACTCACTTCTGGAAGTCATCATTCTGTATGGCTCGTTACTGCCTTTTGTTACAAGGTCGTCAATAAGAGTGCCGATATACGAGCCCGAGCGTTCGAGGATAAATTCGTTATCCCCTTTAACTGCTCTGGCGGCATTGATACCTGCCACCAAGCCCTGAGCAGCGGCTTCTTCATATCCTGAAGAGCCGTTGAACTGTCCGGCTCCGTACAGACCCTTGATGTCCTTGAACTCAAGAGTTGCCTTCATACTTGTGGGGTCAACGCAATCGTACTCAATAGCATAAGCAGGACGCATAATAACTGCGTTTTCCAGACCCTTTATGGTTTTGTAGAAAGCACTCTGCACACCTTCAGGCAGGGAAGAGGACATACCCTGTAAGTACATCTCCTCGGTATCAAGACCGCAGGGCTCAATAAAGAGCTGATGTCTTTCTTTATCCTTAAACCTCATAATCTTATCCTCTAAACTGGGACAATATCTGGGGCCAACACCCTCAATCATACCCGAGTAAAGGGGACTGAGGTGAATATTATCAAGGATAACCTTTTTTGTATTTTCATTTGTCCAGCTTATATGACAAACAACCTTGTTCTCAAGATCGCCTTCTGTTTCAAAGGAAAAGTGCTGAGGGGGCTCGTCGCCCTGCTGAGCTTCTAAATCGCTGAAATCAATACTGCTTCTCAGCACTCTTGCAGGAGTACCTGTCTTGAATCGTCTTAAGGGCAAACCAAGATTTACAAGGCTCTTTGTCAGCTCTGTGGCGGCAAACATTCCGTCAGGGCCGCCTTCATAAGAAACATCACCGATAAAGATTCTGCCACCAAGATAAGTACCTGTAGCAATAATAACCTTCTTTGTGATGTACTGAGCGTGGGTACGACTCTCTAAAATAAAGCCATCTTCGGTTTTTTCTACGGAAACGATTTCTGCCTGTCTTAGCTCCAGATTCTCTGTAAGCTCAAGCTTGTGCTTCATAATATCCTGATACTTACGTCTGTCAATCTGTCCTCTGAGAGAATGAACGGCAGGGCCTTTACCAAGGTTTAACATCCTCATCTGTAAAATCGCTTTGTCGGCAGTTTTGCCCATTTCACCGCCTAGAGCGTCAATCTCCCTTACAAGATGACCCTTTGCAGTGCCGCCAATGGACGGATTACAGGGGCAGTTGCCCACGGCGTCCATATTTATGGTGAAAATCACAGTCTTAACCCCAAGGCGAGCTGAAGCCAGAGCAGCTTCAATACCTGCGTGGCCTGCACCTATAACGGCAACGTCATAATTTCCTGCGATGTATTTCATATAATCAAATCCTGTCTTTATTTTCCTACGCAGAAGGTGTGGAAAACTTTGTCTACAATTTCTTCGCTGACATTTTTGCCCACAAGCTCGTAAAGCTTATAGAGAGCGTTTTCTATATCAATAGTAACGGCGTCAAGAGAAAATCCCATATCTAGTGCACTTATAGCAGAAGATACACAATCTCTTGCGTTTTCTGCGGCAGCACGTTGTCTTTCTCCTGCAAGTAAAACCGCAGAAGCAGAGAAGTTCTCGCTGCCTGTTGCCTTTGTTACGGCAGAAATAAGCTCATCCTTGCCGCTTCCAAGCTTTGCACTGATGTAAACAACCTGCTCAAAATGGCTTTCAATAAAAGCGGTGTCGATTTTACTTTCCAAATCGCTTTTGTTAATAACCGCCACTGCAGGAGTATCGCCGATTTCTTCAATTATCTTTTTGTCTTCATCATCAAGCTCATTGCTTGAATCAAAAACCGCAAGAAGAAGCTGGCTTTCGCTTATCTTCTCCTTGGCACGGTCAACACCGATTTTCTCCACAACATTATCTGTGTCACGGATACCTGCGGTGTCACTGAGCCTTAAAATAATCTCACCCAACACAACGGTTTCCTCAACTACATCACGGGTAGTGCCGGGGATATCGGTGACAATGCTCTTATCAAAGCCTGAGAGAAGATTCATCAAGGTAGATTTGCCCACATTTGGCTTACCTAAAATAGCAGTGGGCACACCCTGAGTTATAGCCTTGCCTGCGTCGTAATTTTTCATAAGAAAGTCAAGCTCAGCAAGTGTTTCGGTAAGAGTTTTTCTCAGATTCTCCTCATTTACCTCGGGTATGTCCTCTTCAGGGAAATCTGCCCAGGCACTGAGGTGAGCAGCAGTGAATTCCAGTCTTTCACAAAGAGCGTAAATCTTCTTGCTTACAGCCCCTCGTCTTACGTTGTTTGCGGCACGAAGTGCACTTTTGCTCTGGGCTGAAATAAGATTCATTATACTTTCAGCTTCTGCAATGTTCATTTTGCCATTAAGAAAGGCTCGTCTGGTAAACTCTCCTGCTTCGGCGGCTTCTGCACCTGAACTTAAAACTGCTCTCAGTACCAGCTTTGTTACAAGATTACCACCGTGACAACAAAGCTCCACCACGTTTTCACCTGTAAAACTCTTTGGAGCTCTGAAAACAAGGGCTACACACTCGTCTAAGATTTCGTCCTCAAAAACGATATTGCCGTAAAGTGCACGGTACCCTTCTAAGTCAACAAGTTTTTTGCCTGAAAAAGAAACAAAAACCCTGTCAGCAACCTCAATAGCCTTATCTCCCGATATTCTTATAACTGCAATTCCGCCTGCACCTTGTGGAGTGCTTATGGCGGCAATGGTAGATTCTCTCATAATCTCACCTTTTAAATGTGATTTTGTAGCCTTAAAAATAAAAGGCGGCACAGAGCCGCCTTTTAAATCGACGGGTTAAAACTCGTCGTTGTTTACTTGTCAATTCTGCCGTAAAGACCCATACCCTCGCCCTCGTTGATGGGAGCACGGTCGTTCTTTTCGGGAACGTACTTGGGCTTTGAGTTGTATCTGCCTCTGCCGCCTCTGTTATTGTTACCCTTACCGCGATATCTGTCGTTTCTGGGCTTAACGTTACCGTCGGGGCCGATAACAACGTGGCGCTGAAGGTTTTCACCTTCGCTCCAGGAAGTAGCACCGTTTACCTTCTGAACTGCAGTGTGGATAACACGTCTTTCATAAGGATTCATAGGCTCAAGAGAGGTTTTCATACCTGTCTTTACTGCTTTGAAAGCAAGCTTTCTGCCTAAGATTTCAAGAGTCTTTTCTCTCTTTTCACGGTAGTTACCTGTGTTGATTGTAATTTTATAATAGGAATTGTCAACGTGATTTGCAACAAGACCTGTAAGATACTGTAAAGCGTCGAGGGTTTCACCGCGTCTGCCGATGATAGAGCCAACCTCTTCACCCTCAAGCTCAATTGTTGCACCCTGCTCTTCTTCTGTTAACTTAACTTCAACAGAGTTAATATCCATAGCAGAGAGAACATCCTTAACAAACTGAGCAGCAGTTTCTGCAGGACCTGTTTTGATAAATGCTCTTACCTTTGCCTGCTTTTTACCGAAAATACCTAAAACACCTTTTTCGGCACGCTGCAAGGTTTCAAATTCTACTTCGTAGGTTTCTACACCGAGCTGTTTGCAGGCATCTTCCAATGCCTGAACCTCGTCGTTACCTACGCCGATAGCTTCTCTAATCATTTTTTCTCCTTAAAGTATATGTAAATATACCGCTAATTTTCTTATTTATTTAACCAGACTCTCCTGCTGTTCAAGCAGAGCAACTCTGGCAGCTTCGCTCCTTGCAATCAACATATCGGGACCGAAGTATTTGTGCACAATAACTGACTGAATAAAGCTGATGACGGTGGAACAAATCCAATAAAAACCAACCGCCGAGGGAACACTGTAAGCGATGTAAGCGGAGAAAAGGGGAAGACCGTAAATCATAATCTTCATACAACCCTGCTGAGCCTGAGCTGTACCGTTCATCTTCTGCATAACAAGCTGAGAAGCAACGGATGATATAAAGCTGAGCACAGGAATAATAAGATACCAGGAAAAGCCCAAAGCTGAAGGGCTTACAAGAAGATTTAATCCGCAAAGATTAAATGAATTACTGAAATCACTGATTTTCTGAATTACATCTGCAGAGAAGCAGTTCTGTACACTGGGGAAGGCGTTGAAATACATAAGGATGTCAATCTGACCGCCGTACTGCTGAGAAGCAGAAAGGTTAAGTCCGGGGACAGCCTCAAGAGCAGTCCTTGCATTGTTAACCATATTTGCGTCAATATGCAAAGTGTTGGTAAGGGGATAGGCGACTGCATAGAAAACACCTAATAACAGGAACATAGGGAGAATAGAGGACAAACATCCGCTATAAGGGCTTGTACCCTCTTTTTCGTAAAGCTTCTGGGTTTCTTCGTTGAGCTTTTCACGATTATTGCCGTACTTCTCACGGAGAGCCTGCATTTGCCCTGAAAGACGGGCATTCTTTGCCATACTTTTCTGCTGTTTGATAGTAGAAGGGAAGAAAATAAGCTTTGTAAATATGGTAAAGATTAAAATTGCAAGACCATAGTTATGTACCAGCAGATAAGCACCATAGAGTACCCAGCCGAAGATACCGCCTAAAAATTCAAAAAGTCCTGTCATTGGCAAACCTTCCTTAAATAACTAATCACTTTTTCTTTTGAGGTACAGGGTCATAGCCACCCTTTGAAAAGGGATTGCACCGCAAAAACCTCCACAACGCCATAAAAAATCCTTTAAACGCACCAAAATTCTCAATAGCCTCCAGAGCATATTGAGAGCAGGTAGGATAATATTTACACATTGGCGGTGTGTGAACCGAAATATGCGTCTGATAATAACGAATCATACGGATAAAGAGCTTTTTCATTTTATAAGACTGCTTTCCTTAAGCTGTTTTTTCATTACCTTTGAGAGAGCTGTGCTTTTAATGTAAGGAGTCTTCCCCCTTGCCACAAAAACAACGTCAAAGCCCGACTTTAAAAGCTCTGAATCATTCATAACCTCTCGAAAGGCCGCTCTGATGACCCGTCTGGCACGGCTTCTTAAAACAGCCTTGCCGATTTTCTTGCCGGTGGTTATACCGATACGCAGGTTATTTTGTTTATTTTTAATGACATAGGTGACAAGCTCGGGCGCGACGAAGCTTTTACCCTGTCGGTAAGCACGTCTGAAAGCCCAAGCATCACATAAAGTGATTATCTCACTCATTATTAACCACCTTGAAATAACAGTATGCGTATCAAAGAAGTAGTAGAAGTAGTAAATTACGCATTAAAGTTAGAAAAACTAAAGAAAGACCACAGTTAAACGGTGGCCTTTCAAATTAGTAAGAAAGTCTCTTTCTGCCCTTTGCTCTTCTGCGAGCAAGAACCTTACGACCGTTTTTGTCGGACATTCTCTTTCTGAAGCCGTGCTCCTTCTTTCTGTGAAGCTTTTTGGGTTGATATGTTCTCAGCATATAAATCCTCCTTTCACAACATAACCTTGCAATGTAACATTATATCTAAAGTGCGGCTTAAAGTCAACAAAAATTTTTCCATTTTACTCGGGATTTCTAAAATTTACAAGATATTGTATAAATTTTCTTTTCTGCCACAAATTGTGACAAAAATTTCTTCTTAAAAATTTAGAAAACCTTTGATACAACTGAGTTTTTTCAGTATTTTGCCAAACCTTTTTCAAAAATACAACCGAAATATAAAAAAGTAACTGCTTCTCAAAATAAGACCTAATTATTATTGTTATATTTACATAATAATAGAAAAAACTATTGATTTAAGGCGAAAAATTTGCTAAAATTAAATAGTAATTTTTATTATGCCGTAGTAGGCTGATTTTGAGAAAAGAAGTTCAGAATTTTAAAAGAACGGAGGAAGTTTTAATGGATTCTTTTAAAGACGCTTGGCTTATAGTAAGCGAATATTGCAGAACAAAAATTACCGATATAGCATACAAAACCTGGATTGCAAGAGTAAAGCCTGTTTCTCTTGACTACGAACAGAGCAAGGTTGTGCTTCTGGTTCCCAACGATTTTCACAGGCAGACTCTTGTGAGAAACTACATAACTCTTCTTAACGAGGCTTTTCAGGCTGTTTTCAGTTGCAGCTTTGAAATCTGCTTTGTTACCGAAGAGGAGCAGAAAAAAGAAGAGGAAGAGCAAGGTACAGAAGTAATCAATTCTGACTATGAGTATACCTTCGAAAACTTTATTGTAGGCTCATCCAACAAATTTGCCCACGCCGCCTCTCTGGCAGTTGCCGCAAACCCTGCAGGTGCATACAACCCTCTTTTCCTTTACGGTAACTCGGGACTTGGCAAAACTCATCTTCTCTACGCCATTGGCAACGATATCAAAAAAGCCAACCCCGATATGAAAATCATCTACATCAAGGGCGACGACTTTGCCAACGAGCTTATTGAGTCAATCCGCCAGAACACCACAGTAGAGTTCAGACATAAGTACAGACAGGCAGACGTCCTTTTAGTGGACGACGTTCAGTTCATCGGCGGTAAGGAAGCTACTCAGGAAGAGTTCTTCCATACCTTCAATACACTTTTCGAAAGTAAAAAGCAGATTGTTCTCACCTCAGACCGTCCTCCTAAGGACATCAACGTTCTTGAGGAAAGACTCCGCTCCCGTTTTGAGTGGGGCTTGCTGGCAGACGTTCAGCCTCCCGATATGGAAACACGAATTGCCATTATCAAGCGTAAAGCAGACCACCTTGATTTGCCTATGTCCAACGAGGTTGCAGAGTTTATTGCACAGAAGCTTAAAAACAACATCCGTCAGCTTGAGGGTACTGTAAAGAAGCTTAAGGCAAGATATATGCTCAACAACGAAAAGCCTACAATTCTCATTGTTTCAGAGGTTATTTCCGATATTCTCACAAACAATATCTCTCCTGAGCATACAATTGAGAAAATTGTTGAGGAGGTTGCCCGTACCTTCGGTATTACTCCCGAGGATATTACCAGCCAGAAGAGCCGTACGGCGGCGGTTAAGAACCCCAGAAATATCGCCATTTATATTGCCCGTGAGCTCACCACCTTTACAATGGAGCAAATCGGCGAAAAATTCGGCGGCAAGCATTACTCAACCATCGTTTATACAGTTCAGCAGATGGAAAAGAAAATGCAGACCGACTCCAAGGTAAAAGAAACGGTACAGGATATTATGAAAAACATCCGCGGCGAACGCTAACATCATTTGCTGAAGCAAATGAATCGATATATTGACTTTGTCAATGCGATATATTTGCGTTGCAAATTCGATATAACAACTTCATTGTTGCGATATGTTTTTCTACGAAAAACACGTAGGGTCGCTTCGCTCCTGATTTATATAATATTATAAACCCACGCAATGCGTGCAACTGATTATAATATAAAATTAAATTAACTTTTAACCCCACCGTTAAGCAGGCGTTACAATTATCGCCTACTTTTCAAAAGGTGGAAATGCCCCGTCGTGGCTAACGACTTTTTAACATTTTAACTCACATTAACATTACACTTTTCAACATATTATCATTGCTAATTTCTGGCAAAAAATCTATGTTTAAAACCTGTTGATTTTCAACATTATTGTAAGGAGAGGCAAAACCTCATTAAATCTGGGATTTTTGAGTGTTTCAACAAATTAACGACCCCTACTACTACTACTACTAAAATATATATAATCAAATCAATTCATTCTTTAATTTTCTGACAGAAAGGATAGTTTATATGAAATTTACCTGTATCCGCTCAGAGCTTTCCGAAGCACTTCAGAATGTTTCCCGTGCGGTTTCTACAAAAGCTACTTTACCTGCCCTTGAGGGTATTCTTATTAAAGCCTACGACAACCAACTCACTCTTACAGGCTACGACCTTGAAATCGGTATCACAACCACTATTGACGCCACAATTGCTGAGCAGGGTGAAATCGTAGTTGGTGCAAAGCTTTTCTCTGACATTGTGAGAAAGCTGCCTGAAGAAATCGCCAGCTTCGAAAGCGACGAAAGATACATTTTCTACATTAACAGTGGTAACGCAGACTACCAGATTATCGGTATGTCTTCCATTGAGTATCCCGACACTCCTACTTTTGAGAGCACAGACGAGATTACTCTTGAGGCAGGCATACTGAAAAATATGATTCGCCAGACAATTTATGCCGTTAGTGACAATATGGCAAAGCCTATTTATACAGGCTCACTTTACGAAATCAAGGAAAATGTCCTGAGAATCGTTGCCATTGACGGTTACAGAATGGCAATCAGAAAAGAAAACATCGAGGCACAGAGAAACACCCAGTTTATTGTCCCCGGTAAGATTCAGATGGAAATTTTAAAGCTTATTGACTCTGAAGAGGAGAAAGTAAACATTATCGTAGGTCAGCGTCACGTCCTCTTTACAGTGGGCACATATTCTGTAATTTCCAGACTTATTGAGGGTACTTTCCTTGATTATGCCACAACTATTCCCAAGGACAAGAACACAGAGGTACGCATTAACACAAGAAAGCTTATCAGTGCAGTTGAAAGAATGAGTCTTTTAACTTCCGAGCGTATCCAGTCCCCTGTAAAATGCTCCATCGGTAAGGATGAGATTAAGCTTACCTGCAAAACAACAGTGGGCAGAGCTTCTGACTCTATTCAGGTTGGCACTGTGGGTATGGACGTAGAAATCGGCTTTAACAACCGCTATCTTCTTGACGCTCTTAAAAACAGCGAGTGCGACGAGGTTATGCTGATTTTAAACGGCAGCCTTACTCCTATGATTGTTTCTCCCGTTGAAGGAGACGCTTTTACATTCCTGGTTGTGCCTATGAGGATTAACGATGAGAACTGAAGTAATTAAAATTGACACAGAATTTATAAGACTTGATAACCTTCTTAAGTTTGCAGGTGCGGTTGATACAGGCGGTGAAGCAAAATTTGTGATTCAGGACGGTCAGGTTTTAGTAAATGGCGAAGTGTGCACTATGCGTGGCAAAAAAATGCGAAATGGCGACAAAGCTCAGATTGAGGATTTTTTAATTGAGGTGAAAGCTCCTTGAAGGTAAACGCCCTTGAGTTTGCAGGTTACAGAAACCTTTCGGATAACAGAATAGAGCCTTCTGAAAAGGTGAATGTAATTTACGGCTTAAATGCTCAGGGCAAGACAAATTTACTTGAAGCAATATGGCTTTTTTCGGGAGGTCACTCCTTCAGAGGTGCTAAGGACAGCGAGATTATTAAATTTAACGAGGGTAAGGCAAGGCTTAAGATGGAATTTTTCTCGGGAAAAAGAAATCAGAAAGCCGAAATCCTGTATACTCCCTCTAAAAAAGAGGCAATAATAAATAACGTGAAGAAAAGCTCTTCTGCTTTTCTTTCTCAGCATTTCTCTGCGGTTATTTTTTCTCCTGAACACCTTACTTTAATTAAAAACGGCCCTGCTTTAAGGCGTAAGTTTATGGACGGCTCAATTTGTCAGCAGGATTTACGCTTTGCGGTAAGGCTTAATAAATATAACCAGACTCTTCAGCAGAGAAATGCTCTTTTAAAAGAAATTTCAAAGCATAAGGAGCTTAAGGACACTCTTGAGATTTGGGACGAGGTGCTTATTGACTTGGGTGCTGATATAATCCTGAAAAGGCTTGAGTTTCTTTCAAAGCTGAAGGTTATTGCAAAAGAGCTTCACAAGGGGATTTCTTCGGGCAACGAAGACCTTGAGATTAAATATATGTCTTCCTGCATTAAGGAAGAAAAAGAGTACACAAAAGACGAGGTTATCTCTCTTCTTTCCAAGGAGTTTAAGAGGCTCAGGCGTGAGGATATCCTTTACGGAGTTACAAACGCAGGCCCTCACAGGGATGACCTGGAGTTTTTTATAAATTCAAAAAGTGCAAGACGGTTTGGCTCACAAGGTCAGCAGAGAAGTATAGTCCTTTCTCTGAAGCTTTCTGAGGCAAGGCTGATGAAAGAAGCCTTTGAAGAGCCACCTGTGGTGCTTCTTGATGACGTTATGAGCGAGCTCGACCCAAAAAGGCAGGAGTTTCTCATAAAGAATACAGAGGAAAATCAGGTTTTCATAACTTGTTGCGAGCCTCTGAAAAGTGAGTGCCTCAAGGAAGTTAGGCTTTTTGAGGTTAAGGAAGGAGTAGTAAACTAATGCTTCTTCATCTGGGACAGGATACGGTGGTAAATACCAAGGACGTGGTTGCTATCTGCGACCTTGACACCTCTACCGTTTCTCACAAAACAAGGGATTTTTTAAGTAACGCCACTAAAAAAGGGCAGGTTGTGAATGTTTCAATGGAGCTTCCAAAATCCTTTGTTATTGTGACGAGAAAGGGAGAAACCACCGTTTATATAAGTCAGCTTTCAAGCTCTACCTTGGTAAAACGACTTGAAAGCAATGTAAAAGAGGGATTATATGAAAGCTAAATGTCCATACTGCGGAAGAAAGATTACATACGGTACAAGACTTCTTGAAAAAGGAGAAGGCGAGCATTACTGCAAGCATTGCAAGAAGCCTTCAAATATTGTACTGGATAAGGGAATATGGGCGGTTTTTGCCGCTTGTGCTGTTTTTTCGATTCTGGTATTACTGTTTTATTTTACTTTCGGCACCGTTGCTCAGCACGAATACAATATTGACGGAAGCAATGCGGTGCTTGTTGCCATTTTCTTCGGAAAATTAAAAACCCTCAAATGGATTTTGTGGGAGATGTTGCCTTTTGTTGCTTTCTTCTTTGTATCGCCTTTGTTTGTAAAATATACAATGCAAAAAAAATACGCTTATCAGAGCTCAGACAGAATTGACTTGGGTACAGGGTTTATTCCTCCTGTAAATAATTCAGAGACTTCTGATAATAACGGCTCAACCAGAGTTATTCCAAAAATGGGTGCTACAAGAGTTGATGATGACTTTGAGTTTGAGAATATTTCTTCAAATTCAGGTAAAACAAGTGACACAAGAAGCTTTAATTTAAGAGAATCTATGGTTGAGGTTAACCCCGAAAGCTATACCAAGTCAGCTTCTTTCAGAAGCGACGCCCCTCTTAAAAAAGTGGAGCGTGTAAAGCCTGAAAAAATCTCAGAGCCTCAGGAGCTTTACAGAGTAAAGGTGCTCCGTGAGCAGGAGCTGAGAAAGGCCGAGCTTAAGGAAAAAGCAAAGGAAATTGACAAAGCAGGAAATGAGAAGAATTATTCCGCTAACAGAAAGTTTTAATAACAGTAATCGAATGAATGGAGGATAAATCTTATATGGATATGGAAAAGACAGGGATTGAAAATACCAAGGTAGAAAAAGAATATACTGCCGACGAAATACAGGTGCTTGAGGGACTTGAAGCCGTAAGAAAGCGTCCGGGTATGTATATCGGCTCAACAGGTCCCAGAGGACTTCACCACCTTGTTTATGAAATTGTAGACAACTCTATTGACGAGGCTCTGGCAGGATATTGCTCCAAAATCGAGGTTGCAATTCTTCCCGGAGATATTATTAGAGTAAGAGATAACGGACGTGGTATTCCTGTTGGTATAAATGCAAAAACAGGTATCCCCGCAGTTACTGTTGTTTTCACAGTGCTTCACGCAGGCGGTAAATTCGGCGGCGGCAGCTACAAGGTAAGCGGCGGTCTTCACGGTGTTGGTGCGTCTGTTGTTAACGCACTTTCAGAGTGGCTTGAGGTAAGAGTATTCAACGGCGAAAACGTTTACTATCAGCGTTTTGAGCGTGGTCACGAAATCTGCAAGCTCGAAAAAGGCGAGGCAACAGAAAAGACAGGCACAGAGGTGATTTTCAAGGCTGATTCTGAGATTTTCCAGGAAACCACAGAGTACGAGTTCAAGGTTCTTGAAACAAGACTTCGAGAGCAGGCTTTCTTAAACGGCGGTATTCATATTGAGCTTACTGACGAGAGAAACCTCGACGAAATCAAGACAAAGAACTTTAAATATGAGGGCGGTATCAAGAGCTACGTAGAGTATCTTAACAAGAAAAAGGCAGTTGAGCCTATTCATAACGATATTATCTACTTCAGTGCCGCCAATGCAGAGGACACTGCCTCCGTTGAGATTGCTATGCAGTACAACGACAGCTATAACGAGTTTTTGCTTTCCTTTGCAAACAATATTCATACCACCGACGGCGGTACTCACGAGGACGGATTCAAGCGTGGCCTTACCCGTGTTATGAACGAGTACGCCAGAAAATTTAATAAGCTTAAAGAAAATGACTCCAACCTTGCAGGTGAGGATATCCGTGAGGGTCTTACTGCTATTATCAGCGTAAAGGTTAAAGAGGCTCAGTTTGAGGGTCAGACCAAGGCAAAGCTGGGTAATACAGAAGTCCGCTCTATGGTAGAAAAGCTTTTAAACGACAAGCTTATGACTTTCTTAGAGGAAAACCCCTCTGTTGCAAAGGCTATATTTGAGAAAGCTCTGGCCTCAGCCCGAGCAAGAGAAGCAGCACGAAAAGCAAGAGAAAGTGTAAGACGTAAGTCTGCTCTTGAGGGTGCAAAGCTTCCCGGTAAGCTTGCAGACTGTCAGAGCAAAGACGCAAGCGAAACTGAAATTTACATCGTAGAGGGTGACTCTGCGGGCGGCTCTGCCAAAGGCGGCAGAGACAGACGTTATCAGGCAATTCTGCCTCTCTGGGGTAAAATGCTTAACGTAGAAAAGAGTAGAATCGATAAGGTTTACGGCAACGACAAGCTTCAGCCTGTTATTACTGCTCTGGGCTGTGGTATCGGTGACGAGTTTGATATAAGTAAGCTCCGTTACGGCAAGGTTATTATTATGGCGGATGCTGACGTTGACGGCCAGCATATCAGAACATTGCTTCTTACTTTCTTTTACAGATATATGAAGCCTCTCATTGAAGAGGGTCACGTTTATATTGCTCAGCCACCTCTTTACAGAATCACAAAGGGCAAGGAGCATAAATACGCCTACTCCGATATGGAAAGAGACCAGATTCTTGCAACCATTGAGGGCAAGACAGATGTTCAGCGATACAAGGGTCTTGGTGAGATGGACTCTGAGCAGCTCTGGGAAACTACTATGAATCCCGAAACAAGAACTATGCTGAGAATCGAGCTTAACGACAACGCCGAGGCAGACGAAACCTTCTCTGTGCTTATGGGTGAAAAGGTTGAGCCCAGACGTGAATTTATTGAAACAAACGCTAAGTTTGTTCAGAATCTTGACGTTTGATGAAGGGTGAGTGAATAATGATGGATAATGAAAATATGATGAATATTGAAGAAACTGAAAAAGGCGGCAGACTTATAAATGTAGACGTTAACCGTGAAATGCGTCAGTCCTTCCTTGACTACTCAATGTCGGTTATCGTTTCCCGTGCTCTTCCTGATGTAAGGGACGGCCTTAAGCCTGTACACAGACGTATTCTTTACACAATGTACGAAAAGGGACTTGCTCCCGAGAAGGCTTACCGTAAATGTGCTGATACAGTTGGTTCGGTGCTGGGTTCTTATCATCCCCACGGCGACGCCTCTGTTTATGACGCAATGGTAAGACTTGCACAGGATTTCTCTATGAGATATATGCTGGTGGACGGCCACGGTAACTTCGGTTCTGTGGATGGCGACCCCCCTGCTGCTTACCGATACACCGAGTCAAGAATGAGCAAAATTTCCACGGAAATGCTCGCTGACATTGACAAGGACACAGTTGATTTTCAGCCAAACTTTGATGACCGTCTGGAAGAGCCCACTGTTCTTCCTTCACGTTTTCCAAACCTCTTGGTAAACGGCTCGGGCGGTATCGCAGTTGGTATGACAACAAATATTCCCCCTCATAACCTTGGCGAAACCATCGACGCTATGTGTCTGCTTATTGATAATCCCGAGGCTGAAGTAGCAGAGCTTATGGAAGTTCTGCCCGGCCCTGACTTTCCCACAGGCGGTATTGTTATGGGCAGAAGCGGAATCAGAGCCGCTTACGCCACAGGTAAGGGTAAAATCGTAGTAAGAGCAAAGACAGAAATCGTTGAGGCTAAGAATAACAGATTCAAGATTATTGTTACCGAGCTTCCTTATCAGGTAAACAAAGCACGTCTTATCTCCAACATTGCCGACCTTGTTAACGACAAGAGAATTGAGGGTATTTCAAATATTGAGGACCACTCCGACAGAAACGGTATGCACATCGAAATTGATGTTAAGCGTGACGCTTCTCCTCAGGTTGTTCTTAATCAGCTTTTCACCTATACTGCTTTGCAGTCAACCTTTGGTGCAATTCTGCTTGCTATTGTTAACGGCGAGCCAAAAACCCTTACTCTCAAGGAAATTTTACAGCATTACATCGACTTCCAGGTTGAAGTTATTACAAGAAGAACCCAGTTTGATTTAAAAAAAGCTCAGGAGAGAATGCACATCTTAGAGGGCTTGAAGATTGCTCTTGACAACATCGACGACATCATTGCCACCATTAAGGCAAGTAAGGATACCGCCGACGCTGTTAAGAATCTTATGGAAAAGTACGGCCTTACAGATATTCAGGCTCAGGCGATTGTTCAGATGAGACTCCGTCAGCTCACAGGCTTAGAGCGGGAGAAAATAGAAAACGAAATCGCAGAGCTCAGACTTAAGATTGCCGACTTTATAGATATCCTTGCAAAAGAGGAAAGACGACTGGCTATTGTTAAGGAAGAGGCTATTGCTATCCGCAACAAGTACGACGACCCCAGACGCACAGAGATTTGTGCCATCAGTGGCGAGGTTGATATTGAAGACCTTATCCCAAAGGAAGAGTGCGTTGTTACTTACACCCGTTACGGCTATATCAAGCGTCAGACTGTGGACACCTATAAGCTTCAGAACCGTGGCGGCAGAGGTGTGGCAGGTATGGCAAGACGTGAAGAAGATATTGCCACCGAAATGTTTACCACAGGCAGCCACGACTACATCCTCTTCTTCTCAGACAGAGGCAGGGTTTACAGGCTTAAGTGCTACGAAATTCCCGAAGGAAGTCGTCAGTCCAAGGGTATCAACATTGCTAACCTTCTTCCTGTTGAGGGTGATGAAAAAATCACCGCAATGGTGCGTATTCCCGAATTTTCCGAGGAGCTTTACCTCAATATGGTTACCAAAATGGGTATCATCAAGAGAATCCTTCTCAGTGCCTACGACACAAACCGCAAGGGCGGTCTTATTGCACTTGACCTTAATGAAGGCGACTCTCTTGTGGGTGTTCAGGTTACAACAGGGGATAAACAGCTTATGATTGCTACCCGTAAGGGTATGTCCATCCGCTTTAACGAAAGTGACGTAAGAGCAATGGGCAGACTTGCCCGTGGTGTTAAGGCACTTAAGCTTAAGGAAAATGACGAGGTTGTAAGCCTTACTGTTCTGGAAGAAAACGCTTATGTGCTCACAGTTTCCGAAACAGGCTTTGGTCGAATCTCCTCTGCCGATAATTACAGACTCCAGTCCAGAGGCGGTATGGGTCTTAGAAACTATCATACCGAGAAATACGGCGATGTTGCCGCAGTTAAGACAATTAACCTTGATGAAGACATCATTATGGTTAACGCAGACGGCGTAATTATCAGAATTGCCGCTGAAAGCGTAAGAGTTTGTGCAAGACCCTCCAAGGGTGTTACTGTTATGAAGATTAAAGAGGGCAACAAGGTTGTTGCAGTTGTATCTGCTCCTCACGAGGACAGTGCAGAGGTAATTACCGAAGTACCCGACACCAGCGACAGTGAATCAGAAGAGCCTGAAGCCGAAGAAGTAACAGAAACAACAGAATAATAAATAAAAGAAAGCTCCCGACTTCAAAAATCGGGAGCTTTTATGATATTGACAAGAAAAAATAATAATATATAATGAGATTACAGGGAACCGCTCAAAGCGGTTAGTCAAATGAATGATTTATTTTATTACAATAACCGTCCAATTGCCGTTGGGCGGTTATCTCTTTATATGTTTAATGACTTCTGCAAGTGCAACAAGTATCAGAACAAGTATTACCGACTCAGTCATACATATCACCCCCAATCGCTTGGGAGTGCTAACCCATAGAAATAGAAAAGAGAAGATTCGCTTTTTGGGCGAGTCTTCTCTTTCTTTTTTAGTATAATACTTCGGCAATTAAAATATATGCCAAAAATTTTTATTCAAAATGAAAATCAGACAATACCTGCAATTCTCTTCTGAATTGTGGTTGCGTCCTTGATGTTAACCTTTGCGTCGCCGTTGAAATCAGCAAGCTCAAGAGCTTCTTCACCAAGAGTAAGAACCTTTGCAAGGTGCTTCTGGATAGCTGTTGCGTCACGGATGTTTAACTTGCCGTCCATATTAGCGTCGCCTGTTTCAAACTCTTTATCAACAGCAGGAGCAGTTGAGCTTTCTTTGGGCTCTGTAGCGGTAGTTGTTACAGATTCCTCAGGCTCGGTTGTGGTTGTGGGAGCGGTTGTGTTGTTTTCAGAGGTAGCAGGAACAGTGGTTGTTTCCTGAGGCTCTGTAAAAGCTGTAGTAGTTACTTCGGGCTCTGTGGGAGCAGTTGTAGTTACCTCGGGTTCAGTGGGAAGAGTAAAATCATCCTCATAGTGAGGAGCTACAAGCTCAATTTCGCCGTCAGTGCAGTAAACGTAGATACCCTCGGTTTCTTCATAAGAGGGGAAGTAAACGGAAGTATCAAAAGCCTCCCACTGTGCCTTTGTGCCGTTAAAGTTAATGGTAGTAACCGCATTACAGGCACGGAAGAAATCATCTTCAACCTCTGTCAATGTAGAAGGAAGATTGATTGTTGTGAGGTTTTCGCAGAAGTAAAGGCTTGCCTCTGAAAGCTTTTCAAAGCCCTCGGGGAAGGTGATTTCTTTCATAGGTACGCAGCCTGTAACAGCATTGATGGTTGTTTCTTTAACAGCGCTTGCAACCTCATATTTTTCAACATTTTTGCCGCCGGGGAAGCAAATGAGAATAGTGCCGTCTTTGGAGTAAACAACGCCGTCAACGGATTTGTAATCCTCGTGAGCTTCGTCGATGTTTATGTTTTCAAGTGTGTCGGAGTGAAGACCTGAGAAAATGTCAACCTTTGCAGGAACATTTAAGTCCTTGAGATAAACAAGGTCACAGAAAGCATTGTAGCCTAAATACTCAACATTTTCGGGGATTGTGTAGGAGTGACCCTCTTTTGCGGAAGGATAAATCAAAAGGTAATCGCCCACAAAATCATACTTGGATTTTTCAAAGAGGATACCATCTGTTGAGTAATATATGGGATTGCTTTCGTCAACGTTAATGCTCTTAAGAGAAGTACAGCCGTCAAAAGAAGTATCATCCAAGTCTTTTACATTTGCACTGATGTCAATGCTTTCCAGCTTTGTATCTGCAAATGCCCAGCCTTCAAGGGTTGTTACTGACTGAGGAATTGTTACTTCGGAAAGATTAGTACCTTCAAAAGAGCCGAAGCCGATAATCTCAGTACCCTCGTTAAATGTAACAGAGCTGAGCTTTTCACAAGAAGAGAAAGCATAAGAACCGATAATCTTTACGCTTGCAGGAATTGTAACAGAAGTGATGGTTCTGTTGAAGGAGAATGCAAAATCAGCAACAAAAGTTGTACCGTCCTTGAGCTTAAGGTCGCCTGTAACCTGGTCAGTGCTCATTAAAAGATAATTGTTAATGTAAAGAAGTTCGCCGTCCCAGTTTGCACTGTCTAAAGAGTAAGCTGTGTTCATAAGAATATAGCCGCCGATTTCTTCAAGACCTGTGGGCAGGTTGATTTCAGAAAGATTTTCGCAATCACGGAAAGCTTCCATACCGATTCTTTTAACAGAATCGGGAATTGAAACAGAAGTGATTGTCTTATTTTCGGCAAATGCTCTGTCGTAAATCATTGTAACAGGATAGCCTGCAATTTCTTCGGGGATAACTACCTCAGAGCTGCTGCCTGTATAGCCTGTGATTCTGGCACATTTTGTGGAGTTGAAATCTGCGTCATACTCGTTGTAAACAGTGTAGTTGAATGTGCCGTCTGTTTCTGCACTGGCAATACTTATGGAAAGACTTGTCATCAAAACAAGCACTGCCATAAAGCAAGCTAAAAGTTTTTTTGCTTTTAATGTTTTCATAATTTTCCTCCTTATAATTTGTACCTTAATTTTACACTATTGATAATAAAAAGTAAAAGTATTTATAAATAAAATAAATAAATAAGCTAAAAAACAGGAATACTATATATCATTTTGAATGACTATTTAATAAATCAGCAGAAATTACATAAATTATACATATATAGTGTAAATAAAAAAGAGGTGAGGTTTTGAAAATTCCCGTAAGAGCTCTTGTGCTGTGGGTTGTGAGAATTACTGTACTGAGCTCACTTCTGTATTTTCCTCTTAAGGTTCTTCTTCAGAAGTATCTGCCTTTTCTTGTGCCTTTTGTTTACATTTTTATATTGGTGTTTTTTGTGGGATTATTCAGCATTTCGGTTATAAATTTCTGCACCTTCAAAGCAAGCTTCGAGGGTGAAAAGCTTTGTATTAAAAAAGGCTTTTTTATCAGACGACAGGAATTTTTAAAGCTTTCAATGGTGGTTTCGGTAAAAAGCCTTACTTCTCCCTTAGGTAAGCTTCTTAAGGTTTATTCGGCAGCCTTGATTTTTGAAGGCAATATTTACTTTTTACCGCCCCTTTTTGAAGAGGATTGCGATGAAATTTTGCTGAAAATTAAAGAATCAGGACTTAAAAATGAAAGAATATAAATTTTCAAAAACATATATTGTCTTCTTTTTGTACCGCTTTGCTTTTCTTTTGTTTGTGCCTTTTTTGCAGGGGCTTTTCTTTGCACATCTTGGACTTTATAAACTTTTTACATTGTATTTTGCTGATTTGCTGGTGGTAGGTTTTTTATTTGCAGTGGCTCTTGTGCGATACCGAAGCTCTCGTATATATATAATGAAAAGAAATATTTTGCTTTGCCGAGGGGTGTTTTTTAAAACTAAGGAGTCAACAATAAGAAGCTTTTCTGGTTGTGTTTTATTAACCCAAAGTCTGCTTTTAAGAGCTTTTAAGGGAGTAAGGATTAAGTTTTTTTCAGGAGCAGTAAGCCTTGGGGCGTATGTAAAAAAAGAGGACTCAGAGGAGATTTCACAGGGTTTTGTCAACAGCAGAATAATAGAAAAATTCACTTCAAAAATACCCCGAACCCTGATTATGTCAGCCTCTTTTTCAAATGCACTCACAGGGCTTTTGGCGGCAGTGCCTTTGATTCGGAGAATCTCAGCAGTGCTTGGAGCAAGGCAGACTTTAGAGGGAGTAAGCATTGAAAAAATTCTGAATTTTTCTGAGCTTGAGCTTACGCTTAGCCGACTTTCAGCCCTTATATTTCTTGCCTGGACAGTGGGATTCTTCACCGAATTTTTCAGAGAATACGGCCTTTCCTGCGAGATTTTTCAAAAAGAAATAAGAGTAAAAAAAGGGCTTGTTACCAAGGAAACCTCAGTTTTTCCAAAAGACAGTGTACGGGTGCTTGTTTTCAGACAAAGTATAATAATGTTTTTAACGGGACTTTACAGTGGCGAGGTGCGGCTTAACATAAAGGGTGGAAAAATCCACCTGCTTTCGGCGTCCTCAGCCACAAGGTGCAGGGACTTGGAGGATGTTTTGCTTAAAGAGAAAGGTAAAAGACTTCTTCACTTAAACGTAAGGGATAAGGCGATTTTAGGCTATACCTATCTGCCGCTTCTAAGCCTTATAGTTGTTTCGGCAGTGCTTGTTTTTTTCGGTGAAAACCTTTTTGTAAAGGGGATTTTCTCCACTCTGGCACTTGTGATTTTTCTGTGGTTTTTATTTCGGATTTTTGCTCTTTACAGAAGCTCTCTGACCCTGTGGCAAGACTTCCTTGAGGTAAAATACTTCTCAGGGATGAACTTTACCCGAAGCGTTTTCCAGGTTGAGGATGTTATCTCACTGCGGCTTACCCAAAGTATTTTTCAGCGGCTTTCAGGCAGGTGCAACCTTGAGTTTTTGATTAAAAACAACCGCAAAACAAAAATAAAAATCAAGCATATAGAAAAAATCCCTGCATTGTCAATTTTGCAGGGATTTACTTGCTTTACTTACTGTAATTAAGCTCCAGAAGATGGGCAATTGCAGGGATACTCTGACCCTGAGCTGAAGTGGTGGAGCTTAAAAGAGCACCTGTTGCCATATAAAGCACCCTTTTGTAAGTGCCCTTTAAAAGTTTTGGCAATATGTGTGCACTGAGGGTGCAAGCACCGCAGCCGCAGCCCGAGCCGCCTGCCTGTACGTCCTGATTTTTTCTGTCAAAAATCATAAGTCCGCAGTCCTTGTGGTTTTCCCTTATGTCAAAGCCCTTTTCACCCATAAGCTCATAGAGAATTTTGCTTCCCACTTCTCCCAAATCTCCCGTGAAAACTGCGTCAAAATCCTTTGGGGTTGTGTTGCTGTCTTTAAAGAAATTTTCCAGAGTATCAGCGGCGGCAGGAGCCATAGCCGCACCCATATTGTTGGCGTCTTTGACTGAAAAATCCACAATTTTTCCTATGGTGGCCGAAGAAATACTTGGGTAGTGGGGCTTATTCTTTTCTATAATAAACGCCCCTGAGCCTGTGACCGTACGCTGAGCGGTAGGGGTTTTTACAGCTCCGTATTCCAGAGGAAAGCGAAACTGTCGCTCTGCCGAGCAAAAGTGAGAGGAAGTCACCGCCGCTGACACGGAAGAAGCATTGCTTTGTGCAAAAATTGCCGCCATAATAAGAGTCTGAGCCGAGGTGGAGCAAGCTCCGTACTGACCGAGAAAGGGGATGTTAAAGCCCTTTAAGGCAAAGCTTGAGGCAGTGCATTGATTAAGTAAATCTCCTGCAAAAATGAAGTCCACATCTTCTTTATTGCCACCCCATTTTGATAATGCAAGGCTCAACGCTTCCTGCTGAAGAGTGCTTTCAGCTTCTTCAAAGCTGTCTTTAAGGGCGTGACAGTCATAAATTACCTTATCAAAACCTTCTTTAAGAGGGCCCCTGCTTTCGAGCTTTCCCACAACGGAAGAAAAAGCGGAAATTATGGGAGCTTCTGTAAATTTAAGGGAGTATTTTCCCATTCTTTTAATCAATTAAATCAGTCCTTTCATCTTTATTTTTTGCAGAAGAAAATTGCATAAGCAAGAGAAACTTTGCCAAAGATATTTATAGCGAGTTAATCTAAAAAGCTTTCGGAGGATTTTATGATAAAAGGCATTAACCACAAAATTATTGAAATTACGGACACCGACAGTGTTTACTACGAGAGAGCCTATCTTCTTGTAAGCCCTGTTTATGAGCAGGCAGAGGAAGCCGTGCTGAGAAATGAAGCAAAAAAGCTTCTGGCAAATGTGGGCACTCCCTCAAGTATGAAGGGCAGGCGGACGTTTTTGTTCTGGTTTCTCCGTATTGCTCCTTCTGTTCTTTGCGGTGTGGGTGCAGGCACGGTACTGGGGCTTTTGCTCTGAAAAATCATCATATCATCTCCCTCTGAATATATTTTATAAGAATATATAAGGGGGATTTTTTATGCAGAAAAAACTTTTTCTAAGGCTTGAAATTGCAGGGGCATTTATAGTTTTTATAATTGCAACCCTGCTTCATTTTTTGTACGACTTAAGCCCAAGTGTATTGACAGCACTTTTTGCCTCAGTAAACGAAAGTATCTGGGAGCATATCAAGATTTTTTCAGTAGCTTTCATTTTTTACTCTTTTGTAGAGCTTCTGTGGGCAAGACCCTCTTTTAAAAGATTTGTTGTGGCAAAGACAGTTGGGCTTTTTGCACAGGGTGCTTTCATACCTCTTGCTTATTACAGTTATACCTTTTTTACGCAAAAGCCGGTGCTTATTGCAGATTTACTCATAGGTTTTACTGGGTCTGTTTTGGGTTTTCTTGTGTCTTACAGGCTTTATAAGGGCAATGGGGAGCTTGAAAAATATTTTCTCACTGCTTTGATGTTTCTTTTTCTTGTGCTGATGTGCTTGATGAGCTTTTCTTTCTTTCCGCCAAAGGCAGAGCTTTTCAGGGATGTGGTAACAGGAGAATACGGCATAAAAGCAAACATAATCGACAGAGGAGCGGTGCATTTGCAAGCAAATACAAATGATGTATTGCTTCGTAATATGATGTCGCAAAGCTGATGATGTTTTGCGTTGCAAAGTGATGTGTTTGCCGTTGGCAAACGTTAATGTGGCACGCTTTGCGTGCAATCCTATTTTATTTAATATAAATCGGAGCGAAGCGACCCGAAATTTTCAACTCTGTTATTTTCCCGCCGTTGATGAAAGTTTAAAGTTTTATCTTACCTTTCAAAAGGCGGAGTTGCCCTCGGGTGGCTAACCCGTGGCTAACGACAAATTTTTTTAATTTTCCTGTTTTCAAATGCTTTTATTTGTGGTATGATATACTATGTATAAGAATGTCGAGATAAGAGCAATTTGCTTGAAAGAGGAATATATATGGAAAACGTAAAAAGAGATAAAACTGACAGAACCGATAAAACTGAAGTTACTATAAGAGAAGACGTGATTTTCGGCAGAAATCCCGTTTCTGAAGCTATAAGAAGCGGCAGAGCCATTGACTCCATCCTTATTGCAAAGGGCAATAAAGGCGGAGCTATCACAGGAATATTGGCAAAAGCAAGAGAAAAGAAAATCCGCATAAAAGAGGTTGACCCCAAAAAGCTTGATTTTATGTGTGCCCACGGCACTCATCAGGGCATTGCCGCAGTTGTGGCTGCCTGTGAATACAAGGAGCTTGAGGATATTTTTGCTCTGGCTCAAGAGCGTGGGGAAGACCCCTTTGTTGTGGTGCTGGACGAAATCGAAGACCCCCACAATTTAGGTGCGATTATCCGTACTGCCGAGTGTAGTGGTGCTCACGGTGTGATTATTCCTTCCAGACGAAGTGCTTCACTTACCTTTACCGTTGGCAAGGTAAGTGCAGGTGCAGTGGAGTATGTGCCTGTGGTGAGAGTGCCCAATATTGCCCAGACCCTTGACACATTAAAAGAAAAGGGTCTTTGGGTTTACGGTGCCGATATGGACGGAGAAGACTTCAGAACCTGCGATATGAGCGGTGCAGTTGCCCTTGTTATCGGCAATGAGGGCAAAGGAATCGGCAGATTGGTAAGAGAAAAATGCGACGTTATTGTGTCCTTGCCTATGAAAGGCAAGCTTAACTCTCTTAACGCTTCAGTTGCCGCAGGTGTATTGATGTATGCCGTTGCAGGCAAAAGATAAGAGATATTTACATATAAAGGAAGTGAAAATATGAGCGACGAGATAAAGGATATCCAGCAGAAGGATAATATGATTGACTCCATTATTGAGGAAACCCGTTATCTTTCTGAGAAAGAAAAAATGGAAATGGAAGCCTTAAAGCTTAATAAAGTAAAGCGTAACAGAGGTACAGCAGGAGTAGAGGAGATTTACTCCAACAAAAGCAAAGAAGTAAGATACACAAATCAGAATCCTCTGGATATTGCCGACGACGAGACAGAAGAAAACACTCAGGAAATAACTGAACAAGAAGCCGAAGAGGAAGAAAAAGCTCGGCAGTCACAGGAAAAGGCAGAGGAAGAGGTAGCTGTTACCCTGACTCCCGAGTATGAGGAAGGCACAAAAATTTCTGAAGATATAGTGGAAAATGTTGAAAACTTCAACGTAAAACCTGTAAAAATAAAGGATATCGACACCATTGACATTGACCTTGACGCTGAAGAGGGTGAAGCTGAAGACTCTGAAAAATCAGAGAAATCTGAGGTTAAGGCTGAGGCAGAAGCTGAGGTTAAGCCTGAGGATGAGGCTCAGGCTGAGGCAGAGCCTCAGAAGGAAGAAAGCGAGTTTGAAAAGCTTTTCGGCAAGGCAAAGCCTGTGTCTTCTGCTCAGAAGGTTGTGTCCAGAGTGCCTGTTTATCAGCACGAAAGCAAGGTGGACAAGGTCCACGTCAGGGCAGGCAAGTTCTCATCTGTTGTTGAAAACGAGTACAAAAAATACATAGCCTCTCCCAACCCCGTAATTTCTCAGAGGATGACTCCTCAGGAAGAAAAGGTAGAGGAAGAGGAGAAAACTCCCAAAAAGGTTGCCGATGGTATTTTCGGCAGAATAGTTGGCTTTTTCAGCTCAAACGAAGAGGACAACGACGATTTCAGAGATAAAACAGTGCAGATTGAGGACTACAAAAGCCGTCAGGATTCTTCCTCAATTATGCAGGAAATCAACCTGAACATCCGCAAAATGTTCCTTAATTCTCTGTTTATGGGAGTTATTACCGCCTTGCTTCTGGCTCTTTCCATTGTAACAGTGATTATGGGAAGCAGTTTTACAGACGTGGTTTCCATTGTTATTTCCTTTGTAAGCACTTTGCTTTTGCTTTTGGGCTGCTGGATTTGCAGAGTGGCACTTTTAAACGGACTTGCTCCCCTTAAAAAGTTCAAGGGAAATTCCGACACAGGGGTTTCAGTTGCTTCAATTGCAGGAGTTATTCAGGGTATTGTGTCTATTTTCACAGCCACATCCTTTGCAAAGGGCAATATGCACCTTTACGCAGTTATTGTTTCAGTTTTGCTCCTGGCAAACTGCCTTGGAAAGCTCTTTATGGTGCTGAGAGTCAAGGATAATTTCAAGTTTATTACTCAGAAAGCCCCCACATATTCGGGCAAAATATACGTTAACGAAGATATCGCAAAGAAGCTGATGAGCGGTACTTTAGGCAAGCCTATTGTGGCTTATCAGGTGGAAAGCGACTTTCTTTCAGACTACCTTAAAATTTCTTATTCTCCCGACCCAAGTGAAGATATGTCGGGCAAGGTTGCACCCGTGGCAATTCTTTGCTCGCTTTTCGTAAGTATCCTTTACGGCATACTTACAAGAGGAGATATTTTCGGTGCGGTTTCTGCTCTTGCTCTTATGTGTGCAGTAAGCGTACCTGTGGCAAACCTGCTGGCGGTGAATCTGCCTATGCGTAAGCTTTGCAGCGATACCCTTGCCAAAAACGCTATGATTGCAGGTTATCCCTCTGTAAGACAATTCTGCGATACCAAGGCGGTTATTGTGGAAGCAGGGGACCTCTACCCCACAGGAAGTATTACCCTTAACGGTGTAAAAGCCTTTGATAATTACAGAATCGAAGAAAGCTTTCTTGCCTGTGCCGCAGTGCTCAGAGAGGCAAAAAGCCCTCTTGCTTCGGTTTTTGACAATGTTGTGGACAACCACGGCGGCAAGCTTCCCTCAGTCGAAAGCGTTATGTACGAGGACAAGCTGGGACTTGTGGGCTGGGTTTCAGGAGAAAGACTCCTTGTGGGCAGTGCCGAGCTTTTGGAGAAATTCGGTGTTGAAGCCCCTGCTCTTTCAGGGGAAGAGCAGTATATGAAAGAGGGCAGACAGAAAACCTACTTTGCCAAGGGCAGTAAGGCGGTGGCTATGTTTGTTACAACTTACAGCTCCACTCTAAGAATTGCCGAGGAGCTTCAGAGAGCTGAGGCAAACGGCATAAGCCTGCTTGTAAGAACAAGTGACCCCAACATCACCAACGAGAAAATTGCCGAGGACTTCGGAATTTTCTTCAGAAGTGTAAAGGTGCTTTCCACAGGTCTTGGCAACGTTTGCAGAGAAATTTCTTCTCAGAAAGAGGACACTTCCCGTGCTTATCTTGCTACCCGCGGCTCTTTCCTGCCTTTTCTCAGGGCAATTTCAGGCTGCGTAAGAATGAAGAGCAACATCTCTCTTTCTGTGGTTATTCAGCTTATTGGTCTTATTTTAGGTGTGCTTCTCAGTGCCGCCATTGTTCTTTGCTCAGGGGTTCATAACCTTAGTGCACTTAAAATTTTACTCTATATACTTTTCTGGGGAATTGCCGCAGTAGTAGCTCCCCTTATCCAAAAATCTTAAGGAGGCAATAAAATGTTAATAGCTCCCTCACTTTTATCCTGTGATTTTTCCCGTTTCGGTGAAGAAATCGCCCGAATGGACAAGGCAGGTGCAGATTTTATGCACCTTGACGTTATGGACGCTCACTTTGTGCCTAACCTTACCTTTGGTGCTCCTGTTATCAAGTTTGTAAGAAAATATACAGACAAGCCCTTTGATGTTCACCTTATGATTTCAGAGCCTCTTAAGTACATTGAGGACTTCGCTAAGGCAGGGGCAGATATTATCACCTTCCACGTTGAGAGTGATTCTCCCATTCAGGAAACCATTGATAAAATCAAGTCTTTAGGCATAAAGGCAGGACTTGTTATTAAGCCCAACACTCCTGTTGAGTCTGTTTATCCTTACCTTAAAGACCTTTATATGGTGCTGGTTATGACTGTTGAGCCCGGCTTTGGGGGTCAGAGCTTTATGGCAGATATGATGAGCAAGGTAGAGGCTCTTAAAGCAAAGCGTGAGGAGCTGAGCCTTGATTTTCTTATTGAAGCCGACGGCGGAATTGCCGACAACACCATTTCAGTTGCCGCTCAGGCAGGGGTTGACGTGGCAGTAGCAGGCACAGCGGTTTTCAAGGCAGAGGACGCAGAGGCAAAAATCAAAGAGCTTAAGGCACTTTGTGAAATCTAAAGGGGTTTTTATTGTGAAAAAAATGTTCTCAAAAGCAGACAGTTATGTGCTAAACACCGTAACCGCTCTGCACTCAAGAGCCAACAATATTATAGTTCACCTCATTACAATGATGGGCAACGCAGGTATTTTCTGGTGGATTCTTTCCGTGCCCTTTTTTATAAGCAAGGAGTACCGCCAGACAGGACTCAACATTCTTATGTCTATGTTTCTGGGTCTGATGATTGGCGAGGTTATTATTAAAAATATTGTGGGAAGAACACGCCCGTCAGAGCTTTTAGAGCAGGACGAGCTTATTATCCGCTCTCCAAGGCACTCTTCCTTTCCCTCGGGTCACACCTCCACAAGTATTTCCGTGGCTGTAGGGTTGATGATTAACTGCACGGTGATTTTCTGGCTTCCTGCTTTGATTGTTGCAATCCTTATTTCATTTTCCAGAGTTTATCTGAGAGTTCATTATTTCTCAGATGTCTGCGGCGGAATCGTGGTGGGCGTAGTTTGCGGTATTGCCTCAAAATTTGCCTCAGACGCCTTTTGTATGATTCCTTTTTTACAGCCTATTTTCGGTTAATAACAAAATAAAAAATAAGAGCAAGAACAGAAGGGTTTGCCCTTTTGCTCTTGCTCTTTTTTTGTGATAAAGCTTTAATTAAAACTTAAACTCCTCGGCAGACTCTTCGTCTACGGAGTTGATGGTGTCTTCAATTCTTTTTAAAATGTCATCAACATTATCAAGGACTTTTTCCTCAGCTTCTTTCTCTGCTTTTTCTGCTTTGGGAAGCTTTTCTTTCAGGTCTTTGGCTTTTTCCTTTGCCTTGTCCTTGGCTTTGTCGGATGTGTCTTTTGCCTTGATGGAAATGTCCGCTGCCTTGTCCTTTGCCTTGATGGTAAGGTCCTCGGCTTTGGCGGTTAGGTCAGAGGCGGTGTCCTTGAGCTTTTCTTTTATATCGCCGCTTTTTACCTTAGCTTTTTCTTTTATGTCCTTTGTTTTTTCTTCGGTGGCTTTCTTCACGGACTGAGCGGTTTCAATAAGTTTTTCTTCAAAGGCACGGGTGCACTCGTCTACGGAAGCGGCGTTTTTGAGCATTTCAAGGCGAACCTCTGCTCTTAAAATTCTTGCTTCAATACGTTTTGCTTCGGCAATGAGGTCGTCGCGTTTGTCCTTGTCTTTGCCTGTTACTGAGATTCTGCCTATTTTAGCATAAACTGACTCAAGCTCGCCTTCATCAACACGCATAATCTGACGGATTCTGTTCTGCTGAGTTTTGATTCTGGCTTTCTGAAGACCTTCCTCAGCGGCTTCGCACATCAGAGAGAACATTTCTTTGCAGGTATTAAGCATAGCTAAACTCCTTTTGAGTATATTTTTTCTTACCCTTATATTATCGCACTATTTTAGCATAAAATCAATAAAAATTTTGTCATCCTATTGGTTTGAAGTAAAAATTGTGGTATAATTCCTATATAATACAGTTTTCTAAGGAGAAAATTACTATGGCAAATGTAGTTGTCAAAAAAATAGCCTGCCCCAAGTGCAGCGAAACCACAGACGCAAAGCTTTTTATGAGCATAAATGCCACCAACGAGCCCACCCTGAGAGGGGATATTCTGGACGAAAAGCTTCTGAAATGGAGGTGCTCTGCCTGCGGATACGAGGCAAGGCTGACCTATCCTCTTTTATATAACGATATGAAAAACCGCTTTATGGTGTACCTTATCCCCGAAGCTGACCGTTTTCAGCTTGAGGACGTGGAGCTTGAGCAGAAGTACGAGCGACTCAAGGGCATAAGAAAGCGTCTTGCTCCTGATTTCAATGTTTTCAAGGAGAAGGTGTTTATCTTTGAATCGGGCCTTGATGATATGGCGGTGGAAATTACCAAGCTTGTTATCAGCGAGATTGTAGCCAAAAAGTACGGCCTTAAGCACGTTGAGGAAGGTTACCTCTCGATGTATGACAGAGAGCAGAACACTATGGGCTTTACCTTCTTTGTAGGAGAAGACAAAGAGCCTTATGTTCAGTCTGCACGTCTTGAAATTTACGGCAAGTCTGTGGGAATTGTTAGTGAACTTGCCATTAAGGATAAGAAAATCAGCGGATTTATCAAGATTGACCGTGAGTGGGCAGAAAACGTGCTTTACCGCTACAAGAGAATGAAGCAGCTTGGAAAGAGCGGAGATGAAGAATAAATGACAGAAAAGGAAAAAATGCTGAACACCCTGCCTTATGTGGGCTGGGATGAGGAGCTTGAAGAGGAAAAGGCCAGGGTAAGAGAGCTTGTTTATGATTTTAACAATTCACGTCCTTATGAGCGTGAAAAGAGAGATGAGCTGATTACCAGGATTTTCGGCTCCCGTAAGAAAAACGCCTATATGGAGCCGCCTTTTCACTGTGATTACGGCTACAACATCCACGTGGGTGAGAATTTTTACGCAAACTTTAATCTGACAATTCTGGATTGCAACAGAGTTGAGATAGGGGACAATGTGCTTATTGCTCCCAATGTTACCATCTCTGCCGCAGGACACCCCATCCACCCCGAAATGCGTACAGTTGCGGAGTACGCCGCCCCTGTAAAAATCGGCGACGATGTGTGGATTGGTGCAGGGGTAATAATAAACCCCGGCGTAACCATCGGCTCAGGTTCGGTTATAGGCTCAGGCAGTGTGGTCACCAAGGATGTTCCCCCTATGGTGGTGGCAGCAGGTAACCCTTGCAGAGTTTTGCGTGAAATCACCGACGAGGATAAGCAGTATTATTTTAAAAAGATGAAATTTTGATAAAAAAGCCGCTTTCGTTCTGAAAGCGGCTTTGGTTTTTGTCAGTTATTTATTCTTCGGTGTTATGTTTTTCGATTGTTACCCAGAGGATTCGGCGTTCTTCGATTTTCTCAATTTTAAAGGTGGTGTTGTTTACCTCTACCTGAGGGGTTTCGCCGTCTTCGGGGATTCTGCCTAAATTTTCCAGCACAAAACCTGCTACTGTGTCGCAGTCGGTTTCGGGAAGAGTAAGGTCAAGTTCCTTGGCAATGTCTTCGATTGAGGCACTGCCTTCAACGGTGAAGCGGTTGTCGGAAAGCTTCTTTACCTCGTCCTCTTCGTTGTCGTATTCGTCACGGATGTTGCCCAGAATGTCCTCGATTAAGTCCTCAAGGGTGATAAGTCCTTCGGTTCCGCCGTACTCGTCCACAACAATTGCCATCTGGATTCTTTTCTTGGTCATTTCTGTGAAAAGCTCGGAGCAGTTTTTTGTTTTGGGAACAAAGATAACATCACGGATGATTTTTGAAAGGTCAAAACCCTCAACCTTTGAGCCTACAAAGGGGAGAAGGTCCTTGACGTAAAGCACGCCTCTGACTGAGTCAATATCTCCTTCAAAAACGGGAATACGGGAATAGCCGCTTTCTATGGCGGTGTCCACAACCTCTGAAAGTGAGGCTGTGCACTCAATTGCCACCACCTCGGTGCGGTGACGCATAATCTCGGAAGCTACTGTGTCGTCGAAGTCAAAAACGTTTTCGATAATGCTTTTTGTAGAGTCGCCGATGACGCCTTTTTCCTGACCCTCTTCAACCAAAGAGAGGATTTCCTCCTCAGCCTCCTGCTGGATTTCCTCCTGGCTTTTGCCAGAGAAAAAACGAGAAAAAAAGCCGTCACGCTTTTTGTTTTCTTTAAGCTTATTACCTGAATCGTCAGGCATTTTGTTCAACCCTTTCGGTTTAAATTTGTTGGTGAGTAACATAAAAAAATCCTCACAACCATAAGTTTACATAAAAACCAATAAAAAGTCAATCCTATGGGGTTTTTATACTTTACAAAAGACGAATAAAGTGGTATTATGTTAGTTGGTACAAAGGGCGTACCCGATATTATTTTAAAGTATGTGATTTTTTTCACATTTATCTTAAAAAGGAGGACTATTCCAATGGCAAGATTAAGAAAGACCATGGACGGTAACAACGCAGCGGCTCACGTTTCCTATGCGTTTACAGAAGTAGCAGGTATTTATCCTATTACTCCTTCCAGCCCCATGGCAGACTATGTTGACATGTGGTCAGCACAGGGTCTCAAGAACATCTTCGGTACAACAGTTAAGGTTGAGGAGATGCAGTCTGAGGCAGGTGCAGCCGGTACAGTTCACGGCTCCCTTAACGCAGGTGCTCTTACCACAACATTCACAGCTTCACAGGGTCTTCTTCTGATGATCCCCAATATGTACAAGATCGCAGGTGAGCTTTTACCCGCAGTTTTCCACGTAAGTGCAAGAACTGTTGCTTCCCACGCTCTTAACATCTTCGGTGACCATTCCGACGTTTATGCTTGTCGTCAGACAGGTTTCGCTATGCTCGCTGAGACAAATACACAGGAAGTTATGGACCTTGGTGCAGTAGCTCACCTTGCAGCTATCAAGTCCAGCGTTCCCTTCCTCAACTTCTTCGACGGCTTCAGAACATCTCACGAGCTTCAGAAAATTGAAGTTTGGGATTTCGACGACCTTAAGGAAATGGTTGATATGGACGCTGTTAAGGCTTTCAGAAAGAGAGCTCTTAACCCTGAGCACCCCGTAATGCGTGGTTCTCACGAAAACGGCGACATCTTCTTCCAGCACAGAGAAGCTTGTAACAAGTACTACGAGGCAGTACCCGGTATTGTTGAGGAGTATATGAACAAGGTTAACGAGAAGCTTGGTACAGACTACAAGCTCTTCAACTACTACGGTGCAGAGGACGCAGAGAGAGTTATCATCGCTATGGGTTCTATCTGTGACGTTGCAGAAGAAGTTATTGACTATATGAACGCAAGAGGCGAGAAGGTTGGTCTTGTTAAGGTTAGACTTTACAGACCCTTCAGCGCAGAGAAGCTTGTTGAGGCTATTCCTGCAACAGCTAAGAAGATTGCAGTTCTCGACAGAACAAAAGAGCCCGGTGCTCTTGGCGAGCCTCTTTACCTTGACGTTGTTGCTGCTCTTGCTTCCAAGGGCGTTAAGACAGACGTTCTCATCGGCGGCAGATACGGTCTTGGTTCCAAGGATACTCCTCCTTCAAGCGTATTCGCAGTATACGAGGAGCTCAAAAAGGATGAGCCCAAGCAGCTCTTCACACTTGGTATCAACGACGACGTTACAAACCTCTCTCTCGAAGAGAAGCCTGCTCCCAACACAGCAGCAGAGGGTACTATCGAGTGTAAGTTCTGGGGTCTCGGCGGTGACGGTACTGTTGGTGCTAACAAAGACTCCATCAAGATTATCGGTGACCACACAGAGAAGTTCGTTCAGGCTTACTTCCAGTATGACTCCAAGAAGACAGGCGGTATCACAATTTCTCACTTGAGATTTGGTGACGCTCCCATCAAGTCCCCCTATTACATCAACAAGGCTGACTTCGTTGCTTGCCACAACCCCTCTTATGTTGAGAAGGGCTTCAAGATGGTTCAGGACGTTAAGCCCGGCGGCGTATACCTCATCAACTGCCAGTGGTCAGCAGATGAGCTTTCCGCTAAGCTGGACGCTGCTTCCAAGAAGTACATCGCAGAAAACAACATTCAGCTTTATACAGTTAACGCTATTGACATCGCTGCTCAGATTGGTCTTGGCAAGCGTACAAATACAGTTCTTCAGTCTGCTTTCTTTAGCCTCGCTAAGGTTCTTCCTCCCGAGGAAGCTATCGGCTATATGAAGGAAAAGGCTCAGAAGTTTATGAAGAAGGGTAAAGAAATCGTTGAGATGAACGAGAAGGCAATCGACATGGGTGCTTCCGCTTATGTTAAGATTGACGTACCCGCTGATTGGGCTAACGCTACTGACGACGCAGCTAAGGCAGCTTCCAAGGGTGCTGAGAAGCTCGTTAAGATGGTAGATAACATTATGATTCCCGTTGGCAAGATGGACGGTGACTCTCTCCCCGTTTCCGCATTTATGGATCACGCTGACGGTACATTCGAGCAGGGTGCTTCCGCTTACGAGAAGCGCGGTGTTGCTGTTATGGTTCCCGAGTGGAATGCTGAGACTTGTGCAAAGTGTAACAAGTGTTCCTTCGTATGTCCCCACGCAACAATCCGTCCCTTCGCTCTTTCTGACGAAGAGGCAGCTGCTGCTCCCGAGAATACAAAGATTGCTCCCAAGCCCGTTGTTAAGACAAACTACAAGTACACACTTGCTGTTTCTCCCATGGATTGTATGGGTTGCGGCGTTTGCGTAGGCGTTTGTCCCACAAACTCTCTTACAATGGTTGCTCGTGAGAGCCAGGACGACCAGCAGGCAGTATTCGATTACTGTGTAGCTAATGTTACAGAGAAGCCCGAGACAGTTGCTAACCTCAACCTCATCGGTTCTCAGTACAAGCAGCCTCTCCTTGAGTTCTCCGGTTCCTGCGCAGGTTGTGCAGAGACAGCTTATGCTCGTCTTATCACACAGCTCTTCGGCGACAGAATGTACATCTCCAACGCAACAGGTTGTTCCTCTATCTGGGGTGGTCCTGCTGCTACATCTCCCTACACAGTTAACAAGAAGGGTCAGGGTCCTGCTTGGGCTAACTCCCTCTTCGAAGATAACGCAGAGCACGGCTTAGGTATGCACCTCGGCCAGAAGGCTATCCGCGCAAGACTCATTGAGCAGGTTAAGGCAGTTGCTGAGGCAGAGTGTGCAACAGCAGAGCTTAAGGCTGCAGCTGATGAGTACCTTGCAACTCTTGAGGATGGCGAGAAGAACGCTGCTGCAACAGACGCACTTGTTGCTGAGCTTTCCAAGTGTGACTGCGACCTCTGCAAGGAAATCCTTGAGAGCAAAGAGTTCCTTTCCAAGAAGTCCGTATGGATCTTCGGTGGCGACGGTTGGGCATACGACATCGGCTTCGGCGGTGTTGACCACGTTCTCGCAACAGGTGAGGATGTAAACATTATGGTATTCGATACTGAGGTTTACTCCAACACAGGCGGTCAGGCTTCCAAGGCTTCCAACATCGGTCAGGTTGCTCAGTTTGCTGCTGCAGGTAAGGATATCCGCAAGAAGAGCCTTGCTGACATTGCTATCTCCTACGGCTACATCTACGTAGCTCAAATTGCTATGGGTGCTGATATGAACCAGACACTTAAGGCTATCAAGGAAGCTGAGTCTTACAACGGTCCTTCTCTCATCATCGGCTATGCTCCCTGTGAGATGCACTCCATCAAGGGCGGTATGGTTAACTGCCAGAAGGAAATGGCTAAGGCTGTTGAGTGCGGTTACTGGAACAACTTCCGTTATGACCCCAGACTCAAGGCTGAGGGCAAGAACCCCTTCATCCTCGATTCTAAGGAGCCCAATGCTTCTTACCGTGACTTTATCCTTAACGAGGCTCGTTACTCCTCTCTCACACGCTCCTTCCCCGACAGAGCAGAAGTTCTCTTCGAGAAGGCAGCTAAGGTTGCTGAGGAAAGATACGCAGAGCTCAAGAAGAGAGCAGAAGGCTGATTTTAGCTTAAGTTCTCCGTTGAGAAAAGTATCATAAACAAAACTTACGCCCTGAGGGTTTGCCCCAGTGTTCTGATGAACACTGGGGCAGTTTTATTCGCCTGACGGCGAGTGGTATTGATAAATTAGTTATATTATGCTACGCATAGTGGTATTGCCTGCGGCAGCTTGGCGAATAAAATATCACTGAAATCTTTTGATTTCAATACCACTTACCGATAGGTAAATATCACTCTGTGTTTAGACACAGAATATAACTAAAAGGTTGAAATTATAGTATTTGTTGCAAACTAAAAACCCCGACGTTGATTAAACGTCGGGGTTTAATGTTGTTATAAAAAGTCGGAATTGCCCTGTCGTGGCTAACAACCAAAACCGCCCACAGTGGCTAAGGATTAGCGTCTGTAAAGTTTCTTTGTCTGGTACTTAGGCTCGCAGGTAAGGTTAATGCCCAGCTTTTTGAACATTTTTTCGTCGGTGCTGGCAAGAATTACCGTGGCGTGAGCCTCACAGCCTTTAAGCTTTTCAAGCTGGTCCAGAGCAAGCTGAGCCTGTTCGTCAGTTGCGGCACAGATGGACAGTGCGAGGAGCACCTCGTCCATATGAAGTCTGGGGTTAGAGTTGCCTAAATGAGTGAGCTTCAGCTTCTGGATAGGCTCAATAATGGTGGGAGAGATGAGGTGGATTTCGTCATCAATTCCGCCGAGGTATTTGAGAGCGTTGAGAAGAGCCGCAGAAGAAGCACCCAGAAGGGAAGAGGTTTTGCCTGTGATGATTCTGCCGTCGGGCATTTCAATTGCCGCCGCAGGCTCACCGCCTGTTTCTTCGGATTTTTTCAGAGCCTGAGCTATTACAGGTCGGTTTTCTGAGGTTACTCCAGCCTGCTTCATAAGGATGTCAAGCTTATAAATTTCGCCGTCTGAGCCTAAGCCCTGCTTGCGGTTGCAAAGAGCGGTGTAGTAGCGGCGGATGATTTCCTGATTTGCGGCGGCACACACTGCCTCGTCGTCCTCGATACAGTTGCCTGCCATATTTACGCCCATATCTGTAGGGGATTTATAGGGGCTTTCGCCAAGAATCTGCTCAAACATTGCTGAAAGAACAGGGAAAATTTCAACGTCACGGTTGTAGTTGACAGTGGTTTCGCCGTAAGCCTCAAAGTGATATGGGTCAAGCATATTCACATCGTTAAGGTCGGCAGTGGCGGCTTCGTAAGCCATATTTACAGGGTGCTTGAGAGGTAAATTCCAGATAGGGAAGGTTTCAAACTTGGCGTAGCCTGCCTGGATACCCTTTTTGTGGTCGTGATAAAGCTGAGAAAGACACACAGCCATTTTACCTGAACCCGGGCCGGGAGCAGTAACCACAACAAGCTGTTTTTCTGTTTCGATATATTCATTTTTGCCGTAGCCGTCGTCGCTTACAATAAGGTCAATGTTGGAAGGGTAACCCTCAATGGGATAGTGGCGGTAAACCTTGATTCCTAAGCTTTCAAGGCGTTTCTGAAAAGCTGCCGCAGCAGGCTGATTGTGAAAACAGGTGAGCACAACACTGCCTACAAAAAGCCCAACCCCTCTGAAAAGGTCAATAAGTCTGAGGGTGTCAAGGTCGTATGTAATGCCCAAATCCCCTCTTACTTTGTTTTTCTCGATATCTCCTGCGTTGATTACAATAACAATCTCAGCTTTGTCCTTAAGCTCAATAAGCATTTGAAGCTTTGAATCAGGCTGGAAGCCGGGCAAAACCCTTGCGGCGTGGTTATCGTCGTAAAGCTTGCCGCCGAATTCAAGATAAAGCTTGCCGCCGAACTGTTTGATTCTTTCCTTGATACAGGCAGACTGAAGCTGAATGTACTTGTCGTTGTTAAAACCTTGTTTAATCATAACGCACCTCCGAGAAAACATTCTCAAGTATTGATTATACACCTTTTTTTCAGGGTTTTCAAGTTGTTTGTTTATTGTTTTGCAGTGAGCTTATTTCTCTTTTGGCCTGCAAAGTAAAGCTCCGATTACCCCTAAAACTATTACAAAGGCAATGCCTGCACTTCCTGCCGTGAGTCCTCCTGTGAGGATTCCCAAAGCACCGTCTTTTTCTATGGCCTCTTTTACACCCTGTGCCATTAAGTCGCCAAAGCCCAGAAGAGGCACCGTTACCCCTGAGCCTGCGAACTTTTTAAGGGGCTGAAAAACCCCCACGCCGCTTAAAAAAACTCCCAACATTACCATCCCCACCAAAATTCTGGCAGGAGTGAGCTTGGTTTTTGATATTAAAAGCTGAGCAATAAGGCACACAAGACCGCCTACCCAGAAGGCGTTTAAAATTGTCAAAGCCGCTCTTCCTTTCTGTTTTTTGAAATTATCCTTTGCAAAAAGGAATAATTTTATGCCATTTCCAATAGTTTTCTTATATATTTATTGTTATACTTATTGAAAATCAAAAAAACCTGTTGTATAATTACTGTAAATTATTGTAGATTTTTAGTGAATTTGTCTAAAATTTAACAAATTCTCTTTGTTTCCACAGAACAAACAGGAGGCGATGATTTTGGAAAGAAAAGAGCTTGTTTTCCCTAAAAAGCCCTTTTTCACCCGAGGCGGCGTTAAGGTGCCTCACCACAAGAACACGGCAAACTGCGAAAGCGTTGTGCTCACAGATATTGAGGAGGTTATTCTTCCTATGGCTCAGCACATCGGTGCTCACTGCAAGCCCGTGGTGGCTAAGGGTGACAAGGTGTATGTGGGTACTGTTGTGGGCGATAGCGACGCCTTTGTGTCTGCTCCCGTTCATTCTTCGGTGTCGGGAGAGGTTAAGGACATTATCACAATGACCTTGCCAAACGGCGTTGTTACTGAGGCGGTTGTTATTACTTCCGATTCTCTTTTTGAAAAAGACCCCTCTGTAAAGCCCCCTGTTATTGAGAGCAAAGAGGATTTTCTTAAGGCGGTGCGAGCTTCGGGACTGGTGGGTCTTGGCGGTGCAGGTTTTCCTGCTCACGTTAAGCTCAATGTTCCCAAGGACAAGGAGATTGACACACTGCTTATTAACTGTGCAGAGTGCGAGCCTTACATAACGGCAGACCACAGAGAGGTTCTGGAGAACAGCTGGAGCATTTTCTCGGGTATTTATGCGGTTAAGGAGATTCTTGGGGTCAAGAGGGTTATTATCGGTGTTGAGAGCAACAAGCCCGACGCCATAAAGCTTCTTAAGGAAATTGCAGACAATAAAACCGCCGACCCCGACGACGTTGTAAGGGTGCTGACTCTTAAGTCGGGCTATCCTCAGGGTGCTGAAAAGGTGCTTATTAAAGCCTGCACAGGAAGGGTTGTGCCCGCAGGCAAGCTCCCTGCTGATGTTGGCGTGGTGGTAATGAACGTTGCCTCTGTTGCCTTTATTGCAGAATATATGAAAACAGGTATGCCTCTTGTGAGAAAGAGGCTCACCGTTGACGGCAGTGCCATTAAAAATCCTCAGAACGTAATTGTTCCCATAGGAACACCTGTCAACAGGCTTATTGAGCTTTGCGGCGGCTACAAAGAGGAGTGCGGCAAGCTTATTATGGGCGGCCCTATGATGGGTATTTCACTTTTTGAGGACAATGCTCCCATTTTAAAGCAGAACAACGCAATTCTGGGCTTTAACAAGAAGGACGCTTCCACCGCAAAAGGCGGAAGCTGCATACGCTGCGGCAAATGCGTTGAGGCCTGTCCTATGAATCTTGTGCCTGCTACTCTGGTACGTGCGGCAAAGAAAAATCAGATTGATGTGCTAAAAGAATACAACGTTATGTCCTGTATGGAATGCGGATGTTGTACGGTTTCCTGTCCTGCCCAGAGATATCTTGTTCAGAGTATCCGTCTGGGAAAGGCAATTTTAAGAGAAGAAGCCAGAAAAGAGAAAGGAGCTGAGGTTAAAAAATGAAGCTGTTTGTTTCCTCCTCTCCACATTTAAGAAGTAAAAAAACCACCACAGGGGTTATGCTGGACGTTGTTATCGCCTTAATGCCTGCTCTTGTGATGGCGGTGGTGTATTTTGGTTTTCAGGCGTTATTGCTTGCCTTTATCTGTGTGGCTACCTGTGTGCTGACAGAATACATCTGCCGTAAGGTTATGAAAAGAAAGAACACAATTACAGATTTGTCCGCAGTGGTTACAGGACTTTTGCTTGCTCTTAACCTGCCTGTGGGTATAAATCCCTTTATTGCGGTTTTCGGCTGTGTTGTGGCGATTGTGGTTGTAAAGCAGATGTTTGGCGGCATAGGCTATAACTTTGTAAACCCTGCTCTGGCGGCAAGAGTTGTGCTTATGGTGTCTTTCCCCACGGCTATGACAACCTGGACAAACACAAGATTTATGGAAGCTGACGCAGTTACCTCTGCAACAACTGTGGACGCAGTTACCTCTGCCACTCCTTTGGCGGCAGGCGAGGGTGCTTACAGTTACCTTGACCTTTTCCTTGGAAATATCGGCGGCTCAATGGGCGAGGTGTGCACACTGGCTATCCTTCTGGGCGGTCTTTACCTTGTTATTCGACGCGTTATCTCTCCCATTATTCCAGTTGTTTACCTTGGCACTGCGGCAATTATGAGCCTTATTTTGGGGCTTGACCCTCTTTATCAGCTTATGTCAGGCGGCATTATGTTGGGTGCGGTGTTTATGGCAACGGATTATGTAACCTCTCCCATTACCAAGTGGGGCAAGGTGATTTTCGGTGTAGGCTTAGGTGTGCTTACAATGCTTATCCGTACATACTCAAATCTGCCCGAGGGTGTTTCCTTTGCAATTCTTCTGATGAACATTCTTGTTCCTCATATTGAAACTCTCACAAAGCCCAGAGCTTTCGGCGAGAGCAGAAAAAAGGGGGATAAAGTATGAAAATAAAGTTTAAGGACATTTTTGTCCCCACAATTACTCTTTTTGTTATCTGCCTTATTGTGTCGGCACTTCTTGCAGGCACAAACGCTCTTACCAAGGACGCCATTGCAGAAAACGAAATTAAAAAAGCTCAGGACGCTATGTTTGCGGTTTGTCCCGAGGCGGCAAGCTTTGAAGGCAAAAAGGGTCTTGAGGTTGAAGTTTACAAGGCACTGGATGAAAGTGGCGAAGTTATCGGCTGTGCAATTCCTGTTGCTTCAAAGGGCTACGGCGGTGATGTTTCTGTTATGGTAGGTATTGCTACCCAAGGAGAAACCGCTCTGGGCAAGGTAACGGGTGTTGAGATTTTAAGCCACTCTGAAACTCCCGGACTTGGAGCAAACGCCGCAAACGAAAGCTTTCTTAAAGAATATAAGCAGGATATTACTGCTTCGGGCTTTTCTGTGGTTAAAGACGGCACAGGCGGCACTGAGGGCAGAATCGACGCTATTACAGGTGCTACCATTACATCCAACGCAGTTACAAATGCAGTGAACGAAGCTTTGAATATTTACAGTTCTCTTATTGAAGGAGGTGTGCTTTAATGGCTTGTAAAGGATATTTAAAAGAAGTTACCAAGGGTATTATCAAGGAAAATCCTGTTCTCACCCTTGTGCTCGGTACTTGTCCCACTCTGGCAGTTACCACTGCCGCTTCCAACGCTATCGGTATGGGCTTGGCGGCGACCATTGTTCTTATAGGTTCAAATGCCGTTGTGTCGGCTCTTCGAAAGATTATCCCCGACAAGGTGCGTATCCCTGCTTACATCACCATTATCGCTACCTTTGTTACCATTGTGCAGATGATTGTTAAGGCCTTTGCTCCTGCAATTGACGAAAGTCTGGGAATTTTCCTGCCTCTTATTGTTGTTAACTGCATTATTTTAGGCAGAGCTGAGATGTTTGCCAGCAAAAATCCTGTTATTCCCTCAATGCTTGACGGCTTGGGTATGGGCATAGGCTTTACGGCGGCCTTGCTTTTAATGGGCTCTATCCGAGAGCTTCTGGGTGCAGGCACTTGGTTTGGAATGGAGATTATCCCTGCACTTAACATTGTTATTTTCCTGCTTCCTCCCGGTGGGTTCTTTGTTTTCGGTATGCTGATTGCACTTGCCAACAAGCTTAACGGCGGCAAAACCGCAAAGAACGCAGGCGGCTGTGCCGCTTGTCCTATGAAGGGAAGCTGCACAGTTTTAGGTAAGGGGGATAAGCTCAGTGATTAAAGGTCTTATTGCCGTTTTTCTGGCGGCTATTCTTACCGAAAACTACGTTCTGGCAAAATTTTTGGGAATCTGCCCCTTCCTGGGTGTTTCCAAAAAGCTGAACACTGCGGTAGGTATGAGCGGAGCGGTTACCTTTGTTATGGTGCTTGCCACTGCCGTTACCTATCCTATCTATATGTATCTTTTGGTTCCTGCTGGGCTTAGCTACTTGCAGACAATTGTGTTTATCCTTGTTATTGCAGGTCTGGTTCAGCTTGTAGAAATTGTCCTTAAAAAATATATGAGAGTTCTTTACCGCTCTCTGGGAATTTATCTGCCCCTTATCACCACAAACTGTGCGGTTCTTGGTGTTACTATGCTGGTTATTGAGAAAAGCGGTGCTTCCTACGGCTTTGGCCACGCCCTTATAAATGCTCTGGGTGCAGGTATCGGCTTTTTGCTGGCAATGGTTATGTTTGCAGGTGTAAGAAGTAAGCTTGAAACTGCCGACATTCCCAAGTCCCTGAAGGGTCTGCCCATTACTCTTGTGGCGGCTTCTCTGGTGTCGCTGAGCTTTCTGGGATTTGCAGGACTCGTTGATAATATGTTAGGTTTAGGGTAAGGAGGAATTGATATGCCAAATGAAATTCTTCTTGCTATTCTGATTGTTTCAGGAATCGGACTTATCATAGGTATTGTCCTTGCCATTGCTTCAGCAGTGATGGCAGTGCCCACAAACGAAAAGGTAGACGCAGTGCGAAATGAGCTTCCCGGTGCAAACTGCGGTGCCTGCGGATATTCGGGTTGCCGTGCTTATGCCAAGGCAATTGTTGCAGGTGAGGCAGAGGTTAACCTTTGTCCCGTTGGCGGCAAGGATGTTGCCGTGAAGGTTGCGGATATTATGGGTGTTGAAGCAGGGGATGTTGAGCAGAAAATTGCCGTTGTCCGCTGTATGGGCAGTAAAGACAACACCGAAAGAAGATTTAATTATCAGGGTGCTCAGAATTGCCGCAGCACAACAAATCTTGTGGGCAATTTAAGCTCCTGTGTTTACGGATGTATGGGTCTGGGCGACTGTATGAAGGCTTGCCCCTACGGTGCTATTGAAGTGTGCAACGGCGTTGCAAGGGTTATTTCCGAGAATTGCCGCGGCTGCGGAATCTGCACCGCCACCTGTCCCAAAAATCTTATTGTCCTTGTGCCTGTTAAGGAGCAGGCTCTTGTGAGATGTCAGAATTTTCACAAGGGTGCTCTGACCAGAAAGGACTGCAACGTGGGCTGTATCGGATGTATGAAGTGCGTTAAGGTTTGCGAAGATGGTGCAATAGAAGTGAAAAACTACCACGCCCTTGTTGACCCGAAGAAATGCACCGCCTGCGGCAAATGCGTAGCCGCCTGTCCCAGAGGTTGTGTCACACCGTTTATTCCTTGATATAATGAAATTAACCTCGTTGCTTTGCGACGAGGTTTTTTACTGAATAATTTAAAATTGAAAGTTTTTGTGTCACGCTTTGAGTGGGATTATAGTGGAGTGTGATGAGTGATTGTAGGGACAGGCGAGCGTTGGTTTGGATGATTGACTTAATTTCTTGCTATAAGTTTGTGTAATATTTATGAAGTTTTGTGATTGAATAGTGATTTTTCCAAAAAGGACTACAAATTCTTTTGTTTTTATTATATAATGTTTATGTATTTGGACTTTTTTATAATATAATGCTTTGCTCACCTACGCTGTCTTAAAATAAGTGCACGCTCCCCGAAATCCCCTGAATGTAAATTACAGTATTTACATTCTTTTCGGCGATTTACGGCGTCGCATTTCTTATTTTAAGGCTTCGGTGGCTCAGCACACAAAACTATAATGCTTCGTAGGTGCTACGTATCTCCTCGAATATCTGCCCACTCACGAAATTTACCTGTATGCAAATGTGAAACACTTGCATACTTGGCGGTAAATTACCGTTCGCAGTTGATATTCTCGGACTACGCACCCTCAGCACACAAAATAAGGAGATGCAAAAAATGGTTGAAGTAAAAAACCTGGTGAAAAGCTACGGCAATATTGACGCAGTAAATAACATCAGCTTTACCGCAAACGTTGGCGAGGTTCTGGGATTCTTAGGCCCTAACGGTGCGGGTAAATCCACCACAATGAATATTATCTCGGGTTATCTTTCTGCTACCTCTGGCACTGTTACAATTGACGGCTACGACATTGTTGACGAGCCCAAAGAGGCAAAGAAGCGTATCGGTTACTTGCCCGAGCTTCCTCCTGTTTATCAGGAGATGACAGTTAAGAAGTACCTTAACTTTATGTATGAGCTTAAAAAGGCTACTCAGCCCAGAGAAGAGCACCTTAATGAAATTATGAAGCAGTGCGGAATCCTGGAGATTTCAGACAGAATCATCCGCAATCTTTCCAAGGGTTATCGCCAGAGAGTAGGCGTGGCTCAGGCTCTGGTGGGAAATCCCCCTGTAATTATTCTGGACGAGCCCACAGTAGGTCTTGACCCCAAGCAGATTATTGAAATGCGAACCCTTATTAAAAATCTGGGCAAAAAACACGCCGTTATTTTCTCCTCTCACGTTTTGTCTGAGGTAAGTGCGGTTTGCGACAGAATCGTGGTTATCTCTCAGGGCAGGATTGTAGCTGATGAGGCTACCAACAAGTTCTCCTATATGAACACAGAGGAAATGAAGCTTACCCTTACTGTTGAGGGTACTTCTGCCACCGTTATCTCTGCTGTCAGCTCGGTTGACGGCGTTACCAAGGTAAGACGAGGGGACAGACAGAGCGATTCTGTCTGCAACTACTCTGTTGAGTATAAGAAGGACGTTGACGTAAGAAAGGGCATTTTCCGTGCTCTTGCAAAGGCAGATTGTCCTATACTTCAGATGAAGGACGCAGGAATGAGCCTTGAGGAAATGTTCCTCACCCTTACAACTCCCACATATCAGGACAAAGGAGGCAGGGACTGATGTTTGCGATTTACAAAAAAGAGCTCAGCTCTTACTTTAACTCTACTTTAGGTTACATAATTATAGCCCTTTACCTTTTGTTTTCGGGCTTCTTTTTCTGGATGATTTGCTTTAACAGCGGAGCAAACGCCCTTGCAGATGTTGTTAACTATATGCTTTACATTGTTTTCTTCTTAGTGCCTCTTATTACTATGAAGAGCTTTGCCGATGAAAAGCACCAGCACACAGACCAGGCACTTTTCACCGCTCCTGTGGGACTTTGGGAGATTGTTCTGGGCAAGTACCTCAGTGCTCTTACTCTTTACGCACTTTGCAACCTTGTGTTTATCTTCTACGCACTTATCCTTATGGCAGTTACAGGTGCAACCATTGCCTGGGGCCACCTTCTTGGTGCGATTATCGGTATTATCCTTTTAGGTGCGGCTATGCTTTCTCTTAATCTTCTGTTCTCTTCTCTTACAGAGCACCAGATTATTGCAGCAGTTGTGGGTATTGCCACAGGCCTTGTGTTTATGCTTTACGATTCCATCGTAGGTGCGGTTGAAAACTTTATAAACACACTTTTCGGCGGTGATTATCAGGTGGTTGTCCTTGACAAGCTCTCTGTTACTTCTCACTACCAGAACTTCTACAAGGGTATTTTAAGCCCTGTTGACTTTGTATTTTTCTTAAGCTTCGTTGTGCTCTTTTTGTTCCTCACCAACCGTGTGCTGGACAGAAGACGCTGGGTTTAATAAGGGAGGTTGAACTATTATGAATACTAAAAGACTTTCCTTAAAACAGAGAAAACTTCTTAACGCAGGAATTATCGTTCTTGTTGTGCTCCTTCTTGCAGGCGTAAATGTTCTTGCCACAGTGCTTGTTAACCGTTTCCCTGCTATGGAAGCTGACGTTACATCCAAAGGCACATACACCCTTAACGCCACAACCAAGGAATACCTTGAGTATATGGACGACGAAATCACCGTGACAGTTCTTCTTGAGGAAGAAAGCTTTGCTTCCCGAGCAGACGACTCCGGCTCTTCCTCTTACTACTATCAGGTAAACAGACTTTTAAAGGAAATGTCCGTTTACGAAAACTTCAATCTCCAGTATAAGGATATTTCAGCTTCTTCCGCTTCAAAGCTTGCGGCTCAGTATCCTGACATCGACTGGACAAGTGCCGACAACCTCATTCTTGTAGAGTGTGGCGAAAAATACAAAATGCTCACCGTAAATGATATTTTCACCTTCAGCGAGGAGTACGCCTTCTACTACGGCGCAAATGTTATTGACAGCCAGAGCATTGAGCAGATGACCCTCAGCACAATTCAGAAGCTTACTGCGGAAAATGTGCTTAAAATTGCCATTACCACAGGTAACGGCGAGTTTACCAACGAGCAGTCCACAATGTACAGTAACTTCTCTCACCTTTCTTCTCTCTTGGGAGATAACGCCTACGATGTTGTAAACCTGAATCTTCTTACAGAGGAGATTTCTGATGATATCGACGCAATTTTAATGCTTGCTCCCTCAGTTGACATCACCAACGAGCAGAGCGAGAAAATCAGCACCTGGCTGAAAAACGACGGAGACTATGGCAAAACCTTTATGTATGTGCCCTTTGACTTTATTGAGTCTGACGAGAATATCAGCCTTCTTTTAGAGCAGTGGGGTATGAAGGTGCAGAAAGGCTATATCTACGAAAACGACCTTACACTTTCTCTCTCTGGCAGCTCTACTCCTCAGCTTACAAGTATTGTAAACTATGCTGACGAAACCTTTACCGAGGACCTTAAGAGCACAGCTCTTCCTGTAATTATGCCTTACTCTATGGGCGTTGAGGTGCTGGACGACAAGGTAGCTGCTCCTATGCTCACCTCTTCCGACACTGCTGACCTTATGATTCTCACAAAGAACGACGAAGAGCCTAAATTTGAAAAGAGCAACGGCACTGCCCTTAACTATGCCGCAGTGGGTAAGAAAGGAAACGATGACCTCTCCAAGGCTTCCAACGTGGTTGTGTGGGGCTCTTATGACGCAATAAATCAGAGTGCAACCCTTTCTTCAAACTTCAACAATGCCGCTTACTTTGTAAATGTCTTTAACAAGACCCTTGGCAACGAAAGCGAAGCAATTGTGGTTGAAAGCGTCGACCTTACCTTCGAAAGCCTTACTGTAAACTCTGCTCAGCAGGTTAGTATTTTCGTAATCTTTGTTGTTATTGTTCCCCTTGCAGTCTTTGCACTTGGCATTGTAATCTGGGTAAGAAGGAGAAACAAATAATGAATAAACGCACAAAAATCGGCTTTATCGCAGGCGTAGTGGCACTTTTGCTGGTTGTGGCAGTGGTACTTCTGGTTATCTTCCTTCCTTCGGGTAATAACGAAGACGACTTTGTTGCCAAGGAGTTTCACAGCCTTGAGGCAACTGTTGACGAAAGCGGTATCCGTACCGTAAGTGTTCCCCTTAAGGAAAACGGCGAGGCAGAGGATAACCTCTCGGGTGCTTTGGTAGAAATGCTCCCTGCCGACCTTAAGACGGTAAAAATCAGCAACAGCTCAGGTAACTATGAGTTTATCTGCTCCACAAACGCAGACGGTGCTACAAGCTACACTCTTGTGGACTTTGAGGATTACGACCTCAACGGCACAAATACATCTATGATAGGCAGTACAATTGCCACCCTTAAAATGGCAGGCGTTGCCGACGCAAAGGGTGAGAACAAGGCTGATTTCGGCCTTGACAACCCCAAGGTGACCGCCTCTGCTGAGTTTAACGACGGCTCAAAGGTGATTATGTATATCGGCGACGACGGCCCGGGCGGCACTTATACCTATGTAGCTCTTGAGGGTTGCGACTCTGTTTTTGCCGTTGCAAAGGCAGATATCGAGCCCCTTATGCTTAACCTCAACGATATGTTCAATGCCCTTATCAGAAGCGATTACAGCACAGTTTCTGACGAGGACTTCACCTACATCACCCTTGGCGGTACTCATCTTGAGGAAGAAATAACCCTCAAACACGCCGAGGACGGCTCTCTCAACAGCTACTATGTAATGGCTTCCCACAGCAACAAGCCTGTTAACTCTTCCGTTGGCTCTGAAATTGTGGGCTCTGTAAAGTCCATTACCGCTGAGAGCGTTGCTTTCGCAAATCCCGACGAAAAAACTCTCAAGGAGCTTGGCCTTGATGAGCCCTATGCCACAGTAAAGGCAGAGTACGTCTTTGAAAAAGACGAAAAGGAGCAGACTCTTCTTGTTTCTATGCTTTGCTCTGAGCCTGATGAGGACGGCAAGGTATACCTTATGGACGAAGGCGGCAAGCTTGTTTATCTCATCGGCACAGACGCAATTGACTGGTCTGTGGCAACTGCCGAGGATTTGAGAAGCGAATATGCCTTTGCTCCTTCTTACTCTGCAATCAAGACTATGACCGTTTCAAACGGCGTTGACAGCTACACCTTCGATGTTTCCACTGTTATTACCGAGGGTGAGGACGAAAACGGTGAAGAAACCTCGGTTTCCGAGCTGGTTGTGAGCTTTGGCGACAAAAAGCTTGAAGAAGGATATTTCAGAACTCTCTTTGACGATATCGCCTATATTCCCTCAAGAGGCGGTGCTCAGAGCAGCGAGAAGAGCAGTGAGGTTTGCCTTGAGGTAACCTACGGCTACTCCACCGACAGAGCTGACGACACAGTAATTTATTACGCTACCGACTCTCAGAAGGTTATCCCCGAGGTTAACGGAGAGGTTGACTGCTATATCTACAAAACCGACATTGAGGGTATTTTTGAGAACGCAAAGGCTCTCTCCGAGGGCAAAGAAATCTCCTCAATCGCAGGTTAAAATCAAAGAAAAAACGCTTCTGTTTTTCAGCAGAAGCGTTATTTTTTGCCCGAAACCTTAGTGTTTATGGGAAAAGATAATTTTTGATATTGTGCAAAAAACAGGAACTTACCCCTGTATATTTGTCATTTTTTGTTACGTTTTTGTAACCTTTGATTTTTAACTAAAATACACAGAAGTTATATGAAAATAAAATCGCAAAACCCAAGATATGGGACTGGCTCGACACGGAATATCAAATTGTCACTTTTGTGTTTGTGCAACTTTCACAAAAACTTACATTCCGATTTGTTTGACTCATAATAAAATGTCCGCTATAATCCAGTTGTACTCTTGAAATGGTATATATAATTAAAAGTTTACACGAAAGGAGTCGGAGAAAATGCAGAAGACAGCCAAAAGCCCAAGAGCCTTCGTTCTTGTGGTTTGTGTTCTTGCAGTGCTGGTGTTTGCCTTTGTTCTGGCAGGCGCTACTCTTTCTGTGGCAGGCGATAACAAAAACCCTGACACAAGTGCAGTTTTCACCGACGATATACTCAGTCAGGCAGGCGTAAGCCTGGAAGACGGCGACAAGGTTCTCAGAGTTGACACTGAGGGCGCTGTGTCCCTTACAGTTCTGAGAGCTCAGGATGTAGAGGTTATTTACCGAGGCAAGAGCTTCTCTGTAAAATGTGCAGACTGCACAGTAGCCGAGGCAATCGAGCTTGCAGGCATTACTCTCTCAGGGGCTGAAACAGTTACCCCTGCTCTTGACTCCAAGGTCAGCGAAAACACAGTTATCGAAATCGTTGCCGACAGTTACGTTGTACTTACTGCTGATGGTGAGGTTATGGAAATCGCCACCAAGGCAAAGACTGTTGAAGAGTTTTTTGAGGACATTTCCTTTACTCTTGGCAAGGATGATATCCTTGATACCGATTTAAGTGCCGAGATTTATGACGGCATTGAAATTTCCGTAAAGAGAGTAGAATATAAGGAAGAAGTCAGAACCGAGTATATCGACTACGAATTTATTACCGAAGAAACCGAGGATATGTACCTTGGCGTTACCTCTGTTGAGCGTTACGGCGAAGAAGGCGAGAAGGAAGTCACCTACAAATGTAAGTACGTTGACGGAGTTTTTGAAAGCGACGAATTTATTAAAGAAGAAATCATAAAAGAGCCTGTTAACCAGCTTGAGCTTGTAGGCACTTACGTTGAGCCCGAGTACGACGAGCCCGATTATGATTACGACTATGACTACGATTATGGTTACGATTCCGATTCAAGTTACGCTCCCCCTTCAGGAAATTCTGGTACATTCACAGACCATAATGGCAACAAAGTTTCTTACACAAGTGTGCTGACAGGTTCATCCACTGCATACTACGCAGCCGAGGGTGCTTACACAGCCACAGGCGTACCTGTTCACGTTGGCGGTGTAGCGGTTAACCCCGACATCATCCCCTACGGCACATCTCTTTATATAGTATCCACAGACGGCAGCAAGGTTTACGGCTACGCAACCGCTGTTGATACAGGCTCAGCTCTTATGAGCGGCGAAGCCTTGGTTGACGTTTTCTATCCCACCTACGACGATTGCGTATACTGGGGCAGATGTGACGTAACCGTTTATATCTTAGGCTAAGATTATCACACATCTCTAACATCTATATATAAGAAAAACGGAAACCCCCAAAAGGTTTCCGTTTTTTGCTGTTAGCCACGGTAGGCAATTCCGCCTTTTGATAAAATGGATTTATAGGGAAAATTCATTAACGTCGGTTTTATTAAATGGATTTTAATTGATTTGAATCTAACGTTTCATTTTCAATGTGAAAAGCACAATGTAAATTGAAACATTGCTCGGGACGTCCTGGGAGCCGTCCCCTATAATTGAGTGGTATTGTCCTTCGGACGATTTTTTACGTTTAACCCCGCCGTGGATGTACTTAAAAGTCAGATGAACCCTTACAAAAGGCGGAATCGCCCCGTCGTGGCTAACGACCTGAGTAGCCCACCGTGGCTAGCGGTTACCATCCGCTGATTTTGCTTCTTTCCATCGCCCCCAGAATTTTCGCCTTAATATCGGGATAGTCTTTAGAAAGGCTACGGATGAGCTCCTTGCTCTTTTCTCTCTGGGTGTTCTTGTCCATAGGGCAGGTGCTTTTAACCACAGGGAGAGCCTTATTCTCCACAAGAGCGGCTATTTTGCTTTCGTCAGCAAGAATCAAAGGGCGAATCATCCACAAATCCTTGTTGGAAAGGTATGTAACGGGTCTGAAGCAGGCGATGTTTCCTGCACAGAGAAGATTCATCATAAAGGTTTCCACGGCGTCGTCGGAGTGATGTCCCAGAGCAAGCTTGTTGCACCCTGCTTCCTTAGCCATATCGTGAAGAATACCACGACGCATTTTTGCACAGAGAGAGCAGGGGCTGTCGCTTTTCTTAATTTCAAAGACAACCCTATAAAGCTCTGTCCTCTTTATAATACAGGGCACGTCCAGCTCACGGCAGAAATCCTCTACTTTTGAAAAGTCCGTCGGGGTGTTCTGAAAGCTTGGGTCAGCTATAAGTGCCACAAGGTCAAACTTCTTGGGATAGTACCGCCTTAAGTGGGCAAGGCCTGCAAGGAGTGCAATACTGTCCTTGCCACCTGAAACGCCCACGGCGATTCTGTCGCCCTCTTCTATCATATTGTATCTGTCAACGGCAGCTCTCATAATACTGCTTAATTTCTGCATAAAAACACCTCGCTGTTCTTATTATTATACACTATTGATTTAATTTTGGAAGTATGTTATTATATGAAACGTAAATTAAATATGTATCTAAATATTACGGAGGTTAATATGAAGAAGATTTTAGCATTCGCTCTGGCTCTTGTGGCAGTGCTTTCCCTTGCAGGCTGTATGGGTACAGGCTCTAATGCAACAAAAGCCACTGACCCCACAAATCCCGAGAGCATTAAGTATGAAAACTACGACTATTCTATTATGGGTATCTGTGAGTATCTTGATGATTTGGGCTATATGGTGTTTGACTACGACGCTTCCAAAGACGAAGCAGGTGCGGCCACCATTAAAATGCAGGCAGATATGATTGGTGCAGAAGAGGGCTATAAGTCCAGATACACCTACGACGGCAAACAGTGGGGCGTTGAGGTTTACTATTATAAAGATACAAAGTCCGATTTGTACAAGCAGGCTAAGAGCGGTAAGGTAACTCTTACTGAAGAGATTGAGAACGGCTCCTTCGAAATTACCGTAAACAACAATTTCGGTATTGTAATCCATACTCCAAAGGATGGAGAGGAACGTCAGGCAAAGATTATTGAGGCTTTCAATAATTTCTATCCCAAGGGAAAATAAAAACTTTTCAAAGGCTTTCGTTTTTCGGAAGCCTTTTTGTTTTGGTTTGAGATAAATGCCTTATGTTTTCTATCGGATACAACCCAACATCTTGTGAACCAAAAAGCGACAAAACCCTACTTTTTGTACATCGAAAAAAACTTGAAAAAAATTTAAAAAAATTTGAAAAAAGGGGTTGACATTTGTGGGGGTACGTGGTATTATAATACACGTTCCGCACGGGACACCACAAAAAACGAAGCAACTTAACCAAAGTAAAGTCTTCTAAATTGTGCAACCTGTACGAAACAAGGACCTTGAAAATTAAACAACAAAGAAATGAGAACCCGTAATGAATTTGAGTGAATTACTCGAATAATTACAGTGAGATTAACACTAAAAAAATCCGGATGTCTGAAAAGACATTTGAAAAGAAACACGCAAGTGTTTAGTTTGAGCAGACACAAAGCTCTGAAATTGATATTAACGCGCAGGCGTTAAGATACAGATTTTAGAGAGTTTGATCCTGGCTCAGGACGAACGCTGGCGGCGTGCCTAACACATGCAAGTCGAACGGATTGAAACGCTGATTTGACGGTAGCTTTCTACTTGAATTTCTTGTTTCACTTAGTGGCGGACGGGTGAGTAACGCGTGAGCAACCTGCCTCTAAGTGGGGAATAACATTTGGAAACGAATGGTAATACCGCATAATATAT
>JAFTWB010000028.1 GCA_017465505.1 Clostridia bacterium | reverse complement strand
GGCAGAACATCGTAAGAACACCGAGCGGCAGAATGACCTTGCCAAGATTGGCGTTACCGAGGAAGAAGCCAACAGCGAGGAGTTTCAGGAGTTCGCAAGTAAGTTTAATTCTTCTACACCTATTACCGAGATTTACGGTATTTACGCAAAAACCAAACCAAAAAAAGACATTAAACCAATGGGAAGCTTAAAGAGTACACCCACAGATAACACAGGTGTTAAGGACTTCTATACCGTTGAGGAAGCTAAGAAGTTTACAAAGGCAGACTTTGACAAGAATCCTGCGTTATATAAGGCGGTATGTAATTCAATGCAGAAATGGTAAAGCTTCCCCGGAAATGAAAGGAAGTAACAAAAATGTCAGTAAATCATTTTATTCAGACCATTTGGTCCAAGAAGATTCAGGATGACCTTGAGGAAAAATGCAAGCTTGTGCAGGATTGCACCCGTGACTACGAGGGCGATTGCAAGTTCGCACAGACTGTTAAAATCCTTGCAGTCGGTGATCCTACCATCAGCAACTACACAGGTAAGAAGCCTCTTAATTATGAGGAAATGTCCGATGATAGCCAGGACCTCGTAATCGACATCCAGAAGTCTTTCTCTTTCCGTGTAAACGACGTTGACAAGGCTCAGTCTGTTCCCGGCCTGCCTGAGAAGTATCAGCAGAAAGCTATGAGAAAGCTTGCTCTTGCTCGTGAGAAATTCATCGGTGCTCTTGTTGCAGGCAAGGCACAGTCTACTGCCGATGAAGAGGCAAAGAACACCACCTACAAAGAGGGTGCAAAAAACGTTGTTACAGCAAAGAGTAACTCAAGAGCCGATATCAAGGTAGCCATTGATGAGGCGATGATTATTCTTCGAGAGAATGACTTTGATGACTCCGGTGTGGTTGAGATTGACCCCCGTAGTTACAAAACATTTAAAGATGAGCTTATTGAGCTTAAAACTGCTAACGATGAGCTCATCAGACGTGGCATTGTAGGTCAGTACGACGACTACGATGTTAAGCCCACAAACAACGTATACAGGGACACAGAATATGTTTATTGTATCGTTCGTTCCAGAAATGCGGTTGCCTTTGCAGGTCAGATTAACGAAGTAGAAGCTGGCCGTATGCAGGACTACTTCTCAGACTATGTGCGTGGTCTGGATACATACGGTGGAAAAATTATCGCACACAAGGAGATTGTCTGCGTGAAGATTCCTCTTCCTGCAGCAGCCTGATAAATACAAGATTGAGGGAGTGTCTGACACTCCCTCTTTTTCTATAATGGAGAGAAAAAAATAATGAAACACGAATTATTTGTTGAACAACCCAGCATTGAACTTAAAGAAGGAATCAAGGTTACCCGTGAAACGGAACTTTCATATAAAAGTGATAAAGTTGAGCAGATTTTAAAGGACCTTGTGCTTGAAACAATTCTTGATGAGGAAGGCACAAACGGAATCAATACATATAAAAGCAGGAGCTTTATATCTATTACCCTGAATGATGGTGATATTCTCCTCTTTGACGAGCAGAGAGGTTATTATCTGGCTCCTTATCCTGTTGAATCAATAGACGACGCAATCGACGACCTGAACTCACTGAGCGGTATTCCCAGATTCAAGGAGTTCTGACAACCTTTAAAGGGGTGAAGCTATGTTTGTTATTAACGACGATATGACAATTTACGCCACAAGAGGCGATACGGGTGTTTTCAATGTAATGGCAAAGCTTGATGATACAGATTATACCTTCCGCAAGGATGATGTGGTGAGATTCAAGGTCTTTGAGAAGAAAAAGTGCGACAGGGTCGTACTTCAAAAGGACGTAAAAGTTACCGAGGAAACAACCACGGTACAAATTACTGTTGAGGACAGCGAAACCAAAATAGGTGATATTATCAATAAGCCTGTTGACTATTGGTATGAGATTGAATTGAATCCCGAAAAAAACGCTCAGACTATTTTGGGATACGATGAAGACGGGCCGAAGATATTCAGATTATTTCCTGAAGGGGGAGAAATTTATGAGTGATGTGTTAGTTGGCAGTGTGTCGTCTAACGGTAACTTGACAGGACGTGTCAGTACAGCTATTGGTAAAGACGGAAAATCCCCTTATCAGATAGCCGTTGAGCACGGCTTCAAGGGCACAGAGGCAGAGTGGTTGGAGAGTTTGAAAGCTGCCATTAAGCTCGGCTCATTAACTCCCGACTATTTTGACCGCTCATATTTGGAGTGGAGCGGCAGGACAACTGTAAACACATTTGCCGATTTGGACAGTATTATCACATCGGATACAAACTTAAACATTGTATTTACAGTGATGTTTACAGGACTTTCACCTATTAAAAATATTGTTGGCAACGGCACGTTCTTTACTTTGAAAAGCAACATATCCGAATCGTTGCTTCTTATTAACGTTGATAACGGTGAAATGTGGATTTATGTTAAAGAGTCTAATTATCCCATAAAAGTAAGTGGCGATAACGAGTGTAAGATTACCGTTCTGGGTATTGTCCACGTTGTTTCTGAGCTTACATCTCTGCCATTGGTAAACGACAGGGTTTACTTCTTCAGAACAGACGCTCAGATGACCACTCTGGTGGGTAACGGCTACTGTATCGGTAGATGTTATGATAAAACAGAGGGAACATCTACTGTTAAAATGATGGAGATTTTCAATTCCACAACTCTTAAGACCTGGGCACTTAACACCGAGGATTCAACTGCTGCTATTGTTTCAGAGTGCGGTTTGAAAAGCGGTTCAGTTTCTCCTGATTTTCTTGACCGTGCGTACTGGGAGCTTAAGAGCAGGGTTAACGTTACAGGTTATGATTATTTTGACTCTATGCTCAATGAAGACACCGCAGCCAATAGCATTTACAGGGTAGAGTTTTCGGGGCTTTCTCCTATTAAATCTGTTGTAGGCGAAGGCAGCTTCATTGCCGTTATTGATAACAATGCCGATTTCCTTACACTTTTTAACCTGAAGAGCGGAGCAAAATGGACTTACACCAAAGGCTCATCGGAGCTTGTTTTGATTTCAGGCACAGATAACACTGTTGAAAACCTCGGCAGCCTCAGCGACGTTGAAACGCTTTCAGGACTTAAGCTTGAGAAAGATAAGGTTTATCGCTTTTCTCTTACAGGAGAGCTTGCAGAGAGCACAGGTGTTGAGTACAGTGATTGTCTTGGTACTTACGGCTTTGAAGACGGCCCGGGCGGATATTTGCGATTTATAAATTTGGAAACTAGTAAAGGCGGTTTTTTGTGGCTTAATACAGGCGGATATGAGGAAAACGAAGGCGCCGTAGGCCCTCAGGGACCACAGGGAGAGAAAGGCGACACAGGAGCACAGGGGTCTCAGGGAGAAAAAGGAGAAGCCGGAGAGGATGGCTATACCCCTGTAAAGGGCGTTGACTACTTTACTGAAGAAGATAAAGCAGAGATTGTAAAGGACGTTATTGAAAGCTTAGGCGGTTCTCCTGTTTTCGGTTATGTTGATGAGAATAATAACATTGTTGTTTCAGGCAATTTAGCTGAGGGCTCATATTCCGTAAAATACGAAATGGAAGACGGCTCAACGGTTGACATCGGAAGTCTTGTGCTTTCCGATGAAGAATCCGAAGAACCTGAAGAGCCTGCAGAATATACAAATTTCTGTGTTCCTGATGGTGACGGCTGGATTGACGGAGGCAGATGTTCTTCCGCAGGTGAGGACAGAACCGACAATCAGGGCTATTATCTTACAAACTATATTGCCGTTAAAAACGGAGATGTGGTCTATGTTAAGAATTTTGACATAACCACAACAACTCCTGTTAACCAGTATTGCGGAATGTATGATGCAGAAAAAGCACCCATTAAGGGCTTTATTATGACCGACTCAGGGGCAACAGGGTATTGTAAAGATATTGATTTATCAGGCGAAGTTGAACAGTTTACCATTGACAATGCAAATGCAGGATATGTACGTATTGTCGGCGGTTTGCCAAGCGGAAAAACCAAAGCGGATATTGTTATTAACATCAAGCGTGACGGTCAGTGGCTGTAAGGCGGTGGTTTTATGGCATATAAGTACTCACACTTAATACCACAGAATACCGCCCCGAAAGGTACAAAGCAAATCGGAGTGTATAACACCAACGGCAAAAAGGTGTGTAACATTCCCTTGGGAAGATTAGCACCGACTAAAAAAGAAAAGCTTTATTCCTTCGGTTTGCTGTCCGATATTCATTTAGCAGGATATACTTCACCTACTGAAACGAAGTTTGACAACGCCCTTGCATATTTCAAAGAGCAGGGAGTGGATTTCTGTTGTCATTGCGGAGATATAACAGACACAGGCTTCTGGTATCCCATAAGCGAAACTGAGAATACATCATACTATTCTACTGTTCAATTTGATAAGTTTCGTGATATCTGCCGGAAGCACAATATACCCTTTTACGGCAATTGCGGTAACCACGAAAGCTATAACACCTACGATATCAGCGGTATATATACTGATGTTTATGGAAGTGACCCCACCCTTGTGGTTAATAACCTTGAAAAGTTAGAGGAATACACAGGCTATGGTCTTACTTTTACTATGAACTATGGGGACGATGTATTCATTTTCGTTGGTCAGTCAACAGGTAATTACCCTATGACAGTCGAGCACTTAAAGTGGCTTTATGCAAGGCTTGAGGAAAACCGAAATAAAAGGTGCTTTGTTTTTATTCACCCTTATGTATCATCAGCCGACAGCGGAAATCCTTTAGGACTTCACGCTTTACCGCTTTTTGATTATTGGGGAGAAGAGAACAAAAAAGCGTTTGTTGAGATGATGACTCATTACAAGAACGCAACACTGTTTCACGGACACTCCCATATACATTTCTCCACACAGGAGCAGGTAAGCCACGCAGTGTATTCGGAAGAGCTTGGTTTTCGCTCAGTGCACGTTCCGTCAAGTGCAAACGGCAGAAAAATTTCAAATGGTGCATTAACAAGCAAAGACACTGCCTACAGCCTTGGTTATATTGCGGATGTTTATGAGGATTTCATTGTGCTTAACGGTGTTGATTTTATAAACAACAAATGCGTTCCAATAGGTGTTTATCAAATCGACACCACTTTAAAGCCTGTTGAAGCTGGGACATTTAAAGATTATACAGGAATAATAAACACCTAAAAAGGAGCGTTAATCGGATGACCTTAAAAGAAATGAAAACAAAAGTGCTTGCTTTAATTGAAGAGTTGAACCCTGAGCACGAAGCTTTGACGGAAGATCCCGACATTGCACTTAAGATAAACGAAGTCATAAATCAGATTATGATTGAGCTTGCCTGCGTCAAGAAGATACCGAAGTATGTTGAACTTGAGGTTAACAAGGGAGATATAATCAAGTTTGCTGACATTGAAGAGGAATGTGAGTACGAGGTTTATCAGGTTAAGTGTATTCAGGGTGTTGCTTATGACACTAAAGCTGACGGCACTGTGTATAAAATACGTGAGAGCGGAACAGCTGAGATTGATGTGTTTGTGTTTCCCGAAAGAATCACAAGCAAAACCAAGGACGGTTATGAATTTGAACTGACTTCTGACGTTCTTGAGATTATGCCTTACGGTGTTGCCGCAGATTTGCTTAAAAGTGATGTTTCTGCTGACTTTGGCTCAGTCTATGCAAAAAGATTTGAAGAAATGAAGCAGAACTTAGACCCAAGGTATCAGCTCGGAAGTATTTACATTGAAGGCGGTGTCAGTATCTGATGGCAGACTTAATTCGTCGTAAATACTCAAGTTTCAGAGGATGTGATTTCAGGGGGATAGAGGTAAATCTTCAGCGTTCCCCTGACTGCCTTAATGTCTGGAAGGATTACAGAGCTACTGAAAGTATCTGCACCAGACCCGGACTGTATCAAAAGCAAATATATTCAGACCCCGTGTATGGCGTATTTTTTTATAAGGATGAGATGATTGTCCACAGCGGTAAGAAGCTGTATGCGTCTTTTAACGAAGAAGAGCCGAGAGTTTTGTATGACGCAACGGAGCTGAGTGAAGGGGTCAGCAATGCCTTTGTTTTTGATGATATCTGGTATTTTAAAGATGGCCGGACTTATCTGAAGTATGACGGAAGCGAGATTGAAGAAGTTGAGGGGTATATCCCTACGACATCAATCGGAAGAAAACCGATGGGCGGCGGCACAAAGTTTGAGGATGTTAATTTTTTGTCTGACTTTCGTAAAAACAGCTTCTTAGCTGATGGCTCTTCAGATAAATACTACCTTGATACGAAAAACATCGACACAGATTATGTTCCCCAGGTCACAGTAAATGATGTGACTTATGTATATGACGTCAGTTATACAGTAAATTATTCTGAAGGTTACATAACATTCAAAGAAGCTCCAAAGGTTACAGGTACAGACGGCAGGGATAATGTTGTGATTAAGTTTAAGAAGACTGAACCCGGGTATCGAAGTCGCATTTTAAATTGCAGTATAGTGCAGATTTTCGATAACCGAGTATTTTTCAGCGGAAATCCCGAACGTCCTACTATGATATGGCACAGCAGCCTGAACGACCCTACATATTTCAGTGACCTTGACTATTACAGAGAAGGCATAGACTCTGCCCCAATCAGAAGCCTTGTGGCCGGTAACAATGCTTTGTGGGTGTTTCGTGAGCCTTCTGCAACAAATACAACAATCTTTTATCACAACCCTGCACTGGATGAAGAATACGGCAAGGTTTATCCTTCGGTACATTCAAGTATTACTCTGGGATGTGAAGGCAAGGCGATAAACTTCAATGATGATATTGTGTTCTTCAGTGAGAGAGGAATGGAAGGAATCAGCGGCGACATTACCACAGAGCAGGCAGCGGCACACCGAAGCACCTTGATTGACAGTAAGCTGATAGGAAGGCCCGACTATAAAGATATGGTTCTTGTAGAGTGGGAAGGTTACCTCTTTGTCTTTATTGGCAATATTGCTTTTCTGGCTGATTCCAGAGCTATGTTTCAGAATGAAAACCACTATGAATATGAGTGGTTTTACTGGGAGCTGGAAAAGCCTGTTTACTCAGCGACTGTTTATGATGGTATGCTCTATCTGGGCACAAATGACGGCGTGTATTCGATGTCAGATTTTTCTGCTGATGTAGAGAGCTACTGGGTGACACCTGTTGATAAATTCCAGAATCCTAATAAGCTGAAGACCACCAACAAAAGAGGCTGTGTGGCCGAAGCAACAGGAGATATTTCTGTATACGCCAAGTTAGAGGACACAGACTTTGAGCTTATCGGTGAATACAAAAACATTGCTGATTATTTTGTAAGCAGAATAAAGCGGAAAAAGTTTAAAGATATTCAGCTTAAATTTTATTCAAGTACAAGATTCAGCCTTGAAACAGTTACACTTGAGTGTTTCATAGGCGGATATATAAAACGCTAGGTAAAAGGACATCTTAACGGATGTCCTTTTTTCGGCCTATTTTTAAGAAGGTGAATAAATATGGCAGTACCAACAGAAGAAATTGAAAAGAAGATTCCTACATCTACGGCCAGTGTCCAGGTGAACGCTCCCGATACATTGCCTGAAGACCCTCGTTTTGCAGAGGTGAAAGCTGAAGAGGATATGCTGAACCAGGAATTGAACGATACCTATGACGGTATGCTGGAAAACTCAAATAAATTCTTTGATGAGCAGATAAACGCAACCAAGGACTGGGAGAAGACACAGAAACAGCTTCAGCAGGAAAGTACAGACTTTGCCGTAGAAAAAATACAGCAGCAGAAAGACCAGGCTCAGAAGGACTATGAGAAAGAGCAGTCTGCTGCATATACAGACTGGCAGAAGCAGATTAACCCCTATGGCACAGACGCTGAGAGAAAAGCCGCCAATGGCTTTTCAAATACAGGTTACAGTGAAAGCTCTCAGGTAGCTATGTATAACGCATATCAGAACCGAGTAGCCGTGGCCAAAGAAAGCGTAAACAAAGCAATGCTTGATTATGACAATGACATTAAAGAGGCAATGCTTCAGAACAATGTTGCTAAAGCTGAGATTGCATTTCAGTCTTTACAACAGCGTCTTGAGCTGGCTTTGCAGGGCTTTCAGAATCAGAACAGCTTGCTGCTTGATAAGTTCAATACCAAGCTTCAGGTTAAGCAGTACAGCGACAGCAGATGGCAGTCTGTTCTTGACAATATTTACAGAGAGCAGACGTTTGATCTTCAGAAAGAGCAGTTTGGTCTTCAGGAAGAGCAGTTTGAGTACAACAAGGCACAGGATACAAAGAATAATGCCCTTAACCTGATACTCTCAGGTATTGGCAATGAACAGCTTTATGAAGAAGCAGGGCTTTCTTTTGAATTAGGCGAGGCTCTGAAAAACTCCTACGTTTCCGACAGAGAAAAGCTTAACCTTGACCTTACTGATCAGAAGCTTGCCTTGGAGAGAGAAGACGCAGGCACACTTTTAACCCTTGCTCAGATGGGTATAAAAGTGCCGCTTACAGAAGGTCTTAAGAAAATGGGCATTACACAAAGTATGCTGGATGATTTATTCGAAAAAGCAAACGCCGTAAGTGTAAGCTCGGGTGGTTATTCAGGAAGCTATGAGTCGAGCGGTTATTCAGGAAGCTATGAGCCGAGCGATGAAAGTGATGAAAAAATTATAAACTCAACGCCAATAACCAAAAGCGATGATAAGGATATTTCACCGACCCGTAAAACGTGGGAGAACTCCCAACAGCCAACTCTGGGTGGTCGTTACGCAGTTAACGGCGATACAAACACAGGGGATAAGGAAGTTGCTCTTCCGTCCTATGCGGAAATTGTTGCAGATCTAAAAAAAGCAGGTGTTCCCGATTCAAAGATTAAAGCTTTCAAGACCATAAATCAATGGAGTATGCACCCCAATGGCTTGACTTACAAAGACTATGTAGCAAAGTATTTGGAAGACCTTGGATTAGTATAACAGAAAGGATTGTGTTATATGTCCGTTAAAAAGTGGTACGAGCAATACAAGAAAAAGAAAAACAAGGAAGAGTCATCTGTTTTAAATTGGTACAACAGTTATAAAGGAGCAAAAACGTCTAAAGAAGATAATGACGATATTGCCCCTGTTTTTAAAGCAGACTCAGATATCAAGAATAACTATCACGGCAGTGGTGGCGGTTCTTTTGGAGAAGGTGAAACAAAGGATAAGGCAACGTGGTTTCAGGGCGGTGCTTTTAGTGATGGTTATCAGTTTGGCGATATAAGCAAAACCATTCTCGGAACAGTCACCGATGTAAGCGAGAACGTTACTACGGCGGTAGTGGACGCAACTGAGAACCTTATTGATACGGGTGCTTATGTTGTAGGTGCAGTAGGCGGTACTTTTAATAAGGACTTTCGGAAGAACGTTGGCGATTTTATTGGCAAGGAGATTTTACAGCCTACTCAGACAGGCGAAGTGATTACAAAGTTTGCAAACCCTGTGGGTTGGATAAACCAGCTCGCTAATGGCGGTAAAACTGAAGAAAATTCATTGCTTGGAGATAAGGCAGACAGTCTTGTGCAGTCTGCCGCCCACCTTGTGGGCTCTAAAGCTTTGGAAAAAGTTCACGTTCCGTCTTGGCTTACAATGGGTGTAAATGCCTTTGGCAGTGAGATTGAGTCTGCCTTTCAGCAGGACGCAACATATCTGGAAGCAGGAATAAGCGGTATGGTTTCTGCTGTGGCTGAAGTTGCATTTGAGAAGCTTTCCAGCGGTATCAAATTTAAAGGCGGCACGGTTGATGAGGGATTCCAAAAAACACTTACAAAAAATATTTCTGACAGAATAACCAGAACTATACTTAAGTATTTAACAGACTTAGGCGGTGAAGGACTGGAAGAGGTGGCTACTGAGGCAGTAAGTGCCGTAGGTAAAAAGCTTACATACCTTAACGAAAAGGAATTTAATGAAATATTCTCTTCTGAAGACGCCTTTGACGCTTTTATCGGCGGTGTTGTAATGAGCGGTGCTGCCGAGGGAGGAAACATAGTTAAATCAGCAACCAATGGTACAGAAATTACATCGGGTTTAACTGCTAACGAAGAGAAGGTCGTAAACAAGCTTTATGAAAATGCTCTGGCTGAGAAGCAGAAAGACGGTACAAAGCTCACAAAAGCCGAGAGGGACAAGCTCTGGGATTCTATTGTTGATGATATGAGCAAAGGCCAGCTTAAGATTGATGATATCGAAAGTGTGCTTGGCGGTGATACTTATAAAACGTATCAGGAAACATTAAAAAAAGAAGACGCAATTCTTAAAGAGTTTGAGCAACTTGGAAACAAAAAAACTCCTACCCTTGCAGATCAGTCGAGGTATAGCGAGTTGAAATCAAAGGTTGACGAGATAAAAAGCAGCTCTAAAAAAGCACAGCTTAAAAGTCAGTTAAGCCAAGAGGTTTTTGGCCTTGTTCAGAGCGATAAGACAGGCAGGCTTGCCGAAAGCTACAAAGAGGTAGCAAGAAGAAGAGAAGTTTTTACAGCTGACCTTACTAAGTACAAAGGCAAGCAAAAAGAAGCTGTACAGCGAGCTATAGACAGCGGTGTGCTTAACAATACATATCGTTCTCACGAGCTTGTGAACATCCTCTCTAAGATTGAGGCTGACAAGGGTATTGTCTTTAATTACGCCGATAATGCAAAGCTTAAGGAATCAGGATTTTCGGTAGAAGGAAAGACAGTAAACGGCTTTGCAGATAAGAGCACGGGTGCGGTTACTCTTAATATTCAGTCGGCTAAATCCTGGCAGTCTGTTGTCGGACACGAGATTACTCACGTTCTGGAAGGCACAGAGGCGTACGGTGAGCTTCAGAAAGCACTTTATGCCTATGCTGAAAGTAAGGGCGAGCTTGAAAACAGAAGAGGTGCCATAACTGAGCTTTACAAGGGTATGAACGCCGATGTTGACTCAGAACTTACTGCCGATTTGGTGGGTGACTACCTTTTCACGGATAAAGAGTTTGTTACTCACCTGAGCACCAACAGAAATCTGTTTCAGAAGATTTACGATGAAATAAAATATCTGTATAGAGTGGCCACAGGCAAGGAGCAGAAGGAGATTGCAAGGGTCAAGAAGGAGTTTGACAAAGCCTGGAAAGAGCTTAACATAAAACCTACTGAATCCGAGCAAAAAAATAACACCGCGGAGAACGGCGGTGTGAGTTATAAAATATCTGAAATTCCGTCAAAAAATGAAATAGGAGCAAATTATAAAGCTGTTGCAAATATGGAGTCTATTGTTCAGCTGACAGGGAATGAGTTTGCAAAAGGAAATGTGGACTTGATAACACAGGTAACAGATTACTTTGACAGTATTGGCGGTTTTGTGGAAACGCCATATGGTAAAGTTGAACTTACAAGATCCGGAGTGAAATCTTCCATAGGACACGGCATTGGTCGAAATAAGTCTATAGCATTTAAAGCTGTGCCAGATGTTTTAGCAAAAGGTAAAATAATTGATTATCAATTCAATTGGAAACAGAGAGGTTACGACAAGGTTGTTGTTGCAGCTCCTATAAAGATAAGCGATAAAGAATATTTTCTTGCCGCTATTGTCAATGTAGAAAAAGAACGAAATAGCTATTATTTGCACGAAGTTGCTTTACAAGAAAAAAAGGATACTTCCGTGTTCAAGACTGGGACCGCTAAAAACGGCACTCCCAGCACGGAAATATCCTCTATCTATAGTTTACTAGAAAAGCTGTTAGATGTCAAGGATAATTCATCCGTGAACATAGACGAGGAAAGCGATGGTGTCAGCTTTTCATTAAGCCAGCCTGTTGAGGAAACTAAAGAACTTATTGCTATTCATAACTTATCAGCAGATAAGCTTATGAAAAGCCTGAGGCTTGGCGGTTTGCCTATGCCTTCTATTGCTATTATGAAGGCACAGGACGGCCATAATGAGTTCGGTGATATTTCACTTGTGTTCAAGAAAGATACCATAGACCCAAAATTAAACAAAGCTAATAAAGTGTACGGTGGAGACGCCTGGACTCCTGTTTATCCTACACTTGAGTATAAAGTGAACGATAAAAAATTAGGCGAGATATACCATCGTGTCAGAGGAGTAAAGGGCGTTGAGTTCTTTAATCCCGTGCATTTTCATCCTGATAATATTGAGAATGATATTAACCGTTGGGGTGGCATTGAGGGCGTTGTTGAACACTATATGGACGATTACAGCCTTAAAAACTTCTATCTTGCCGAGCAGGGCAGAGATGTCAAGATGATAAGTTCAGAACGAACAAAATCTCTTACAGAGCAAGAGGTCGAAGAGTATGATTTTATTATCAATGCTTTGGGCAGAGATGTAATTCTTGAACACGCAAGCGGAAAGAATTGGATGGCTGAGCACGGCGAGGCTTACAAGTCAGCTGTAGTTGATTATTACAGTTCAATTCTTCCTAATATGACTTTAGAGGAAATCCAAAGTATTGTTGAGCAGAAAAAGCCTCTTGAGCATTGGAGAGATGTTCATAAAATTGTTAATTACCTTGAAAACGGTGCTACTAAGACAGAAATAGTCGAAGACCGAGAAGCCACGATTAAAGAAATTAACCGCAGAGTCAACGATGAAGATTATGCTAAGTGGCTCAAAGAGTTTTATGACGGAACGGTGCTTAAATCAGGCATTCGCAGAAATAATGTTGACCCATATACAGCTAGCGGTAACAGAAAGAGCTTTGAAGCTACCCATTACGAAGAAAACCTTGAGAATGTAATTAAGGCTATGAAAGAACAGGCGGATGTAGGTAACTCTGCTTTCTTCTCAGGTTTAGGTATATGGGGTGCTGCGGCTAAATCCTATAAATCTATTGATGAGATTAAAGCTGATGAATCCAGACTCGAGCGGCTGACAGACGAGGAGTATAGCCAGCTCAAAACCGATTTTGGCAGTAGATTGAGCGAGATTGCCGAAAGCATTATGGATAAGCGAGAAAGCAATTATTTTATTGCACTTGATAATGCTATGGAGTGTATCATAGAAGCGGTTCGTGATTCAAAAACAAAGTCAGGTCTTCTAAAAAACCTCAAAAGCTATACACATCTAAACGTGACAGAAACAACGGTGTCTGATTTAGCAGAGCTTGCTAGTGATATTTCGAATATGCCTACTACATATTTTGAAGCTAAACCTCAGCGTGCTGTTGGTTTTGATGAAGTTGGAGTGTTTGTTCTACCCAAAGGTACAGATAACAACCTTAAGCAAGAACTATTAAGCAGGGGTTATAGTGTTGCTGAATACGACTCTAATATCGAGGATGATAGACGACAGGTTGTGAATCACCTTGAAGAATACAAATTTAGTATTACTGACAAATCTGACGATATTGCTCCTGAGGGTGATTTTAATACTCCTTTGAATGACCTCTATTATGATGACTTTGCACCCATAAGAAGCGACATTGCACCTGCGAAAGTTGAAACCGACACAAATGTCGGCGGCATGAAGGCTCTTTCTGATGATGATATTGCCCCGAATCTGGTTAAACCCAAAGTTACATTATCGGGTGATGATATCGCCCCACCTGTTGCAAATAATGCAATAACTGACGCACCGGTTCAGACTGTGGAGCAAATGGTTGCTAAAAATCTGGAATTAGTTGAAGCTGAACTTGCCGATAATATTGAATTACTAAAGGAAGTAGAAGATTATTATAATGAGCAAATCACTCCTCTAAAAAATAAATATTATTCGTATAAAAACCAAAATACTCAATGGGCACGCGATAAGTTGCAAAGAATAACCGAATTGGAAATGTTAAAGGCAAAAAGCGTTGAGTCATTATCTGCTAAAATTAGCGAGCTTGAGGAAAAAGCCAAATATATGAAGACCAAGGCATATAGCAGGGCTTTGCACAAGCAAGCCAAAATGCAGGAGCACGCTCAATGGGCTGAAGACCTTATTGGTGACACAACTACTTGGGTGGACAAAAAGCTGGGCTTGCAGTATCAGACAAACACGGAACGCCGAAATCTGCGAGATATTGTCCGTGATGAAAACGGTAACAAGGACATTGCAAAAGCGGACGCAATAAGCGACGCTCTTCACGGTCAGTATAATCGTGAAGAGGCGGCAAAGAAACGTGAGCAGGCTCAATTTGTAAAAAAATATGCCGATATGAAAATAACCAAGGCGGAAAGTGCTTACATTCAGATGTTAGGAGAGCTAAGGTATAATCCTAAAACTTCTCTTTCAAAAAAGGATGTTGACGCATTTTATGAAAATCACAAAAACAAAATCGATTCCCAAAAGGTTGATAAAGCGATTAGCTATGCAAGAAGTGATTTTGATAAATTGTTCAGCCGACTGAACGAGAAACTCAGAGAGCAGGGGATGAAGGAAATTCCTTACAGAAAAGGTTATTTTCCGCATTTTACCAACCCTAAACAATATGTTATTGAAAAGTTATTCAATTGGAAGACACAGGATAATGAAATTCCAACATCTATCGCCGGTCTTACTGAAGCCTTCAGACCTGTAAAAAAGTATCAATCTTTCGATAAGAAAAGGCATACTGATAAAACAGATTATAACTTCTTACAGGGCTTTGATAATTATTTAGATGGTGCTCTTGACTGGATTTATCATTTGGATACCTTGCAAAAGAGAAGAGCAGTTGAGAATTATCTCCGTTACATTCATAGTGACGCAGGCATTAAGAATAGGATAAAGGCTATTTATGCGAATGAAGAAATTGACGCAGATGAAGCACAGGCACAAGTTGATCATATTTTGGATGAAGCTAAAAACCCGTTGAATAACTTTGTGCAGGACTTCACAACACGCACCAATATATTGGCAGGTAAAAAGAACTCTCTTGACAGAGCTGTTGAACAGTCAACCAACAGACATATCTATTCTGTTATGACCAATGTTCAAAATAGACTGTCTGCAAATATGGTTCTTGCCAACATTCGTTCTGCAATGACAAATTTTATACCTATTACACAGTCGTGGGTGCAGGTTTCACCTTTGCGGTCTTTACAGGCTACAAAGGACACCATAGCAAATGCGATTAAAGATGACGGTATGATTGAAAAGTCTACTTTTTTAACAAACAGATTAAGGGAAGTTGACAGGTTGTACCGAACAAATTGGGATAAAGTGCTTGATACGGCAGGTGTTATGTTTGATATCGTTGATAACTTCTCGTCACAGGTTATTTGGCGTTCCAAGTACAATCAGAACATTGCCAAAGGAATGACCGAGAGTGAGGCTATTAAAAATGCTGACCAGTTTGCTGAAAATGTTATGGCCGGACGAAGCAAAGGAAATGAGCCGACTCTGTTTAATGCAAAAAATCCTTTGGTAAAAGCCTTTACAATGTTCCAATTGGAAGTTAATAACCAGTACGGGTACTTGTTCAAGGACGTTCCCATTGACTTGAAAGCAGAAACAAAGCATTGGAAGCTAAATCTTGCTAAAGGTTATACAACTGCATTTGTAGGTGCTTATGTTTACAATATACTGATGGAAATGATTACTGGTAGTGACGCTGCCCTTGATCCGATTGGTATTATTGAAGATCTGTTAAGAGATTTGTTTGATAAGGATGAAGAGAAAGAACCTGACGAAATCGCAATAAATCTTATAGACAATGTTGTTGAAGAGTTGCCTTTTGTTGGCGGCTTGTTTGGCGGTGGTCGTGTTCCTATAAGCTCTGCAATGCCATATAGTGATGAATATGATGAGGGTTTATCCGGTTTTATCAGTGATGTGAGCGAAGGTGAATGGGGGAATATCGGCAAAGAAATGCTGAATCCTTTATTAAATGTAGTTTCTCCTGTTGGTGGTGGTCAGCTTAAAAAGACTGTACAGGGACTTAGAATGTTTAAGACTGATGAAGAGCACCCCATTGCAGGTTCATACACCGACAGTGGTAACTTAAGATTTCCTGTTGAGGATACACCCGGAAACAAAATACAGGCGGCTCTTTTCGGTCAGTATGCGAATGAGCACGCAAGAGAGTATTTTGACAACGGATACGCACCTTTGAAAGAAAAGCAAATCCAAGAGTATATGGATGTTGAGTTGCCGATTGCTGACTATTGGAAATACCGAGAGGGATTGAAAGGCTTAAAGACAAACGCAGAAAAAGCCGATTATATCAACAGCCTTGATATTGAGGTTTGGCAGAAAAACCTTCTTATGAACAATATCCTTGACCGCAAAGAAGATGTTGATATGTCAAATTACAACGACTACGGCAGTTGGGAAGAGTTTGACTTTGCACAAAAGAATCCCGAAAAGTACGCAATCCTTCAAGAACAGGGCATATCTGTTTCCGATTACAAAGAGAATTATGAGGAAAGTGCGTTTATCTACACCGATGATTTCTCGTGGGCTGAAAACAACCCGGAAAAATACACGTTATCAAAAGCGGTTACAGATAATGTTATCCAGTACAAACAATACACAAGCGAACTGTCTAGTATCAAAGCAGACAAAGACGAGAACGGAAATTCTATAAGCGGCAGCAGAAAAGAAAAGGTTATTGATTATATCAACAACTTGGACGCTGACTATGGAGCGAAGATTATCCTGTTCAGGACACAATACCCCGGTGACAATACCTACAACGAGGAAATTGTGAATTACATAAACAATCGTGAAGACTTGAGCTATGAGGAAAGAGTTGTTATTTTCGAGGAGCTTGGGTTTGAGGTGTCCAACGAGTCGGTATACTGGGATTGATGATAAGGGGCTGATTTTTCAGCCCCTTTACTGTTGGAAGGAGGTGATATTATGTCAGCAAAACAGGACAGAGTAAGAGCAAGAACTCCTACTGACCTTGAGCGTAAGGGTTTTAGAAAAACGTTTTCTGAAATGGCAGGCGTCGCCAGTGATAACAGAAGCAGAATCAAGAATATGGAAGACGAGGTTGAGAACGGCACGTGGAACCCGACTTTGAATAATGAAGGTGCTTCATACGATGTTCAACAGGGTTGGTACCAGAAAATCGGTAAGGTTGTTACCCTTGGGTGGCTAATTGAAGCACAAGTCAACGATACTGTGAGTGTTCCTTTGGAAATAAAGGGCGTTCCATATCTGCCTCGGTATAATGCCTTTGGCGGTGGTGTGGCTTATAACGTCATTACTCAAAACGACTTTCCTTTTGAGTGTTGGGGAGTTGACAGCAGCGGCGTTATTACAGCGTTGAACACGGTGTTTTATCCTTATAGCGGTGCGGTAATACTGAGCGGCACAATTTGCTATACAACATAATTGAAGGAATTTATTAGGAGGTGTTGCCGATGTGGCAGGAAGTTCTGGAAAAGATAATCGGTTGGCTTGTACCATTCCTTTTAGGTACAGTTGCAGGTGGCGTCACAATGTGGTTTGCCGTTATAAGGCACTTGAGGGACGGTATGCAGTGTTTGCTCAGGGACTACATAATCAACCAAAACGAAAAGTGGGTAGAAAGAAAATATTGCCCTATTTATGCTAAGCAGGCGTTATCTCGTGCATATAAAGTGTATCACGCATTAAAAGGTAACGATGTAGGTACAGCTTTATATGAGGAAACAATGGGGTTGCCTGAAAGAATAGAAGATTGAAACAGGAGGTAAAAGTATGGCAAAAATTAAATGTATTGATGTGTCGGAACATCAGGGCGTTATATTTTGGGAGAAAGTGAAAGCCAGTGACATTGACTATGCACTTCTGCGTGCAGGCTACGGTAGAAGTTCCTCTCAGATTGATAAATGTTTTGAACGCAACTATAAAAACGCAAAGAAAGCAGGGGTAAAGGTTGGCGTGTACTGGTATTCCTACGCCGATAGCGTTGAGGACGCAAAGCGTGAGGCAGAGGCTTGTCTTGAAGTTCTGAAAGGAAAGACTCTGGACCTCCCCGTATTCTACGATATGGAAGAGGGATTCCAGACAGCTTACGGCAAATCAACGCTTACCACAATGGCCAAGATGTTCTGCGAAACCATCAGAGCTGGTGGGTTCACTCCCGGTGTTTATGCAAATCTTACTTGGTTTGAAAACTACCTGGATTATAACAGCCTTAAGAAGCTTTATCCTGTCTGGCTTGCTCAGTATCATACTGAAGCTCAGCTCGATTGTGATATCTGGCAGTACAGCTCTGAGGGTGCCGTTCCCGGCGTTTCAGGTTATGTAGATATGAATATTATCTATAATGAAAAAATGATGAAAGAAGGTGAAACTATGACAGGCTTTGAAATCGCAGGCGTTCAGGCTCTTTTACGTCAGGCTTATGCACAGGGTATTGTAAAAACCTTTGTGAAGCCCATCGACAATAAGAAAGGTAAGCTTACAACCGCTGCCATTCTTGAAGCAAAAGCGGCCCTGGGTGATAAGAACCCCGACTCACAGATTACGCTTGAGTTTATTTCAAATCTTGAGCACCTTGTTAACGTCAGACGTGAGGAGAATTTCGCAAAGGCAAGAGGGGACGTTAACAAAGACGGCAAAGTGAATATCAAAGACGCAACTGCTCTTCAGAAGCAGATTGCGGATAAAGAATAAGGAGGTAGATATTATGAATTTTATCGAAGCGTTTGACCTTATGAAGAAGGGTGCGAAGATAAAGCTCCCTTCCTGGGGTGGATATTGGTTCTGGGATTATGATAAACAGACGGTTATTATGCACACGAAAAACGGCGAGAAACTTGATATCAGAGAAACAAAACTCGTTGAATACACCTTAAGCAACATAGTTTCCGATGAATGGATTGTTGCAGATTCTGAAAATTGCCCAACACTTGGCGGTAAAGCATATTTCTCTTTTAGCGAAGCTGTCAGATATCTTAAGAGAGGCTTGAAGGTGGCTCGCAGAGGTTGGAACGGCAAAGGAATGTATATTTGGTTGCTTCCCGAAACTGTTGTAAAGAAAGAGTGGTGTCGAGATGAGCGGCTTATTGAGTGTATGGGCGAAGGTGATGAAATTCTTTGCCTTGGCTCAATAAGAATGTTTACACACGATAGCTCGGGAAGAAATGCGGTACTTTCGGGTTGGCTTGCAAGTCAGAGCGACATTCTTTCCGAGGATTGGTTTATTGTAGATTAAGGAGGTACATATAATGGATAAGAAAACAATCATCAGACTGGTGGCCCTTGGTCTTGCTATTCTGAATATGATTTTTGGCATTTTCGGCTGGACACCCATCCCTATGGACGGCACCGCCGAGGCTATTTATGAGGCGTTTTCAATCGTTGCTATGGTTGGAACTTCTATCTGGAATATGTGGAAGAACAATAATTTCACCGCAGCGGCCAAGCTTGTTCAGAAAATCCTTGAGGCAATTAAAAAAGGCAAGCTCACTGTTGAAATAGTAGAAAAATGGCTTGAGGGTGTACTTGGAGAAGACATTGAAAAGCTGGAATAATACATTAAAAAAGCTGGATTTTGTACGACAAAATTACGACAAAACTCAAAAATACGACACTTTTACGACAGTTTTTTGAAATATTTTGAAAAGATTTGAAAATTAAAAATTAAAAAAGAAAAACCTCGAAAACCGCATTGCAAAGCGATTTTCGAGGTTTTGTTGTTGGTGGAGATAAGCGGGATCGAACCGCTGACCTCTTGAATGCCATTCAAGCGCTCTCCCAG
>JAFTWB010000012.1 GCA_017465505.1 Clostridia bacterium | reverse complement strand
CGTCAGACCGAGGTTTTGCCTCCGACTTCCTTCAGACTCCACCTCACGATGGACGCCCTTGTCTTCAGCTAACAGTTCCTACTGCCAAGCCTGTAGCGGACTTTCACCGCCAAGTAATAATGCGTGCCGAGCACACAAGAAATAACCGCCTCGGAAATTCCGAAGCGGTTTTTGTTTATTCAAGCTCAAAAGCTCCTGTATAAAGTTTATAGTACTGACCCTTGGCTTTGATAAGGTCGTCGTGAGTACCTCTCTCAATAATTCTGCCCTGCTCCAGAACCATAATAACGTCTGAATTTTTAACAGTAGAGAGTCTGTGGGCAATTACAAAAACAGTTCTGCCCTTCATAAGAGCGTCCATACCTCTCTGCACAAGAGCCTCGGTACGGGTATCAATGGAAGAAGTCGCCTCGTCAAGAATCATAACAGGGGGGTCGGCAATAGCCGCTCTTGCAATGGAAATAAGCTGACGCTGACCCTGAGAAAGATTCGCACCATTGTTTGTAAGCTCGGTGTCATAGCCCTGAGGAAGCCTTGAGATAAAGTCGTGGGCATTTGCAAGCTTGGCAGCGGCTACGATTTCCTCGTCTGTTGCGTCCAGCTTGCCGTAGCGGATGTTATCCGCAACTGTGCCTGTGAAGAGGTTGGTTTCCTGCAAAACAATACCCAGAGAGCGACGCAAATCGTCCTTCTTGATTTTGTTGAGGTTGATTCCGTCGTAACGGATTTTGCCGTCCTCAATGTCATAAAAACGGTTAATAAGGTTGGTGATGGTGGTTTTACCTGCACCTGTTGCACCTACAAAAGCCACCTTCTGACCGGGCTCGGCGTAAAGAGTGATGTCGTGAAGCACAGTCTTGCCCTCAACGTAAGCAAAGTCAACTTCAGAGAGCCTTACCTCGCCCTTAAGCTCTGTATAGGTCAGAGTGCCGTCCTCGTGGGGGTGCTTCCAAGCCCACAGGCCTGTGTGCTCTTTACACTGGGTGAGCTGGTTGTTTTCGTACTTTGCGTTAACAAGGGTAACATAGCCGTTGTCCTCTTCGCTTTTTTCGTCTAAAAGGTCGAAAACTCGTCTTGCACCTGCAAGAGCCATAACAATTGAGCCTGCCTGCTGAGCAACCTGAGTTATGGGCATTGTGAAAGCACGGGAACTTACAAGGAAGGTAGCGATTACACCCAGAGTCAGTGTGGGGTCAAAGCCCGAAATCGCCAACACGCCGCCTACAACTGCAATGAGAATGTACTGCAAATGGCCAAGGTTGCCGTTAATCGGGCCCAAGATATTTACAAATTTATTTGCTTTATAGGAAGTGTCGCAGAGGCTGTCGTTGAGTTTGTCGAAGTCCTCTTTTGCCTTTTCCTCGTGGTTAAAGACCTTAACCACCTTCTGGCCGTTAATCATTTCCTCAATAAAGCCGTTTTCCTCGCCCAGAGCCTTCTGCTGAGTTACGAAGAACTTGCCGCTTTTGCCTGCAACCCTGCCTGAAACAAAGAGAGTAAAGGCAACAAAAAGAAGAACGAAAAGTGTCAGCCAAACATTGGTGGAAAACATCATAACGAGGTAAACCACAATGGTAACAACAGAGCTCATAAGCTGAGGGATAGATTGGGAAATCATCATTCTCAGGGTGTCGATGTCGTTGGTATAGTAGCTCATAACATCGCCGTGGGTGTGGGTATCGAAATACTTTACAGGGAGAGTCTGCATATGGTCAAACATATCGTCCCTGATGTTTTTCATAACACCCTGAGTAATTCTCACCATTAAAAGCTGCTGTGAAAGTGTGGTAATAATACCTACAAGGAAGATAAACGCCATAACAATAATGGCACGTAACAGCTCTGAATAATCAGGCACAGCCATCTTTAAAAGAGGTGTTACATAATCGTCGATAATGTTGCCGATAAAAAGTGCACTGACGGCACTTACCACGGCATTGGCAATAATACAAAGGAAAACAAGAATAAAGCTTAGCTTATACTTTTTGGTAATAAGACCCATAAGCCTTTTCAGGGTTTTGCCCTGATTTTTGTCCATAGAAAGCTTTTTGCCCATTACTGCGGGGTCGTATTTTCTGGGGCCTGCCATTACTCTTCTCCTCCCTTCGTCTGTGAGGAGTAAACCTCTTTGTAGATTTCACTGCTCTCTAAAAGCTCAGTGTGAGTGCCCACTGCACTTACCTTACCGCCATCCATAACGATAATCTTGTCAGCGTGTTCAACAGAAGAAATACGCTGAGCAATAATCAGCTTGGTAGTACGAGGCAAAAACTCCTTCATAGCATTTCTTATATATGCGTCTGTCTGAGTATCAACAGCACTGGTAGAGTCGTCCAGAATAAGAATTTTGGGATTTTTAAGTAAAGCTCTGGCAATACAAAGCCTCTGCTTCTGACCGCCCGAAACGTTGCTGCCGCCCTGCTCAATATATGTATCAAGGCCCTGGGGCATTTTCATAACAAAGTCATAGGCACAGGCAGATTTTAAAGCCCTCTCTATTTCTTCCTCTGTTGCGTTTTCGTTGCCCCATTTTAAGTTTTCACGGACAGTTCCAGAGAAAAGCACGTTTTTCTGAAGCACCATAGCAACAGCGTCACGAAGGCTCTTTACGCAGTAATCTTTTACGTTTTTGCCGCCAACCAGCACCACGCCCGAGGTTGCGTCGTAAAGGCGTGGAATAAGCTGCACAAGGGTGGACTTTGAGCTTCCTGTACCGCCGATAATACCCACGGTTTCCCCTGATTTAATCTCAAGGTCGATATCCGTAAGGCAAAGCTTATTTATATCCTTGGAGTAGCTGAAGTTAACATCCTTAAAAACAATAGAGCCGTCTTTAATATCCTTCACAGGAGTTTTGGGGTCGGTAATGTCGCTTTCCTCGTCCAGCACTTCAACAATTCTGCCTGCACTGGCTCTGGACATAACAATCATCATAAAGACCATAGAAAGCATCATAAAGTTCATAAGAATCTGCATAGAGTAAGTAAACATACTGGTAAGCTCGCCTGCTGAGAGCTCAACCTCATTGGTGTTTACAACAATATTTGCACCAAACCAGGCAATAAGCAGCATAACACCGTAAACACAAGCCTGCATTAAAGGCATATTAAAGGCGATAATACGCTCTGCCTTGGTAGCAAGGCGGTAAGTAGCGTCGCTTACCTCGCCGAATTTTTCACGCTCTTTGTCTTCTCTTACAAAGCTTTTTACAACTCTTATGCCTCTTAAGTTTTCCTGAACAACACGGTTAAGCTTGTCATAGGTTTTCAGCATAAAAGTAAAAATAGGATGGGCAAACCTCATAATCACCAGAAGACCCACAGCAAGTATGGGCAATACTCCAACGAAAATCAAACCAAGCTTGGCGTTAATTAAGAACACCATAATAAGGGAGAAAATCATCATAAGAGGGCTTCTTATGGCGATTCTTATAATCATCTGGTAAGAGTTCTGCACATTTGTAACGTCTGTGGTCAGTCGTGTAACAAGGCTTGAGGTTGAGAACTTGTCAATATTTGCAAAAGAAAAGTTCTGAATCCTGTAGTACATATCGTGTCTTAAGTTTCTCGCAAAGCCGGTTGAAGCCTTGGCGGCGAAGTCGCCTGCCAGCACACCGCAGGTAATTGACACAAGCACCAAACCCACAAGAAAAAGACCAATCTGCCAGAGGCTCTGGGCGTTTCCCACCACTTCGCCTTGGGCGTTTTTATAGTTTATGCCTTTGTCCAGAAGCTCTGCCATTACCATAGGGATAATAACCTCCATAGTAACTTCTCCTGCAATAAACAAGGGGCAAAGGATGGACGCAAGCTTAAACTCACGAATACTTTTCGCAAGCTTTTTTATCAAAGCTATCTACCTCCAATAATCTTACATACTACTTATAATTATCCTACTTTTCACATAGCAAATCAAGAGAAAATCCTCATAATTTATGTTTTATATAAATTCCGCTATCCCCCAAAATACATCTTACGAAAAAGTATACAAAGACAAAATAACAGCCTCATCAAAAATAAAACAGGATACTGTTTATTGCTTTTTAGTATATTACGATTTACTAAATTACGATTTACTAATTTGCAAAAGATGATAAAAACAAAAAACACCCGAGAAAGAGTTTGGTTTCTCCTTCTCGGGTGAAATTATTTTAGCCCAAAGCCTCAATGGCATTTTTGATAAGAGCGATTTTTTCTCTTTCTTTTTCTGCCTGCATACGGATTTTCTCAACAACCTGTGCAGGAGCCTTTGCCATAAAGCCTTCGTTATTGAGTTTACCCTCGTCCTGAGCCAGCATTTTCTCAACCTGCTGGAGCTCCTTGTTAAGACGCTTAAGCTCAGCCTCTTTGTCAACGAGCTCGTTCATAGGGATGTAGATTTTTGCATCCCCTGTAACGATAGTAACAGCACCCTCAACCTCGAAGCTCTCGCCTATTTCAACCGCAGAAGCTGAAGCAAGCTTTTCAAAGAACTTCTTGCCCTCTTCAAAGGTGGCACTGCACTTTGTAGCGATGTAAACCTTAGCCTTCTTTGAAGGAGGAATGTTCATCTCGTTACGTCTTGTACGGATAGCAGTGATAGCCTCCATAATCTTAGCCATCTCAGCCTCAGCCTCGGGGAAGTTTAAAGACTCCTCAAACTCGGGGAATTTCTGGGTCATAATGGTTTCTCCCATACCCTCTAAGGGTAAGGTCTGCCAGATTTCCTCAGTAATGAAAGGCATAAAGGGGTGGAGAAGTCTTAACATTCTCTCAAGCACCCAAACCAGAACACATCTTGCATTTTTAGCGTCCTCGCCGCCTGCCTGAAGTCTGGGCTTAGCCAGCTCAATGTACCAGTCGCAGTAACAGCTCCAGATAAAGTCGTAAACCTTGCTTACCGCAATACCAAGCTCGAATTTCTCAAGGTTATCGGTAATCTCTTTTGCAAGAGTATTAACTGAGGAAACAATCCACTTGTCCTCAGTAGTAAGAGCCTCGGGAAGCTTACACTCAACCTCAAAGTCGTCGATGTTCATATGAACGAAACGGCTTGCGTTGTAAAGCTTGTTGGCAAAGTTACGGCAACTTTCAACTCTCTCCTCACTAAATCTCATATCGTTTCCGGGTGAGTTACCTGTAGCAAGGAAGAATCTCAGTGCGTCTGCACCGTATTTGTCAATAAGCTCAAGGGGGTCAACGCCGTTGCCAAGGGATTTACTCATCTTTCTGCCCAGTGCGTCACGGATAATACCGTGGATGAAAACTGTATCGAAGGGCTGAGCGTTCATATGCTCACAGCCCGAGAAAATCATTCTGGCAACCCAGAAGAAAATAATATCATAACCTGTAACAAGGGTGTTTGTGGGGTAGAAGTACTCAAGCTCCTCAGTTTTCTCAGGCCAACCAAGTGTGGAGAAAGGCCAGAGAGCAGAGCTAAACCATGTATCCAACGTGTCGGGGTCCTGTGTCATATGGGACTTGCCGCACTTGGGACAAACAGTAACGTCCTCTTTGGAAACTACCATCTCGCCGCAATCGGCACAGTAGTAAGCAGGGATTCTGTGACCCCACCAGAGCTGACGGGAAATACACCAGTCACGGATGTTCTCCATCCAGTGGAAGTAAACCTTCTCAAAACGTTCGGGAACAAACTTTGTCTTGCCGCTCTTTACACAGTCAATTGCAGGGCCTGCAAGGGGTTCCATTTTAACGAACCACTGCATAGAAACACGAGGCTCAACAGTAGTACCGCAACGGTAGCAAGTACCAACATTGTGGGAGTGAGGCTCGATTTTAACAAGGAAGCCGCCTTCTTCAAGGTCCTTTACAATTGCTTTTCTGCACTCGTAACGGTCCATACCCTGATACTTCTCACCTGCTGCCTCGTTCATATGAGCGGTGTCGTCCATTACATTGATAATGGGAAGGTTGTGGCGAAGACCTACCTCAAAGTCGTTGGGGTCGTGAGCAGGAGTAATCTTAACAACACCTGTACCGAACTCCATATCAACATAGCTGTCGGCAACAACGGGAATCTCTCTGCCAACTAAAGGAAGAGTAACTGTCTTGCCAACAATAGCCTTGTATCTCTCGTCCTCGGGGTTAACTGCAACAGCAGTATCGCCAAGTAAAGTTTCGGGACGGGTAGTAGCAAGCTCAACAAAGCCTGAGCCGTCTGTAAGAGGGTAGCGAAGGTGCCAGAATGAGCCCTCCTGCTCCTCAAACTCAACCTCTGCGTCGGAGATAGATGTACAGCAGTGAGGACACCAGTTGATGATTCTCTCACCTCTGTAGATTAAGCCTTTTTCATAAAGACGAACGAAAACTTCCTTAACTGCCTCACTGCAGCCTTCGTCCATAGTAAAGCGTTCACGCTCCCAGTCACAGCTTGTACCAAGCTTTTTGAGCTGGTTGCAGATTCTGCCGCCGTATTCTCTGCGCCAATCCCAGGCACGTTCCAAAAACTTTTCTCTGCCGATGTCCTCTTTTGTAAGACCCTCGGCCTTCATAGCCTCAACAATCTTAGCCTCAGTTGCAATAGAAGCGTGATCAGTTCCGGGAAGCCACAGAGCAGAGTAGCCCTGCATTCTTCTCCATCTGATAAGGATATCCTGCAAAGTGTTATCCAGTGCGTGGCCGATGTGAAGCTGACCTGTGATGTTTGGGGGTGGCATAACAATAGTATAGGGTTTCTTGTCTCTGTCTACCTCGGCGTGGAAATATCCGCCTTTGAGCCAGAAGTCATATATTTTGTCCTCAACCTCTTTGGGATTGTAGGACTTAGCAAGCTCTTTTGCCATAGCAAAAACCGCCCTTTCGCAATAATTATTCATTATATTATCGCATTTATGACATAGTTTGTCAAGCCACTCGTTAGCCACGAGGGGGCAGTTCCGCCTTTGGATAGGTTGGATATAATTGTAACGTCAGATTAACGGCGGGGTTAAAGATTTAATCAACACTTATCATAGGGGCGGTTCGTGTGAACCGCCCCTACGGCATACATATCAATCACGGTTAAGCTGACGCCGAAATTCTTCGTCATTCAATATTCATAATCCATTATTCATTCAACATACACCTAAGCTCAGCCAGCTTGCCTGCGTCCATATTGTTCTTATCATACACAGCCACATCCAGAGCCTCACCCTCAATGGGAGCAAAGTACTGTCTGCGGATAATTCCGCCTTCGGTTTCTTCCACTTTGCCCATAATAAAGCCTGCTCTCTCCCCTGACTCGTTTTCCACAGAGGCAATTATGCCTGCTTTACTGTCAACTGCCTCTTGAGGAACAAAAATCTCTACACAGACACCGCCCTTTGATGAAGTTACACCGAGTACAGACACTTCTTCTCTGCTTGCATTGGCGTTATACACAAGGGTTGATGGAGCACTTTTCTTCACGGCAAAGCTAAGCTCAAAGCTTTCGTCAATCTCTCCTATAACCTCGTTATTCTCCCCGATACCGCGAATTTTAAGCCCGGGGATATTTATTTTAACTTCCGCATTTTCCCTGTCGTAAGGATATATAAAGCCAAGGACTCCGCCTAAACCCTCACCACTGTTAAAGAGAGAAAAACTGTAACCCGACAGGTCAGCCCTGACATATTCGCCGTCTATGGAAATGTAGTTGTCATAACCCTCATAGCAGAATCGGTCAATGCCATCAAGAGCTTTGTCGTACTCACCTACAAAAGAGATATACATAAAAGCTCCGTCAAAATAAGCCTCGTCAACCCTCACCTCAAGTCCCTGATGAGAGTCAGAAAGCTTACTGCCTTCGGTCACAAGAAGAGAGCTTGAGTCAATTTCCTTATAGAAGGTATCGGTTTTGTGAGGATAGCTGCTCTGAATTTTTTCGCCGTAGTCCTGAGTTATGCCAAAGCCTCCTGCCAATTTGTCAGCGGCAACAGGAATTGCCACGGCAAGGAGAATACCCAGACAAGCGGCAATAGCCACAACCCTCTTCCCAGGGAATTTCAGGGTTTTCCTTTTCTCAATTTCAAGGCATTTTTCCACCGCCTCTTGTGGTGCGGTGATTTTACCATACATTTTACGGATATCATCAGTGTTACTCATAAAAATCCTCCTTCAGTTTACTCTTTAAAAGCTCCCGTGCACGAGAAAGCTGTGTTCGGACAGTAGCTTCATTACGCTTTAAGATATGGGCGATTTCCTTTGTGTCGTAACCCTCATAATAGTAAAGAAGTATTACGGTGCGGTATTTTTCAGAAAGCTTCATAACCTCCCCGAAAATCGCTTTATCATCTTTGTTTTCGGCAAAAAGGGTGTTTGCCACTTCTTCAAGAGGCACAAACTCAGCCTTGCTGCTATATCTGAGAAGCCTCTTGCTCTCGTTTACCGCCACCCTTATAAGCCACGCCTTGATGTGCTCACAGCTTTGGAATGTGTTCTGCTTTTTGTAATACCTGAGGAAAACGTTCTGCATACAGTCTTTGCTGTCCTCAGGGTTCTTAAGAATGTTCAGAGCTACCCTGTAAACTGTGTCTGCATATGCTTTAACCACACTTTCAAAGTCCATTACGCTCATATCCTCACCGTCCTTTCACTAATAATACCCTGTCAGCGGTCTTAATGTTTCAAAGTTAGCGTGACAGTTTTATCGGCAGTGTAAAACCTGCCGTTTAAAACATTTAATAACTGCCACCCTTTCCAAAGGCGGAACTGCCCACAGCGGCTGGAAAAAAAAGCGACACGAAGACTTTAGAATGTTCTATTTGTACAAAATATCCTAATTTTTTTGTAGATTTTTGTTAATAGTAAAAGAAAATAAAAAAGTTTATAATTTTGGAGTGAGTTTTTCCTAAAACTTGCGTCTAATAAGTGAAAGAGCCAAACGAGGGGAAAGGAGCAGCATATCAATGGATAACGGTGCAAGTAGCTACCGCCGTTTCCTTGATGGTGATGACAACGGCTTTATCGAAATAATCAAAGACTATAAGGACGGACTAATACTTTATATCAACAATTTTACCCGAAATATTTTTACTGCGGAGGATTTGGCAGAGGACACCTTTGTAAAAATCGTCACCCGCAAGCCTCGTTTTTCGGGGAAATCTTCTTTTAAAACCTGGCTTTACGCCATTGGCAGAAACGTTGCTCTGGACTATTTAAGACGCCACAGTGTGGTTGAAGTGTCAACAGACGAGCTTCAGCAAATCAGAGAAGAAGAAGAGAGCCTTGAGGCACAGTACATAAAAAAAGAGGATAACATACAACTTCATAAGGCTATCAGAAATCTGATTCCTCAGTACAGACAGGTTATCTGGCTTGTGTATTTCGAGGATTTTTCAAATATTGAGGTAGCCGCAGTTATGAAAAAATCAGTCCGTAGTGTTGAAACCTTATTGTATCGAGCAAAACAGTCGTTGAAAACAGAACTTAACAAGGAAGGCTTTGAATATGAGAAATTATAAGGATATGGCTGACGCCGTATTCCGCCGACGAGACGAATATGTTGCGTCAGTAAAACGTAAAAAAAGAATAGCCCTCAATGTTAGTCTATCCCTTTGTGCCTGCACTTTAGCAGTTATGGGTGCTTTTGGTATATGGAAATTAGGCGTGGTAGAGCCTGACCCCACGATAATCGGAACTAAACCTCAGCATATTGTTGAAACCACTGAGCCTACCCTTCAGTCCCTGCCTGCCAACGCCACCAGCGAAGGCAACCACACTGAGGAAACCGCTCAGCTTATTTCAGGCAACCGGACAGAGCCTCAGAGCTCGCAGTCTACACAAACAGATGTAATCAGACCCATTGTAAAGCCCACTATACCCTTTTTACCTTCCACACCAATCGGGCCTGTGCTTCCCGTAAGGCCAACCACCCCTGCACCCCCTGTGGTTATTATTCCTACAGTGACCGTGCCTGTGGTAACAGACCCCGTGGAAGGCTCCACAACAGAAAAACCCGTGGTAGGTGAGCCCGACGTACCGCCTACCAGCGGTGACGCAGACGCAAGGCCCACCCGTCCTGCTCCTATGGTAACAGACCCTACCGAGGGCGATGTAGCAGAAACCGTATGTCCCACTATGGCCACTGATACTGCAAGACCTGACGACGCAACGAATCCGCCTGTGGTGCAGCCTACTTGGATTCCCCAAGAGCCTACCACCGCAGTGTGCAACACCTATCCCCCTACAATGCCTGCAACACAAGCTCCCTGCGGCCCTGAACAGAGCCCACCCACCGAGCCTCCTCAAACGGAGAACGACTGTCCTCCGACTTCTCCCAATGCACTCACCTTTGTTGTAAGAGATTCTCATGGCAATGGTGTTAAGGGTGCTGAGTTTGCACTTTACTCAGGCGGTTACTGTAGTGATACCGCCGTTTCAGATTCCAACGGATATTTTACATTATATTTACCCAAGAATCACCTGAACGCCTACGTTGTTCAGCTTTCAGCTCCCAACGGGTATGAAATCGACACCCACATAGTTTATATCGGCAAAACCCCATCTTCGGATTATCTCTTTATAAATCCGAAGGCTTAAAAAGCTTACAAGAGATGTGTGTTATATTGTGACCCCCTTAACGGCAAAAGCTCCCTCGATAACGAGAGAGCTTTTGTCATATATAAATCTCAATAATCTCATATTTTTTCTCTTTTGAAGTTTTTGTTGTCACAAAAGTGAAGTTGTGTTATACGCAGTGAAGTTGTTCGCCTTTGCTCACAGTGAAGTTAAGTTTACCCATTCACTTCGCCTTAAAGCGAAACTTCACTCACGCAGTGAACTTCACTATCAAAGATAACTTCACTTGCCCCTAAGGCAAACTTAGTTGCGTGATTGTCCTTAGGCCATCACGCAAACCGAGAGAGCTTTTGTCATATAAGGTTATTTTTTCTTTGATTTTTCTTTCTTGAAAACAAGGAGCTTGCTGAGGATGTAGTTAAGGATAACAACAATTACACTCACAAGAACCTTTGCAACCATTCCCTCAACGCCGAAGATTGTCTGATTAAGGCCAATCCACACAAGGAAGGGAACTCCAACCCACTCAACTGCACCTGAAATCAGGCGAGAGCCTACGAAAAGCCCCATTTCCTTGAAAACGGTGGTGGGCTTGAAGCTTTTGCTCTCGAAAACAAAGAGCTTGTTGGTTATGTAAGCAAAGAGCACCGCCGCCACCCAGGAAAGGACGTTGGCAACTGCCACCAGCACGTTTACGTCCACAATGGCTTTTTTAAATGCCATTTCGAAAAGTGCATAGCTGCCCCAGCTTACCACAGTTGTGAGCACACCGAAAATCAGATACATTATGATTTCCTTGTACTTGAAAAACATTCTTTTGAGAAAGCCCTGTTTTTCCTCGGGCTTTACATTTTCTTTTTTAGCCATTTTTATCTCCTTGGGTTTTCGATGTTCTTCACGTTGGCAATGTAAATGGGACGGTCCTTGACCTCAAAGTAAACTCTGCCCAGATACTCGCCGATAATTCCCATAGAAACCTCCAGAATACCGCCCACAAAGAGAAGAGCAGTGAGCACAGGGAGAAAATACCCCACAAAGCCCTGAACAATTGCCATAACAATCATAGCAATACCTGTTCCCACGCTTCCTAAAAGCATAAGGATACCAAGAACGTAAAGAAGCTTTAAGGGAGTAACGGAGAAGGCGGTGAAGCCGTCGAAGGCGTATTTGAAAAGCCCCCAGAAGCTCCAGCTTGATGTACCGATGGTACGCTCCACATTTTCGTAAGGAAGCCACTTTGTGTCGTAGCCTACCCAGCAGAAAATACCCTTGGAAAAACGCTGAACCTCACCCATAGAGAGGATGGAATCCACCATTTCTCTTTTCATAACTCTGAAATCCACCGCACCGTTGGGCATTTTCACCTTGGAAGTGGCGTTCTGCATAGCAAAGAACATCTTGGAAATTGCCTGTCTTATAAAGGACTCACCCTTCTGCTTTTCTCTGTAAAGAGCACAGCACTCGTGGCCATTTTCAATTTCCTTAAGCATAGCAGGGAACATTTTGGGTGGGTGCTGCAAGTCTGCGTCCATAACAAAGACCAAATCAGCAGTTGTATGCTCAAGACCTGCGTACATTGCACTTTCCTTACCGAAATTTCTGGAAAGGGAGATGTACTTTACGTTTTCATACTCTTTTGAAAGCTTAATCATAACGGCAAGGGTGTTGTCCCTGCTGCCGTCGTTGACAAGAATATATCTGAAGCTGTAATCGGGAAGAGTTGCAATAACCTTGTTGGTTTCCTCCACAAATGTGGGCAGTACCTCTTCCTCGTTAAAGCAAGGAACTACCAAATCAACAGTTTTCATTTTTCATCACCTCAATATTATACATTATAGCAAAGTCTACATCAAAAGTCTATGTTTTTTGTGTGATATATTTTTAAAAAAGTTATTTACTCTAAATGTGAAAAGTGTTATTATTATGATGTATGCAAAAATCTCAGTGTAAAAGGAGATATTATGACAAAAACAAAGAAACCTTCAAACCCTGCTTCGGGCAAAAAACTTGGTGCTCCCAAAGCAGAGAAAAAGGGATTTTTCTATGAAAACAGGTTTATCCTGCTTTCCTTTTTAGTTCCCTTTGTTATTATGGCGGTAGGCTTTGCGGCTTACGACATTGCACCTTTCGGCATTTTCAAAACTATGGTGGACTCTGTGGCTCACGGCCTTGGCCAGCTCTTCCCCTCTTGGGGAATTGACGTGGCAAAGCCCGACTGGACAAACCCTTGGGGTGACAAGCAAATGCTTGTTATCGATTTGTGGCACCAGTACTACCCCTTCTTAGTGGAGCTTCACGAAAAGCTTCAGTCAGGAGGAAGTCTGCTTCACTCCTGGGTTATCGGTATGGGCTCCAACTTCATTCTGGTTATGTCCTACTACCTCTTAAGTCCCCTTAACTTCCTTTCTGTAATTGTTCCCGAGGCTTGGCTTGTTGAGTATCTTGCCCTCATTACAGTTATCAAAATTGCCTGTATGGGCGGATTTACCGCCATCGCCTTCAGGATTATATCCAAGAAAAACGACCTTTCTCTGGTGCTTTTCTCAATGATGTTCTCCTTCTGTGCCTTTAATATGGGCTACTACTGGTGCGTAATCTGGCTTGACTCTGTGGCAATGCTGCCTCTTTGCGTGGCAGGTACCGTTGCACTTTTAAGAGATGGCAAGTTCAGACTCTTCACCATCTCCCTTGCCCTTGCGGTTGTGTGCAACTACTACATCGGTCTTTTCATCTGCGTGGCAGTGTTCTTCACCGCCATCGGCTACGAATGCTCTCGTTGGGGCGGCTTTAAAAAGGCTTTCAAAGACCTTGCCCGTACTGCTCTTTTCACAATTTCGGGACTTTTAATGACCGCTCCCGTTACTATTCCCACCTACCTGGGACTTCAGAACACCTACAAACAGACAATGGGTATGCCCAAGAGCTTTGTTATCAATGTTGTGTCCGACACGGGCTCCAACACCACCATTACAAAGCCCGACATCAACGAGGTAACAAACGCCGTCTGCGAGATTTTCTCCAATATGTTCTCCTTTATCAATCCCTCTGATAAAGAAGGCCTTCCCAACATCGCCTGCGGTATGCTCTGCGTTGTGCTTGCCATTGTTTTCCTTTGCTCCAAGAAAATCAAGCTGGGCGAAAAGATTTTCTGCTCTGCAACCCTCTTATTCCTTGTGGCAAGTATGTTTATCCGTCATCTCGACTTCATCTGGCACGGCTTCCACTACCCCAATATGCTCCCTGTGAGATTCAGCTTCCTCTTCAGCTTCCTGCTGATTTATATGGCGTTCAGGGCTTACTGCTTTATTGAGCACAGCCATTATCTGGATGTTGTGGTAGCAATTCTGGGCTTTGTACTCTTGGTGCTTTCCTACTTTACAAGAGGCGAGGACTCTTACGCTCCTCTTATTGCTTCCTGTATTATGGCAGGCATTTACATTATTTTCCTTTTCCTCTATTGCTTCAAGCTTTTAAATTTAAAAACCCTCACCCTTGTGCTCTGCCTCTTTGTATTCGGTGAAATGGTTGCAACCTCTGTTATCGGCGTTAAAACCGTTACCACCACATCTATGGCAGGATATCCCAGGGACGAGAAAAATATGGACTCTGTTTTAGAGCACATTGAGGCTATTGAGTCCACAGGCGAGCCCGACATTTACCGCACAGAGGTGCTTACAACCCAGACCCTTAACGACAGTGCTCTCAACACCTACAACGGCGTTTCAATGTTCAACTCTATGGCAAATGTAAACATTACAAAATACCTTGAGCGTATCGGCGTTGGCGGATGGCAGGCAGGTAACCGTTACACCTACTACGAAAGCTCTCCTGTAACAAACACAATGCTTAACCTTAAGTACCTTATCTCCCGTGACGGTAAGTTCTATAACAGTGATTACACAACTGTTCTCAACAAGGTTGGCAACACCACCCTTTTAGAGAACACCGCTTACCTGCCTATGGGCTATGTTGTAAACAGCGACCTTCTCAACTGGGGCACGGAGGACTTCAGTGCTTCAGGCTCCAATGGTCTTAACGATAACCCCTTTGTAGAGCAGATTGAGTTCTGGCGACTTGCCACAGGTATTCAGGAGCCTCTTTACACTCAGCTCAAGGTAGTGGATCAGGGCCACACATCTTCCTCTATTTTCGAGGTAAGCAAGCAGAGCGAAGGTCACTACAAGACAAACCCCAAGGACAAAACCGCAGACATCCACACAAAGTACAACTACTACCCCGAAGAAGGCGGTACAATCCTCTTCTACTTCAAGGCTGACAACGTTAAGGACAAGAGAGTTAAAATCCTCATTAACGACAAGGACAACGGCACACGCACACTGAGCCGTCCCCACATCAGCGTTGCAGGTGTTGTAGAGGGTGGAGACAAGGTTTCCATCTACACCGACTACGAGCAGGGCAAGAGCACTTCTGTTACTGTTTTCTGCTATCAGCTTAACGAAAAGGTCTTTGAGCAGGGTCTTGAGGCTCTGAAAAAAGGCGGCCTTGTTACCACCAAGAGCAGCGACACAACGATTCAGGGCACTGTAACCACCTACAGCGACGGCCTTTTCTTCACCTCTATCCCCTACGAAAAGGGCTGGAAGGCTTATGTAGACGGCAAAGAGGTTGAGGTTACTCCCGTTGCAAATGCTATGGTTGCTTTCCCCATTACAAAGGGTCAGCACGAAGTTACCCTTAAGTTCATCCCCAACGGATTCCCCATAGGCGTAGTTGCATTCTCCGTGGGCTTCCTTATTCTGGTTGCCGCTTGGTTTGTAACTTCCAAGTATATGAAGGAAAACCGAGTAAAGGCTCTTGCCACCACCTTCCTCAGGGCTGACGTGAAGGTAAAGCCAAAGCCTGTACCCGAAGAGGTTTCGGCAGAGATTGAAGAAATCGCTCAATCAGAGGCAGTTGACACAACAGACGCAACTGACGAAACAAGCGAAACCACCGAAGAATAACAAAAAGCAGGAGTTCAGAAAAACTGAGCTCCTGTTTTGCAAATAAGCGAGGTATATTATGAAATTTTTAATTGCTTCAGATATCCACGGCTCAGCTTACTTCTGCAAAAAGCTTTTAGAGGCTTTTGAAAAAGAGCAGGCTGACAGACTTATCCTTCTGGGCGACATTCTTTATCACGGCCCAAGAAACGATTTGCCCAAGGACTATGCTCCAAAAGAGGTTATAGCAATGCTTAATCCTCTGAAAAATAAAATCTTAGCCGTAAGAGGCAACTGCGATACCGAAGTTGACCAGATGGTGCTGGATTTTCCCATTCTGGCAGATTACGCAGTTATCCCTGTGGGCGAGAGGCTTATCTACATCACCCACGGCCACAACTTCAACAACGCAAAGCTTCCACCCATAAATAAAGAAGATATTCTTCTTCACGGCCACACCCACGTCCCCGTTATTGAAGAATACCCCACCCACACCTATTTAAACCCCGGCTCTGTGTCAATCCCCAAGGAAAGCTCTCCTCACAGCTATATGACTCTGGAAGGCAACACTTTCCTCTGGAAAACCCTTGAGGGCGAGGTTTATAAGATTTACGAAATATAACAAAACCGCCGTGCGATTAAAAAGCACGGCGGTAATTTTATTTATTGATACCTTTGTTTTTCCATTTGCCGCTTTGCCAGCGGAAAAGCATAAAGATTCCTCTTATAACCTCGTCTGCGGCAATGGCAATCCACAGTCCGTAAATACCAAGTCCGCAAACAACGGCAAGTATGTACGAGCCAAGAGTGCTCACAAGAATCATAGAGAAAACAGCACAGATAGTGGGGAAATACACATCTCCTGCACCTCTGAGGCAACCGATAATTACCAGGTTGGTTGTTCTGCCTGCTTCAAGGAAAATGTTGATAATAAGGATTTGTGCACCCATAGCAATAACCACTTCGTCAGCGGTAAAAATGCCCATAAGATTCTTGCCGAAAAACGCGCCCACCACGCAGATACTCATAGTAATGCCTAAGGCATAAAGGTAATACCTGTAGGCTCGCTTTTTTACCTCGTCAAGCCTTTTTGCACCCACAAGATGGCCTGTAATAATCTGGGACGCCTGAGAAATCGCCACGGTGAAAAGGTAGAAGAACATAGTGATATTCTGCACATAGGTCTTTGTAATAAGCTCCTCGGGGGTGAGGCATTTCAGAACAATGGAAGTAATTACCACCTGAGAAATGTTGTAAAGGAAGGTTTCAAAAGCAGAGGGCACACCGATTTTTATAATATTAAGGATATCTTCCTTGGGGAAGGGCTTTAAGAGCTTGAAAATAGAAGGCTTTTCTATTTTTTTGAAAAGCACCACCGCCAGCACAATTGTACCCACAAGTCTTGAGAAGGTTGTGGCAATGGCAACGCCCATAACTCCAAGCTTTGGAAAACCGAAAAGTCCCAGTACAAAAATAACGTCCAGACCTGTGTTCATTATGTTCATACCCAGAGTGACGTACATTGAAATCTGGGTCATTCCGTGATTTCTCACAATTACGGACATTGAAGAAAGCAAAGCCTGCAAGAATATAAAACCGCCTACAATGGAAAGATACTGAGAGGCAAACTCAAGCACAGTACCCTGAGCACCGATAAAGCTGAGGATAGGACGGTTAAAGAGCAGGAAAACCGCACTGATAATCACGCCGAAAATCAGGTGGAAGGTAATGGAAAGAGCCGCCACACGAGAGGCGTTTTCCCTTTTCTTTGCTCCGAGATACTGAGAAATCAGCACCGCACTGGCGGTAGAAATCACAGTAAAAACAATGGTTGTAATGGAAACCGCCTGATTTGCGGTGTTAACGGAAGAGGCGGCCAGGTCGTCAAATTTGCTCAGCACAAAAACATCCACAAAACCCAGAAGCATAAAAAGCAGGGTTTCAATGAAAATCGGCCAGGCAAGGTTAAAAAGCTTTAATTTCTTCATAGCAAAATCCTCACTTAAAATCTACCTTAATTATACACAATATAATATATTTTTCAATAACGCAAATTTTGACAAACATTGATTTTTTAAGAGCAGGGTTTTATAATATAATACATAAGCACACACCTGTTGCTACAATTTTTTCACAGGAGCATACTATGGGCAAAAAAGAATTTAAAACCAACGTTATGAGAATTTTCGAGCAGAAAAAGGCAGAGTACAAAAGCCACAGCTACGCCGACACCGACGCCTTAAGCGGCAAAGAGGTGGCCGAGGCTCTTAGCGAAGACCCCGAAAGGGTTTTCAAGACTTTAGTCACTCAGGGAGCAAGCAAAAACTACTTTGTTTTTATGATTCCCGTACTTTGCGAGCTTGACCTGAAAAAAGCCGCAAAAGCCGTTAACGAAAAAAGCATAGCAATGATAAAGTCAAAGGAGCTTCTGCCCCTTACAGGCTATGTTCACGGCGGCTGCTCCCCTGTGGGAATGAAAAAGCAGTTTAATACCATAATCCATCTCACCGCCAAGGATTTTGACACCTTCTTTTTCAGTGCAGGAAAAATCGGCTATCAGGTAGAAACAAGCCTTTCAGAGCTGAAAAAAATCATCCCCTTTGAGCTGGAGGATATAATAGTATAAGACTATCTTCGGAATTTTGTGATTTTAAGCCTCAGGACTAATGGAATTTTGTGATTTTCAACCCCATAATCACTGGAATTTTGTGAAAACCGTTCTTGATTTTATCGGAATTTTGTGATAGACTTGTGGTAGAAATAAAGACAGGGTGATTTTATGGAGAGGTTAAAACGAAAAATTGACAGCTTTCTTTTAAATTGGAAAAACGATGACCAACGGCTTCCGCTAATTGTAAAAGGTGCAAGACAAATCGGCAAAACCGAGGCAATCAAATATTTTGCAAAAAACAATTATAAATCTGTTATAGAAATCAACTTTGCACTCCAAAAGCAGTACAAAGACATATTTGACAATGGCTTTGAGGTCGAAACCATTCTTAAAAATATTTCGATGAAAAATCCTTCCTTTAAAATTATCCCCTACGAAACCCTTATTTTTTTTGACGAATTGCAGGACTGTGTAAACTGTGCCACCAGCCTGAAATCCTTTAAACTCGACGGAAGATACGATGTTATCTGCTCAGGCTCGCTTATGGGTATCAATTATAGCGAAATCGAATCTAACAGTGTCGGGTATAAAGAAGATATTGAAATGCACTCTCTGGATTTCGAAGAGTTTTTGTGGGCTAAAGGATACACTAATGAGCAAATCGAATCTCTGTATCAAAATATGCTCGCTCTTACCCCACTTACTAAAGTAGAATTTGAAGTTATGTTGGACAATTTCAGAGAATATATGGTACTCGGCGGTATGCCTGCTATTGTCTACAGATTTGTAACACAAAAAAATTACAGCGGCACATTAAAGCTTCAGCAACAACTTCTTCTTGATTACGAAGAAGATATCACCAAATACGCACAAGGGCTTGATAAAGCCAAGATTTTGAATGTATATCGGAGGATTCCTGTTTTTCTCGGAAAAGACAATAAAAAATATCAGATTTCCAAAATTGCCAAAAATGCACGAAACAGAGAATACATCGGAACTATTGAATGGCTTGACAACGCAGGAATCATCAATGTGTGTTATTGTATGGAGCTACCCGAGCTTCCCCTTAAAGGCAACTACAATCCCAATAATTATAAATTGTATTTCCGCGACACAGGTCTCCTTATCGGCTCACTGGACGAAGAGGCACAGGAGGACCTGCGAAACAATAAAAACTTCAACACATATAAAGGTGCTATTTACGAAAATATTGTCGCCGATATGCTTGTAAAACAAGGTTATCCTGTTTATTTCTATCGAAATGAAAAAGCAACCGTAGAAATGGATTTTTTTGCAAGAGATTTAAATTCTCTTGTTCCTATCGAAGTAAAGGCAAACGATGGAGCTACTGCTTCACTTAATACACTTATATCTTCCGATACTTACCCCGACATCAACTACGGCATAAAGCTGGCCAACCGAAATATCGGATTCAATGGAAAGTTTTATACATTCCCTTATTTTATGGGTTGTTTTATAAAACGTTTTCTTAAAGAAAACAATCACATTGAGCAGCTTAACCGACTTAACAATAAACCTCTTTAACCTCAAAGAGCTTTGGAATAATATGAAAATCAAATCTTTTGACACTTTCGACCCTCAGTATATATTAAACACATAAAAACACCGCCTGTAGCAAATGAACAGGGTTGCTAAGGACAGTTGTCTATTTGTAACAGTATAAGACAAAAACTACCCGAAGAAGAGAAACAACGCTCTTTTTCGGGTAGTAATTTTTATATAGTGATATTCTGTGCTTTTCGCACAGAGTGATATTTCCCTTTCGGGAAGTGATATTGAAATCTTACGATTTCAGTGATATTTTATTCGCCAAAACTACCGAAGGTAATATCACTTGAACTTTAGTTCAAATATCACTGCGTAGCAATACCACTCGCCGAAAGGCGAATAAAACTGCCCAAGTGTCCTAAAAAGCACTTGGGCAATACAGGCGGTAATTTTTTAGAATAAAACTTCTTTTTTCACGATTTCGCCAACGACAAAGTCAATCTCTATCTTGGCTACAAATTTCTGGATAACGGTGGCGTCTTTAACGTTAATCTTGCCGTCACCGTTTACATCAGCAGTAACTTTCGAATCACCCTCAAGAGCGGCAATCTTTGCGGCGTGCTTCTGGATAAGGGTTGCGTCCTTGACGTTAACCTTGCCGTTTAAGTCTGCGTCGCCCATAAGGTAAGGAACAAGCTCATCAACAGAGCTTGTTGTTTCGGTAGCCTCTGTTGAGTTTTCTGTTGAAGACTCTGTTGCCTCAGTACTTTGAGTAGGTACGGTAGCTTCTGCTGAAGCCTCGGTAGCCTCGGTAGCCTCAGTCACCTTGGTAACTTCTGTTGTTTCAGTTAAAACAGTGGTTTCGGTTGCAGGTTCTGTTGCTTTGGTTGCTGCTGTTTGAGTAACCTCAGTTATTTCTGTTGTTTCGCTTGCCTTGGTTGCTTCAGTTGTTTCGGCAGGCTCGGTAACTACTGAGGTTTGAGTAGGCTGAGGTGCTTCTGTGGGGTCTGTTGCTACGGTAGCTGCAGAAGACTTCTCAGGCTCAGTGGGAACAGTCACCTCTGTTGCGTCTGCACCTAAAGAAGTTTCCTCTGGCTCGGAAGGCTGAGCAGGCACACTGGCGTTCTGGTCAAAATACACATCGTCAAGAATGATTGTATCCGAAGAGTAAACTGCTTTAGCGTCAGCCTTATTCTCAGCCACGCCATACTCACCGTTACCATAATAATAGAACCACTCGCCGCCAAAAATCTGTTTACCCGACATCTCCTGAGTGTGCACATCGTTCAGGTCGATAACATAAATCATTTCATCAAAATTCTCTACACCCTCGGGGTAAAGGCCATTTTCTCCCGGCTCGTAGAACTCGGAGGCAATTGTTACAGTATGATAAGCATATATGTAAACAGGGGCTTTAGAATCCGTGCCGCCGTCAACGCCGTTGTTCCAGACAATGGAGCAGACATCCTCGGGCACATCGTAATAGTAAACGCCCTCAGCGTCAGCCTTCTTCAGCTCATAACCGGGCCAATCCTCGCAAGGGTTGGAGCCGTCCCACCAGTAAATAGCAGGAGCCTCGTAATAAGGATTGGCTACTGTCCAGGTCTTGGGCAGATAGAAATAGTATCTGTAAGTTTGGACAGGGGGTGCGGTAGGAGCAGAAGTAGCAGACTCTGTTGCTTCTTCCTCAGGTGAAAGCTCGGACAGAGTCACATTGTCCCCTGAAAGGATAGTTTTTGCATTTGCCTTTTCCTTAGCAAGTCCGTACTCGCCACCACCGTAATAGTAGAACCACTCACCCAAAAACAGCTTTTTGTCTGAAAGCTCGTTTACGGTAGTCTTTGATAAATCCAGCACATAAATCATATCGTCATAGCTCTCTGTGCCGTTGGGGTAAAGCTCACTCTCGCCCGGCAAGTAAAACTCTGAGTTAATGTTATCTGTGTGATAATCAAGGGTGTAAATATCCTGAGTATCATCCATACCGCCGTCAACAAAGTTACTCCAGATAATTGTGGAAACATCCTTGGGTACATCATAGTAATAAACCCCTTCAACATCGGCTTTCTTTGCCTCATAGCCGGGCCAACCGTTTATACCACAGTTGTCTGTGCCTTCCCACCAATATATACCCACAGTTTGGGTATAGGGGTTATTTTCTTTCCAGTATTCGGGCATATAGAAGAAATATCTGTTTGTGCCATCGGGTTTTTCAGGAAGAGGCTTTGGCTCTTCATCTTTTGTTGCTTCGTCAGAAGTTGCTGTCAGCCCTGAGTCAAGAGGCTGGGCAGAAGCCACCCCTGCAACTGCAAAAGCTGAGAAAACCATTAAAACCGCTAAAATTATACAAAAAATTCTTTTCATAAAAAAGCCTCCTTTGATTTAATATTATTCTCTAAGTAAAACCGTCAAATCAATCTTCTCTGAACGTTTAACGGCGGTAACTGTTACCGAAAGGGTAATTACAATATAAACCACCGCAACGGCTAAACCGAACAATGGGTTTGAGTCAATGGTCATTTCCATATATGTACCGCCTAAAAAGCTCATCAGATACGGATTAACCACAAAATAAGTTATACAGTAAAAAGCACCTGCTCCAAGTATAATCGACAGCAAAGTCAGGACTATATGCTCACCTGCAATAATCTTGAAAAGATTCTTGGAGTTAAAGCCCATTGCTCTGTAAAGTGCCAGCTCATTGGTACGTGTGCTGACGTTACCTTTAAGGAACATATAAAAGCCGAAAACTGTCAAAAGCACAAAGAAGACCGTTGAAGCCAGTATAAGAATAAAGGCTATGTTAAAAGTTTCTGCGTCAATATTCAGTCTGGGACGGAATGAGTTTGTAATCTTCGTGGTCTGATTATAAACATCCTCAGTATTGCGGGGAGAATCCGTCACAACAATATAAGTCCAGCCGCCCTGATATCTCTCGGGGAATTCTTCTGTAAGCTCCTTCTTGTAGTCTGCAAGCTGAGACAATGAAACAAGGATTTCTTTGCCGTTAAATATAGGGTCGGTGGTATCATAAGCACCCACAACCTGATAATCACGGATGTTTTCGGTCATATCCCTGAGCCTGATAGTTTTTCCTATAAGAGCAGTTCCGTCGATTTCTCTTATAATACCCTCTGCTTCGTCGTAATCCTTAATAACGGCAGGAACCAAGGCAACGTTCTTTTCGTCTTCGTCAAAAGCTCTGCCCGACACCATTGTGATATCGTAATGTCTGTGGATGAATCCCAACTCGTACTCACCCTTGATATTACCGCTTACATCATTTACAGACACGTGATAAGGTTGCTCATAAATATCAATAACCTCAGGTATGTTGCCTATTTCGTCAAGTCTTCGCTGACATTCTTCCTCGGAAACGTGGTGAGAAATATCTATAATAATCTCTCGGTTTATAATATGGTTGTTGATTCTTGTTTCGATATTAACGCCAAGAGGAACAATAATACCCACCGCAAGAAAAATCAGCAGGTAAGAAATCAGAACGAAAAAGCAAAACATCGCCGACAAGCCTTTGTTAGACATAAGAGAGGCTTTGACAATAGAAAAAAGGCTCTTATTTTTCATTCATAACGCCGTCCTTCATTATGTAGATTTTATCAGCATAATCTAAAATGGCGTCGTTGTGGCAAACCACCAAAACACCCTTGCCCGACCTTGAAAGCTTTTTAAGCTCCTCAAAAATCATAACCTCATTTTTGCTGTCAAGGTTACCTGTGGGCTCATCGGCAAGGATAAAGTCAGGGTCGTTTGCCAAAGCTCTTGCTATGGCAACACGCTGTTGCTCACCGCCTGAAAGCTCGCCTGGGTAGTGCTCTACTCTGTGGGTAAGACCTACCTTTTCTACAAGCTCCATAGCCTTTGCTTTCATATCTGCTTTGGTTTTGTATTCGTCGTTAATAAGCATAGGAAGCATAATGTTTTCGTAAAGCTTCATATGGGAATTTAAGTGAAAGCTCTGAAAAACAAAGCCCAGATTCTTTTTTCTCACATCTGCAAGCTCATTTGCCGAAAGCTTTGAAACATCCTTTCCACCAATTATAACCTGTCCCTCGGTGCATTTATCCAAAAGACCCAGAACCTGTAAAAGGGTACTTTTACCACTACCTGACTGACCCATAACAGCGATAAACTCACCCTCTTTTACAGTAAGGCTTACGTTATTCATAGCTTTTACTCCGTTGGGATAAACCTTGCTGACATTTTTAAGCTCAATTGTTTTCATAAAAATCCTCCTCTGCTTACTAAATACGCACCGCCGTTGATGGGGTTTTCCTCTTTACTGAAGCCTTCCAAAGGCGGAATTGCCTCAAGGTGCTACCTTGTCATAGCCTCTCGGGGTTGTATTTTTACTAATTTTCTTAAAAGTAAAAGCTGAGTTATTAACGGCACTAAAAAGGCTATTAAAAACGATACTCCTAAGAAAACAAAGAAAACTTTCATATCAATTATATACTGCATTTGACGGTATGTGCCGTGCTTGAAAAAATAGTTCGCAACAAGGACCACGGCGGTAGAAATTGCACCGCCTATTAAAAACGCTTTCAGAGTCATATAAAGTTGCTCGTAAATAAGGCTCAGGAAAATCTGATGATTTTTGTAGCCTATGGCTTTCATAAGTCCTATAAAGCCTTTTCGCTCACGGACAGAAGTTACCGAGGACTGAACAAGCAAAATTACTGAAATAAGTAAAATAGATAAGGTCAAAAACGTTCCGACAAACTTAAAAATAATTGAGAGCAACTCAACGTTTTCATCTTTTTCCTTTGTACCTGTACTGACAATATCGTAACCGAGTTCGTTTTTTACTTTATCATATACTTCAGGTATATTATCGTAATCATCTACGATTACATAATACTCGTGATACTCAGGCGTATTCCACCATAGAGACAGTGGATTCTGCGTATCAGACAAATCAACTCCGGATTTTTCCAAAACCATTTCCGACATAAGCAGATTAGTTTCATAAGACACAAACACGGACGTAAAACTACCCGTTATAGAATAATCGCAAGGATAAGTACCCACTATTTTAAGCGTGAATTCCGGTGAGGACAACACATCGTCAAAAAACTGTAATTCTCCGTTTTTATCCAACGAAAAATAGCTCATAGAAACTTTGCCGTTATACGCCTTGACTTTAATTGTTTTTCCTATAAGGGTTGTTCCATCGATATAATTTAAATCCTTAAAATCTCCCACATCCTCAAAAGGATAAAAAGCACTTGGCACCAAACAACTAAACGCAGGAGCAGTGTCTAACCTCTCGCCTTTAATAACCTCTAATTTTTCATTTTCGTAAAGACCTGCAATATCTATTCCTGTTTTACAATCGGACATTTTTTGGTTTATTACATCAATATCTGTTTCCGTAATGGTATACAAGTCATATCCTTTTAGTCCTATGACCTCTGCAACATCTTCAACGTGCTCAAGCGATTCAATGGCACGAAGCGCATCATCTGTAAGCAATTTGTATCCCGGAGTTGAATACAAAGCTCTTGCCCGATAATCATCCTTGAACCTGTTCATTGTGTTTATTGTTGTTGCAGAAAAGCAGGAAATAACAGTAACCGCAACCGTAAGCAAGCATATAAGCAGAGTTATGGTACCGCTGTTTTTGTTACCTTTAATGTTTGATTTTGATAGAAAATGGACATATTTAAGCTTCATAATCTTGCCTCGCAATTATTATGGTGATAGGCTGTAACCGAAACGACTCCCCTACAAGCAAACGTACATAAAACTTTAAACTATCCGCCATCGATGGGTTTTTCCTCTTTACTGAAGGTTTCCAAAGGCGGAAATGCCCTGTCGTGGCTAACGGGTGCTCATAGCTTCTCGTGGCTGTATTTTCACTAATTTATTCAAAAGCAAAAGCTGTGTTACAAGAGGAACAAGCAAAACGATTAAAAATGCAATTACCAAGAAAAGTGCAAAGGTATTCCAGCTTATAATGTACTGCATTTGACGAAATGTGCCGTGCTCAAACTTGAGGTTTGCCAGAAATATAACCAAGGTCGAAACAGCTCCGCCTATTAAAAACGCACGGAGAGTCATATAAAGTTGCTCGTAAATAAGGCTCAGGAAAATCTGATGATTTTTATAGCCTATGGCTTTCATAAGTCCTATAAAGCCTTTTCGCTCACGGACAGAAGTTACCGAAGACTGAACAAGCAAAATTACCGAAATAAGTAAAATAGACAACGTTAAAAACGTCCCCACGGTTTTAAAGATTACGGAAAGCAACGCCATAGTTTCATCAGGAAGATTCTCAGGTATGGTAACTAAGTCATATCCCATATTCTTCCTGACGACCTTAATTACCTCAGCTATATTTTCGTTATCATCCACTATTACAAAATAACGGTGCAAAGAAGGTGTTCTCCACCATTTTGCAACAATATCAGTTTCAGAGTCAAGGTCTATGTTAGATTCTTTCATAGCCATTTCCGTCATCTGTATAAAAGTTTCATTAGATACAAAAATCTGATTTTCTGCACCAAAGCCCTCATAAGAGCAATAATATGTTCCCACAATCTTAAAGGTAAAGGTAGGTGAGTCAAGCTCAATTTCGTGCTGAACACTGATATCAGTTGCAGTATCATAACTCATATACAGTTCATTGTTATACCCTGTCAGAGTAATAGTTTTACCTATAAAATCCCTTCCGTCCAAATAATCAATATTTTCATCATCGGCATCATCATAAGGATAAAAAATATGGGGTATCAAACAGGTAAAATCCGCTATTTCTTTAAGTTCTTTACCTTTAATAATTTTTCTCTTTTCTCCTTCATAAAGCCTTCCCACATATATCCGAGAGCCTTTTTCAGCAATCTGCTTCATTATTTCTTCATCTTCGATGTCGTTAATATCATAACAATCAGTTTCGTCAATACCGGCGGTGTCTGCTAAAAGCTCAACGTGGTCTAAGTTTTCAATAGTAATCAAGGCTTCATCGGTTAAGGCTTTAGCTGCCCCCGTAAGAAAATACGCCCGTGATCTGTAATCTTTTTCATAAAGATTTACCGATTCGACAGTAGTGAGTGCAAAGCAAGAAATAACTGTAACAGAAATCACCAGCAAGCAAATAAGCAAGGTTATTGTGCTCCTATTTTTATTGCCTTTTATGTTGGATTTTGATAGAAAATGAATATATTTAAGCTTCATAATCTTGCCTCGCAATTATTATGGTGATAGGCTGTGACAGAAAAGGCACAGCCTATCATTCAATTATAACTTAACGGTTCTACAAACATCAGAATGTTTTCATTTTCTTTCTGCCTTTGATTTAATATTATATCAGTCCAACAGATAAGTCAATTGCTATTTTTGCGTTTCTTATTCAAAGGATTATATCTGCCTGAAATAAGGTAAACTGCAAACATAGCAAACAATAGCAGGTTATGTAAAATCATACATCCCCAGGCAGACACCAATCCGTAGCCGAAAACTCCGGTGCAGATAAAGGTGCCTAAAATCCTTATACCCCACATTCCCACAATGTTAGCCACAAAGGGCATAAGGGTTTTGCCCATACCCTGCATCATACCCTCAACTATTATGGAAACGCCGAAGAAAGGCTCGCTCAGTGCTACCATCCTCAGCACAGTTGTGCCCAGAGCAATAACCAATGCGTCCTTGGAGAAAAGGGTCATCATTTTTGGAGCAAAGATAAAGAGAAGTCCTCCTGAAATTATCATCAATACCACTTCGATGAAAATAAGCATTTTGCACAGGGCATTGATTTTTTGTCTGTCCTTTGCACCCAGAGCGTTGCCTGCAAGGGTTGCAGCAGCCGCCTGCATACCGTAGCCGGGAATGTAAAAAGCCGACTCTACGGTGTTTGCAATGGTGTGAGCGGCGGTGCTTACCTCGCCCAGAGAGTTTACCATTGCCGCAAAGGCAACATACCCCAGACAGGTGCCGAAGCGTTGCAGGGCATTTGGCAAAGCCACCTTAAAGCAGGGCTTAAGGATGGACGGGTCGAATTTAAAACTCTGACCCTTGGGGCTGATTTCCTTATGGCGGAAAAACCTCACCGTTATGGCAATGCCGCCAAAAACAAAGGCAATGGCACTTGCCGCACCTGCTCCTACCGCTCCCCATCCTGTGCCAAAAAAGGTGAGCTCAAAGCCGAAAATCTCAACTGACCTTGTGGGATAAATAAACAGGAAGTTTAAAATCACGTTGATAATATTTACAAAAAGCCCCACAAGCATTGGGGTTTTGGTATCTCCAGCTGCTCTTAGGATTGTGCCGAAAATTATAATGGCACTGCGAAAAAGCATAGGAGAATACAAAACGAAAAAGTAAGCCGCCGAAAGATTTCGTATTTCGGGGTCAACCTGCATAAGCACAGGCACAACGGGGCTCAGCCCCAGACACAAAGCGGTAAATGCCACGCCGCTTATAACCGTAAGAAGCACCGCCTGAGCACCTGCACGTTTTGCAAGGTCCTTATTTCCTGCTCCGTATGCCTGAGAAATAAGAGCAAGAAAGCCTATGCCCAGTGCAGAAATTGTGGAGTTAACAAGCCAGTTTATGGTGGTGGTAGCACCCACCGCCGCAGTGGCGGCAGTACCCAGAGAGCCCACCATAGCGGTGTCGATGTACTGCACCGCAGTCTGCAAAAGCTCCTGAAGCATTGTTGGCCACGCCAGAGCCAATATTGAAATTAAAAGTCCTTTATCAAAGCCTTTTGTCCTCATAAAAATCCTTTTCCAGATAATAAATTAAATCAAAGTGCCATATAAAAATACCCGGTAATGGTTTCGGGGGACTCCTTGAGCCCTGTGTCTACCCACCACTTAAGCACCTCTGTAAAGACAGAGGCAATGTGATTTATCCTGAAATTTTCAGGTAGCTTTTCCACTTCTCTGCCCTTGAGCAAATCAAGCTGACTCTTTGAAAGGGTGAGCAGGTTTTCCTTGAAATAGCCGAAGAAAATCTCGTTATTCTCCGAAGAAAGGAGAGAAAGCAGGTTGTTGTCGTTGTGAGCGATATGCTTGAAAAGATGAAGAAAAACCCCATCATCACCCTCACACCGAAAAATGTGACGGTGGCAGTGCTCATCTTTCTCTGTGTCGAAAATATGGCAGAAAAGCTCCCCACAAAGCTCCTTAAGGAGAAACTCCTTGGTTTCAAAATGAGAGTAAAAGGTGGTTCTGCCTACATCCGCCTCTTCGATAATATCCGCAACGGTAATCCGTGCAAAGTCCCGCTTTGTCAAAAGCCGCACAAAAGCGTTGAAGATTGCTTCCCGGGATTTTCTCTGTCGTCTGTCCATAATTCCTCCGTACAAAATTTCAGATTTGTTCGGTATCTTACATCTGAAAAGTTTTGATTATTAAGCTTTTCATAAAAAAAGCATATAATGAAACCATACAAGGTGTTCGGTAACATATTTATTGTACCACACCGAAAAACCACAGTCAACAGGAGGACATTATGAAAACTCAGAAAAATATTTTACTTGCCTTTATACTTAACTTAAGCTTTGGGATTTTTGAATTTGCAGGGGGAATCTTCACAGGAAGCGTGGCAATCGCCGCCGACGCTGTCCACGATTTGGGCGACAGCCTGAGCATTGGTACTTCTTACTTTCTCGAAAAAAAGAGCCGCCAACAAGCGGACTCCACCCACACCTACGGCTACATCCGCTACTCTCTGCTGGGCAGTCTTATTACCACACTGGTGCTGACTCTGGGCTCTGCTTATACGATTTTCAACGCCGTGAAGAAAATCATCAACCCCTCTGAAATCAATGTAAATGGAATGATAATTTTCGCAATTGCAGGCTTTTTCGTAAACCTTGCCGCGGCGATTTTTACTCACGGTGGAGATTCTCTCAACCAGAAAGCCGTTAACCTTCATATGCTAGAGGATGTGTTGGGCTGGGTGGTTGTTCTGGCAGGCGGCATTGTAATCAGGCTCACAGGCTTTATCCTTATCGACCCCATTATGTCAATAGGCGTTGCAGTGTTTATCCTTTTCAATACCCTTAAAAACCTTAAGGAAATCCTTGATATTTTCCTCGAGAAAACACCAAAAAACATAGACATAAAGGAAATCAAGGCTCATATTGAAGAAATCGAAGGGGTCAGCGGTGTTCACCACATCCACCTTCGAACTCTGGACGGCAACGTAAACTTTGCCACAATGCACGTTGTCACCAACTTAAGAGGCAAGGAAATCAAAGACAAAATCCGTAAGGAGCTTAAAGAGCACGGCATAGCTCACTCTACCCTTGAGCTTGAAGCAGAAGACGAAATCTGCCAAAGCACTCACTGCCACATTGAGCCTGCTTCACATAGCCACGGCCATCATCACCACCATCATCATTAAAAAAGGTGAGAACCAAACGGTTCTCACCTTTTTAATTAGTAGTTGAATGTGTAAGAAATGCTTTCGCCGATATCACACCATTGATTCATTTCAGCAATATATGTATTGCCGTCGAAATCAACCTGGAAGCTCTCTAACTTCCAGTCGCTGTAATTTGAGCTGATTGTATCGTTAACAAAAATAAGCTTGGAAGTAAATGTTACGGTCTTGATAGTACCGAAATCAGCAGGAAGCTGCATTACTGCAATATCAGTACAGCCTCTCTCAAAAGCTTTTTCCTCTTTGCCGATAATGGATTCAAGGTTGAACAGCTGAGACTTCTTGCCGCTTATGTCTGTAAACTGAACGTGGATTTCTGCGTTTGTACCTGCCATAAAGTCATTTGAGGTAGTTACGCTGAGTGTAAGAGTCTTTGTGTTGGCGGCAGAAACAGCCACTACGGAAACTGCCATTGCCATTACTGCTGCAAGTGCCAAAGACATAGCACGGATAATAATTTTCTTCATATATAAACTCTCCGGTATTTTATTTGGCTTCTCGAGATTTACCGAAGAAATTCTATCACAAAACCATCACATAAGGCGTTTATTTGGGATAAAATGCAATTTTTAGGGACAAAAGCTTAAACAAGCTCTATTTCTATGCCCAAAGCTTTATACTTTTTCTGCTTTTCTTCAGAATAATAAGCACTCATATCCTTATAAGAAGCAGTGCCCACATCCTCTTCTGTGTATCCGCATTTAAGAAGAGGCAGATTTTCATAAAGCTCCTTAAAAGAATCAAAAACGTGCATAGCAACAACCCTTGCACTTATCCTTTGAGCCTCGTTCTCTGTATTTACAAAGGTGATTAAATCTCCCTCCTCAATTTTCTGACGTTTCTCGTCATAAAGCCTGAGCTCAATGCTCTTTCTCCCCGACCTGATTTCCTCAAAAGGCGAAGGAAAAAGATTCATAAAATGAGTTTTCATTTTGCCCTCCAAATCATTTTAAATATCCCATTTTTACAAAGAAATCACAAAGCCGCTTTTTTTGAACATCTATGATTTTCTCTGAATTTATAAAATCGATGAAATCCTTTTCGCAAATCCATTTATACGATACCGTTTCTCCGTCTTGCAGTGTTATTGCGTTTTTATTCCAATCTGTCACGCACAGAAAATTATAATAAATTGTGTTCTCAGACGCACAACTGCCAATTTCTTCAAAAACATCGCAGACTATACCCGTTTCCTCCAAAAGCTCACGCTTTGCACAGGCAAGCTTATCCTCACCCTTAAGGGCAGAGCCGCCTGCCGTCGCTTCAAAATATCCCGGGTAACCCTCTTTATTAAAATCTCTCTGCATAAGGAGATAATCACCATCAATGTGCCTTACAATAATCTCGCAAACCAGATGATAAATCCCGTGAGGAATCTCTTCCCCTCTTATTAAATCCACGCCTGCCAAACTTCCGTCGGCAAGAAAACCATCCCATATTTCCATTTTTCACCCTCCTAAGTATTCTTTGCACTTCAATTATAAACACAACACCCCCATAATGCAAGAAAAGCTCGGGAAAAACCCGAGCCCTCAACGCTTTTATTTACAATCGTATTCACTTCGTAAAATAGAAAAAAACAGTCTGCCTACATACTCACCGTTCATATAGAAATAATCTCTTAAAGTACCCTCGTAAATAAAACCGCATTTTTCAATTACCCTCTTGGACGGAACGTTTATGGTTTTGGTGCAAATCTGCACCTTGTGCAGATTCATACGCTTAAACCCGAAATCCATAACCGCCTTGGTAGCTTCCGTTGCAAAACCTCTGCACTGAAACTCACCGCCAATACAATACTCGATTTCCGCAAAATGGTTTTTGCTGTCTACAAGAAAGTAAGCAATCTGACCTATACACTCTTTTGTTTCTTTGTCAATTACCGCCCAGCGGTAGTAATCTTCTTTTTCATAAGAACCGATATACTTTGTCAGAAGCTCCTTTACGGCTTCTTCGGTTTCATATACAGGCTCAGAATAAAGGGACTGGATTTTCTCGTCGGCAATCCAGTTTCTCAGCATTGATTCAACGTCAGAAAATTCGAACCTTCTTAAAATAAGTCTTTCCGTTTCAATAACCTGCGTTCCGATGTGTGTCAACATATAGTAATCTCCTTAAAGTTCAAATCTTAAATTTTCAGCTGTTCAGATACTCGACAACAGGCTCAATATACTTTTTGTCGGAAATATCGTAGGAAGAGGAAAGCATTTTAATCTGCATTAAATCCGCCTCTGTTTTGTCCTTTTTGGAATTGAGCATTTTAACAAACATCTTCATCATAGTCTTTGACGCACCTGACATCTTCTCATAAGCAAGCCCTCCGGGTAAGTAAAAAAGTTTAATGCCCTTAAAATCCTCCTGAGCAGAAGTTTTTTTGAGAAACTCGTCAATCTCAGGATTCTCAACAGGGCTTGCACCAACGCAGAAAGCCACCAGCTTCTTGCCCTGCCATTTAGCCTTATTTTTAATAAGCCACTTCACCTTTGTAACCGAGCCTGCCATTGCCCATCCGCCGTAAACTATGGTATCAAATCCGCTTAAGTCCATTTTCTTTGCTTCTTTAAGCTCCACACACTGAGCCTTTGTTTCCTCGGCAATCCACTGTGCGTAACGCTTTGTAAAGCCCGTCTGGGAATTATATATTACAATTGTTTTCATTGTGTTATCTCCTCATTAAATAAATTCAGGTTATCTTCCATTTTTGATAAAACGTGATAAACACTTTTTATCTCTTCGTCGCTTACCCCTTCATACAGCTTTTCCAGAAATTCAATTTCCTTTTCCCTGTACTTTAGGGCTGTTTTTTCAGCTTTTTCAGTTAAAACGACCATACGTTTTCGCTTATCCGTTTCACAGGGATTCAAGGCAACAAACCCCTTTTTCTCCAAACTTGTAAGTATTTCCTTTACATTCTGCCTTGAACACCCCATCACCTTTGCCAGGTCGTTGGCTGTGGGTGCACTATCTTGAAAAAGGCTCATACAAGCCATCAGAAAAAACTGCTTACAGGTTATTTCTTCGTAAAACGAATCGCCTGCCGTTTGCAACCTGTTGTTAAAAGCAAAAAAGAAACCAAACAGGGCGTGTTTTCCATCCATTATATTTAACACATCAATGTTTTTCATCTCATCACCCCAATATATGCAATATATTGCCTTTTTATTATAAAGCACCGCTTTCAGTTTGTCAACAATAAATTTTCCACTCCACCCCCAAAACTCCAATTTACAGTTGACATTTACCCCGACTTTCAGTATAATAACAACGTTACATAAAAACAAAACCCAACCCACCCTCGGGGCGTGGCGCAGTTTGGTAGCGCGCTTGCTTTGGGAACGGGACTATCGTTTATAAGCGAAAAATCCCCTCTCTCAAAAAGCCTGTATTCATCGGGCTTTCGGGCATTCCGAAAGGAAACTCAAACAGAGAAAAGGCACAAACGACCACATGTAGTCCACAATTGATGGTATTTTCCAAAAACCATCGGTTTCACAACTAAAAATCAGCACAACCCAGAAAATTTCGGGGCGTGGCGCAGTTTGGTAGCGCGCTTGCTTTGGGATTATGGTGCCGCTTTCACGGTCCTGTCCGAAGAACCGCATAAACACTGGATTTTTCACCCCCTTGAATTTTAATATTTTTGGTTTTGACCACAATTTTGACCACAATTACAGACTTTTTCTGTCTGTTACATTTGTTCCGTCTGTTACGGTTTTTACTTAGTTTTTATTATGTCGAGGCGTAGCTCAGTTTGGTAGAGTGCCTGGTTTGGGACCAGGATGCCGCAGGTTCAAGTCCTGTCGCCTCGACCAAAAAAGGCAGTAATCATCAAGGTTTCTGCCTTATATATGGGAGCATAGCTCAGCTGGGAGAGCATCTGCCTTACAAGCAGAGGGTCACAGGTTCGAGCCCTGTTGTTCCCACCATTAGGAACTGTTTATTTATAGAAACAGTTCCTTTTTTTATAAATAAAACTATCTATACATCTTACTTTTGAAGTCAAAAAGCTCTCCCGTTAATTAATCGAGAGAGCTTGTTTGATTCACACTAAAACTTATTGTAAATTGCTACTTGATAAAATATCAAAGATTAAGTTCTTTGTCGATTTCATCTTGTAAATTTGAAATCTCATCAAGCAACTCTTTATAATCGTTTTTTAATGCATTCGCTTCATCATCTAAATTTCTGAACATCTTGCACTTAAATAATAACACAAGTATTTTTTCAGCGATGTTACCAAACCCTTGAATTATTGTTTCATTCTTGAAGCCCAGCAAAGACGAAGCAACTGCAAAAATTCCCGCCGCAATATATACGAAAAACTGATTAGAAGCATACCAAGCTTCTAATGCTTTAATTAATGGTAACAAGAAAAGAAATACGACGACAACTAAAGCCACACACAATATTCGCAAAAACACCGAAATAATTTTAACTTCTGATTTTCGTTTGTTTTTAACCTTAGTTAATTCATCTTTCTTAGACATGCACAACTGATTTTTATCTGCGATCCTTATCTTCAATGATTCAATATATTTTTCTGACTTTTGTGACAATAAAGATTTTGTATGATTTATCTGCGTAATTAATTCCGTAGATTTCTCTGTTTGTTCAGCGATACATCTGTCCTTTTCTTTTAATAACTGTTCTGTTTCATGTACTTTTTTGTCTGAATCTAAAAGTAACCGATCAAACTCTGCATTTACTTCCTCAGAATCTTTATCAAGCACTTCATCTATGTTTAACAACCTATTTGAAAAAACCATAGAAAGCTTTTCAAAACTTCGCTGATCATCTTTAAGTCTGTCTTTTTGCTCGTCAATGATTCTTGAAATTTTTGCATATTCAGCATTGCCAACAAGCCCTTGACTCTTTAGTGCAATAACCGTGTTAAACAATCCATCTAAAGTTGCTTTTTTCGGATTACAAATCCACATAACAGTAGCTAATTGTGATTCGGTTATACATTCAGGGACGCCACTCGAGCCTTTGCTTGATGAATTCCAACGAGTTAATTTGTTATCATCCGTTAAGACCCACCAATTTGCTTGTTCAGCTTTATACATTGACCGAGGCCTTAACTCACTTACAATCTTTATTAATAACAAATCATGTGCTATACCAAAGTCTGATGCTTGCTCTTTAACTCTAGATAACTGATTGAAATCTTCACTATTGATATCAATCATGCCTGTATTATAACTTTCATCATCAAAAAACTCGACATTATAATCATTTATAAGTGTCTCCTCAAGACCATCGATAATAGATTCTAATTTAGCTGCTGTTAACCCACGCCTAATGCACGCTGCTGCCAATCCGGTAAACTTATCTTCTCCATATTTTTTAAGAATGCTATTAGATGAAAAAGAAACATTAGTAGTAAGTGCATGAATAGTGTCGGCTATTTGTTTCAATGTTTCTCTACAAACATGGAATTTACAATCGCATTCTAGTAAAGCTTTATATGTATCTTGAGCCGCTTGATATTCTAAGCTGGTTTGCAGGTCAAGCAATCTAAAAATGTAGTTACTATCCAATAAAACATTTATATTTTTAAACTTGCTGTTTACAGCAGCTACTGTGTCATCACCTGAGATAATAATACTTGATAAAACAATACCTAAATACACATCTTTTATAAACTTGTAATGATTGGTATTATTTCTTCTCTCTTGAAGTAAAAACTCTACTAAATGCTCAAATATAGGATTTTCTTCGTTATTAGCATCCTCTAAATCGCAATTATAGTTAATAAACGAATTGAAATCCATTGCGTTCTTTCTAAGAAATGAAATTATCGAGTTTTCTATCTCTTTTTTTGAGGCATCTACTCCTTGACGTTTCAAAAAAAGGCTGATTTCACTCACAAGAAATCTCAGATTCTTATTGTACTCATCATTTATGTCACAGCTACTTAGCTTTAATTTGTTGATTTGAATAGTCTCTTGCTTTAATCTTTCAATTTTCCCTTGCTGCTGTAAAATCTTTAAAATTTGCGACAAAATAGCAGAATGTATACGATAGCCATAGATTTCTTCATATTTGTCATTAATCTCTATTTCTTTTATATAGTCATTTTCTGTTAGTAACAAAGCATGTTCAACCAATGGTAAAAAGCTATCTAACAAATTACTATTAGTCTCAAATTTGGATGAAATCACTGCATACGAAATAATATTAAATTGAATATCTATTCCTATCATTTTAACATCCCCTTGTGTGACTTTTTTTCACATTATACCACACAGACAGACAAAAAATCAACTGATATTGAATATATTAAACATTTTTTCGGCAGCAGAAACTCTTCCTGTCGGAGCAAGTTGGTTTAAGTTAAAAGATAATGAATACTTTTTTATACTTTGAATTACAAAATGATTATCATAATAGTATACTAAATATTCATTTCCATTATCAAATTTCAAAACATCTCCAGGTAATATTTTTTGCATATTCATATCGTAATATTCCATAATAACCTCCCACTTAATTTTACTAACAAACATCAGCAAAAAATGATGCATTCAATCGCATTCTATATTTTATTTTAGTATAGAACATTAGTTCTGTCAACACAAACAAATCTGGGACAATGATTTCTTGTTCATCAAAATTAAAAAGCGCCTACAAAAGGTTATACTTTTGTAGGCGCTTTCAATCTGCCTGTTTATCCACAAAACACATTTCATCTTACAATAACTATTTATTATTGTAAGATTATAAGCACACGATGTTTCCATATTGTCTAAGCAACACGCGGATGTGAAATCAGAAGGGGAAATATAGAAAATGAATGTTTTTATTAGCTGGTCTAAGGCGAAAAGTATGCAAT
>JAFTWB010000011.1 GCA_017465505.1 Clostridia bacterium | reverse complement strand
TGCACTTTGAACGCTTTGGGTGTTCCAGGTCTATTGTTACACTGTAAGGCGTATTTCCACTTCCTGATACTTCACCACTATAGTGAGTGTCGTCAATTTTTGTAACTGACTTAACCTTGTTATCACAGTAATATTGGTATCCTCTTGAAGCGGATTTTCGATTTGCGGCTGTTTCTATACTCATAAATTTGCATCCTCCTCATTTAGTATTCAATCCTGAAATAATCAAGATAAGCTTTGAATCTGTCCTGAGCTGTCAGACAGGTGTCAATCAGATAGCCTTTCTCGTTGTGCCATTCTTTCAGACCTCGATAATAGAAAAGCTTCAGGTTATCTTCGATTATAAACGGCACGATGTTGTGCTTGAGGCACTCTTTGAGAAGAATAAGTCTACCAACACGACCATTACCGTCTTGGAATGGGTGTATGCGTTCAAAAGCTACATGAAATTCTACAATATCATCAAAGGTGATATTGCTTTTTGCGTTGTAATCGGCAAGGAGCTTTCTCATTTTATCAACGACTTCTTCTGTAAGAGCAGTGTCACATCCGCCAATCTCGTTAGGAATCTTTTTATATTCGCCAACAGCAAACCAATCCTTGCGACTGTCGCTTGTACCGGTTTTAAGTGTGGAGTGCAGTTGCTTGATGAATTTTTCGCTAAGAGTAGCACCAGCTTGTTTGATAACAATATCAATACAACGGAAATGGTTAGAGGTTTCGATGATGTCATCCACATTGACAGCTTCATTTTCAAAACCGATTGTATTTGTTTCAAATATATAGCGAGTTTGGTCGTGGGTCAGACGGCTACCCTCAATGTGGTTTGAGTTGTATGTTAGCTCAATCTGAATTTTATGATATATTCCACCGCTTGTTTTTGCGTTCTTTTGCTCACGGAGAATACTTAAAAGCGACGGAGCAGAATTCTTTTTGTTAAGTCGTTCAGGCTTTTGTGCGTTTTCAGGTATGCTCCAAATCTTGCCGATAAGCTTAGCATTGGCAATTCTGCCCTGAGCACAATAATTTCTTACGCTACGCTCAGAGATTCCCCATTTATCGGCTATTTCAGCCACAGATAAGTATTTCATAGCTACCTCCTTACAGTTTCTATGTATATAGTATACCACACTATCGGCAAAATAACAATAATATTATTTAAGATAAATGTATAAATATTGCCGATAAAATGCTATATAAACATTTAGAAGATATGTAGACAAAGTTAGATATAAAACTTTAGTGTTTAAGCGGTTTCTGAGACGATAAATTAAAAGGTTAGGGTGAATATACCTTTTGGCTCGATTTCTCGAAATATGCTGTTCTCGGGCATTTTAAACGATAGACAAAATGAAGAGTGAATGGTATAATAACAATCAGATTAATTGGATTTAATGAAAGAAGGCTAATTTAAGTGAAAGATATTAAAGTAAGAATAGAAAAAGCACAGATTGATGATTTACAGGAAATACTAACGCTTCAGTATCTTTCATATCAAAGCGAGGCGGCTTTGTTTGGCACTAATGATATTCCACCACTGAGACAAACATTAAATGAAGTGATAGATGAATATAAGGTTGGAGTTATTCTTAAAATGGTTGATGAAGACGATGTTATTATAGGCTCTGTCAGAGCAAAAGAAAATAATGAAACAGTATCTATAGGTAAACTTATGGTTCATCCTGATTACAGGGGCAAGGGCTATGGTACTAAGCTCCTGTCTGAAATCGAGCAATATTTTCCCGATAGAAGATACGAGCTGTTCACAAGTACCCGAAGCGTGAATAACATTCGTTTGTATCAGAAATTTGGATACAGAATTATTTGTGAAAAAGCTGTAAACCATGAGTTAACTTTTGTATATATGGAAAAGTAGTTGATTCAGACTTACACACACAATTTATAGAAACACATTAAATACACATAACAGCAAACGGCAAGGAGAAAGATAAAAATTCTCCTTGCCGTTCTGCGTTTAGGTATAGATTATTTCGTTGTTTACGATTTCGGTTGCTCTGTTACGGATATTGTTCATACTCTGAATCCAAAATATTGGATTTTCTGCTTTTAGTTGTTCGGTGATGTTTTCGTTTTCTGCTATTTGTTTTACGAGGGAAGCGAACATATCGTTAGCTCTGTTATCAATGTCGGATAAATATTCTGCAAGCTTACAGCTTGCCAGTAAATTATAGTATCTGATTTTGTGGTGATTGAGCAAATAATTTTTATGTCGCTGACCGAAAACACCGATTGCTAAATTTTTTTGTTCGGGAAGTGTTAAATCAGGGAGAAGATAGTTGCCCTGTCGTGTGTAAGTAATATTTGTTGTTGACATAGTCTTTACCTCCGAAATGTGATTTGTGTTTTATTAATCAGAATTACGATTCAGTGGTTTTTAGACTATTTTTGTAAATTGACTGCGTTTAAAATACTTAATTTAATAACAAATGCGATGATTACAGCGTTTCTAAAAGTTACTGACTGCAAAATTGACAGCAATTTTGACTGCGATTTAACTGTATTTATTTTAACTCTACTTTTCTCAACTTGTTTTTGCCTTGCTCTGAAAACCGCATATCTAAGCAGTTTTCAGGCGTTTTAAGAAAAATTGGCAAAAGAAAAGACGGTTTTGAAAAACCGTCTTTTTTGGTTGCGGAGGAAGGATTTGAACCAACGACCTCCGGGTTATGAGCCCGACGAGCTAACCAGGCTGCTCTACTCCGCGATATAAAATTGTGTCCCTTGAGGAACGTAAACTATTTTATCACATAAGAAATGGTTTGTCAAGGCTTATGGGATAATTTTTGAGAAAAAGCTTTCGCCTTTAATCGACATATTTATTGAACAGGGCTATTATCTGTGATATAATTGTGTTAAAGATTATATTTTTTACAAGGATAAAAGGTCAGGTGATTTTGTGAAGCTTTCTTCGTTTTTATATTTTGCAGGGTTTGGGGTGAAGACGGTTTTATTCCGCCGGAAAAAGCCCATTCTCGGCACAGTTATTCTTACTGACAAGTGCAACCTTAAGTGCAAGCACTGCTCCGTAAATAATATTACCGCTGTGGTACATCCTTATTCACAGATTAAAAGGGAAATGCAGACTCTTTACGATATGGGTGTGCGGATTCTCTTTTTCTGCGGCGGCGAAACCTTTCTGTGGAGAGATGGCGACATCACCCTCAGAGATTTGGTGGTTGAGGCTAAAGAAATGGGCTTTCTCATTGTGAACACTGTCACAAACGGAACCTATCCCATTGATTTGCCTGAGGCTGACCTGATTCTCTTAAGCCTTGACGGCGACAGAGAGCGTCATAACGCTATCCGTGGCAACTGCTACGATACAATTATAGAAAACATAAAAAACGCCACGGCTGATAATATCTGCCTTTATATGGCCATAAATCAGATTAACAAGGACACCGTCAAAGACGTTTGCTTTACTGCCCGTGACACAAAGAATATCAGGGCGGTTTCCTTTAATTTTCACACTCCTTATCCCGACACAAGGGAGCTTGCCTTAAGCAAAGAGGAAAAGGCGGATTGTTGCCGAGTGATTTCTCAGATGATGAAGGAAGGTGCCCCTGTTTTTAACTTAAAAAGTGCCTTCAAGCACCTTATTAACAATAGTTTTCCAACGCCTTGTCACCAGTGCGTGGTTATTGAAAATGGCAAAATTTCCACCTGCGGCAGATGTATCGAGGTTGAAGGCCTTTGCAATGAGTGCGGTTACTTTTTTGTGGCGGAATACACCCTGCTTTTCAGGGGTAATGTGAAAATTATCTTTGAAATGCTGAGAACTTATTTAAAGTATATCTGATTGGGTCTGAGCTATGAGTTTAATTACAAATTTAACCAGAATGTGGCTGACAAGGTCTGTTAAGCCCTTTACTTTTACAAATGAATATGACTCGGTGTTGCCCTTTGAAAATGCTGAAAATCTTGGGCTTTACGTTCACATTCCTTTTTGCAAAAGCATTTGCAGCTTCTGCCCTTATTGCAAAATTCTGTATGATAAGGAGCTTCTGGACAGATATATTGATTATCTTTTGCAGGAAATCCATTTGGTGGGAAAGAATCTGTCGGAAAAGAACTTGTCGGAAAAGAAAAGGGTCACCAGCCTTTACTTCGGAGGCGGCACACCTGCCCTTGCTGTTGAGAGAATCGGCGAGATTATCCAGGCTCTTGAGGAGTACTTTGAGATTTCTCAGGGAGTGGGTCTGGAGCTTCACCCCTCAAACGTAACTGCCGAGATTCTTTTAAAGCTTAAAAAAGCAGGGGTTACCAAAATCAGTATCGGTATCCAGTCCTTTCAGGAAAAATTTCAGAACATTCTGGGCAGAAAAGCCGTGGACACCCTTGCTCTGAAAAAAGCCCTTGAGGCAGTGCCCTTTGAAACGGTTTCAATGGATTTTATCTTCGCTTTACCAAACCAGACCTTTGAGGATTTGAAGTCTGACATCGACACCGCTTTTTTGGTCGGGGCAAATCACATTGCCGTTTATCCTTTTATAGATTTCACCTTTACCAAAAGCAAGGTCAGGGCTATGAAGAAAAAGGAGAAGAGAAAGCTTCTGGACGATATCACCCTTTATTGCTATGAAAAAGGCTACGAGAGGGATTCTATCTGGACCTTTTCCAAGGAAAAGGGTGCGAAGTATTCTTCTATGACAAGGGAGAATTTCTTGGGCTTTGGTGCGTCGGCCACCACACTTCTGAGAAATCAGTTCAAAATCAATACTTTCTCCGTTGAGGAGTACATAAAGCGTATAGAAAGCAAAACCCTGCCCACGTCCTTGACCATCCGCTTTAGCGAGAGGCAGAGGATGATTTACTGGCTTTTCTGGACTGCCTACACCACAAAGGTGCAGGAGAGGGATTTTGAAAAGTTTTTCAAGGTGCCTCTTAAGAAAATGTACGGCAAGGAGCTGAGGCTTGCGAGAAAGCTGGGCTTTGTCACCTATGAGAAGGACAAAGGGGAGTACAAAATGACCCTCAAGGGTGCTTTTTACTATCATTATTACGAGAATTATTACACCCTTTCTTACATTGATAAAATGTGGGGGATAATGAGAAAAGTTGCCTTTCCCGAGAAAATTGAGTTTTAGCAAACTAAAGTTTTTGCGTGTTTTAGCTTTTGATAATACGCAAAAATTGCGTAAAATGTTTTCGGATAATACGCAAAAGTTGCGTATTTTGCTTGCGTATTTGTGCTTTTGATGTTATAATCTTAGCAGAGGTGATGAAAAATGACCCTGAAAGAATTGCGAAAGAAAAAGAAACTGACACAGGCTCAGTGTGCAGAATATTTGGAAATTCCCCTGAGAACTTACCAGAATTACGAAACAGACCCAAGCAAATCAGACTCTATAAAGTATGAATTTATGATGACTAAGTTGATGAAATACGGCTTTGTTGATGAAGAAAACGGTATTTTGACATTGGAGAAAATCAAAGAAGCTTGCAGAGCGGTTTTCGCTGATTTTAAGGTGGATTACTGCTATCTTTTTGGGTCTTATGCCAAGGGCAAGGCTCACGCAAAAAGCGATGTTGACCTGTTGATTTCTACAAGTATTTCGGGTATGAGGTTTTTTGAGCTTGCAGAAGCCTTGCGTGAAGCGTTGCAGAAAAAGGTTGATTTATTAAATGTTCAACAGCTGAATGAAAATATCGATTTAATAAATGAAATTTTAAAGGACGGGGTGAAAATTTATGGATAATAAAAAGGATAATGCTTATTATCTGAATAAGATTATCACAGATATAGAATTTGTTTTAAAACATACAAAAGGGCTGAGTCAGGCAGAGCTTGAAAAGAATGAAATACTTGTTGATTCGGTTATGTTCAGACTGATTCAGATTGCAGAAAACTCCGATAAGCTTTCTGAGGATTTCAAATCTTATTACGGGGCAATTTCGTGGCGTGCTATGAAAGGTATGCGTAACAGGATTGTTCACGATTACGGCAGGGTAGATTTGTCGGTGGTTTATGAAACTGTAAATTCGGATTTACCTGAGTTGCTCTGTGAATTAAAAGAAATTGTATAACAAAAGCGGAGAATAAAATGAAATATACATCTGTAAACAAACTGTTCGACTTTATTTTTCACGACAGTGAGCTTGATTTTGAAAGCTTTGAAAATAAGGAGCTGGTTATTTCTGCAAGGCATTTGAATGTCAGCAAAAATGCTCCTCAAAATCCTGAGGATGAGGATATGGAAATTGAGAAAGCCTTGATTACTTTCAGAAATTTCTGTCTTAAATCCATAAAGAGGGTTGCAGAGTACGAAAAAAGAGAAGATGGCGGTGTTGTTGCTTCAAAGCACGAAATTATTGAGGGCGAAAAAGCTATTGAAATGTTTTTGAGTGAGCTTAAGGAAAACGGTCTGACGGTTTATAGTTTGGATGTTTTTGAAGATAACCTCTATTATCTTGACGCATTTGGAGAAGACCCGTTTTTTACTTCCTTTTTTACCTTTGACGAGGTGAGTGTGCAGTGGGATAATTTCTTAAAGCCTGCGTGGTATGAGCTTCATAAGGTTTTTAAAGAAACCGTAATTCTTGAAACAAAACAGGGAGAGAAAAGGGCTGAGCTGAGCCTTAATTACAACGGCGAGGTTAGTTGTTCCGAGGTGCTGAGAAAGCAGAATTATCCTGCTGTGAGCATTACTCTGGAATTTGAATCTCAGCTTTATCGGGGAAAAGGAAACGACTATCTGTGGATAGACGCCTTTGCCCATTTGCAGAAAAATCTCCCTGAGGGTGTGAGGCTTAAGGGGTGTCTTGTGTGCCGTCACGGAAATCTTTGTCCCTTTGGAAACGAACCGGGAAGAGTTTACTGCACAAAGGACTGCGAAATCAACTCAAAGGAAGATATGATAAACCTGTTTTCCGAAGAAGAGGAAAAAATCCTCAACCGCCTGCGGAAATATACACACATCTGCGAAGCTTTCTGCCACCAGAGCGAGGATTTTTACACCTATAACGACTATTTATTTCAGTTAAACAAGCAAGCGACAGTTCAATGAGAAACTGTCGCTTGTTTTTGTCTTGTGTTGTTTTGTTTTTTCTTTTTTATTTTTATAACTCGTCGTGCTCAAAGTCGTCGTCCATAAATTCACGGCTGGAAACTCTTTTTGCCTGACGCTCTTTTTCTACCATATCGGAAAGTAGATTTTTGACATCTCTGGAATTTTTGATTTTCTTGATGTCAAACTCAGGGGTAGACTTGTCGGCGGTGCAACAGTGAATTGTGCCCAGACCGAAAATCCTCTGGCCCAGAGGACGGTTTAAAGTAAGGTCCATAATGCGGTAAAGCCTTACCTCTTCTTCCTTTTTGGAAAGAAAGCCTGTTTCCACAAAAAGCTTTTCCTCAGTAAGCTTATAGATGGTAAAGCTTAAGGGCAAGCCGAAAATTGTGCGTTTTCTGTCTTTCCATACATACTGTGCGGTATCTTTTTTAGCCATTGTAAAACCTCCCTTTCATATATAAATAAGAATAGCACATTCTTTTGAGTTTGTCACTTTATTTGTGTTGAAAGATAGTAAAAAAATTGTATAATTTATTTGTAACGTTTTGGCTTGTTTCTTGTCTTATATACGAAAGGCGGTGAGAATGTGGCTGATTTTGAGAGGGTTTTTGAAGAAAACCGAGGGCTTGTTTACAGGTTTTTGCTGAAAATGTGCAAGGACAGTTTTCTTGCCGAGGAGCTTACTCAGGAAACCTTTTACAGGGCGTATATAAATCTTGCTTCTCTGAAAAAAGAAGAGAAGGTTTCTCTGTGGCTGTGCAGTATTGCCAAGAATACATATTTTGCCCATATAAACAGAGAGAAGAAAACCGCCTCTTTCGAAGAGGCAGACCTTGCGGACGAAGGCTTTGATGTGGAGAAAAGCTTCGAGGAAAAGGAGCTTTCTCAAAAGGCGTTGAGAGCCCTGCATACTTTGGCTGAGCCTTACAAGGAAGTGTTTATGCTGTCGGTTTTTGCAGGACTTTCTTTTAAAGACATCAGCACACTCTTCGGCAAAAGCGAAAGCTGGGCGAGGGTTACATTCTACCGTGCAAAGCTTAAATTAGCAGAAGAAATGAGGTAAGATTTATGGATTGTAATGTTGTTTTGGATTTGCTCCCTTTGTATCTTGACGATTGTTGCAGTGCTGAAAGTGCAGAGCTTATTGAGAGCCACCTGAAAAACTGCAAGTCTTGCAGTAAGGCACTGGAGAATATGAAGGGCAAGGATTTTTGTGAAGAGGTGTCTATCTCTGTGCCTGAAAAAATCAGCAGGATAGAGCAGTTTAAGGCGTCCTTGATTCAGTCTGTGGCGTTGTTTGTGTCCTTTGCCCTTATTATTCTTGGAGTTACCTTTGAGTCTGTTACTCCCTTGGGCTCTTCAAACGGCAACTGGGCATATATGCTTATTGTTCCTGCCACGGCTTTTATGGTGTCCCTTGCAAACTGGTATTTCGTAAGATTTTATAAAAACACAAAGGTTTTTTCGTGGTTTTCTTCTTTGTTTAATTTCATGTTTTCCCTGTGTGGCTTTGCTTGGGCAGTGATTCATTATGGTAATTTTGGTGAAAACTTTCTTTATCCGGGAATTGGTGCTTTTGTAGCTTTAGTTTTGTGTGTAGCGTCAAAAATCCTTTCTTCTTTTTATGCAAAGTGTATGGGCAAGGAGTGAAAGGAATGAAAGGGATGAAAAAAGCAGTTGCCGTTTTGTTGGTATTGCTGGTGCTTTTCTCTTTTTCGGCTTGCGAATCGGCAGAAGAATTTGTGGCAAGTGTGGTGTTTCTTGGGTCAATACTTAATTCTGATGACAGTGTGCCCAAAGAGGAGATTATAAAGTTTGTAGAGGAAAATATCGATAAACTGAGAGAGTGCGAGGAAAAGGGCGATTTTTCTCAGTTTGAGGGCTACAAAATTGTGAAAAAAGTTTACGCAGACGACAATTATGTAGATTTTTATTGCGGCGGCAAAGGTCTGGCGGCAGGCTACTCCTACTATTGCGGATTCTTTTATTCGCCTTTTAATGATTACAACGCATTAGAGCAAGGTGACAGGTATGAGTCAGAGAAGATTTGCGACAAGCTCTACTTTTATGAGGCGGAATATTATTAAGTTATTACATTGATTGACTTTTTTTAAGAGAAGATTTCGGTTGGAGTCTTCTCTTTTTTATTTTTAAAGAGTGTGGTAAAATATTTTTAAAAGGTGAAACCATATTTTATTTTTTACGAGATATATAGCAGAGGGCAGAAAGAGGTGGTTTTGTGCAGGACGAAAAAATTGTTGAGCTTTATTTTAACAGAGATGAGCTGGCTTTAAAGGAAACAGAGAGTAAGTACGGCAGATATCTCTTTAAGATTGCTTATTCTATTCTCTCGGACATTTCCGATAGTGAAGAAAGCGTCAACGATACCTATCTTTCTGCGTGGAACTCTATTCCGCCTCACAGACCGGTGGTGCTCTCTACATATCTTTCTAAGCTCACCCGCAGGATTTCCATTGATATTTTTCGCAAAAGGACAAGCAAAAAGCGGATTGATTCAAATTTTGCCCTCTCGGTTTCGGAGCTTGAGGAGTGTCTTGACTCTAAAGAAAGCGTGGAAGAGAATATGGAAAACAAGGAGCTTGTCTGTGCCATAAATAAGTTTTTGCGAAGCTTGAATAAGGAGGCTCGGGCTCTTTTTGTGGGTCGGTACTACTTCTGTGACTCTCTTAAAGAGGTTGCAAAATATGTGGGCGTAAGTGAGAGCAAGGCAAAGACCACTCTGTACCGCACAAGGCTCAGGCTGAGAGAATATCTTCTGAAGGAGGGTTTTATTGTTGACTGCTGAAAAATTAAGCGAGGCTCTCTCTTTTATTGATGACGATATCATTGAGGAAACAGACGCCTTAAGAAAAAGAAAGAAAAACCACAAGGCTTTGTGGCTGAGGACTCTATCTGCTGCGGCTTGCCTGTGTATAGCTTTAGTGGCGGTTTTTGGCACAGTGCAGAGCTTTGATTTGCCTCTCAGAGGTGGCAAGGGCGAAAATAACAGCGCTTGGGCAGGCACAAAGGGAGAAACTAAGCCTGTTGACGAATTTAAATACGGAGGAACCTTTGGCTCTGTGGCAGGGTCAATGTCAATGACCTCGTCTGAATATGCGGTGTATCTTGAGATAACAGAATGGAAAAGAAACTGTTTTTATGCGTTGGTGCTTGAAAGCGGAAATGAAGAATTAACCAATGGTATGAAGGTCAAGGTTAAGTTTGATAAAAATATAATATATGCACAGAACTACTCTTGGAATGGGGTAGGGGATTCTTTTTTTGAACAAGGCAGTCCTACCGAAAAGGTGTTTCCCGTGGGTAATAAGTTGTATGTGGTATTCAGCAAGGTGCGAAACAGCTTTTTTAACAGCAAAGCCCATAAGGTTATAAGAGCAATAGAGATACACAACATAAAGAACGTACCGGTAGAAAGAGGGCCCAACGGTTTTTTAATAGCAACTTATTACGTAGAGATTACAAAATGGGGTAAGAATGAATTTACAGGCATAATTAAAGGTTCAGAGGGCGGCTCGGGCGAATTGCCTTTTGACAAAGAGCTTACAGTTAAGTTTGACGAAAATATCCGTGTAAAGAAGCAGGGCGGAAAGTTTGAAAACCGCATTCCTACCGAAGATGATTTTCCTGAGGGAAGCAGGGTAGAGGTGCTTGTAAATGACTATAATGCTCCTAAGTATTTGGGTAAATCTGAAATGTGGATTTCATCTATAAGCGATTTAAGTATGCCTCAGACTGTGCTGGTAAGAATTGATAAGTGGAACGATAAGGGCTTTACAGGCACACTTAGCGGAGAAAACGGACAGCAGGTATTTTATTACACAAACCATACTGCGGTTGTAGAGTTTACCGAAAACACCCGTACAGAAAGCTATGAAAAATGGGGTACAACCACCATAAGCTTAGCACCTACCGAGGATGATTTCCCCGTAGGAACAATGGTTGAAGTAAGCTACTATAAGTCCGCTCAAAAATCTATTGACGAAACAGCTTACACCGCCGAGCGGATTTGGCTTTTTGAATAAAGAGATTGTATCAGGAGGTATATATGAAAATTAAAATTACAGCGGTTTTTTTAGTATTAACCCTTGTTCTTTCTCTTGCACTTTCGGGGTGCACAGGAGAAGTACAGGATTTAAGCGGTGAGTTTTCCCGTAAGGAAATTCAGATTTTGGACGCTCCCGTTAAATCGGAAAGCTATATGGATTTTTCTTTGGAGCTTCTGAAAAATTCCTTTGACGGAAAGGAAAACTGTCTGCTCTCTCCCTTGTCCGTAGCTCTTGCACTGGCGATGGTTACAGAGGGAGCAGAGGGTGAAACCCTAAGGGAACTTGAAGAGGTTCTTGGTATGAATAAGGAAGAGCTGAGAAATCTTGCTCTTAATTACCTTGCAGAAAACCCCCAGCTTTCTGTGGCAAATTCACTTTGGCTTAACGACACCGAGGGGTTAACTGTTTATGACGATTTTCTGCAAAGAAACAGTGATTTTCACGAGGCTGAGATTTTTAAGACTCCTTTCAGCTCGAAAACCGTGAGGGATATAAACGCTTGGGTAAAGGAAAACACAGACGGGCTTGTGGAGCAGGTTATCAGCGACCTTGACAAGAGAGCCGTGGTGTGCCTTGTGAATGCCTTGCTTTTTGAGGCTGAGTGGATGACCCCTTACACAGAGAAAAGTGTCAAAGAGGATGAGTTTATTACGGAGAAAAACGTGACTCAGAGCACAGAGTTTCTCTTCAGCACCGAGAGCTATTACCTTGAAGATACCGACGCCAAGGGCTTTCTCAAATACTACGAGGGTGGTGACTTTGCCTTTGCGACACTTCTTCCTGATGAGGGTGTGAGCGTGAAGGATTATGTTGCTTCTCTTAACGGTGAAAAGCTCGGTGAAATTTTCAGCAATGTGCAGGAGGTTTCGGTACACGCCAAAATGCCCAAGTTTGAAAGCGACACCAGCCTGAGTTTAAATTCTGCTCTTGAGGATATGGGACTTTCTGCGGCTTTTGACAGCTCAGAGGCGGATTTTTCTTCTCTGGGCAAGGTTGAGGGTGGCAACATCTACATCGGGGATGTGGCTCACAGTACAAAAATCTCTGTTACCGAGCAAGGCACAAAAGCAGGTGCCGCTACTGCTGTTACCGTTTACGGAGCAGGTGCACCTCAGGATGTGAAAGAAGTAAACTTAGACAGACCCTTTGTGTATATGATTATGGATATGGAGAATAACCTGCCTGTTTTTATGGGAACACTGATGAGCCTGTAATTTATTGTTTGATGGAGGTTATTGTAGCAAAAGCTCCCTCCGAGAGGGAGCTGGCAACCGTAGGTTGACTGAGGGAGAGTGCGAACCTTTCTCCTTCATCTTCCCTGTAACCTTCGCAGGCTCCTTCCACCGCTAAAGCGGTCCCCTTTCCTCTCGGAGGAAGGGTTTTATAATCGCACGTGAACCTTGCCATCAAAATTGTTCATTATTCAGTATTCATAATTTATTTTTCGTTAAAAAACCTCGCCGTGTTGATTTGCGGCGAGGTTTTTGTTTTAGTGTTATTCGGCGTTGCCGAGTGGTATTGCTTCGCAGTGGTATTGCTACGCAGTGGTATTGTCCTTCGGACAGTTTTTGCGTTTAACCCCGCCGTTGATGAAAGTTTAAAGTTACATCAAACCCTTCAAAAGGCGGAATTGCCCCACCGTGGCAAACGGTAGTGGTATTGTCCTTACGGACAGTTTTACTTTTAATCCCGCCGTCGATGAAAGTTTAAAGTTACATCAAACCTTTCAAAAGGCGGAATTGCCCACCGTGGCAAACGGTAGTGGTATTGTCCTTACGGACAGTTTTACTTTTAACCCCGCCGTTGATGAAAGTTTAAAGTTACATCAAACCTTTCAAAAGGCGGAACTGCCCTCAGGTGGCTAACCTGCGGTTAACCCGTTAACCTGGCACTGATTGTGCCGTTGGATAGGGTGTCAATCTGGCGGTCAGTGTAAAACTCCACGTCGGTTACTTCCTTGGGGGTATAAATAAGCTCAAGGGTTTTTGTGGCGGAGTTGCCCCATTTGTTAGTGACGGTTATGTCAATTGTTGTGCCGTCGATAAGGCGTTTGAAAATCAGGTTCTGGTAATTGAAAAAGCCAATCATATCGTCAGCCTTGGCGTATTCTCTTAATACTGCTTTTTCTTCTTCGGTAACTACCGATGGAGCGGAGCAATGGACTCCGTGGTTTGTTACTCTTGCCCAGCCGTATTCTTCTATAAGCTCCTGCTCATTTGTGGAGTAAACATAGCTTTCGGTGCAACCGAAGCCGTGGTGACTTTGTGCTACTTCAAGAGGAGAGGAAAAGTAAAGGGTTTCTCCCTCATAGGTTGCACCTTCTGTATAAACAGGGGAGTAGCCCAGAAGAATCAGAGGCATTTTTTCGTAGTCGTAGGTAAATTCTGTCCTCGCCAAATCGTAGCCAAAGAAGATTGTTCTGTAAACTTTTTCTTCAATATCGGGGTCGCCTCCGTAAGCTGAGTAATTGGTGGGGCAGAAAGCACCCTTGCTGAATTTGTAGGTGACGGTTTTGATGTCTTCGCCTTTAACGTTGATGTTCAGGTTGGTCACAAGGGAGAGAAAGGCGTATTTCTGAACGTAATTGTAAGGCTTTGCGTCCTCATAAAGCACCTCGTCAAGGTCAAAGGACACTAAATTGCCGCAGGTGTTTTCAATGTCCACAAAAAAGTCGGGGGTGATTTCGTCAGCCGAGGCAAAGCCGCCTTCACTGAGAGGCTGTGCGTTGGCAACGATGATAAAGTCCACCTCTCTGTCGCCAAAGATTGCAGGGACAAAGATGATTCCTGCCAACATCACAAGGACAAGACAGGCGGCGATAAGGGCAGTGTGCCTGAATTTTTTCGGTTTTTTATAGGTAAAGGTGTCTTCTTCTCTGGTGCAGTAAGCTATAAGCATTTTGTCGAGTTTTTCGTCGCTGAGGTTACTCATTTTCAAGCTCCTTTCTTAAGTCCAGCCTTGCACTGCTGAGGCGTGATTTTACCGTGCCCTCGGGGATATTTAAAATCCGGGCTACTTCCTTTAAGGAATAGTCCTTGAAGTAGTAAAGGGCAAGTACCTGACGTTTTTCTACGGTCAGCTTTTTGATAGCACAGTGCAGGCTTAAAAATTCGTCACGGGAGATTTCGGTGTCTGAGATGGAGTTAAGTGTACGCTCCAGCTCCTCGGTTTTGTCAAATTGCAGGATTTTTCTGCGAAAAGGGGATTTTACCATATCCTTGAAGGTGTTGACGCAGATTGCAAAGAGCCATTTATCAAAAGGCTTTGAGCTATCGTATTTTGAAATTTTGCGGATTGCTTTTTCCCAAGTGGCTTGGTAAAGGTCCTGTGCGTCATCTCGGGTGTTTGTGAGAGAGGTGCAGAGTCTGCTTAAGTCCCTGCCGTAAAGGTTTATGTATTCTGAGATTTTGTTCACGGCAAAACCTCCTTTCTGAAAGCTTTCACTATATATACGATTTATGTGTGGGGTTGGTTCAGGGGAAATATATTTTCCGACGGAAAATACTTTATATTGCGTTGCAATACTTAATACACGGGTGTATTTCATATGGACAAGGGCGATATTTCATTAACCCTTTTTAAATGAAGTATTCCTTAGGGGAATATGAAGTACACAAAATGTGTATGAAGTAAAGTATTATGAAGTATTTGCTACGCAAATATTGCCCTGGGGGCACTATATATTGAGGGTGTGTCAGAAGTTGACACCACAAAAAGTGGCAGGGAATGGGAAAAGCGAGCCAAAAACAATACACTGCGTCGGGTGTTTCTTGAATTACTGAGAACAAGTGATTTTAAAAAATGATTGCGTATTAGAATTAAAGACAAAAAATTTCAGAAAAAATGAGAAAAAACCCTTGACTTTGCAGGTTTTTTCTCCTATAATGCTATGATGTAACATTATGGGGGGATTTACCCCTTTTCAGATTTCACAAAATCGTGAACTGAGAAATATATCACATAAATCTCCGCTTGTCAAGTGGTAAATTTATGGAAGTTTTTTGTTACCGCACTTTTACCTTTGGTTGCCCCTTTTGCGGTGGAGCAACTTAGAATTTCAAAAAGGAGTGATATGCCTAATGATTAACGCTAAGCCCGTTAAGCTCGGCAACAGCGAGAGAGTAAGCTTCGCTAATATTGATGAAGTTATCCAGATGCCTAACCTCATCGAAGTTCAGAAGAAGTCTTACCAGTGGTTCCTCGACGAGGGACTGAAAGAGGTATTCAGAGATGTATCGGAGATTACAGATTACTCAGGTAACCTTATTCTCGATTTTATCGACTACACTCTGGACGTAGACCATCCCAATTACAGTGTAATCGAGTGCAAGGAAAGGGACGCAACTTATTCCGCAGCACTGAGAGTTACAGCACGACTCCTGAATAAAGAAACAGGCGAAATCAAAGAATCCAACGTCTTTATGGGTGATTTCCCCCTTATGACAGACAGCGGTACTTTTGTTATCAACGGTGCAGAGAGAGTTATTGTTTCTCAGCTTGTTCGTTCTCCCGGTGTTTACTACAAGATGGACCACGACAAGACAGGCTTTGAGCTTTTCTCTTCCACAGTTATTCCTAACCGTGGTGCCTGGCTTGAATATGAAAACGACGTAAACAATGTTTTCTATGTTCGTATTGATAAAAACCGCAAGATTCCCATTACAGTATTTTTGCGTGCATTAGGTCTTGGCACAAATGCCGAGATTTTAGAATATTTCGGTGAAGATGACCGTATCAAGGCAACTCTTGAGAAGGACACCACCGACAGCGTGGAAACAGGCTTAATCGAGGTTTACCGCAAATTAAGACCTTCCGAGCCTCCCACAGTTGAAAGTGCTCAGGCACATTTAAACGGCCTTTTCTTCGACCCCAGACGTTACGATATGTCCAGAGTCGGCCGTTACAAGTATAACAAAAAGCTTGGTATTTCTCAAAGACTTGCAAATCAGGTGCTCTCAGCTCCCATTGCTGACCCCAGAACAGGCGAAGTGCTCGCAAACCGTGGCGAAACAGTTTCCAGAGCAAAGGCTATGGTAATTGAAAACGCAGGTGTAAGAGAGGCTTTTGTTTCTGTTGAGGGTAAGGAGATTAAGATTATCTCCAACAATATGGTAGACATCGCTTGCTATGTTAACTTTGACGCAGACGCTGAGTGCGGTATCAAGGAGAAGGTTTACTTCCCTGTACTTTGCGAGATTTTAGACGCAGCCGAGAACGAGGCAGAGCTTAAGGAAATGATTAAGGCAAGAGCAGCAGAGCTTGTGCCCAATCACATTATCTTGGACGATATCTTTGCTTCCATCAACTATATGAACAACCTTGCAGAGCACGTTGGCACAACAGATGACATCGACCACCTTGGTAACCGTCGTATCCGTTGCGTAGGCGAGCTTTTACAGAACCAGTTCAGAATAGGCTTTAGCCGTCTTGAGCGTGTTATCCGCGAGAGAATGACTCTTCAGGCACAGGATGTTGAGTCACTTGCTCCCAACACACTTATAAATATCAGACCCGTAACTGCTGCTATCAAGGAGTTCTTCGGTTCATCCCCTCTTTCTCAGTTTATGGACCAGACAAACCCCCTTGCAGAGCTTACTCATAAGAGAAGACTTTCTGCTCTTGGTCCCGGCGGTCTCTCCAGAGATCGTGCAGGCTTCGAGGTTCGAGACGTTCACTACAGCCACTACGGCAGAATGTGTCCTATCGAAACTCCTGAAGGTCCTAACATCGGTCTTATCTCTTACCTTGCTACTTTCTCTCAGATTAACGAGTACGGTTTTATTGAGGCCGCTTACAGAAAAATCGACAAGCAGGCAGGCAGAGTTACTGACGAGGTTGTATATATGACAGCTGATCAGGAGGATGAGTTCTATGTAGCTCAGGCTAATACTCCTCTTGATGATGAGGGTCACTTCACAACAGCCCGTGCTGTTGGCCGTCACAGAGATGAGTTCGTTGAGCTTGACGTTAAGAAGTTCGACTATATGGACGTTTCACCAAGAATGGTTATCTCTGTTGCTACATCTATGATTCCCTTCCTTGAGAACGACGACGCAAACCGAGCTCTTATGGGTGCTAACATGCAGCGTCAGGCTGTTCCCCTTATGGTTACCCAGAGCCCCTTTGTCGGCACAGGTATGGAGTACAAGGCAGGTACAGACTCAGGCGTTTGTATTCTTGCTGAGGAAGACGGCGTAGTTATGAGCGCTGACGCTGAAACCATCCGTGTTCAGTACGACTCCGGTCTTATTAAGGATTACAAGGTTATTAAGTTCTTACGCTCCAATCAGGGTACCTGTATCAACCAGATTCCTGTTGTTACCCGTGGCCAGAGAGTTGTAAAGGGCGAGGTTCTTGCTGATGGCCCTGCTACAAAGGACGGCGAGATTTCCCTTGGTAAGAACGCTCTCATCGGCTTTATGACCTGGGAAGGTTATAACTACGAGGACGCTGTTCTTATTTCCGAAAAAATTGTTAGAGATGATGTTTACACATCTATTCATATTGAAGAGTACGAAACCGAAGCCAGAGATACAAAGCTTGGTGCTGAGGAAATTACCCGTGACATCCCCAATGTTGGTGAGGATATGCTCAAAGACCTTGATGAGGACGGTATTATCCACATCGGTGCTGAGGTTCACGCAGACGACATCTTAGTTGGTAAGGTTACTCCCAAGGGTGAAACCGAGCTTACTGCCGAGGAAAGACTCCTTCGAGCAATCTTCGGTGAGAAGGCAAGAGAGGTAAGAGATACTTCCCTCAGAGTTCCCCACGGCGAGTGCGGTATCGTTGTTGACGTTAAGGTGTTTACCCGTGAGGACAGCCGTGATGAGCTTAAGCCCGGCGTTAACAAGGTAGTAAGAGTTTACCTTGCTCAGAAGAGAAAAATCAGTGTGGGCGATAAGATGGCAGGTCGTCACGGTAACAAGGGTGTTGTTTCCCGTATTCTTCCTGTTGAGGATATGCCCTTCCTTCCCGACGGTACTCCTCTTGACATTGTTCTTAACCCTCTGGGCGTTCCTTCCCGTATGAACATCGGTCAGGTGCTTGAGGTTCACCTTGGCTATGCTGCAAAGGCTCTCGGCATTAAGGTTATGACTCCTGTATTTGACGGTGCTCACGAGCAGGATATCTTCGACGCTTACGACGAAATGCGAGCAAGAAGCGAGCGAGGCGAGTATCCCGATAAGAGTCAGGTTGTAGGCATTGACTTTGGTGAGTGCTTAAGACAGAACGGTATCACAAAGGATTGCAAGACCTGGCTTAAGGACGGCAGAACAGGTGATTACTTCGATAACCCTGTAACTGTTGGTTATATGTACTACCTCAAGCTCCATCATCTTGTTGACGATAAGATTCACGCACGAAGCACAGGCCCCTATTCTCTCGTTACACAGCAGCCTCTGGGCGGTAAGGCTCAGTTCGGCGGCCAGCGTTTCGGTGAAATGGAAGTTTGGGCACTGGAAGCTTACGGTGCTGCTTATACACTTCAGGAAATTCTGACTGTTAAGTCTGACGACGTTGTTGGTCGTGTTAAGACTTACGAGGCTATTGTTAAGGGTCAGAACATTCCTATGCCCGGTATTCCCGAGTCCTTCAAGGTTCTTATTAAAGAGCTTCAGTCCCTTTCTCTTGATGTTCGTGTTCTTGACAGAGATGGCGAGGAAATCGACCTTAAGCAGAAGTTTGACGAGGACGAGGATTTAGTACCTGCAAATGATGTTGACTTCGACGGCGACGACGTTATGACTTCCGATATGGAAGGCTTTATGATTGACGAAGAAGGCGAAGAAGGCAATATGTTCGACGAGAGCTCACTTATTGATGACTCCGACGACTTTGATTTTTACGACGACCACGGCAGTGACGAATTTTAAGGAGGTAAAAGCTAATGGATAATACTGTTTTTGATTCTATAAAAATCGGCTTGGCCTCTCCTGAGCAAATCAGGGCTTGGTCACACGGCGAGGTTAAAAAGCCCGAAACCATCAACTACCGTACCTTAAAGCCTGAGCGTGACGGTCTTTTCTGCGAGCGTATTTTCGGACCTACAAAGGACTGGGAGTGCCACTGCGGTAAGTACAAGAGAATCCGCTTCAAGGGCAAGGTTTGTGACCGTTGCGGTGTTGAGGTTACACGTGCAAAGGTAAGACGTGAGAGAATGGGTCACATTGAGCTTGCTGCCCCTGTATCCCACATCTGGTACTTCAAGGGTATTCCCTCAAGAATTTCCCTTATCTTAGATATTTCTCCCAGAATGCTTGAGAAGGTTCTCTACTTTGCTCAGTATATCGTTACAGATCCCGGCGACTGCCGTGACCTTATGAAAATGCAGTTCCTCACCGAGCGTGAGTACAGTGATATGCGTGAGAAGTACGAGGACGACTTCAAGGCAGCTATGGGTGCTGAGGCTATCCGTGACCTTCTTAAGGAAATCGACCTTGATGAGCTTTCAGCTGAGCTTAAGGCTGAGCTTGAGGACGCTTCAGGTCAGAAGAAGTTAAGACTTCAGAAAAGACTTGAGGTTGTAGAAAGCTTCAGAATGTCAGGCAACCGTCCCGAGTGGATGATTCTTGACGTTATTCCCGTTATTCCCCCGGATATCAGACCTATGGTACAGCTGGACGGTGGCCGCTTTGCAACAAGTGACCTTAACGACCTCTACCGTAGAGTTATTAACAGAAATAACCGTCTTAAAAGACTTCTTGAGCTTCAGGCTCCCGATATCATCATCCGCAACGAGAAGCGTATGCTTCAGGAAGCTGTTGACGCACTTATTGACAACGGCAGACGCGGCAGACCTGTAACAGGCCCCAACAACCGTGCTCTCAAGTCCCTTTCCGATATGCTTAAGGGTAAGCAGGGTCGATTCAGACAGAACCTTCTTGGTAAGCGAGTTGACTATTCAGGCCGTTCCGTTATCGTTGTTGGCCCTGAGCTTAAGATGTACCAGTGCGGTCTTCCCAAGGAGATGGCTCTGGAGCTCTTCAAGCCCTTCGTTATGAAGCGTCTTGTTGAAACAAAGGCAGTTCAGAATATTAAGGCTGCAAGAAAAGCAGTTGAAAGAGCAAAGCCCGAGGTTTGGGACGCACTTGAGGTTGTAATCAAGGGTCATCCCGTTTTACTCAACCGTGCTCCAACACTTCACCGACTTGGTATTCAGGCATTCGAGCCTGTTTTAGTAGAGGGTAGAGCTTTAAAGCTTCATCCCCTTGTTTGTACAGCTTACAACGCTGACTTCGACGGCGACCAGATGGCTGTGCACGTTCCCCTTTCCGCAGAGGCTCAGGCCGAGGCACGTTTCCTTATGCTTGCCGCAGGCAACTTACTCAAGCCTTCCGACGGTCACCCTGTTGCAGTTCCTACACAGGATATGATTCTCGGTTCTTACTACCTTACACTTGATAAGGACAATGAGCCGGGTGAGGGTAAGGTGTTCAAGGATGTGGATGAGGCTATGATGGCTTACTCCACAGGCTACATCACACTTCACTCCAAGATTAAAGTAAGACGCACAGCAGTTATTGACGGCGTAGAGCGTACTGCTTTGGTTGATACAACAATGGGTAAGATTATCTTCAACAATCCCATTCCTCAGGACCTTGGCTTTGTTGACAGAACTAACCCCGAAAATCTCCTTAAGTTTGAGATTGACTTCCTTGTTGGTAAGAAGCAGCTTGGTAAAATCATTGACGCCTGTATCAAATATCACGGCACAGAGATTACCGCAAGAGTTCTTGACGACATCAAGAGTCAGGGCTACAAGTACTCCACCCGTGGTGCTATTACCGTTGCTGTTTGCGACGCTATTATTCCTCCCCAGAAGAAGGAAATCTTAGCTCAGGCTGAGAAGGACGTTGACGCAATCCGCGACGAGTATATGATGGGTCTGCGTTCTGACGAAGAAAGATACACAGAAGTCCTCAAAATCTGGGACAAGGCAACTAACGACGTTACTTCTGCTCTTCAGAAGGGTCTTGACAGATACAACCCCATCTTTATGATGGCAGACTCAGGTGCTCGAGGCAGTATGAGCCAGATTCGTCAGCTTGCAGGTATGCGTGGTCTTATCGCCAACACATCCGGTAAGACAATCGAAATCCCCATCAAGGCTAACTACCGTGAAGGCCTTAACATTCTGGAATACTTTATTTCTTCCCGTGGTGCCAGAAAGGGTCTTGCCGATACAGCTCTTCGTACTGCTGACTCAGGTTACCTTACACGTCGACTTGTTGACGTTTCTCAGGAGGTTATCATCCGTGAGGACGATTGCCACACCACAGAGGGTCTTGAAGTATTTGACATTAAGAGTGGTAAGCAGGTTATCGAGGATATGCACGAGCGTCTTCTCGGCAGATACCTTGTTCACGACTTTAAGGACGAGAACGGCAACGTTCTTGTTTCCAAGGATACACTTATTACAGACGCTGAGGCTACTCTTATTGTTAACTCAGGCGTTGAGAAAATCGAAATCCGTTCTGTACTTGGTTGTCACTCCAAGCACGGCGTTTGCCGCAAGTGCTACGGTGTTAACCTTGCAAACGGTCAGCCTGTTACAGTTGGTGAAGCTGTTGGTATTATCGCTGCTCAGTCTATCGGTGAGCCCGGTACACAGCTTACAATGAGAACCTTCCATACAGGTGGTGTTGCTTCCGCAGAAGATATCACACAGGGTCTTCCCCGTGTTGAAGAACTCTTCGAAAGCAGAAAGCCCAAGAGCCTTGCTATTATCTCCGAGATTGACGGTGAGGTTCGCTTTGAGGATATCAAGAACAACCGTCACGCTGTTATCTTCAATAAAGAAACAGGGGACGAAAGACAGTACCTCATTCCCTTCGGCTTCAGAGTTAAGGTTCAGGAGGGTCAGATTATCAAAGCAGGTGACAAAATCACCGATGGTGCTGTTAACCCCCACGATGTTCTTGCAATTCTCGGTGCTCAGGCTGTTCAGGATTACCTCATCAGCGAAGTACAGTCTACCTACCGCTTACAGGGTGTTGATATCAACGATAAGCATATCGAGGTTATCGTTCGCCAGATGATGAAGAAGGTTAAGGTTGACGATCCCGGCTCAACAGAGTTCCTCGGCGGCCAGATGTACGACAAGAACGAGGTTATCCACGCCAACAGAGAAATCCGTAAGCGTATTGAAGCAGGCGAAGAAGGCCTTAAGGAAGCAAGCTGGACTCAGCTTCTCCTGGGTATTACCAAGGCTTCTCTTGCAACAGACAGCTTCCTCTCTGCTGCTTCCTTCCAGGAAACAACAAGAGTTCTCACAGACGCCGCTATTAAGGGTAAGGTTGATCCCCTTATCGGTCTTAAGGAGAACGTTATCATCGGTAAGCTGGTACCCGCAGGTACAGGTATGCGTCGCTACACCGACGTTGAGCTTGAGGAGAACTTCATTCCCCAGGCACCCACAGCTCCCACTGAGTGATAAAACAAAAATTTCGGACATCGCATTTGCGGTGTCCGTTTTTTTGTTTTAATGATGTTTTGCGTTGCAAAATGATGTCGCACGGCTGATGATGTTGCTACGCAATGATGTGTTTGTGTAAACACAAACATTGTGGTGGCAGGCTTTGCCTGCGATTATAGTTTTTTTACCTTTGACCAGCCGTTGATGTAGTTAAAAGTCAGATTAAACCTGCCAAAAGGCGGAACTGCCCACCGCGGCGAGCGGTTGCAAGCGGTGCTTGACAAAATCAAGTAACTTGTGCTTGATGAATTTTGCAGGCTGAATTATAATAAAAGCAACGAAAGGAGTTGCTTGTGGTGACTTTAGGCGAGAAAATTTTACATTATCGAAAAAATATGCATATATCGCAGGACGAGCTGGGACAGAAGCTGAATGTCAGCCGACAGACAATCAGCCTGTGGGAAAAAGGCCAGACCCTGCCTACAATAGATAACCTGATTTTGCTTAAGAGGATTTTCGGAGTAAGCCTTGATGAGCTTTTTTCTTTGGAAGAGAAAGAGGCTGAAGAAAAACAGGTGTCTGCCGTAAATCCGCCTGTGGAAAGTATAACGGTTAATCTCAGCCGTGAGGAGTTTGGCAGACTTCACAAGCAGAAAACAAAAGCCCTCAGATTTGGTATGATAGTAAATATAGTTCTGTTTGTAATAGCACTGATATACTCAATGGTAGAGGGTACCGAGGACGTCTTTGCAAGTGTGTTTCTGGGCTTGAGTGCACTCTCTATGGGAATGTGTATAAAGTCGAATATTGTGGCAAACGCCAACGCAAGGAAAAAAGCAGGAAGAGTTGTGGGCACACTTTGCCGTTATGATATGTATGACGACTTTATGGTTGCCTCTATGTATATGAATGACGAGTGTGTTGAATCAGAAAAAATATACTATAAAGATATTGACCAAATCGTTATTTTAAAGGATTTTTATATTTTTGTAAGTCTGGGACAGTCATGGATAATCAAGAGAAGGGAGCTTTCTCAGGAATCCTTGGTTGAACAGGCGGTAAAAAAGACACCGCTGAGAAAGGTTGTAAATCCTGTTACATCGGTGTGGAACAATCTGGCAGGCGTCCTTAACGGAATTTCCATTGCCTCTGCTTTTTTGTGTGCGATACTGGTGACTACTTTGTCCCAAGATGAAGCGTTAAAGGAAATGTGGATGTTTGCATTGTTTATTCCTTTTTCGTTGGGTGCATTGGGACTTGGTATTTACCTTAAGAAAAAGGCGGATAAGGGCAGACCGAGTATTATAATAGGAATCGCTATGACGGTGATTTTGTTTGGATTTTCTATGTTTTCGGTGTTTTTTCCTTTAATCAGCACAAAATCAACGGAATATCTCCAAAAGATAGAAACATACACAAGCGTGGAGCTGCCGCCTTTTCAGTCGGCCAGTATAAAGGAATATCCTTATAGTAATCAAAGGAAAATTACAGGACTTTTTATATTTGAAGAGAAGAATGCAACAGAGTTGGAAAATGACATTTTCCTAAGCGAAAAGTGGATAAGATATATTCCCTTGGAGATTGAGGATATAGTAGAATACGGCGGCGGTATGGATGGTGCGGATTATTATTTTGTGTATAATCTTGATACAGACGAGCTTAATGCCGCTCCCACAGAGAAAGGCACATATACTTTCTTAAACGGCTATTATGACCTTGAAACAAACAGACTTGCCATAGTAGAATTTGAATATGCCTTTAGGTGATTTTATCCCCTCGTTTTTCAGCGAGGGGTCTTTTTTTGTCCAGACGTGGCGAGTGGTATTGGCTTTTGCCAGTGGTATTGCTTCGCAGTGGTATTGTCCTTACGGACAGTTTTTGCGTTTAACCCCACCGTTGATGACTGGTCAAAGTTACATCAAACCTTTCCAAAGGTGGAACTGCCCACCGTGGCTAACGGTTGCAAAATAGGGTGGGTTATTTTGCAGATTTTGTTATGTATTTTTTGCCTTAAATTTGGTAATATATGGTCACGGCGATAAAAAAGGAACGAGCCGCAGATATGAAAGCATATTTCATCTTAACCTTGATAATTAAATATCTCTGTGCTATAATAAAAGGGCTACACAAGTTTTTGTATATTTTGGCTCGAAAAGGTGCATTTTAACAAGGTGAAAGTGCATCTCTGTTTTTCCGCACCTTTTTGGGGCCGAAAACTTGTGTAGCAGCAATTGGAGTTATGCATTTTTGCAGTGCGTAGCTTCGGCTGCGCACTTTTTTATTATAAGGAGGGATATGAGGCTGAAATGTATGCGAAGTATAGTTGTATTATATTTTTTATATTATAGAAACGGATTCTATCACAACAAACTTTGTATATGTTTTTCGCTAAAGAAAGGCAAAAAAGAGGAATCAACATTCTTTCATATCTACAAACATTACGGGTAAATCTTGACTTCATTTTGGTGAAGTGGTAAGGTTTATGAGGTAAAATTATAGGAGGTAGTTTTTATGAAAATCACAAAGAAGCTTTTAGCTGTGTTGCTGTCTGCTCTTGTGCTTGTAGGTGCTATGCCTATGGTTGCGGTTTCTGCTGAAGAACTTACAGCAGAGAACGGCTTAAAGTACACAGTTGACAACGAAGCAGTTACAATCACAGGTTACGACGGCGAAGCTGCTGAGGTAGTTATTCCTGCAGAAATCTCAGGTGCTGCCGTTAAAACTATCGGCGGTGAAGCCTTTAAAAACAACAAGGCTCTCACAAGTGTTTTCATCCCCGACGGTGTTGAAACAATTGAGGGAAGAGCATTTGAGGGCTGTACTGCTCTGACTGCAGTTGATGTTTCCGACACAGTTACAGAAATCAAAAATGACGCTTTTGCAGACTGTACTGCACTTGAGAGCGTTGAGCTTTCAAAGAGCCTTACATTTGTAGGCGAGGGTGCTTTTGCAGGTACTGCGGTTAAAGAAATCTTCATTCCCAAGTCACTTGTTGACGCTGACGACGGCGTTTTCAACACAAAGTACGAAGAGGACGGCGTTGAGTACTCTGTTGCAAACGGTCCCTTTGCTGCTTGCCAGAGCTTAAAGACAGTTACCTTTGAGAAGGGTACAACTGTAGTTGCTGACTTCCTTTTCGCAGGCTGTCCCGGTATTGAAGAAATTACACTTCCCGATACAGTTACTGAAATCAAAGAGGCTGCTTTTAAGGATTGCTACAACTTAAGCAAGGTTACAATGGGCGACAGTGTTACAAAGATTGGCAACGAGTCCTTCTATAACGCTCGTTCTCTTGAAGGCATTGAGCTTTCCAAGGGCCTTACAAGCCTTGGTGCAAGTGCATTCAGCTACTCTGCACTTAAGTCTGTTGAGATTCCCAGAGCTGTAAGCGGTGGTGCAACATCCGCATTTGCAACAAATTATAAGTTTAACGGCGGTGAGTACGACGTTGAGAGAGGTCCTTTCTCTTTCTGTGAGGACTTAAAGACAGTTACTTTCCAGCGTGGCACAACAAAGATTGCCAAAGAGCTTTTCGCAGGCTGCGTAAGCATTGAAGAAATCACAATCCCCGACACAGTAATTACTATCGAGGAAGAGGCTTTCATCGACTGCGTAAGACTTGCTAAGGTAGATATCCCCGACACAGTAACAGTTATTGGTTCAAGAGCTTTCGACAGCTGTATCTCTCTTAAGTCTGTTGAGCTTTCCAATAGCCTTAAGGAATTAAGAAACAGAGCTTTTGCAAACACTGCAATTGAGAGTATCACAATTCCTGCTTCTCTTGAAAAGTCCAACGAAGAGGCTTTTGCTGACGACTATACATTTGACGGCAAGACATATAACCTTGAAAGAGGACCTTTTCATTTCTGCAAAAACTTAAAGACAGTTACATTTGAAGAGGGCTCCAAGTACATTCCCGAGTGTGTGCTTGCAGGTGCATATAATGTTGAGAAAATCGTTATCCCCGAGGGCGTAGAGTCTGTTAACTACCACGCTTTCCAGGGTTGCGTAAGACTTTCTGATGTTACCTTCCCCTCTACTTTAAAGACAATCGGCGAGGGTGCTTTTGCAAGCTGTGCTTCCATTAAGTCTATGACTGTTCCCGAGACTGTTGAGCTGGTTGATAAATCTGCTTTCAACACCTGCACAGGTCTTGAAACAATTGAGTTTGCAAACCCCGACACAATTATCAAAAAGGCTGTTCTTGGCGGTTGTACAGCTCTTACAGATGTAAAGCTTCCTGCAAACCTCAAGGAGCTTGCTGACAGTGCACTTTACGGCTGTACTTCTCTTGAGAGCGTTGAGCTTCCCGAGAGCCTCGAAAAAATCGCTAATGAGGCATTTTATGGCTGTGCAAGCCTTGACGAAGCAGTTATTCCCGAGAACGTAAACACAATCGGCAACGGTGCATTTAAAAACTGCACAAGCTTAAAGAGTGTTAACATTCCCTCAGATGTGAGAACTCTGGGCAGCAAAGCATTTGAGGCTTGCGAAAATCTTACAGATGTTGATTTTGCTGACTATACAGTAAAAGAAATCAAGGAAAGCACCTTCAAAGATTGCTTCAGCCTTAAGGCTATTGAGCTTCCCAAGGGTATCGTGACTATCGGCGAAGAGGCATTTATGAACTGCGTTGAGCTTTTCGATGTTACTATTCCCGAAAGTGCTGAGGAAATTGCAGACAATGCATTCTCCTATCCCTCAAAGACAACTCTCTACAGCCAGACAGGTTCTTTTGTAGAGCAGTTTGCAAATGACAACGGCTTCAAGTTCGTTGACAGTGTTAAGGATATCACTTCCCTTTCCTTAAAGGACGGCGTTACAAAGCTTATTCTTGATGAAAAAGAAGTTTATCCTCTTGAGTTTGTAATCAATCCCGAGGACGGCGACGAGGTTATCAAGCTTACATCAAGCAACGACGGCATTGTTGACATTGACGGTCTTAACCTTGTTACCAGCTACTGGAACGATACAGTTGAGATTAAGGCTGAAACCTTAAGCGGTGCTGAGCTCACCTTTGAGGTTTATGTAAAGGGCATTGACTTTATCAGAGTGGTTGACGGCACTTATCAGCAGCAGTACGCTACAGGTGACGAGTTCAACCCCGAGGGTATCAGAGTAGAGGCTCACTATTCTGACGATACTGTTGTAGAGCTTCAGGGCTTCACCTTCGAGGGCTTCGACAGCTCTCAGCCCGGTGAGTGCAAGGTTGTTGTAAAGTGGACTGACGACAACGGCGAAGAGTACGACGACACATTTTATGTAGAGATTCTCGGCTACGAGCCTCCTCAGTTCCAGTCTCAGAAGGACGAGAAGACAGAAATCGTTGTTGAGGCTGTTACAAATGCAACTCTTTCCGTAGTTGAAGTTACAGAGAAGATTAAGTTTGACGAGGTTAACCTCAAGCTTTCAGGCGAAAAGGTTTCCAAGTTCTTTGACATTACTCTTGTCGAGGACGGCGAGGCTGTTCAGCCCGACGGCACAGTTACAGTAAAGATTCCTTGCGATGACGAAAACGCAAAGGTTTACCGCTTTGAGGATGACGGCACACTCACCGATATGAAGGCAAAGTTTGTTGACGGCTTTATGGTGTTTACCACCGAGCACTTCAGCTTCTATGTTGTTACAGAGGCTGCCTCTGAGTTCGACCTTGGCGACGCAAACAAGGACGGCAAGCTCAATATCAGGGATGCAACAGCTATCCAGAAGTTCCTTGCAAAGATTGTTGATTTCGACGAAGAGGCTCAGGCACTTGCAGATTTCGACGGCAACGGCAAGGTAAACGTTAAGGACGCAACTGCTATCCAGAAGAAGCTTGCAGGTATTATCTAAACAAAAAAGCTCCCTTGAGGCACACTTCGTAAGGAAGTGTGCCCCAATGCGATGCTCTTGTATCTAAACTGAATAATTGATTTCGTTAAGCGGTGTGGCCATTGGCTACGCCGCTTTTTGTTACACACCTTTTCAAAGTGCGTAACCCACTATGACACTTTCTCAGATAATCTGAATAAAGATGCTAGTGGTTTTTAATTTCCGCAGTTACTTATTGTGTGTAGACTTATAGTGTTCATAAAGTTAAAATGTGTAATAGGGAGGGATCGTAGCTATGGATATTGTAAAAGTATTTGGAACTAACTTGAAGAAATACCGTATAGCCTTAGGCATATCACAAGAAGCATTTGCTGGTAAATGTGGTATGCATCGTACTTATATCAGCGCCATTGAATGTTATCGCAGAAGTATTTCCTTAGAAAACATTCAAAGAATAGCAGACGCTCTTGAAATTGAAACCTACAAATTGTTTTTGGAGGAATAAGCAATGACAAATGAAATAAGAGAATTTAGAGACGGAATTTTTGCTCTACGCACACGTAGGTTTGGAACAATTGCCGAACTCATGATCGAAGCGCTATATAATTTTGAAAAATCTCACAATCAATTTCACGACAGATATGATGAAGTAGGGCATCAGAGAATTGAAATAAAGTTCTCTACTGTTATGAAAGCAAATGAAGCTGTTATTAGCAGGTCAAATTCTATCGATCAATGCAAGAAAGCTAATCTTGGGAATCGCGCTTTATGTAGCACTGATATGTATAATTACGATTTCGATTGTAATATTCAACAAGTAAAGCGATTTGAATTTGATGTTCTATACTATGGTTTGTTTTTCGCTGATCGTATAGCTATTTTTAAAATGCATTCTAACGAAATTCTTTCTTGTTTTGGATACTCAGATAAGCAACATAAAGGCAATGAGGGAGAAGGACAATTCCATCTAAATCGCAACAGCATTGATTATCATATGAAAAATCATTTTATCCAATGGCTTACATATGAAGAACTTTATGATTTATTGGATGTTTAAAAATTGGTTTTTTCTTTGGAGTGCTTTTCGAATTGTATCCTTTTGTCCTATTGATAAAGAATACAACTCCATAATTTCATTATCCAGTTCTTCATATAGACCACTAATGCTTTCGTTCGAATTCATTATGTGGTCTACTTTTTTTATAATGCCATTTTGTTTTTTAGCACTTACCATAGGTATTGGCAATGACTCTATGTGTGATCTTAGCAGCTTAACAGAATTGTATTTTTTGTTGATAAAGTAAGCTGCTACACTAGAATTCAAAATCGCTAAAACATACTTGATATTCATACCTTCAATTTGGGGTATTAAGATGTTACAACTGTTCAACGAAAGAGTTTGCTGATTATCATACGTAAAAACAGGAACCTCAGCAATAAATCTATACAACAACTTTTCTTCTGCTCGGTACATTTCGGTTGGTGCAACTTGCTGGAAATTTTCAGGAGCAAACCGAATATAGTTATCGGTTTGTTTCATAGCATATCTAAAAATATCACTTCCTTTTAGAATAACTTCCATTCCGTCTGATTTTTCGTTTGTGATATACTCTTTATTGTTGCCGGTAACAATTCCCAAGGCAAACCTAGCATTATTTGCAAGATATTTAGCATTTTGCACTGAACTAATCACTCGCAAGCAATCGTATTCTTCATCGCACATATTAAAAGAAAATGATGTTGCATCTACATCTCTATTCGCATTGATAATAAATTCCTCGTTATTTAGTTCAATTCTGCAACCTTTTGTTTCTCCGTGGTAACCTTTCTGAATGCCTAAAATAATAGCAGGGCATTGCACTCCTGAAAAGGCGTTTCCTAAATAACTTACAAACTTAAACGCTGTGTTTTTTACTATCAGTTCTCTTGCTTGTTGATGAGAGTTTACGCTCAAAATTGCTTCCGGCAATACATATGCCAAGTATCCACTTTCTTCAAGCATTGACATTCCTTTTTCAATAAACAAATCATATGACTCCATACCTTTGTTTTTAGCCGTAATATAATTAGTGGTAAGATAAGCAGTTTCTTCCTTACTGAAATCATATCCCCACGGTGGATTACCCAATACTACAGTGAACTTACGTGAAAAAGTATTGGAAAGGGTATCACCACAAACAAATTGAGAGTACAATTGCTCTTTAGTAAGGGTGTTATCAAGTAAAAACATATTGATTCGTGTAATTAGAATACTAATTTCATCGATATCTTGACCATAAAGTTTCTCAATTTCCACCCCATTTCCAACAAGACCGATAAGAAAATTTCCTGTTCCACAACAAGGATCACATAATGTCTTGTTTTGAGTATTAACACATTTTTTTAAATTGGAAATAAGCGTATTAACAGTTTTTTCGGGCGTGTAATATGCACCGGTTTGTTTGCGGTGACTTAAATCTCGAAGAGAAATATACGCAAATCCCAAAGTATCTTCTAAGGGAACTAACTGGACTTTACTATTCAAAGCAGTTTGAATATTTGTTAACGTTATTTGTGATACATCAATGTTGCCAAGTAAGTCTTTAATCAAGCTATTGAATACATCATTACTTGTAATATCACTTTTCCCTTCAAGCAACAAATTATCTGATACAACTATCCCTCCGCTTTGTCGATATAATTGTATAGCGAAATTAGCGAGAATCACCCTCAATTCATCTTCTGTCATTTGGTCGCAAGAGTTCAAAATACTTTCAACAATTTCACGATTATGATTGTTTTTGATGTAATCTTTGTATAGGACTTTGCCGCTTACACTTTTTTTGTTCCTTCGACTTTTCAAACGATTATCTTTTCCGCTCTTTATTTCTGAGATAAGTGTTTCTATATACTTCTTATCAAATGTTTCACCATCAGAACCAATCTTCAATTTTCCAAGTCTAATCCAGTTTTTAGCAGTTGCTTGAGAAATAGAAAGCAACTCACAAACCTGAGTAATACTTAATTTTTCTGCCTCAATTTTATAAAGATCATCAAATAATGATAATTGATTTTCAGGCACAGTACTTTTTCTTCGTGCATCAGTAGGTTTTTGAGCATTAGCAGGAATTAACCATACACCGCTCATTCTATTAGCACCTTCAATACGACCTTGCTCACACAAAAGTTGAACTCTTCTTTTGGATATATTAAATTTTTCTGCTGCATTAGAAACTGATATATACATAATAACACCTCACAGGATCCTTAATGATATAATTATACTCTTTTGTGCGAACGATGTCAATATCATTAATGTTTTTGCAATACTTTTAAGGCAGTTATGAATACTCGTAAAAAGGCCAAGGAGACACTTCCTTACGGAGTGTCTCCCCTAAGGGAGCTTTTTTGTTTAATGAAATATCACTTGCAAGTGATATGAAGTACGCATTTGCGTATGAAGTAACTTCGTTATGAAGTATTTGCAGTGCAAATATGGTATAATAGTATGCGTCAGCATACCACCGACATATTTTCCAATGGAAAATACTTCATTTCGCAGAAGCGAAATTTCATTTGTCCCAAGACAAACTTCATATCTCGCAGAGATACTTCATTGTATTTGCGTTGCAAATACATTTGTGCTATAATATAATTTGGTGATAAAATGAAACGTTGTGTTATTGTCGGCGGAGCTGATATTCTTGATTATGAAAACGCAAAGCAATATCTTAAAGATGACGATTTCTTTATTTTCTGCGACTGTGGTCTGAGACACGCACCTTGTCTTGGTGCTGAGCCTTCTCTTATTGTGGGAGATTTTGACTCCTCAGTTAACCCTGAGCTTGAGGTGGAAACTATTGTTTTGCCTCGGGAAAAGGACGACACCGATACGGTTTTTGCCGTAAAAGAGGCGATTAAGCGAGGCTTTGAAGATTTTCTGCTTCTGGGTGTAATAGGGCAGAGGCTTGACCATACTCTGGGTAATGTTTCTATTTTGAAAATGCTTTTTGACAGGGGCTTTTCCGCTTTAATTGCAGACGATTACTCTGAAATGCAGGCAGTGGGCAATAAGAGCGTAGAAATTCCCTGTACTTTCCCGTATTTTTCCCTCCTTAACATTTTCGGCAAAACCACAGGTATAAGCATAAAAAACGCAAAGTACCCTCTGGAAAATGCCGAGATTTCCTGCGATTACCAGTACGGAGTGAGCAACGAAGTCCTTAAGGGTAAAAAAGCAGAGGTAAGGGTGGAAGACGGCTGTCTGCTCCTTGTAAAAGTGAAGAAAATGTAACTTGTAATGCAAAGCATAATGTGTTACACTACTAAATTATAGCTTCAAAGAAGTGATTGAATGAAAATGGCGAAAATTGAGGACGCCGTGGCAAGGGGTAACTTTGTTATTCATCCCAAGGGCGTTTCTATGTGGCCTATGATTCGCCACGGCAAGGATTCCGTGGTCATAAATCCTGTGTCAGGCAGGCTCAAAAAGTACGATATCCCTCTTTATAAGGACAGGCTTGACAGGTACGTTGTCCATCGTGTTATAGAGGTTAACGACGAGGGCTATGTTATTTGCGGTGACGGCCTTTTTGAGAAAGAATACGACATTACCGACGAAAATGTCATTGGTGTTGTCACAGGCTTTTTTCGAAAAGAGAAATATATTTCTGCTGACGACAAGAAATATCTGAGGTATGTGCGCTTCTGGGTGGATAATTTTTATCTCAGAAAGCCTGTTATCAAACTGGTAAGAAAGATAAGAAATGGAAAATATTACCTGAAGACTGCTATAAAGAGGATAATTCGAGGTAAGAAAAAGCCTTAAAAAGAGCAAAAAATGCCTACTAATAGGCAAAAATAATTTTATGAAATTTTTTCAAAAATTCACTTTTTTGAGGATAAAAAAAGCAACTCTTATATAAAAAATAGGATTTGAAAAGGTAACCGACGGCTGTTTTTGGCTGTCGGTTTGTTATTTTTTACTAAAACTTGTCCGAAAAGTTTGTTGCTTTTTAAGGGGCAAAATCGGGGTTTTTAATTTGATTTTACCTATTTCTTTTGTTAGAATGAGGCTGGATTTTTTTACATTATATAGGGAGGAAAACAGAATGAAAACGAAGAGATTTTTAAGCCTTTTGCTTGCTGTAATGACCATTCTCTCAACCTTCTGCGGCCTTAGCTTTTCAGCAACTGCAGCAAGTGTTGAGGTAGCAGAGGTAGCCGCAAACACAGAGCTTGCAGAGAACGGTGCAAACTATGGTTTAATGAAAAACATTCAGGGCAGTGCGATTCTTCATTGCTTTGACTGGAAGTATAATGACATCAAGGCAGAGCTTAAGAGTATTGCCGAAGCAGGCTTTACCGCTGTTCAGACCTCTCCTGCACAGCCTGCAAATTCAGGTTGCTGGTGGTGGCTTTATCAGCCTAAGGGTTTCTATGTTGGCAACAACTCTCTTGGTTCAAAGAACGATTTACAGACTCTTTGTCAGGAGGCTGAAAAATACGGTATCAAGGTAGTTGTCGACGTAGTTGCAAACCACCTTGCAGGTGACCACAGTGACATACAGAACGAGCTTAAGGACGGTCAGTATTGGCATAGTCATGGCGGAAGCATTGATTACAGCAACCGTTGGCAGATTCACCAGGGCGGAATCGGTATGCCTGATATTAATTCTGAGCATCCTTTTGTTCAGCAGAAGGTTTCTGACTATGTAAAGGAGCTTTCTTCAATCGGCGTTGACGGTATCCGTTGGGATGCTGCAAAGCATATCGCTGTTCCCTCTGAGCAGAATTGTCAGTTCTGGCCTAAGGTAACAAGTGCTGTTTCAGGAATGTGGCACTATGGTGAGATTCTTGATGATCCCGTTGCAAATAACGGAAGCCTTTCCGAGAGCCTTATGAAGGAATATTCAAATTATATCTCAGTTACTGACTCCGGCTACAGCGGTGACGTAAGAATGTCATTCAGAAACGGTCAGGTCAGCAATTCTGTAGGTAACTACGCTTCCCGCGGTGTTGCAAAGAATAAGATTGTTTACTGGGCAGAAAGCCACGATACATATTCAAACAACAACCCCGACGGCAGACACGACTCTTCTCAGCACATCGACCAGAACAAAATCGACCGTGCATATGCAGTTGTAGCATCTCAGAATGGTGCTTCTGCACTTTACTTCTCTCGTCCCAATCAGAAGGACAAAGACTCCATTATGGCAGGCCAGAAGGGCAGCGTAAACTTCAAAAAGCCCGAAGTAGCCGCAGTTAACCAGCTTAAGAATGCTTGTGACGGCGAAAAGGAATATATGACAACAGCTGACAACGTTGCTGTTGTTTGCCGTGAAAGTGGTGCAACTATCGTATTAGGTTCAGGCAGTGACAGAAATGTTACTGTTCCCAATGCAGGCGGTACAACCAAGCCCGGCACATACAAGGATTTAGTTTCAGGTTCTACATGGAATGTTACAAATTCTCAGATGTCAGGTCAGGTTGGTCAGAGCGGTATTGCAGTTATCTTAAATGCTGCTCCCATTGTTCAGGGTCCTTCTGCTTACGCAGAGCCCGGCTCAACCAACTATACAACAGATACATTCCCTGTTACTCTTAAATATGAAAATGCTACAAGCGGTCAGTACTCCATTAACGGCGGTGCTTTCCAGTCCTTTACAAACGGCCAGAAAATCACTGTTGGTAAGGGCACAGCCGCAGGCACAAAGACTACTATCACAGTAAAGGCAACAAACGGCAAGGAAACAAGCGAGGCAGTAACCTACGAGTACAACCTCTCTGTTGCAGCCGACCCTGGTATCTACTACGACAACTCTTCCACAAACTGGGGCAGCGTAAAATGCTATGTTTACAAAAACGGTCAGGGTGCGACAGAGTGGCCCGGCCTTACAATGGAAAATATCGGCAACAATATCTGGTATCTCAAGCCTCCTGCTGGCTTTGAAAATTGTCAGGTTATCTTCTCTGACAATGGTAACAACCAGTATCCTGCCGAGGAAGGCTTACAGTACACAGGCAACGCAATGATTTGCGTGAACGAAGAGTGGAAAGAGCACACAAAAATCTATGACGGCGAGGACATTTTGCCCACACAGCCTGTTGTGACACAGCCTGTTGTAACCAATCCCCCTGTTACTCAGCCCGTTACTCAGGCAACAGAAGCTCCCAAGCCCACACAGCCTCCCGTAACTCAGCCTGTTACTCAGGCAACAGAGGCTCCCAAGCCCACACAGGCTCCTGTAAAGACAGAGCCCTCAGAGGACGACGACATTATCGTTATTCCTCCTGCACCTACAACTCCCACACAGGTTATTAAGCCCACAAACCCCACAATCACTCCCGACAAGAAATATCTGTACGGCGACCTTGACCAGAACTCAAAGGTTACAATCAAGGACGCAACAGTTATGCAGAAGGCTCTTGCAAAAATGATTACTCTGGAAACAATCCAGATTATCGTTGCAGATGTTAACGGCGACGTTAAGGTTAACGTAAAGGACGTAACAACTATCCAGAAGCTTTGTGCAAATATTATCAAGATTTTCACAGTTGGTCAGTACTATGTTGTTCCCGGCACAACTCAGGCGGTTACTCCCACAGAGGCTCCCAAGCCCACAGTTAAGCCCACACAGGCACCAATTACTCAGCCTACTGTTGAGCCCGAGCCCACAGAAGCTCCCACAACTGTTCAGCCTACACAGGCTCCTGTTACAGAGCCTGTTGTGACTCAGCCCCCTGTTACACAGGCTCCCGTAACTCAGCCCGTTGTAACTGAGCCTCCTGTAACTGAGCCTCCTGTTACAGAGCCTCCTGTAACTGAGCCTGCTGAGCCCGATAATTACATCTACCTCAAGTCCACCTGGAGCAGCGTAAACTGTCACTCCTGGCCTGACGGCGGCGACGGCACAGTTTGGCCCGGCACTCCTATGGAGTCCTTAGGAAACGGTATCTTCCGTATTCAGCTCCCCGAGGGTCACACCAACGTTGTATTCAACGGTGACGGTGACCAGACAGACGACATTAAGATTCAGGGTACAGGTATGATTTGGGACGGCAGTTGGCAGCCTTACACCAATAACGGCGGCAACAACAATAACAATTCCGATATTACAGTTTCTGCTGATTGCGTTTACTTCAAAGATAACGCAGGCTGGGGTAATATCCATTGCCATTCCTGGCCTGACGGCGGCGATGGTACAGTTTGGCCCGGCACAGCTATGGAATCTTTAGGTAACGGACTTTATAAGCTTCAGCTTCCTGCAGGTCATACAAATGTTGTATTCAACGCAGGCGGCGACCACTGCAAGACAGACGATATGGCTGCTCAGCTTGGCAAGGCTTATAACAACTCCACAAATCAGTGGGAAGAAGTTTAAAAATAACTACCCTTTAAATATTCTTGTTTACACTTTCGCCTCCGAGAAATCGGGGGCGATTCCCTTTTGTTGCAATGCTGAGGCATTGCAGTGATGTATTGCTTTGCAATGTGATGTCGCTTTCGCTAATGATGTTTTGCTGACGCAAAATGATGTGTTTGCTACGCAAACGTTTCGGTGGCACAGCCGACCGATGGTCGGAGCGATATATTGACTTCGTCAATTCGATATATTTGCTTACGCAAATGCGATATACTGCAAGCAGTGCGATATGTTTGCTACGCAAACGTTTTGGTGGCAGGTTACACCTGCGATTATAGTTTTTTACCTTTGATACCGCCGTTGATGAAAGTTAAAAGTTTCGTCTTTCCTTTCAAAAGGCGGAATTGCCCACCGTGGCTAACGGTAGTGGTATTGTCCTTACGGACAGTTTTTGCGTTTAACCCCACCGTTGATGACTGGTCAAAGTTACATCAAACCTTTCCAAAGGTGGAGTTGCCCCGTCGTGGCTAACGACTGGCTAACGGCAGGGGTACGTTGATTTTTTCGTTGAATCTTGGTATAATAGTTTAGTTGGAGATGAATTTATGTTTGATTTAATTAAACTTACAGACAGAACATTTTATTTTGATATGCCCACCAAAATCGGCGTATATAAAATCGACGACAAAAGGGTTTTTATTATTGATACGGGAATCAGCGAAAAATCCGCCAAAAGGGTGCTTAAAACTCTTGGGGAAATGGGACTTGAGGTTGATTTCATCCTCAACACCCACTCTCACACTGACCACGCAGGGGGTAACAAATACATCTGCGAGGCCACAGGGTGCAAGGCGTACACCGCTGAGGTGGAGGATGTGCTCATTGAGTTTTCGGATGTGGAGGCTACCCTTGTTTACGGCGGTTTTCCTTGCAGGGATTTTCGCAAAAAGTTTATGAATACTCCTTCCTGCAAGACTTATAACATCGCTGAGGCGCCTCTGCCAAAGGGTACTGAGATTTTTCCTCTTTACGGTCACACCGCTCATATGATTGGCATAAAAACTCCTGACGATGTGTACTTTATCGCTGACGTTGTAAACAGCAAGGACACCTTGGATAAGGTGAAAATCTGCTATGTTTACGACATCGACACCCAGCTTGAAACCCTTGAAAAGCTCAAAGAGCTTGACGGCAAGCTTTGTGTGCCTGCTCACGCTGAGGTGACGGAAAACATAAGCACTCTTGCTGAGGAAAATATTAAAAACCTTCTTGAAATCCGAGAAGAAATCCTTAAAATTCTTAGAGAAAAGCCTCTTACTGCCGAGGAGCTTACCGCAAATCTTTGCAGAAATTTCGGCTTGAAACTTGACCTTATGGGCCTTGTTATGATAACCTCAACTGTTAAAAGCCACCTGAGCTCTTTAAGGCACAAGGGCATTATCGACTGGGTTATGGAAGATTTCACCTGGTACTGGAAAATTGCGGAGGAATAAATATGAATTGTCCTAATTGCGGAGGTCTTCTGGACCTTGAAAAACGACGTTGCGAATTTTGCGACACTGCTTTCACCGAGGCGGAGCTTTTCGGTGAAAAGGCAGTACATAAAGAGGCTCAGGCAGAGCCCGAAAGAAAGCTTAATTACACCGAGCAGAAAAAGCTTGAGCTTCAGAAGGAGAAGGAGTACCGCAAGGCTCATCCTCAGGTGGACGAATCCAACGACGTTGCCTTTGGTGCCTTGGTTATGGGTGCTTTCGGACTTTTTGGCAGCATACGGAGATTTTTCCGAGAGCTTAAAAGAGTTGTGTGCTTTATCCTTTTAATCGCTCTGGAGTGCGGTTTCGGCTATCTTATGATTAGCGGAGTTGCCTCTCATATTTTTGAAGAGGAAATTGCAAACTTTGCTTTTCTCAACGGGCTGGTCCTTGCAAATGCCCTTGTGGCAGGACTTATCTGCCGAATCGGGCGTATCAGAGTGGGCACGGTGCTTGTGGCAATAATCAGTATTCTTGCGGTGGTGTGGGTGTTTATTTATCCCCTTGTTGTTACGGACTTTGCAGGAGTAAGTGCAAAATACGTGGCTTTCCTTGCGGTAATTGAAATGATGGTAATTGCCCTGAGCACGGTTTTTGCACACCTTATTTACAGAAGATAACCAGCCGTTAGCCACGGTAGGTAAACCGGTCGTTAGCCACGACAGGGCAGTTCCGGTCGTTAGCCACGACAGGGCAACTCCACCTTTGGAAAGGTTTGATGTAACTTTGACCAGTCATCAACGGTGGGGTTAAACGCAAAAACTGTCCGTAAGGACAATACCACTGCGAAGCAATACCACTGGCAAAAGCCAATACCACTCGCCAAAGGCGAATATCACTACCGCTCGCCACGACAGGGCAGTTCCGCCTTTTGATAACTTTAATTCATTCGAAACCTCGCTTAACGGCGGGGTTTTTACTTGATGTGTTTTATAATTGCTCAGAAAAAAAGAAGCTACTCGTCAATGCCGAGTAGCTTTTAATATGCTCAGTAGTTTTATGTTGATTAACTTTTCTTTATATAGTATAATTAAAGAGTAAACTACAGAGAAGTTAAGGCGGTTAGCACTCCCGAGAGTTTGGGGGTGATATGTATGGTTGAAACAGTTTTGTTAATTGTTATATTAGCATTTCTGCTTGAAATCTTTAAATACATAAAGAAATAACCGCCCAACTGCAATTGGACGGTTATCGTAGAAATATAATAGCCTTGTTCGATGGCTAACCGCTTTAAACGGTTTTCTCTGTAGTTTCATTATATACTACGCAAAGGCGATTGTCAATATGCGACAAGCAGGCTCGGCGGTTGTTGTGGTGTTTCGTTTCTTAGGTTGATTTACTTTTCTTTATATAGTATAATTAAAAAGTAAACTACAGAGAAGTTAAGGCGGTTAGCACTCCCAAAGGATGGGGGTGATATGTATGGCTGAAACAGTTATACTTGTATTATTACTTGTAGCTCTTGCGGAAGTCATTAAATACATAAAAAAATAATCGCCCAACGGTCAAAGGCGATTATTTTCATAAATAAATCCCTTACAGGCTAACCGCTTTAAACGGTTTTCTCTGTAGT
>JAFTWB010000001.1 GCA_017465505.1 Clostridia bacterium | reverse complement strand
TCGGTCAGCGTGAGCTTACTCTAAACTCAACATTTTTCAACTATTTTTCAACTATTTATAATTTTTTCTAAAAAATCAACCGAGGTCCACCTTTTCGTGAACCTCGGTTTTAATTTCGGGCTGTTTTTTTACAGCCCCTTTATTATTTAAAGAAACCAGAAGTAGCCGAAAATTGTGTTCAGCACAGAGATTACTATAAAGTAAATTGTCATTATCAGGGTAATGGGAGCAGTGAAGAAAGCCAGAAGCTTTCTTTTGTTTGAAATTTCCAGAGTGCTTTTCTCGAATTTAAGCTCCTTGCGTTTGACGATTTCCATAATAAAGAACACAACGCCTGTAACAATCAGCCCGGTAAGAGCTGTGGCGTAGAACATAAAGAGAAGAATAAAGGGGAGATTTTCAAGGGTTGTGTTAATGGGGTCAAATTTAAAGTTTGACATATCAATATTTGAGGCGATAATGTCACGGAGGATAACTACAAGATTATTGAAAAAATGAGCCAGAACAGGTGGAAAGATGGATTTTGTCCTGAGATAAATAAAGCAGGCAAACATTCCGAAAAAGGCGGTGGTGCAGGTTTGTGGCAGATTCTGGTGCCATAATCCGAAGAATGCACCTGAAACAATAATTGCGAAAAGCTCGCCCAGGGGTAGGTTGTTTTTGAAAATCTGACCTCTGAAAAGGCTCTCTTCAAATATGGGAGCAAAAATAAGGGTGGGGATAAGCACCCCAAGAGCTTTTGGCAGGGCGATGACGGTCATACTCTGAGTAGCAAAAAGACTGTCGCTGGGTGAGGCGGAAGTGCCGAAAATCATCTGCAAGCCCATAGAAATCAGGGCAGGGACTGCACCCAGTATAGTGGAAGCACCAATTGCCATAATGGTCCACTTGGCACACCAGCCAAAGGACTTTTCAGGCTTTCTCAGGCCCGATTTAATCCTTACACCGCTTTTACCGCTTGTCAGCCTGAATGTAAACATTGCCAGAGGCAGAATAATCAGATAAATGAATATGTACCTCATAAGGGTTTCGGCAGAGGTGTTCAGGCTAACGTCGAAGCTTCTCAGCAGGTCTGTAATCAGCTCAGGCACAAAAGCCGTGAAGAGAATGTAAAGCACCACATAAACAAGTAGAGGCAGGGTGGTGCGGTTTGAGATTTTTCGGATTTGTTTTGTCGTTTCTTTTAAATTTTCCATAGAATTTTCCTTTCAAGGGCATTTTGGGCAAAAATCAGCCAATGGGCAGGTTTCGCATTTTGGGCTTCGGGCGGTGCAGATTTCTCTGCCAAAAAGAACCAGACGGTGACAAAAATCATTGCTTTCTTCAGGAGGAAGAATCCCTTTAAGGATTTTTTCGATTTTTACTGCGTCTTTTTCACAGTGAAGTCCCAGTCTTCGGGTAATTCTTATACAGTGGGTGTCCACCACAACGGCAGGCTTTGAGAAAACATCGCCAACTATAAGGTTGGCGGTTTTTCTGCCAACACCGCTGAGCTTTGTCAGCTCCTCAATAGAGTCGGGGACTTGGGAATTATAGTTTTCTCTCAGCTGACGTGCCATATTTACAAGGTCCCTTGCCTTGGTTTTGTAAAGTCCGCAGCTTTTGATGTATTCGCCTACTTCTTCCACATCGGCGTCGGCAAAGGCGTCAACACCTTTGAATCTTTCAAAGAGAGCAGGGGTTACCATATTTACCCTTGCGTCGGTACACTGGGCCGACAGGCGTGTAGCCACCAAAAGCTCAAAGGGGTCGGAGTAAACCAGGGAGCAGATAGCGTCGGGATATTTTATTTTAAGAGCCTCAATGGCTTTTTCTGCAATTTTCTGAGATGTCATATTTTATCCTTCTTCTTCCTGTTTCTTTTTATTATTTTTTGATATTTTTTAATAAAGATAAAAATTAGCCATATATATAAAAAATAACCACTATATTATTCTATAAATGTATGCTATACTTTTTTCATAAAATCGGTAATGGAGGAATGTGCAAATGTTTAAGAATTATATTTTTGATTTATACGGCACTCTTATCGACATCCGAACAGACGAGGAGAGCGACGAACTCTGGCAAAAGCTTGTGATGATTTACGGCTATAAGAATTGCCATTATTCTATCTTTGAAATCCGCAGGCTCTACAAGGAGCTTTGTGCTCGTGAGAAGGCCAAGGTAAGAGCAGAGTTTCCTGAGAGAAAGTATGTTGATATTGACCTTACGCTTGTTTTCCGTGAGCTTTACGAGAACAAGGGCTACACTCCCACAGATGAAGAGGTTAACCTTACCGCCAGCTTTTTCCGCTGTGTTTCCACAGAGTTTATCAAGCTTTATGACGGCGTAATTGATTTTCTTGAGGCTCTCAAGAAGAAGGGCAAGAAGATATATCTGCTTTCAAATGCCCAGAGAAGCTTCACCGTGCCAGAGCTTAAGATGATGGGCCTTTACGATTACTTCGACGGTATTCTTATCAGCTCCGACCATCAGGTTTCTAAGCCTGACGTTGAGTTTTTTGATATTCTTTTCAAAAAGTACAAGCTTAAGAAAATTGAGTCTGTTATGATTGGCAACGACTTCATTTCAGATATCAGCGGTGCTTACAATTTCGGAATCCGCAGCCTTTACATTCACCAGGAGATTTCCTCTCCAATTACAGGCGAGCTTTTAAGCGACTGGGCAATTATGGACGGCGATTTCAGAAAAATCAAATCCAAAATTTTAAGATAAACCTTAGCTCCTCTGCTTATGCAGGGGAGCTTTTTGTCGTTTTGTTTTTGGGATTATCCTCTTTGATTTCGATGTTGTAGATTTTCTTGACAGACTTTGCATTTGCCACAATAACGGCAAAGAGTGCAATAAGGTTAATAATATTAAAAGCAGAGATGATGTATCTGCCGTGGATAAACTCACCCAGCACACCCGAGAGAATCTGGCCCAGAATGTTACCGCAGGCAAACATCATCTCAAAAAAGCTGACAAACCTTGCTCGTTTTTCGTCGCTGACATAGGCCTGAGTTGTGGAAAGACGGATGTTGTAAACCGCAATGGAGAGGAGCCCTGTCATAAGGCAGCAAAGCATAATAAATCGGGCAGGAAGATAAAGCATAAGCATATCAAGCAAGGCAATAATAAGACAACAAAGCACCGAAACAGTGAAGCGAGCCTTATGACTGTATTTGAGCCTGTACTGGAAAAGTCCGCCTATAAGTCTGCCTGCCACGCCGAAAGCCATTACAAAAGTGTAGAGGGTGGCGGTGTCGTTGCAGAGATATTCAAGAATCCCTTGAAGTTTTTCGCCCAGAACAGGGAAGAGAAGAGGAAACTGAACCTGTGCGTTTGCAAAATGTTCAGGGCTGCTTTTAAAGAAGGGCAGAGCAAGTGTGCCGTAAGCACCCGAGGCAAAGTTCATAATGCAGAAGTAAAGGGTGATTGCCATAAGCCCCTTGTCAGAGGCAGTGTAGGTGAAGCCTTCTTTAATGTCTTTTTTGTAGGCTTTGAAGGTCAGGTGGTTTTCTTTACTTTGAATGTGATTTTCCACACAGTCCATTCTGGTTTCAAAAATCGCCGCAGTGAGAAAGGCAATGGCGTTGAACACAAAAAGCGGTGCTGCCGAGCCTGCGTTGTAATAAACCAAGGAGGCGACGGGAATCATACATAGTGCCAAGGGCTGAATCATTGAAGAAACGGCATAAGCTCGGGAGTAAACGTCTTTGGAAATAGTGTTGGGGAAGAGAGAGTTGAAGGCAACCTCGTAAATTCCGTTGATACTTCCCACAATCAGAACCAGAATAAGGAAAAGCCAGTAGAAATTAAGCTCAAAAAGGAGAATAAGAAAAACAACTGAGTAAAGAAAGGCAGAGATAAAGTCCAGAGTATAAATTACCTTTTTACGGGAGAACCTGTCCATATATGCACCTGCAAACATAGAGAAGAGCATTTTGGGCAGATAAAAAGAAACGGTGAAGACAGAGAAGAGAAAGACCGAGCCTGTCATATCAAAAATCATAAGGCTTATGATATAGCCCGACACCGAGTTGCCCAGCATAGAAACAAAGGAGCCTAAAGTGAGAATTGTGAAGTTTTTGCTCCAGAGCCTTGGAGCTTTTTCTTTTATCTTGGTTTTCATAGCCGACCCCTGAAAAATTTTATACTCATATCATACCACAAATCCTTTAAGTGTTCAATATGCCGAGATTACAAAGGACGAGCCGAAAAAGTCTGAGAAGCCGCATAAACACTGGACTTCTACTGTGAGTAGAGTTAAGAAATCCAAATTCTACTAAGTGAAATTTTCAGTGGAATTGGTTTTTTGACAGTAGGTTGAGTTATCAACATCTATAATGTATAATGTACGATGGAATTTTTAAAAATAAACTTCGGAGGATTTACTAATGAGCGAATTTGTTATCAGTTGTTGTTCCACAGCAGACCTTAGTGCAGAAAAGCTTGCTGCTCTTGATGTAAGCTATATTTTTTCCAGCTTCAGACTTAACGGCAAAACTTACCCCGATGATTTAGGCAAAACTGTTTCCTACAAGGATTTTTATAAGGCAATGGAGGATGGAGCAGAAACATCCACAAGCCAGATTAACCAGGACGAGTTCAAGGATTATTTCCGTGAGATTCTCAAAAGCGGTAAGGATATTCTTCACGTCAGCCTTTCCACAGGTCTTTCAGGCACATATAACTCTGCACGTCTTGCTGCAGAGGCAATGAGAGAAGAGTTTCCTGAGAGAAAGCTTTACCTTGTGGACTCTCTCGGTGCTTCCGCAGGCTACGGACTTATGATGGCAAAGCTCTCCGAGCTCAAGGCTGAGGGCAAGAGCATTGAGGAGCTTCGTGATTTTGCCGAGGCTAACAAAAATAAGCTCCACCACTGGTTTTTCACCACCGACCTTACATATTTTGTAAAGGGCGGCAGAGTTTCCAAGGCTTCGGGCTTTATCGGCGGCGTTCTGGGCATTTGCCCCTTGCTCAACGTTAACGACGAGGGTAAGCTTATTGCCAGAGAAAAAATCCGCGGCAAAAAGAGAGTTATCCCCGAGATTGTTGAGATGATGAAGCAGCACGCTCAGGGCGGCCTTGATTATAGCGACAGATGTTTTATCAGCTGTTCTGCTTGTTTTGAGGACGCAGAAATGGTTGCAGAGCTTGTTGAGGAGGCTTTCCCCAAGCTCAAGGGCAAGGTTGAGATTTTCGACATCGGCACAACCATCGGCTCTCACACAGGTCCCGGTACAGTAGCTCTCTTCTTCTGGGGCGACGAAAGAGTGCGCTGAGGCTTGGTGCCTTTCGATTTTCAAGCTCGAACACGAAAGCGGTAAAGCCGATTTTATCGGCTGTGCGATTTAGTTGAGAGCGTGGAAAACTCGAAAGACCAGCAACAAGCGGCGAAGCGTGATTAAGAGTGCGCTGAGGCTTGGTGCACTGAGTTTTAAAATAAAACGCACAACACCCCTGTACCCGAAAAGGTACAGGGGTGTTTTTGCTATATAAAGTGTTCCCGGAAGTCTTTAATTTTATGCCTGAGGGGTTGTGTAGATGTATTTAACGTTTTCTGTCTGGCTGATTTTCAAAATCTGTTCTTTCTGAGCAACTACGGCAAAGCCGTAAATGTTCAGGCCGTGTTCCTCGATGTTCTCCATAAGATTTCGCAGCTCCATATCGTTTACAATGCACCCTGCCATTTCTCTGAACTCGGGATTATCCAGAGAGTATCGGAGCAGGCTGAGAACGTGCTGTGTCATAACTTCATTTGAGAAATTGTCCTCGGGGAAATCCTCAATGGTGCTGAGCATATCAAAGTAATTGAGGTAGGGGTACTTTTCGTTATCGTATCCCATTTCGCCACAGCTTGAAAGGAAATTAAAGCCCACAATATCATTAACCGAATAATCGTAAGGCCCCTCAGTGAGCTCTTTGCAAAGAGCACACCAGGTGGGAACAATTCCCGTTTTGTTGCTCCAAGCCACCAGTTGGTCGTAGGTCATAACCTTGTCCAGAGTAACGTAGGTAAGGTAGTAATCGCTTTCGTCCAGCTCATTTAGCTTTCTGAAAGAATTTTCCACAGTGCCTGCCGCACCGGTACCTGCGTGACCGCTGAGATTAGGAATCTCCTCAGGAACAAAGGCGTTCTGAGTGGGAAGCTGGAAAGCGTTGTCAGTGTAAATTGTCATTTTGCCTTTTTCGATTTTCCCAAAAACATCGGTAAACTGACCGCTTTCGCTGAAATTCTGTAAAATCTGAATGTCATAATCGCCGTAGCCATCTCTGTGTGTGAAAACATTGGTGCGGTAAAAGCCCGGGGTGAAAAGCTCGGAATATACGGAAGTGTCCAGAGAAATCCGATTGGTTTCAACGCCGTTTTCGGTTCTGCCCACGATTTTTGCAGGGTCATAATACATAAAGTCAACTATGTGAGGCAGAGCGGTGTTTGCCACAAGCACAAGTGCCAGCACAATAACACCCACCGCTACACCAAGCTTTAAAAATGCCTTGTGGATTGACTTTTTAATCATTTTCTGAAATTTCTTTTCGTCGAAATCACTGTTGTCGTTAGGAATCTCCGCCTCAAGGCTCGCCTCTATCAGCTCGGGAATATCGTCGTTTTCAAATAAAAATTCGCTGATGGCTTCTTGTCTTTCAATGTCCTCGGCAACCCTTGTTTTCTCATCCTCAGGGAGCTCGCCCTTTTTGTATAAATCCAAAAGTTCTCTATATTTCATATCCATTCTCCTCCATAAATTTTCTCAGTTCTTTTTTGGCCCTGAAGCTGAGCACACGCACATTTTCGGGAGTTATGTGTAAGGTGGCGGCGATTTCTTTTTGAGAAAGCCCACCGAAATACTGCAAAATCAGAACTTCCTTTTTCACTCCCTGAAGACTTTGCAACGCCTCAAAGCACAACCGCCTGCTTTCGTTTTCAATAATGCGTTCTATCATAGATGGCTCATTTGCAGGGGTTGAAGTAGCTTTATCAAGGCTTTCCTTGCCTTTTTCCTTCTTGGCAAGGTTGAAGTAAAGGTTTCTCCCCACCATATACAGCCACGCGCGCATATTTGTGTGGCTGTCAGAGAGAGAAAGCAGAGCCTTCAGAAAGGTTTCCTGCACCAAATCCTCGGTGATTTCCCGATTTTTCGAGAGAGAGTAAATATACAGATACAGCTCTTTGTAGTATTTTGAGTAAAGCTCCTTAAGCAGCTTTTTGTCCATTTTACTCCCCCTTTCATGCAATATCGCAAGACGATATTGCAGTGATATATCTGCTGTGCAGATGTGATATTCGCCTTGCGGCGAGTGATATTTTGCTTAAGCAAAGTGATATATTTGCTGTTGCAAATGTTTCGGGTCGCTACGCTCCGAATTTATAGTAAGTTTATTGGTAGGAAAATTTTCCTTACCGAAAGCTTTCATATATATAACAGCCTGAATATTAAAATGTTACAGAAATTTATTATAGCATAAAAATAAAAGAGTTCCAAAAAATCGGAACCCTTTTATATATAAAATCAGGTATCTAGTGCTTTTTGTTCGTTTATTATGATACAACCGTTTTTGCACTTCCACTTGTTTTCTTTATCTCTACAGGCACTTAAATAATCACAAGTTTTACATCTGGGTGGCAGTATGCCTTTTTCTTTTCGTTGGTGGTTCAGTATCATACAACCATTTCTACACTTCCAGTTGTTTTCTTCGTCTCTGCATATTCCTAACAATTCACAATATTGACAATTATACGGCATTGACATAAAGGTTCTTTTTTCCTTGTCAGCTAATAACCATTTCAAACTGTCTGTTATCAAATCAAGGATATCATATCTCATAAAATCACCAAATAAAAAAGCACACCCCGAAGGGTGTGCCGAAAAAGTGTTTCCCTCGGTTTAGTTACCACACTACAACCGATAAATATTTCCGCAAAGGGAGATAGAGAGAACACCTTTTACCAAGGTAGTTTCTCCCTTTGACAGATAAAATACTTATCGGATATTAAAATGTAGTGTGGTGCTATTATTTTAGCATACTAATTGCACTTTTGCAATAATGGTTTTAAAAGCAAAAATCCCCTGCCTTTTCAGACAGGGGATAAATATTACCTTGCGGTAAAATGTTTAGTATATCACGCCTCGTTGTTTGTTGCTAGCCTTCCGAGTTTTCAGTGCTCTCAACTAAATCGCACAGCCGATAAATCGGCTTTACCGATTTTGTGTTCGAGCCCCAAAAATCGAAAGGCAACAAACCTCGGACGCACAATTACTTATTCATTGCATTATAAACTGCAACTGCGCAAGCAACTGTAGCACCAACCATGGGGTTGTTACCCACTTATTCAAAACATGGTTCTTTCTTCCTCATATCTTTTTTTCTGCCTCATAGCCTTTTTTACCCGAAAAAACAGTGTTTTTTGAGTGTTTTTAAAATCCCAAATCCTTATTTGTCCCTATCTATCCTTATCTAATGTAGAAAAAATGTTGAAAATTTTATTTTCTACAGATAACAAAAAATATATGAGCGAATTTTTGCTGCATATTTTATTATTGTTTTTATATTAACTCATTATAAGAACTATATGCAACTAACAACACAACAGTTGTTTTCCCTTAGACTATCAGTGCTCAAATTTTATAATATTTTTCAGAAAAAACAAAATCAGAATATTCAAAGGATAATCCTTTTATGGTGTAATTATCATAAATAACCAAACTATATACGGGAACTTCTACTTGTAAATAAGTATGGTCATCAATTTGTTCTAACTTCGTAACATAGCGTGACACATATTTTTTGGCAATTGTTCCAACAAGAACATACTCTTCAAATTCAGTATTTTTTGGAACATAATTTTGCTCAAGTAATCGTGTTTGCTGACTTGTTTCAACAATCTTACTGCTTAATATTTCCTTTTGATGATATACATCATTATCCAAAAACTGTTCAGCATAATTTTTTACTGTATCATCGCTTACTGCGAAAAGCTCTCCCGTATGTAAAAAAGCTGCATATTTTATAGCTGAAGAGTTTCCTTCTTCAACGCCATATTCTAGAGCAATTAAACACGATTCTATATCATTCGGAGAAAGAAAATTAATTGCCAAATAATTTTCTAATCCTTCATCTGACCCTAAAACATATGCTTTTTTGTAATAATCGCAAGCTAATTCGTAATCTCGGGTACATCCTAATCCTTTTGAATACATATATCCAAGATTTATAGATGCAATTTCTGAATCGTTTGCAAACTCTTGATATAAAGCTAATGCATCGTAATATTTTTCAGAATAATAGTAATCCTGTGCTTGCACTAATGCTTCGTTAGTAGTCGATGGTCTGTTCTCGGTACCTATGTTTATATTTATAATTGTGGCGGTTGCAAATACAGAAACTATAGCTGTCACTAAAGCAACTAATCCCGTAATCCTTTTACTTCTCTCAATATATTTTTTAAGCTTTAAAATTTCAATATCCCTATCAAAATCTTGTAGGTTAGTTTGTGTTTCTTTTTTATTCTGTTTTTTTCTATTGCTCACCAATATCACCTTCGATTACATTCTCTATACAAATATAGAATATAGCTTTTTACCAATAAAAAATATTGAGTAAATTCTCAATTTCAGTTTATCATACACATTCTTTGAAATCAATTCTAGTTCATAAGTCCATAACATATTGTAACTATTCATTTAAGGGAGAAGACTATTTTTATACTTCTATACATTTGGGCTCATTTTCCACAAGTTAATGGATTAATATTAGAACATAATAGGCCTAAATCCCTAAAATGATGTATCTTTCTCAAAGTCAAATGAGTGCAAACGCCCTCACTGATTTATTAACTTTTATTGGTAAAATGGCTTAAAACTTTAAATATTAATTGTGGCTTGACCGCAACTTTATAAGCAAATATCGCTATACGACTTGTCTTTTCCGTTCGCATCGTATTGTAGCAAATTGATAAACTTGGTCCTTTAAAAGTTTTCAGTTATATCATATAAGTATGCTATTGGATTGTTACGATTTTTTAAGCTAGAAAAATATGTATTTACTGCAAAACTAATTGATAACGATGTCACAGATAATAGCGGTAGCAAAACAAAATTTGGACTAGTTAGCAAGGTAGCTATTGAACTTGCACTGGAAACAATCGTTGAAAAAGAGCCGATTGTCGTTTTTACGCCATGTTCTCGCAAAACTCTTTTATACTCATCTATTTCCGTTTCAAGCAGTTCTCTTATCTCATCTGGAGATTCATTTGTAAATGTTCTATTAGCCCACGAAGTAAAACGTTTTAACTTTTGAATCCTTTTCTTATCGCTCCTGATGTCCATCACTTGCTCCCACGAAAGTTCATCTTCCTTAATACTTGGAAAGTCTTGTATGCATATCGAAAATGCATCTTTGTTTAAAAAAGTATTTGGTTTTCTTATTTTAAACCTTAACATGTCGTTTCCATAGATATCTTTATTATCTAAAGATTGAGTTTGTTTTTCGAATTCTGTTAAATCATGAAAGACTGGAGAAATATGTAATTTATACTTCCTGTTAAAGCTTTCTGTACTAACTAAAATAGCATGATTTCGATTTTTTGAGTATTTGAATTTTATAAATTCGGGGTCATCTAGAGGATCATATGCATTATTAGCCATTGCTTGATGAAAATAAAATTCACCTAATCTATAAGGGTGATTTCTTCCAACCATATAATCATAGAACGCTCCCACTCGTTCATCGCTGATGTTACGATAGCGTGCTTCTCGAAAATGTTTGCCTGACGGTTTCTCAAACCTTGAGTTAGTTATTTTTAATTCTTCCTTTTCAACAATTAGTACGTCCTTAGGAATGGCATAAAATTCATATGAGGAATCTAATAACGATTCAGGTATCCATATTTTATCAAAAAAAAGAGAGGTCACTTTAGGTCTAACAAACCCTGTCGCTAAAGTTTCATTACGCTCATAGTTTAAGATTTTTGACATTTTATTCACTCCTATCATCAATAAATATTATAGATAGTTCTCAAATTCCCACAATACAAACAATTGTGGATATTTTATATTCTTTTTTTCTCGTCTTTTTAGAGCAAAGGCATCTCTTAATAAGGGATGCCTTTTACTTTTTGTTTGTCATATATTCAACCATACTGGTAATAATTTTCAGTTCATCTTCTGATAATTCCATAAGTTTTTCTGTTATAGTATTTACTTCTCTACTTTTTGTACTTACCCCTGTTAATACATAATCTGCACTAACATCAAGAACATCACACACTTTTGCTAAGTTTTCTGGGCGAATTGCTTTTTTGCCAAGCTCCAAATTTGAAATCATCTGTGTAGAAACATCTATCTTTTCAGCAAGTTCTTCTTGGGTTAAACGGAGAGATTTTCTGCGAAGCATAATTCTTTGTCCCATTTCTTTGAGAAATGCAGTTTCACTCATAGCAATCACCTAAAAAAGTTTAATATAATTAAATTATACTACCCATAGGTGATATATTTTATATCTTATAGCGATAGTTTTATTGACTTTTATCGCCTATAAGTGATATAATTCTTCTTGATAGGAGTTCAAAACTCAATATTTTCAAAAATAACAGAAAGAGGGAAGTTTCTATGGCAAAAACAAAAGTATGTCCGTTTTGCGGCAAGGAGTATCAGGACAAATTTTTCGGTTCAAGTGAGGCAGGAACACTTCAATTCGGAGATGGCCTGACTTATCTAAGTTTAAGTTGTTGTAGCGAATGTAGCCGTAAATACGAAAACGAAGCTAAACAAGAAGGTCAGAGATTTTCAGTAAAGGTTGCCAATCTAAAAGCTGCAACAAAGAAAAAATACAAAGATGTGGATATTGCAAAAATGTTTTGCACTTACTTAGCAGAAAAGGCAACCTATCCTACATATACAGGAGAGGAAGCACTCCCGATTAGTTTTTGTTACATTACCCCTGACGGTCATTTCAGTATGACTGAATTCCATACTGCAAATTCAGAATACAGTGTCAAGCAATACGAGAAGTCTATGAATAAAATCTTTTCTTACGACAAATATCATATGTTTTCTGCCCGTGATGTATCAAAATTAGAATTTTGTCAAGTTGGTATGAAAGATGTTACAGGCTTGTTTTCAGCAGTTCTGACATATGATGTTCGTCTGAATGATGAAAAGGTTATGACATATAAACCTTGTATTGCACGTTTCTTCATAAGGGGAAAAGGTATCCGACAGGCTCATTCAGCTGAAAAAGAAATGAGAAGACTTTTAGAAGTATTTAAAACAAAAGTCGGAGTTGATTTGCCTATAACAAAAGTTAAGAAGTTCAAGTAAAGGAGATATACAGAATGAATGAGCTTAAAACACAAGTAATGGAAACAGAAGTGATTTCTGATGAACAACCTGCTGGTGCCTGGCACTATATAAGAGCATTCTGTGCTTTCTTTGCAATTATTACTTCTTTTGCCCCTATTATAGTAATGACCGAAATGAGAACTCACTTTCTTGGTTTTGCAGGGGTTTTGTGGGTATTAGGTATCATATCAGCATTGTTGGTTTCACCATTAAAATTTTTAAAATTTGGTTGGAATATATTATCCAGATGTGCTATATTCGGTTGGTTTCTCCTTCCGTTTCCTTTTGATTTAGTAACTGTTGCCGTTTCCATAGCAGTAGGCATCCTCGGTGCAGTTTTGGCGCTGATTGTATGTCCTGCTATCTTTACTATTTATACATACTTTACAGATATTCGTTATTATTGTGTTAATAATAAAAAAGAGTTTATAGCGATTGGCTCTGCTATTGCAATCATCCTTGTTTCTGTTGGACTTTTCTTTGCAATGCACGGTATCACAACAGCCATAGAGGCACCTATGGTTAAAAACAAGTTTGACGCTGTCAGTTGCTATCACACTTATTCAGAAGAAAACACAGATGTAAAGCAATTGTCTGATGACATTTTAAGCAATCCTAAATCAAGCGAATTCTCAGAAGGTGGCTATGTCTGCACAAATGTATATGAATATGAAGGCAAAGAAGGCTTTGTTAATTTCACATACACAGACACCGTTAAGTTTGAATACTTAAACAATATATGGAAAGTTATTGATATAAACGAAACCAAAGAGGCAGGTGCAGTCGATACCATTAACGGCACTTGGAAAGGCACTGGATATTATCCTGCAAACTTTGCTTCTAACAATGAGTTTATTTTCAATATTAAGAATCTGACTGAAAGTGGTGGCACGGGCTCGCTCAGCGTTTATCTTGAAGGAACTACTGATGACCATTCGGATTTTACTATTGAAATGGGAGAGTTAGAAACACAAGTACTTGACCCTGTAACACAGGAAACGGAAGTAGTTGCAAATCTCACTTTGATTTTGGATACTCCTTTAACTTGTGATAATTTTGTAAGTCAAACATTTTCTGAGGTAGAGTGTGAATTTTCACTTACTGAAAATGAAATCAGAACCTATACATTTGATGTGGGTGGCGTAATTTTAGAATATCAATAAATTAAACAGGACATTTTGCCTACGGCATTTTGTCCTGTTTTTTCTTTGTCCTTATCGCTCGGGAGTATCATTAGAATGAGTTTTATATATGGTGATTTCATTTATCTGTTGTATTGACTTTTCTAATTGCTTTTCGTATTCAATCAAGGATTGTTCTATCATATCTAAATCTTTATTTCGTAGTTTATCTCCGATTGTTTGACCATCAGTGATTATTTGTTTTGCTTGTATTTTTATTTCTTGATTTTTCTTTTGCAATTCCTGAACATCTTGTTCTAATGATTTTGTTTCTATCGCTATGAATAATGCAAACACTAATTTAAACATCTTTATAATGAAGAAATCATTACTATATGTAATGTTATTCAAAATTCTTTTTAATCGTTTCCTACTGTGGTTTGCGTCTTTTCTTGCTCTTTGTATTTCATCAAAGAGCAATTTCTTTTTTCTACGATATTGCTCAAAGTACTCAGATGTAGCAGAATTGAATTCTTGCCAGACTTCTGATAACACTATTTCGCTTCTCTGTTTTATTTTTTCATACTCAGAAACTGTTTTTCTCAACTCTGCATTTTCACGATGTTCTAAATAAGCAACTGCTGAATTGCTGTTCTGCACGAATTCTATAAAATTATCTTGTTGTTGCAACAACTCCCCTGCTTCTTGTTCTACAAGTTCTGCACTTGCTTTTGATTTTTCCTGCTCTTGACGAAGTATATATTCTTCTTTTGATAGATGCTTTTTGGAGTGTTTGCCATCAACAATATTGATACCATACTCGTTTGCAATTTCTTTTATAGCTTCTCGTTCCTGTTCCTGAAAATGAATTGTCCCCATATCTCCAAGTTTTCCAGAGGTTAGTCCCTGTTGTTTAAAAGCACCATTTTCGGATACTCTCACTGGCAATCCTCTACCCTCTAAATCTGTCCAAGGTATGTAGCACAGATGAATATGTGGCACTCCACCTTTACTTGTAGTTCCATTCCCAACCTCATCTCTATGCAAATGGGCAGAAAACACAAACAAGTGAGAATTTCGTTTTTGAAAGTCTGACATATATTCATCAAGCACATCAACAACTAGTTGTTCTTTATCTTGACCACATTTAAAAATTCCATCGTATGTATCACAATTTCCAACTGTGATTATAACCTCATAATAGGGTTTAGGGTATTTAGATTTTATTCTTCTCTGTTCAGCTTTTGAAGCTCCTGATGAAATTGCTTCTTGAAGTTTTGCTTCCCCTTTTAAATACTGTCCCATTATATGTTGATAATAGTCTTTGATTTGGCGACAAGGTTTTTTACCTTTGTTGTACTCTGCCAGAGCATCATCAAACAGGTAGTGATATGCTTCTTCTACTGTCATATCTATATAACAAACATTAAGATGTTTTCTTTTAGGGTCAGCGTGTGGAACAAATATGCTTCTATTGTTGTGCCCAATATGTGAGGAAGCACATGTGCCTTTATGAAAACTACACGTTAAATCATACATACAAAAAATCTCCTTTCTATCTTTATATAAAGGATGATTTTTTACATTTATATTGACGGTATCGTACAATATAAATTACCCAATATTATGAATAAACCGTAATAAATTCCAGTCATTCATTTGGGCTCTCCGAGGGTTCTCTCTTACTTTCGCGCAGTACATTTTTTGATTATTATATCTATCTGTCATACTTATATTAAGCGAAAAAGCAAAATCGCAGAAAGGAGTTTTTAAGATGACAGATGTGAGAATTTATTGTTCAGAAGATTATAAGAAACAAATAAAAATGTTGGCAGTCAGCAAAGGAATAACTATCAGTGAATTGCTTTTAGAAATTATCAGCAAAACAATTCCGGAAGCAACTACCAATCTGCAAAAAGAGATTGAAACTATCAATAACACCCTTGCAAAAAACGGAAGTAAAATGTCAGCAGAAGAAAGACAAGCGCTGAAAACTCGCAGAAATGAAATTAAGAAATTATTGGAAGGAGGAAAATGTTATGAGCAAAACAAATCGTGAAGGAACGATTAACAATATTGAATGGCTTGAATCCGAGGAAAAAGAAAAGGTTAGCAAAGACGAAAAATCTAAATTTAAACTTGAATTGGAAAGAATAAAAATGGAGAAAGACAAACAGAATAGTATTGCATTATATGAAATGTATAATGCAGTTACACGCTGTGGCGAAAATCATTATTGTTCTGACTATACAAAAAGATTGTGCTATTATGCAGAGGCAATGGTTCATTTGTGCTTCAAGTTAAAACACATAGATAGAGAAACCTATAAACGATTAACTGATTACCTTGATTTAAAAAGAAAACATTGCTAAGAAAAAGTCCGTAGTAAAAACTACGGATGTTTTTTTTGCAAAAAAGCTATGAGCTAAAACTTAAATCTAAATCACTTCTTACATACTTATATCGCAAAACAGCGAAACAGCTGAAAAGCAATAATAAATAAAAAGGAGAAAATTATGAGTATTAAAGATTTAGATGAAAAGGAAAGCTTTCTTTTGTATTCCTCTTTTGATGAATTATACTTCTCAGAACTTGATTTTCACGAAAAAGGAATTCTGATTGACTGTATCTTTAAGTATGTAAAGGATGGCATAATGAACTTTGAGGCACTTGAAAATGATAGAGCAATGAGAATTTCGTTCAGAGCAATAGTTGATGTAATTGATAGGAATAACAAAAAGTGGGACGAGAGCAAAGAGAGAAGACGAAACGCAGCTCGTAAAAGGTGGGACAAAGAAAAAAATCTGGACACACGAACAATAGAAATGCCAGGCGACAGTGTGCTTGTTATGACAGGCAATATAAACAATATGCCAAAAGATTATGAAGAACTTAAAACAAGAACCAGAATTGCAAATTATGAAGAACTTCGAAAGTTGATAGACTACTGCAATTACTATAAATGGGAAGCAACTCTGGAAGAAATGCACTCATCTTATGAAGATACAATGTAATGCTATTTATACATTGCATTGCATTTTATAGAATGCAATACAAGAGACACTCCCCCATATACATTGACAATATCATATACAAAGACATTTACATACACATTACCATTGGCAAGAACATAGACATTTTTCATTGACAATCACAGCAGGGTCTTTAAGGTGGAGTAATTGTATATGTGGTAAAGAAAACTCTAAGCATTCAAAGTTATAAGGCGACTGGACTTAACCAGTCGCTTTTAATTTTACATAGGTTAATTTAGGGGTTCGATTAGCACATTTTATTATAAATATCGCTTAAAGATGTATATGCACATCAGCATTAACCAGTCCCAGAAAAAAGACTTCTTGGGGCGGTTATTGATGACACTTGGAGTGTCAGGTTATCGGAAACTTTCTGACAGTTGCACGCTTACCGCCAGTGGAACGAAAATGCCGCACAAGGCATTACAGTGGAACGACCGACTGGTTCAGTCCAGTCGCAATAATAAAACATTATTTTATTACTACAATAAACAAAAAATATTTTGATATATATTGAAACTTCCTTGTCCAAATTGTATAATTATTTTGTATAGTTGTATATGAAAAAATTAACAAGCAATACATTCAACAAAAAAGCAAAGGAGAAGAACATTTTAAGAACATTTACGAAGTTCAACAAAGTGTCAAAGCGTTAAAAGTTTTTTGGATAGTGTTGATAAAATTGAAGCTCCTTACCGACAAATAGCATCAGATGAATACTATTTAGTTTTAATTGACTATATGAAAAAGCATAATATCATTTAACGAGGTAAAGTATGATAAATTATCTTTCAGAGGAAGAGCAATATAAGAAAATATTAAACCAAGAGGAGATAAGCCGAATAAAAGATGATGGCTTACGAAAAATCAGAGAAAAGTATTGGCTACTTAGACATAAAGCTTTTCAAGATGAGCATAACATTTCTGACGCTGAATTAGGTGACGTGTGGGACGAGTTGTGCCAAGAAGAAGCACACGAAATTGAGGCATATATAAACGAGGTGAGCCTGTGACTGAATGTTATTCATTTTGGATTGATGTTTTTGTTCCTTTAATATCCGCTATAATCGGAGGCGGATTAACACTACTTGGTGTTATTTGGACAATTAAAGCTGAAAACAAAAAATCAAAGAAAGAATATCTAGAAAAAATCAGACCATTCTTTATTGTTGAACCACTTGTTACTTTGGACACAGAGAGACCCCGAAAGAGTATATGGATTGATGACGATTATTCAAACGCAGACCAGGAAGGGCAAATCGTATTTCACTTAGATACACTTTACCTGTCAAACGAAAGTGAATCTGTTTGTATGATTGGGTATATAAAAATTAACGATACAGAATATGATGCTTTGGAAAATGTACCAATTAAAGCGGGGGATTTGTGTGAAATAAAAGGAGCACCTTTTTCTACATTTATATATAGTTCTATTGAAAATATTTCTATTGGACTTTTTGACAAAAACTTTAATTTGTACGAATATAAAGTGTTTTTTGAAATTAAGGATTATAATAATACTGCTAAAAAGTTAGATAAATATAAACATAAAGGCATATCATTTAATCTCATTGATTGCAGCAAAAACATAGCAAGCAAACGAAGGAGAAAACAATATAATTACAAACGAAAGACGATTTGAAGAAGATATTGAAGCTTCTTTGGTATCTGCCAAAGGTGGTTATACCAAAACCACGGATACATATAGTCCCGAATATGGTTTGTATGTTGGCACTTTTATGAATTTCATTCATAGGACAAAATCGAAAGAATGGAAAAGATTTGAGAACACTTGCAACTCAGACCCTATGCTTCACTCTTCCAGAACAAGAGCAAGTATAAGGCGATGATGGTTGCATTGGCAGAGATGCTTTATAGCGAATTCAATTCTGATACATAAAACATCATACTTAATATGAATGAGAGAGGTTCCGAAACATTTCCCTATCATTCAAAAATCGTAGTTCTATTTTTAGAGCTACGGTTTATTTTTTGCAAAAAAGTTATGAGGGAAAATCTTTTTTGTTTTTCATCTGACATTCTTATATTGCTTAACGGCGAAATCGCTTGGGTAATCTATACTATTTAAGCTCTAAAATCCCTGAGTGCGAAAAAGGAGTTATCGCTATGAAGAGCGTATTTGAAATGGAAAAAGATGAACTAATAATTTTATTGAACAAAGATATAGCGGAAATAAAAGGAGAATTTCATTATAACGAAGACTTTAAAGAAGAGTGTGAAGCAGATTTGTATCGCTTTGAAAAAGAAAAAATAGAAAAGCAAAAAAACAATACAGACACAAAAGATTTCTATTTAGACATAGTGTGTTCGTTAGAAAACTGGATTGCCTGGTATTGCCTTTGCTAAACTACTCCACTATTCAAAAACCGTAGTTCTATTTTAGAGCTACGGTTTATTTTTTTGCAAAAAAGTTATGAGGGAAAATCTTTTTGTTTTTCATCTGTCATTCTTATATTGCTTAACAGCGAAATCGCTTGGGTAATCTATACTATTTAAACTCTAAAATCCCTGAGTGCGAGAAGGAGAAAAAGTTATGATTTTATCAGTAGAAATCAATAAGAAAGCCAATGAAGCATTTGCAACAGACCTTGAAAGCAGAAATACTTGGAGTAAAAAAGAATTGGAATATGTCATCGGTATCATTGAGAAAAACAATGCAATTTCAGAATACGGAGATACCTATGTAGCGTTAAAAGATGCATATTCAGCAATAATTACAGCCGAAAATATAATGAAATAGCAAAGGAGAATGAATTATGAAAATAAGCGTAGCAAAAATAATCACAGATACCATTATGAAAAGAATGGACGAAGCAGAAAAAGCAGGGGAAGTTTTCAGGTGGGTTAAGCCTTTTGCAGAGGGCGCTCCCGACAGAGCATACAGTTATGATACACAACTTCCTTACAGGGGAATTAACCGCATATTATTAGAAAATAACGAGTACCTAACATTTAATATGGTTCAGGAAATGAACCAAAAAAAGGGTGCTACCGAATACCAAATTAGAAAAGGTGCAAAGGGTAATATAGTTTGCTATTACAACACTAGGTCGGTTCTTGATGAAGAAACAGGCGAACCAAAATTAGACAAGAACGGCAACGAAATTAAAAAAGGGTTTTTGAAATACTACCACGTTTATAGTCGTGAAGATGTTGTCAGAAAAGACAATGGAGAAAATCTTCCCTCACGGTTTGAGTTTAAACACTATACTCACGAAGAAGCAACAGAACAAATGCGCCTGAGTTTAGATAAGTTTAACCGTTTATTTAACTACTATTGCAAAAAATACGGAATTGAAATCGAGATTATTAAAGATGGCACACAAGCATATTTTTCTCACGATATGAAAATCAGAGTACCTGATATATCTAATTTTATTTCAATATACAACTATATACATACTATTGCTCACGAAATGGCACACAGCACAGGAATGTTTTTAGGAAGATTTGAAAAAGACAGTGTTTCAGATGTTAAAGAAGCAATGCAAAATTACAGTAAAGAGGAATTGATAGCAGAGATTTCAGCAGAGATATTATGTTCAGAGCTTCATATACCAGATGATGAAGAAACACCTGATAATAGTGTTGCCTACATTCATAGTTGGTCTTCATATCTGAAAGATAGACCATCCGAGATTATCTCTGCCTCTGCAAAAGCAGAAAAGGCTTGTGAGTTAATTTTGGAATGTTTAAGAGAATTAGAAAAAGAACAAGTAAATGAATACATAAGTCAGGAGGAATGCAGATGATTACCAAATCAGAGAACCTACAAAAACTCAGAAACAGAAATATATTTGAAGAAATAAAAGACAAAGTTATTCCAATTCGTGATACAACTAAAACGCCAGACGAAAATAATAATATAGACTACACAGGAGTAGCTGATGATGTATTAAACGCAGATTGACAGAGAAAAAACCGTAGCAAATTTGCTACGGTTTTTTCTTATGCTCGTTTATTTTTTCAAAATGTATTCTAATGTTTCAAACGCATTGTAAATGTTTATCCTTAACAATTCTATATTTTTATCAGAAATAATTATTTTCTTTCCGTTTTCTTCGTAATAGACATAATCGGCATCAAGCTTCTTGAATATTTCCGCTTTTATATTGTTAAGTTCGCATTCTGTTGGTAATTGCACTTCTTCAATAAAGCTATCTGAAACTGGATTACTTGCTCGCAGAATTCTCTTCCACTTTTCATTATCATCGGGAAACATAACAAAACTATCTATATCATAGTCCAAAGCAAAAACAATTTTTGAAATTGTATCAAACCAAGGCAAAGTTTTATTTTCCCCGTTTTCTATTCGATATATCGTGCTTCTATCGACGTAGCATTTATCAGCAAGTGTAGTAATTTTTACGTTTTTTGATTTGCGAATAAACTTAATTCGGCTACCTAATATGTTGTTTTCTATACCCTTAGCTGTATTACACAGGTCATAAAAAGCTTTTAATTTTTCACTGCATATCTTTTTTTCTGATTTAGAGTAATCTCGTTCCTTGGTCTTTACTCGTTCTAAAAATCCTTTTTTACTAGTATTCATCAGGATTCCCTCCGATTTAAGTAATGATTGTCAGTATAATTTTGTGTCTATAAAACTATTATATACTACTATATTTAGCTCGTCAAGCACGAAATGTTGCATATAACTATATTTCAAATTATGTTGCATCGTATTTTCTTGATTTTGTTGCATTTCGGAGGTAATATACAACCAAAGCAAGAAATCAACTTGAACAATCGTTATGATTAAATGCTTCATTACATAGAAAGGAGGTTATTCAATGAATAACCAAAAAATCATCAGTAAGGAGAAAGAAAGATTAGTCAAATCTGGACTTCTCGCCGAGACAGACGAACTTCTCACCAAAAATGTTTGGCGAAAGAGAGGTAGCAAAGTGAATAAGGATGAAACACCTATCACTAAGCTTATCATTCACATCTATGCACCACACAACGTGTATGACGAGGATGGTAAATGTATCAAGGTTTGCAAGACTATACCTGTCAAGGCAAACTTCTATAAAACGTCACAAGTATCACCAATTAGGAAAGGAGGACGACTGTATGATTGATAAATTACTATATCAATGCACATCAGTTGATGATGTTTGCCAGAAGCTAAAAGACGGTGAATATGTTTTCACCTATGTAGAACTCAAAGATGGTAAAGGCATTAAGTATATCAATGCATATCATCAATGTGACTATGGTCTGGAAGCATTTAGTTTTGACCGTTACAGCAACAAGTTCCCTCTTGAGCTTCGTAGAGCTGACGTTCATTACTCGGGCAACATTGATGAATTGGATGCAAAAATTAAGGAGCATATCACGAAGAGATATAAGCAGTTTGATGCTTTTATCGTATGCGACGCTCTTCTTGATTTGGAAAATATTCCTAAACCGACTAGGTTTAAAGCATTTATTTAAGCAACACCCCGAAATATTACAGCAGAAGAACTGATTTATCAGTTCTTCTGCCACAACATCAACAATTAACTTAAAGGAGACTTTATTATGAAATTTAATACAAAGGAAATCAAAGTTTATGACTTTGCAGGAATTTTTGATGGCTTCTGTGTGGAAGCACACGAAGTAAAAGACACAACAGAACTTTATCTTTACCATAAGAACTATGGAATTAAATCACTTATGTTTGGTGTTCTCACGAACTCTATTAAAAGCGAATGGGAACTCCGTGATTTAATCGCAAGCAACATAGAGAACCATATAGACATCTACCAGGATGTCTATATGGACTAACACAGAAAGGAGGAATCTAATGAAAGATAATCAAAATCCTGTATTAAAAGAGGTTGATATGTCTGCATTCAGATTTAAACCTGAATGCTATAACTTGCTTGAATATTGTGCCTACAAGATAGAACCTGAACTTCGCAATTGCCAGTGTTGTTCTTTAACCCATTATTTTCACGATTGTAATGGTAATCCAGTTCGTGATTGATAGTAAGTACAAATACACCAAACTATACAATTATTATTAACACAGGAGAAATAATCATTTTCTCCATCCCTAAAATAGAATAACGTCATCCAATAGCAGATTATTTCTCCTTAATAAAATAAAAGGAGAAAATAAATATGGAAAATAATTTTATTGGTAAAAAAACTAAAAACGACGAAAGATATACCCCTGCTATTTTGGTTAAACCAATTTTAGAGTATATCCCAAAAGGTTCAACCGTGTGGTGTCCGTTTGATTTGGAAAACAGCGAGTTCGTAATTGCGCTTAAAGAACACGGTTGTAAAGTGATTTATTCACATATAAATACCGGTCAAGACTTTTTTAAGTATGAACCAAAAGAACATTATGACTACATCGTCAGCAACCCACCATTTAGTTGCAAACTAAATGTGTTGGAATGACTATACACCCTTAACAAGCCATTTGCAATGTTACTTAATCTTGAATGTCTAAATTATCAAGAGATAGGAAACTTCTTTTTAGAGAAGAATCTTGAATTACTCATCGTTGATAAAAAGGTAAGTTTTGATGGCAAAACAGCTAGTTTTAACACTTCCTATTTTTGCAACAAGATGTTACCGGAAAAACTAAGGTTTGTACATTTGCAACACAACAATACAAACAAGAACTTTGTACCATCACGGATGTACATAAAATAAAAATAAAGAAAGGAGAAAGTCAAATGAAGTGTAGATACAAAGAAAATATGAAGAGTGGTATATCTCAACCAACATTTACAGTGCATAATCAAGATGGTAGTGTTTTTAGAGAAAACGCAACGCTTGATGAAGTGTTTAGCAAAGAAAATATGCTTAATCTTATACTTGAAGCTACATCACTTCCACTTCGTGTAAAAGAAAATTAACGTACCCTCTCGTTATCTAAGATTCAGTAATTAACGGGGTGTAATCGCTCCGTTAATTACTATTTTGACAAATCACAGATTCAGCGTAATGCCGAATTTTTTAAATAAATATCTTCAAAAGACACAATATATAAAGACTTTTTTGAAAGATAAAAATAATACAGAAAATTCATTGTGCGCTATGTACAAATCAGTATAAATCAACATCACTTACAGCGTTTGACGCGGTACATTTAGTAAAGTAATATATCATCAGAAAATACACTTCAAACTATATCGAATTTTTAGAAAGGAAAACTTTATGAGAGACACAGATACTATCATTCAAAACGATATTAAACTATATACAGTTAAGGAAGTAGCAGAGTTGTTATCTATTAGCAAGGACAGAGTATATATACTTATCCATTCTAACCGTCTTCCAGCATTAAACATCGGCGGTCTAAAAGTAAGACATGAAGCACTTGCTGATTTCTTAAAAGAAACAGAAGGACAAGTTATTGACTTTAACAATCCTCAGAACCATTATGTTCTATCTGCCTAAGGAGGGTGATTTTATGAGTACAGCAAAAGAAACTAACAGAATAGTTCATGTGTTCAAATCCAAATACAGAAAAAAGGATGGTAGCACATCCTGGTCTTACCGCTTTGAAATGCCTTATCGCACTAAGGACGGCAAAAGAGAATTCGCTACTAAAAGTGGCTTTTTAAGTAAAAAATCTGCCCTCAAAGCAGGCGAACAATACTTCGATGAACTCTATAAAGGTTTTACCCCTACAACTAAAACAGACAGCAAAATCTCTCGTATGCGATTTTCTGATTACATAGAAGACCTATGGATTCCGTATAAACGTTCTTTGGTTAAGGAAAGCACGATGTATGGGTATGAAAAGTTGTTCAAAAACTTAATATTCCCTAAGTTTGGCAATCGTGCGTTAGCAGATATATCAACAACAGAGATAGAGGTTTTCTTAAATGATGACATCTATATGAATTCCACTATATCAAACTGTACTCTGCAAAATGTCAGAGCTCTATTAAGACAGTCTTTTAATTATGCTGTCAAAAGTGAATATATTGCTAAAAACCCCGTTTTATCAGCAACACTACATAACACTCGCAAACAACCAAATAAAGTAAAATCAGGTCAATTCAGAAATGCTATTACCACAGAAGTCCTGCAACAGATTTACGAACTATACCCTGCTGGCTGTCAGCAAAACTTAGCTATCAAGCTGATGGAAAACTGTGGTCTGCGATTAGCAGAAGTTTTTGGACTTACTTGGAATGACATTTCCTTTGAAACTCACACAATGTTTGTTTTAAGACAGGTTCAGAGAAGAACTAAGAGCTACACTCCAAACGAATGGGAGCAAAAACAACTAAACGAACATCCTGTACTATCTGATTTTAAGTATTATGTGTCAAACCCGAAATACGAAAGCAAAAGAGCAGTGCCTTTAACAGCAGAAGTTGAACAGTTACTAAAAGATGAGCTTGACTGTCAAAAAGCAAACCGTAAAAAATATGGAGACAAGTTCAAGAGGTATTTCTATACTCGCAGAACCTCTCCGGTTCATTTTACTGATTTTACTTCTTTTAACTCACGAACTACAAGAACAGCGACAGACGATTACGAGAACGGAATTCTTAATCAATCTGGAATTGGTTATGAATTGGACTTCGTTTTCCGACGTCACAACGGAGAATATTTTAACTCTGGCAATATGGATTATGTAACCAGAAAAATCCACGGATTTGAAGGTAATGACCTTATTTCGGCAACCTTTAATTTTCACTCCCTAAGACATACTTATGCTTCCAGACTGAGGTCTTTGGGATTTGAAGAGTATATCATCACAAGCTTGATGGGTCATAAAGAGCAATCAACCATCACTCAAATGTATATGCACTTGGAAGAAGCTGTGTTTAACCAAGTTGTTGAGAAACTAAATTCCAAAAGGAAAGTAGATGATATTCTAAAATCGCTAACATCGGAAGAAATAAAAGAACTTTCAGAAAAACTGAAAACAGCTTAGACAGATAACCGAGAAGGATTTCCTTTTCGGTTATTTTATATATTTTAAAATTATGTTATGAGGAAGAAGTTTCTGCATATCAAAATATCTGATATGAGGTAATTTTTTCAGCATATCTATTTTCAAAAAATGGCCTATTTCCAAAGGCTTTTGGAATAAATGTTGAAAAAATGTAGAAAATTTGCAATGTTGAAAATAAAAAACAGGGTTTAAAGCCGTTTGACTTCAAACCCTGTAATTCTTTAAATATTCAAAAAACCTCTATTTTATGCGGTTTTTCGGATTATTTCATTGCATTATATACTGCAACTGCGCAAGCAACTGTAGCACCAACCATTGGGTTGTTACCCATACCGATAAGGCCCATCATCTCAACGTGAGCAGGAACGGAAGAAGAACCTGCAAACTGAGCGTCGCCGTGCATACGGCCCATTGTGTCTGTAAGACCGTAGGAAGCAGGACCAGCTGCCATGTTATCGGGGTGAAGTGTTCTGCCTGTGCCGCCGCCGCTTGCTACGGAGAAGTACTTAACGCCGTTCTCGATAGCCCACTTCTTGTAAGTACCTGCAACGGGGTGCTGGAATCTTGTGGGGTTAGTGGAGTTACCTGTGATGGAAACGCCAACGTTTTCAAACTGCATAATTGCTACGCCTTCGCGAACGTCGTCTGCACCGTAGCAACGAACTGCTGCTCTCTCGCCGTCGGAGAAAGCTCTCTCCTCAACGATCTTAAGCTCGCCTGTGAAGTAGTCGAACTCTGTCTTTACATAAGTAAAGCCGTTGATTCTGGAGATGATGTAAGCTGCGTCTTTGCCAAGACCGTTAAGGATAACTCTGAGGGGTTCCTTTCTTGCCTTGTTAGCGTTTCTTGCGATACCGATAGCACCCTCAGCAGCTGCGAAGGACTCGTGACCTGCTAAGAAAGCGAAGCACTTTGTCTCATCTCTTAAAAGCATTGCACCGAGGTTACCGTGGCCAAGACCAACGTTTCTCTGCTCTGCAACAGAGCCGGGAATACAGAAAGCCTCGAGGCCGATACCGATAGCCTCAGCAGCCTCTGCTGCTGTTTTTGTGCCCTTCTTAAGAGCAACTGCGCAACCCAGTGTATATGCCCAGGAAGCGTTCTCAAATGCGATGGGCTGAACACCCTTAACGATTTCGTCGGGGTCAAAGCCGTTATCAAGACAAAGCTTGCGTGCTGCCTCTAAATCTGCAATACCGTACTCAGCAAGGCATTTGTTGATTTTAGGCATTCTTCTGTCCATACTTTCAAATGTTACTGCCATTTCTAAAATCCTCCTTGCTTATTCTTCACGGGGGTCAATGTACTTAGCAGCGCCGTCAAAGCGACCGTACTGACCGATGTTGTTCTTATAAGCCTCATCAGGGCTCATACCGTGACGGATATCCTCCATCATCTTGCCGAGCTTAACGAACTGATAGCCGATAACCTCGTTGTTCTCATCTAATGCTGTCTTAAGAACATAGCCTTCTGCCATTTCCATGTAACGAACGCCCTTGTCCTTTGTGGAGAACATTGTACCAACCTGAGAACGAAGGCCCTTGCCAAGGTCCTCAAGACCTGCGCCGATGGGAAGACCGTCCTCGGAGAAAGCTGTCTGAGTTCTGCCGTAAGCAAGCTGCTCAAAGATGTTTCTCATAGCTGTGTTGATAGCGTCACAAACCAAGTCTGTGTTAAGGCACTCTAAGAGTGTTTTGCCGGGAAGAATCTCAGCTGCCATAGCGGCGGAGTGAGTCATACCGGAGCATCCGAGAGTCTCAACGAGAGCCTCTTCAACAATACCGTCCTTAACGTTGAGTGTCAGCTTACATGTACCCTGCTGAGGTGCACACCAGCCGATACCGTGAGAAAGACCGGAAATATCACTGATCTGATAAGATTTTACCCATTTGCCCTCTTCGGGAATAGGTGCGGGGCCGTGGTGGGGTCCCTTTGCAACTACGCACATTTTCTGTACTTCATGAGAATAATTCATTATGTGTTGCTACTCCTTTCGGTAATTAAATTTGAGGTGTACTCATACACCTTAATTATATGACTTTTTTTTACAATAAGCAAGTGTTTTTTAGGGTATATATAAAATTTTATTGAAAAATAGTAATGGGGTGTTTGGCTGATTTTGTTGACGGAAAAAATTATCTCATATATACTTATAAAGTAAAGGAGTGGTAAAGATGAAGATTGTACGATGTCTGTTAGCGGTTATTCTTTTATTTGTATTTCTGCTTAGTGAATCGGTAGCCGTGCTTGCTATGAATACAGGTTTTTCAACAGTTGATTTATCAAAAGAGGATGAAGAGAATTTCCGAAAAAATATGTCATTTTCTGTGTTGGAAGAAGAGCAGCAGGAATGGGCGATAGTTTGTTTTGATGTAGCCGAAAACGGAGATATAGCTATTGGTTGCAGCAGTGGTAATGACAAAAAGGTATACATATATTCAAGCGAGGGAATTTATAAGAGAGGGTATAGCTTTGATACTATGGGAAGTTACGGTGTCGAGCTTGAAGACGATATTTTACTTATATATTTTGTTCGCAGTGCTATAGCTACGGCACTTGACCCTGCGGGAAAGATTGTGGAGCTTGCAGAAATCGAAAATACAATAGAAAACAATTCATACTGGAATAACACCGTTAATGCCAACAAACGAATAGTTGCAGATAAAGAATATAAAATTAAGAATAATTTGGGTATTTTTAATATTTTTGCTTCCTCTTATTCTCAGTTGGTTGTTACTGACCAAACAGGTGCAGAAAAGATTATTTATGATGTCAGTGCTTTTCAGCTCAGACAAGTAATTGGTAATATCAGTATTTTTGTAGTGTTTTTCTGTTTTGTTTTGTGCCGCGTTTTATGGTATTTTAAAAAGGGTATCAAAAACCAAGCGAGTTAAAAAGAGCGTGAAGTGATATACACCCCAAAAGTCATATACTTTTGGGGTGTATATTTTCGGTTAACAAAACAGGGCATAGCTCGGCTATGCCCTGTTGGTTACTTATTAAGAAGAGGATTACATGATTGCGTTATCGAGATATTCTTCCAGCTCTGCGTTGTCCTTGTCCTTTTTCTTTTTGAAAAGGTAAAGTGTTGTGAGAGCGGCAGAAACTGCAACGATAGCGGAAACCAAAGCGATTACCCATCCTAAAGAGCTGTTCTTTTTCATTTTGCATACCTCCGTTTTGTGAGAACTTGTTGTCATTCTCTTTATAGATAAATAATAACAGTTGAGCGGCTTCTTGTCAACTGAAATTTGTAAAAAATGGCAACAAAAAAAGCAGAGAAGGCTCTGCTTTTAAGGTCGGTATTAAGAAAATATAATCAAGCAGAGGCGTTGAGACGCTTTACGAGATTAGACTTGCTTCTGGCTGCTGTGTTCTTGTGAAGGATACCCTTTGTAACAGCCTGGTCAATTTTCTTAACAGCAAGACGAACTGCCTCAGCTTTGTTGTCGGCATTGGTGTCGATAGCGTTGTAAGCTTTCTTAACTGCGGTTCTGAGAGCAGACTTAAGAGCCTTGTTCTGAGCAGTTTTGGTTGCGATAACCTTAACGCGCTTCTTTGCTGATTTAATGTTTGGCATTGTCTCACCTCCTTATTATATGCGGATATGCACTGTTTACGCAATTATGCATTGGTTATCATAACATTATTTTCTGAAAAAATCAAGCTTTTTGTTGAATTTATAGCGAAAAATTTTTAATTTTTTTCTTTTAACGGTATTTACCACTATATATAGTTGGAGGTTTGTTCGTTTGCCACAAGAGTGAGGCTGTGTTTACATAATTTTAACAGTTCGGTGACAAATTTCTCTTGACAAAAAGGCGTTTCGGGTGTAATCTATATACAGAGTTAGCACTCTCGGGTGTAGAGTGCTAATCTTTCGAAAGGCAGGTGACCAAGGTGCTTGCTGACAGAAAAAAGAAAATACTTTCTGCTATTGTTGAAAGCTTTTTAAGTACAGGCGAGCCTGTGGGCTCAAAGGCACTTATGAGCATTGAGGGGCTTAACTGCTCTTCGGCAACCATAAGAAACGATATGGCGGACTTGACGGCTCAGGGTTATCTAACTCAGCCTCATACTTCCGCAGGTCGTATTCCTACGGTAAAGGGTTGCAGGTATTATATAGATAACCTTATGCCTTACGTTCCCATAAACCCAAGGCTGAGAGATTACATTGACTTCAGGCTTATGAGAGCAGGGGACACTCCCGAGAAGATTTTACGGGAAGCTGCCTCGGTGCTTTCGGAAGTGAGCGGTATGGCGGCGGTTACAACCACTCCTCCTGCGGAGAACGCAAGAATCCACCGAATCCGTATCGTAGGTATAGGCAGACACACGGCTATGGCAATTGTGGTGACAACCACGGGCGATGTGAAAAGCAGCCTTTTCCGCACAAGCTTTGTGGTGACTGAGGAAATCACAGAAATGTTCGACCTTACTCTTAACAGAGCTCTCGGCGGCGTTCCTCTTTCTGAGATTACCAAAGGCTTTATGCAGACTCTGGCGGCGTCCTTTTCGGAGCTTGCTTTGTTTTTGCCCGAGGTGCTCATTGTTATAATGGAAATTGCCGAGAGGGCACAGGTGACAGAGCTTTGTGTAAGCGGTACTGCCAAGCTTCTCTTTATGCCTGAGCTTGACCCTGTTTCTTCAAGGGGAGCAATAAGCTTTCTGACAGACACTAAAAATGTAGCAAGACTTCTGGGTAAATCCAAGGAAAACCGCATATATATGGGAGCCGAAAGCGGCTTTGCGGAGCTTTCCGGTGTTTCTGCAATTACCCTGAGATACACCATAGGTGGTACTCCCGCAGGAACTCTGGCGTTATTTACCCCTTTAAGGGCAGACTACGCCCGGCTTATTTCCCTTATTAAATATACATCAGAGATTGTCTCAAGCTTAATTGATGAGCTTGTTGATATATAATAGTATAATAACCTTTAATCAGTTTGATTAGGAAGGAGAAAGATATGAGCAAGGAAAAAACCAAAAAGGACAACACCGAAGAAATCCTTGAGGAAGAAGAAACTCAGGAGGTTGCTGAGGAAGTTGTTGAGAAAGTTAAGGAAGAATCCGCTGAGGAAAAGCTTGCAAAGGAGCTTGAAGCTCAGAAGGATATGTACCTTAGACTCAGAGCTGAGTACGACAACTACCGCAAGCGTACAAGTCAGGAGAAGCTTAACATCTACGCAGACGCCACCGCAAAGGCGGTTGAGGAGCTTCTGCCTCTTGCAGACAGCCTTGTAGCGGCAATGAACACTCAGGCCTCTGAGGCTGACGCCAAGGGCATTGAGCTGGTTTCCAATCAGTTCTTCACTTGTCTTGAGAAGCTTAACGTTAAGGCTTTTGGTGAAATTGGTGACGAGTTCAACCCTGAGTTCCACAACGCAGTTTCTATGACAGAAAATCCTGAGCTGGGCAAAAATACTCTTGCGGCGGTTTTCCAGAAGGGCTTTAAAATCGGCGACAAGGTAATTCGTCCTGCTATGGTAGTGGTTGCCAACTGCAACTGATAAACAACTGATAATCTGAGAAAACACATTTTATAAAATTTGACTTATTTGATTTATTTTGGAGGTAATTTAAAATGGCAAAAACAATTGGTATTGACTTAGGTACAACTAACTCCTGCGTAGCAGTTATCGAAGGCGGCGAGCCCGTAGTTATTGCTAACGCAGAGGGTGCAAGAACAACTCCCTCAGTAGTAGCTTTTGCACAGAACGGCGAAAGACTTGTTGGTCAGGTTGCTAAGCGTCAGGCTATTACAAACCCCAAGGGCACAGTTGCTTCTATCAAAAGAGAGATGGGTACCGATTATAAGGTAAACATAGGCGGTAAGAGCTACACACCCCAGGAAATTTCCGCAATGATTCTTCAGAAGCTTAAGGCTGACGCTGAGGCTTATCTTGGCGAAACAGTAACTTCTGCTGTTATTACAGTTCCTGCATACTTTACAGACGCTCAGCGTCAGGCTACAAAGGACGCAGGTAAGATTGCAGGTCTTGATGTTAAGAGAATCATCAACGAGCCTACAGCTGCTGCTCTTTCTTACGGTATTGATAAGGAAACAGACCAGAAGGTTCTTGTTTATGACCTGGGCGGCGGTACTTTCGACGTTTCCATCATCGAGATGGGCGACGGTGTTCAGGAAGTTCTTGCAACAGCAGGTAACAACCGTCTTGGCGGCGACGACTTCGACCAGAGAATCATCAACTGGATTGTAACTTCTTACAAGACAGAGTCAGGTGTTGATTTAAGCTCAGACACTATGGCTATGCAAAGACTTAAGGAAGCTGCTGAGAAGGCTAAGATTGAGCTTTCAGGCGTTACTTCCACACAGATTAACCTTCCTTACATCACTGCTGACGCAACAGGTCCCAAGCACCTTGATATGACTTTAACAAGAGCAAAGTTCAATGAGCTCACTGCTGACCTTGTTGAAAAGACAATTATCCCCGTTAAGCAGGCACTTAAGGACAGTGGTCTTTCCATTGGCGAGATTGACAAGGTTCTTATGGTTGGTGGTTCTTCCAGAATTCCTGCTGTTCAGGAAGCAGTAAAGACTCTTATCGGCAAAGACCCCTTCAAGGGCATTAACCCCGACGAGTGCGTTGCTATCGGCGCTGCTATTCAGGCAGGTGTTCTCGGCGGCGAGGTTGACGGTCTTCTTCTTCTTGACGTTACACCCCTTTCTCTCGGTGTTGAGACAATGGGCGGCGTTATGACAAAGATTATCGACAGAAACACAACCATCCCCACAAAGAAGAGCCAGATTTTCTCTACTGCTGCTGACAATCAGACTCAGGTTGAAATCAACGTTCTTCAGGGTGAAAGAGAGTTTGCAAGAGATAACAAGCAGCTTGGCCTCTTTGCTCTCACAGGCATTGCTCCTGCTCCCCGTGGTATTCCCCAGATTGAGGTTACTTTTGACATCGACGCTAACGGTATTGTTAACGTAAGTGCCAAGGACCTTGGTACGGGTGCAGAGCAGAAGATTACCATTTCTTCTTCCACAAATATGTCCAAGGACGATATCGACAAGGCTGTTAAGGAAGCTGAGCAGTTTGCCGCTGAGGATAAGAAGAGAAGAGAAACAGTTGACGCAAAGAACGAGGCTGAAAACCTTTCTTATCAGGCAGAAAAGCTGGTTAATGAAAACGGCGATAAGCTCTCAGAGGACGACAAGAACGCTATCACAACAAAGGTAGCCGCTGTTAAGGACGCTCTCACAAAGGACGACAAGGACGTTATCACTGCTGCTAAGGACGATTTACAGAAGACTCTCAGCGACATTGGCACAAAGCTTTATCAGTCTGCACAGGCAGCTGGCGCTGCTCCCGATATGGGCGGCTTTAACCCCGATATGGGTAACGCAGGTCCTGCTCAGGGCAACGACGGTAACGTATACGACGCAGATTTTACAGATGTTAACTAATTAAAGTAATTAGCGTAATAAATAAGCTGCCTCGATTTTTTCGGGGCAGCATTTCCCCTGTTTATACAACATTGCCGTGGGCAATATTGTAATGATGTTTCGCCCTTGGCGAAATGATGTCGCTTCGCTAATGATGTTTTGCTTACGCAAAATGATGTGTTTGCCCTTGGCAAACATTAAGGCTCTGCGACGCAATTTATAGTGGGAAATGGATTTATCCATTCCGAGGCGGAGTGCATAAATGCGTTCCCTACAAATTGAATCCTAAGTGAAATGAGGGATAATTTTGGCAAATAAAAGAGATTACTACGAGGTCCTTGGTGTTGCCAAGGGTGTAAGTGACGACGAATTAAAGAAAGCCTACCGACAGGCGGCTAAAAAATACCACCCCGACCTTAACCCCGACAACAAAGAGGCTGAGGCAAAGTTCAAAGAGGTAAACGAAGCCTACGAGGTGCTTTCAGATAAAGATAAACGAGCAAGGTACGACCAGTTTGGTCACGCAGGAGTTGACCCCAACTTCGGTGCAGGTGCAGGCGGCGGCAGTCCTTTCGGCGTTGATATGGACTTCGGCGACATTTTCTCCAGTGTTTTCGGCGGTTTCGGCGGCTTTGGCGGCAGAAGAAACTCAAACCCCAACGCACCCCGTCGAGGTGCTGACGTTGAAACCTCTGTTACCATCAGCTTTGACGAGGCGGCCAAGGGCTGTAAGAAGGAGATTTCCTACAATGCAGTTGTTACCTGCTCAGAGTGCTCAGGAAGCGGTGCTCAGAAGGGCACTTCTCCCAAGACCTGTTCTGTCTGCGGCGGCAGAGGTCAGGTTACCGTTAACCAGCGTACTCCTTTCGGCGTGGTTCAGACAGCTCGGGTCTGCGACGCCTGTAAGGGTACAGGCAAGGTGATTGAAAATCCCTGTAAGGCTTGTAATGGTAACGGCAGAGTCAAGAAAAACCGCAAAATCGAAATCAACATCCCCGCAGGAATTAACGACGAGCAAATGCTCAACGTAAGTGGTCAGGGCTCAAGTGGCATTAACGGTGGCCCTGCAGGTGATGTTCACGTATATGTAAACGTTCGTCCTCACCAGATTTTTGACAGACGAGGGGATGACGTATGGTGCGAGCTCCCCATTACTTTTGCTCAGGCGGCTATGGGTGCCGAGGTTGTTGTGCCTACCATTGACGGTAAGGTTTCATACAACGTTCACGAGGGTACTCAGCCCGGAGATGTTTTCAAGCTTAAGGGCAAGGGAATACCCCACATAAACGGCAGAGGCAGGGGAGACCAGTACGTTAAGGTGACTATTGAAGTTCCCAAAAATCTTAACTCCAGGCAAAAGGAAATCCTCAAGCAGTTTGAGGGTGCAACTACGGACAAAAATTACGCAAAACGCAAAGGCTTCTTTGACGTTATAAAGAAGCTTTTTGATTGAGGTAAATTATGCAGTGGACAGAGCTTACCGTAAAGGTTAACCATAAAGATTGTGACGTAGCCTGTGACATTGTCAGCTTTGCGGCAGAAGGCGGAATCTACGTTGAGGACTACTCCTGTCTTGAGGATGATGTTTATGAGGTCATCCCCTGGGGAATGATTGACGACGAGCTTCTTCAGAAGGACAAGGACAGCGTTCTTATTCACATTTATATCAAGCCCGAGGCAAACCCCGTGGAGGTTAAGGCGTTTCTTGACGAAAGGCTTGGTTCAGCTGGCGTTGAGCACGAAACAGACCTTGTTTTGAAGGAAGAGGACGAGTGGCTCAACAACTGGCGTCAGTATTATCAGCCTATTGAGGTGGGTGAGAATCTTCTGATTCAGCCTGTTTTCAGAGATGAGGTTAAAGAAACTGAGAGAACAGTGATTAAAATCGAGCCCGGACTTGCCTTTGGTACAGGCAATCACGAATCCACACGCCTTTGTCTTGAGGCGGTGGAAAAGTATACCGAAAAAGGTATGCGTGTGCTGGATATCGGCTGCGGCAGCGGTATCTTAGGTATTGCTTCCGTGCTTTTGGGGGCAGAAGAGGCTTTTGGTGCGGATATTGACGAAACCGCCGTAAGAATTGCCAACGAAAACGCAGAGCTTAACGGTGTAGTGGGCAAGTTTACGGCAAAATGTGGTGATTTAACCCAGCACGCCAAAGGAAAATATAATCTGGTACTTGCAAATATCGTAGCAGATGTTATAATCAATCTTACAGATAATGTTAAAAACTATATGGCTGAGGACGCTACCTTTGTTATGAGCGGTATTATAGATACCCGTGAAGAGGATGTGCTCAAGGCTCTTGATAAGAATGGTTTTGACATTATAGAGCGTAAACCCGAGAACGGTTGGGTTTGCCTGGTTGCAAAAAGCAGATAATCAAATAACTGTCACATTGGCGGTTTAGAATTACCTGTATAAATTTTCGGAGGTTGATTAAAATGAAAAAGCCCACAAAAAGAGATCATCTTAATTTAGTTTTGTCCGCATTCCTTATTTTAGGCTACATTGTCTGCACATACTTCTTTCTGACAATTTCAGCTTCAGCCGCACCTGCTCTTGAGCCTTATGTTCAGGTTCTTGTGTTCCTTATTTTTGGTCTTGTTGTTTTCTATGCAACCAGAATCGGCGACGGCAAGCAGGTAAAGCGTTTCAGCTTAGCTACTCTTCTTATTCTTGATCTTCCTGCTCTTTATGTAATTCTTGCAGGCTTCTTGCCCAATATGCCCTTACATAATTTTATCGCAAATTTAGGCTCTACTACTCCTTTGCAGTACAGCCCTATACTTATTTTAGCTTGTATTGCTCTGGGTTACGGTATCCCTTACACATTCTTAAGCGGTTTTGAAGAGCAGAGCGAAGAGGACGCAGAGGCTCTTGCAGTGCTTGATAAGGCACTTGAAGCTTTCGAGGCAGAGGGTGAGCCTGTTATCTTTGCAGTTTGCGAAAAGGACGAGGAAGGTGCACTCTTGGTAGTGGACGACCTCGACCCCGAGCTTGATGAAGATAAAGAAATCCGCCAGATGTATGCAGTTACCTTAGATGGCGTTGCTCCTGTGGGCAGCTTTGTAAAGCTGGTTGAAACAGACTGTGCCGAGATTGACATTGAGGAAGAAACTTCCGAGGAAAAGCCCGAGGCAACTGAGGAATAATATTTAAAAAGCACTATATGTAAAAGAGGAAAATAAAATGGGTTGTACACATAATTGCGAAACTTGCAGCTCCAACTGTAACTCCGCAAAAGAAAACGAAATCAAAAAAGAAGCTCTTAACAATCAGAGCTCCGTTAAAAAAGTAATCGGCGTTGTTTCCGGTAAGGGTGGCGTTGGCAAAAGCCTTGTTACCTCTGCTCTGGCAGTTACTATGAACCGCCGCGGCTACAAGACTGCAATTCTTGACGCAGACATCACAGGCCCTTCCATTCCCAAGGCTTTCGGTCTTAAGGACAAGTGTATGGGTTCTGAGTTTGGTATTCTTCCTGTTACAACAAAGACAGGTATCGACGTTGTTTCCATTAACCTGCTTTTAGAGAACGACACCGACCCCGTTGTTTGGCGAGGTCCTATTATCGCAGGTACTGTAAAGCAGTTCTGGACAGAGGTTGTTTGGCGAAATGAAGACTATATGTTTATCGATATGCCTCCCGGAACAGGTGATGTTCCCCTTACAGTTTTCCAGAGCTTGCCCCTTGACGGCATTGTGGTTGTTACATCTCCTCAGGAGCTTGTTTCAATGATTGTTGAAAAGGCTGCAAAAATGGCTGAGCTTATGCAGGTTCCCATTCTTGGCGTTGTGGAGAATATGAGCTACTTCAGATGTGATGAGTGCGGTAAAGAGCACAAAATCTATGGCGAGAGCAACATCGACGAGGTTGCAAAGAAGTATAACACTGAGGTTATTGCAAAGCTTCCCATTGACCAGAGCCTTGCACTTTGCACCGATACAGGCTCTATGGAGCTTTTCGTTGGCGATTATTTCGAAAACGCCGCCGATGTTATTGAAGCAAAGACAAAATAATTCAAAGTAAAAAATACGCCTCTGCGAAGTAAAAGTCGCAGAGGTTTTTATTTTTGCTTGCTGAAACTTATCAATGGTGATATAATGCACTGTATTGGGAAAGGAGATTATATTATGAAAAGATTTATTGCCTTAACTTTATGTTTTGTGCTTTTGATGTCTTTTGCCGCCTGCACAGGGGGTAACGGTAACAGTGACGAAACAGTTAACACCACAACCGCGGCTGAAACTCAGCCTCAGACAACTGCCGTTGATTATTCCGAGAAAATTGAAAAGAGAATAGACGCTCTTGGTTTTGAAGGCTTGGTTTACGTTACAAGCAACTCAGAGGATATCTATACCCAGACCAACGGCAAGGACGAAAAGGGGAATGAGCTGACTCTTTCTACGCCTATGTATATCGGCTCTTTGTCAAAGCAGTTTTGTGCAGCTTCCGTTATGAAGCTTATTGAAGAGGGAAAGCTGAGCAAAGAGGACACACTGGACAAATTCTTCCCTGAATACGAAGCAGGCAAAGGAATAAGCATACACAATCTTCTTTGTATGCGTTCGGGTATCCACGATTACTTGGAGGCAAGTGCAGAGGTTTTTGACAAGGATAAAGAGGAAGAAGAAAATGTTTCTGCTATGCTTAATTGGATTTTCAGTCAGCCTCTTGACTTTGAAACAGGCACAAAGCTTGAATATTCCAACACCAACTACTTTTTGCTGGGCAATATCATTGAGCAGGTAACAGGTCAGCATTACGAGAGCTATATCCGTGAAAATATTTTTGAGCCCCTTGAAATGAAAGACTCCGGCTTTGTAAGCGAGGTTGAGGAAAACGCTGCTTTTTCAAAGAGCCTTTCCTACGACTCTTTTACTGTTTCAGAGGACGCAAAGGGTGCGGTAAAGGGAGCAGGTGACATTGTAAGCACTGCTAAGGATATGGACAAATGGATGACTGCACTGAAAAGCGGCAAGGTGGTTTCTCAGCAAAGCTTTGAAGAGATGAAAACAGACCATTCTCCCGACTACGCCAGAAAGTACGGCTACGGCTTGGAGAGTATGTTTATGGGCGTGGGTCATACAGGCAGAATCGGCAACTACGGTTCGGTGAATTTTATGAGCTCTACAGGAGATTATAACATTTACGCAGTAGGCTTTAATGTAGACGAGAGAGTGTGCAATGTGCCCTCTGTTGTAATGTCTGCAATAAGCGAAGGATAAAAAATAAATGCAACATCGACGAGGTTGCAAAGAAGTATAACACTGAGGTTATTGCAAAGCTTCCCATTGACCAGAGCTTTGCACTTTGCACCGATACAGGCTCTATGGAGCTTTTCGTTGGCGATTATTTCGAAAACGCCGCCGATGTTATTGAAGCAAAGACAAAATAAGTGTGTAATATCTTCAATATATTGCACGGCTATATAAATCCCTTGATTGTTACTGTATAAGACAAAACCACCCGAAAAAGAGCAGAATTCTTTTTCGGGTGGTATCTTTTTGTGAAGTTTCAAACCTACGGTCTGAAGTGAAGTTGTAAAAGATTACAGTGAAGTGTTTGCCTGTTCGGCAAATGTGAAGTTAAGTTTGCTATAAAAACACTTGCGAAGCAAACTTCACTACGAAGTAACTTCATTGCTTGCAGAGCAACTTCACTTGCCCTTTGGCAAACTTAGTTTCGGCACAGTATGGTATGGCTGTGCCGAATTTATGCGTTATCAATCATTTCAATAATCTGGTTTTTGGCTCTCAGTCCCACTGCTTTGTCCACGGCTTTGCCGTTTTTGATAACAATAAGTGTGGGGATACTGGAAATGTTAAAGCTCATTGCAAGCTCCTGCTCCTTATCTACGTCGATTTTGCCGATTGTTACATCGGGGCACTCCTGAGCCACTTCCTCTAAAATGGGAGCAATCATCTGACAAGGACCGCACCAGGTAGCCCAGAAATCCAGAAGCACAACCTTTTCGGTTTCCATAACCTCTTTGCTGAAATTTTCCTTTGTAATATGAATAAGTGCCATAAAAATTCTCCTTTAATCTTTAGATTTATAATAGAGCATACAATGGCAGTAGCCCTCAAAGTCGGGGTCTGCTATCTGCTCCTTGAATTCTTTGCAGATACACTTGTTTTCTTCGGTTCTGGCTAAACGGCAGGGGCAATAGCCGCCTTTTGCCTTTAAGCCTTCTTTGATTTTTGCAACGATTTCTTTGTTTTCGTTAAGTCTCACTGCCATAATATCACCTCTGATTATATTATATATGTATTTCAGAATTTAATCAATAGTAGGAAATTGCGGTTTCGATTTCTTCTGTATAGTATTCTTCTTCCTCGGGGAAATACTCCTGAGTTTCTTCTATATACTCTGTTCCCTGAGGATAATATTCTTCTTCCGGATACTCTTCTTCAGAATAATCTTCCTCGGGATAATACTCTTGTTCGGGATATTCTTCTTCAACGTACTCTTCTTCTGTTTCGGGCTGAGCCTGAGTAGGGGGTGCGGTGGTTGTTGCAGGCTGGGTTTCCTTTATATAGTCAACAGGGGTAGAGAGCAAATCAAAAACCTCTCTCATATCCTCTTTGTCCTTCATAACCGCAGGCTGGAAGGTGTTGTATTCTCCTGTGTAAACGTAGCAGGGGGTAAACTCTGTTTCCGCCTTGATTTTTCCGTCCTCACCCTTTGTAAGATTTACGCCCATAATCACTGTCATATTCTCAGGATAGTTATTTCCTGCAAAACAGAAATTACCCAGAGAATAAAGGATAGGCACGCCGTTGATAGTTTCAAAGGGCTGAAGCACGTGGGGATGAGCACCTACAATAAGGTCGCACAGTCCCGAGTTTGCCAGGTCACGGCAGGCGTCGATTTTAAAGTTGTCGGGCTCGTGCTGACCCTCTTCGCCGCCGTGGAAGAATACGATTTTATAATCGCAGTTTCCCTGCATATCTTCAAGAGCGTCAATAATATCGTTTACCTGATAGTAAGCCCAGAGGTTTGCATAAACTACGCCTACCTTTATGCCGTTTTTCTCAAAGTAAAGGGGTATACAGTCTTCACCCACAAGAAGCCCTGCTTTTTCAAGGGCGTCAACGGTGTCGTTATAGCCTTCGTCGCCGAAGTCGTAGGTGTGATTATTAACAACTCCTGCAACCTCTACCGAGCCTTCGGTGAGAATCTCTGCGTTTTTGGTCTTTGCCATAAACCAGAAGGTACGCTCGCCTTCTTTCTCGCTGGGTCGAAGACTCATATTGTCGGAAAGAACAGTTTCCATATTTGCAAGGGTAAAGTCGTCTTTCTCAAGTACACTCTTCACATTCTCAAAAAAGTAAGAGGCAGGCTTATTCTCGGAAAACCATATAAAGGACTCGTACCCGTAGTCCACAGGGTCGCCGCCCAGCACACAGTCGCCGATTAAGGAAAGCTTAAGGGTGGGGTCTTGCTTTTTTGGAGCGGTTGTGGGAACTTTAGCCTGCTCTGTTGTCTGTTGGGAAGGGGTGGTGGCAGAAACAGGCCTTTTGTCCTCTTTACCCACAAGGGTAAGAGTGAGAAAAACAATAATCACCGCCAGAAATGCGGAAGCAACGGGAATAATTATTTTCTTGTTAATCTTCATAAATATCACCTTTACCTCTTTATATCATAAAATTTTTTATCATTCAACAACATAAAGGTTACAAAAGAAACATAAGTGCCAATAATCCCGGGGTATTTGACACCATTTTACATAATTATACCAATTGACTTTATCTTGACTAAGGGTGTAAAATGTATAATGAAATTTTATGTGAAAAAATATTTGTAAAGGAAGGAACGACAATGAATATTTTTGATTACGTAACCGATATTCTCGGCGTGCCTCTTGGCTATGTAATGCAGTTTTGTCACTATCTTCTCTCCGACTACGGTCTGGCGATTATCCTTTTTACCCTTTTTACAAAGATAATCATCCTGCCTATCGGTGTATGGGTACACAAAAACTCCATTAAAATGGTTAAGATTCAGCCTGCCATCAACAGAGTAAAGGCTAAGTTTTTCGGCGACAGCGAAAGAATCGCCGAGGAGCAGTCCAAGCTTTTCAAAGAGCAGAAATACCGCCCTATGGCTTCCCTTGTGCCTCTGGCAATTCAGATTATCCTGCTTTTAGGCGTTGTGGCAGTAATTTACCACCCCTTCCAGTATGTTTTTCATACTCCCGACGCAGTTATGGACGAAATCACCACAATTGCTGTTGAAGAGTTTGAGGTTGACGGTGAATCCAACTACGTGGAAATCGGTGCAATTCAGGCTATTAAGGAAAACCCCGAGGCTTTCGCTTCTGTTGAAGCTATGGGCGAAGAGGGCAAGAAGGCTATTGAGTCTGCAAAGGATTTTGACCTTAACTTCTTCGGCTTTGACCTTTCTCTCAACCCTTCTAAGGAAATCAGCGAAAACTGGATTGTGCTTATTGCTCCCATTATTGCAGGCCTTTCTTCTTGGTTTTTGTGTCATATGCAGAACAAAATCAATGTTCTTCAGTCCGAGCAGGGCAAGGGCAATAAGTACGGCACAATGATTTTCTCTGTTGCACTTTCTCTCTACCTTGGTTTCTTCGTGCCTGCAGGTGTAGCACTTTACTGGGTAGCAAGTAACATCTTTGCTGTTTTACAGGTTGTGCTTATGAACGCCATTATTCCTCCCAAAAAGTACGTTGACTACGAGGAGCTTGAGGCAAGCCGTAAGGAGCTTGCAGCTCTTAACGCACTTGGCGGCGAGAAAAAGGGCCTTTTCTACAAAGACCCCAACGCAAAGCGTGAGAAGGCTGACTACAAGCGTTTCTTCTCTGTGGCAAACAAAAAGCTTGTTGTTTACTCTGAGAAGAGCGGCTTCTACAAGTATTTTGAGAACATCCTCAATGCTCTCCTTGAGAACACCAGCCTTACAATTCACTATGTAACCAACGACCCCGAGGATCAGATTTTTGAGATTGCAAAGAATCAGCCCAAGATTAAGGCTTACTATATCGGACCTAAGAAAATCATCACATTTATGATGAAAATGGACGCCGATATCGTTCTTATGACAACTCCTGACCTTGACAAATATCACCTCAAGCGTTCTTATGTAAGAAAGGACATTGAGTATATCTACACATTCCACGGCCCCACCAGCACAACAATGTGCGTTAAAGAGGGTGCTTATGACGCCTTTGATACAATCTTCTGCGTTGGCCCTCATCAGGTGACAGAGCTTAACGAAATGGTTAAGATGTATAACCTTCCCGAGAAAAACCTCGTGCCCGTTGGCTTTGGCGTAATTGATAACCTTATTGAAAAATATAAGGAAATGGAGAAAAAGCCCGAGGGCGCTCAGAAGCAGATTCTTATTGCTCCCTCTTGGCAGGAAGATAACATCCTGGAGTCTTGTTTAGATGAGATTCTTCCCCAGTTCTTAGGCAAGGGTAACAAGGTTATCTTAAGACCCCACCCCGAGTTTATCAAGAGATTCCGTCCCAAGATGGACGCAATTCTTGAGAAATGGCAGGGTAAGGACGGCGAGGACTTTATTATCGAGATGGACTTCTCATCTAACAGAACTATCTGGGAGTCTGACCTGCTTGTTACTGACTGGTCAGGTATCGCTTACGAGTTCTCCTATGCTACCAAGAAGCCCTCTATGTTTATTAACACAACTCCCAAGGTGCTTAACCCCAACTACGGCAAGTACTCTACCGTTCCTGCTGAAATCGCTTGGAAGGATCAGGTTGGTGTGTCCCTTGAGATGAATGAGCTTGGTAAGGTTGAGGCAACGGTTTCTGAGCTTCTGGGCAACCCCGACAAGTACAGAGATAAAATCTGTCAGGCTCTTCAGAACAACATCTTCAATATCGGCGAAAGCGGTCTTGCAGGTGCAAAATACATCTACAAGCAGATTGCAGCTCGTCAGAACAACAAGAAGAAATAAGGCAATTTGACTTTTTAAGTTTCATTGCTTATAATAAATATGAAAGTAAATTAAAAAGGAGTTTTTAAAATGATTATTATCAATACAGCATACCTCGACCCCTCCGTTATTACAATCGCTTTCTCCGCTATTGCAGGCGTTGCAGTTACAATCGGTGCAGCAGTTGCAGTTTACTATCACAGAATCAAGAAGAAGGTAAACGACAAGCTGGGTATCGATGAGAACGCTAAGAAGGAAGTAGAAGAGGACGTAACAGGTTCTTTCGGCGATTGATTTCTGAGGGAAACCGTATATGTCAAATCTCGCAGTTGTTGTTATTGCTCTTGTGGTAGTTCTGGCGCTGGTTTTTGTAGTAGCTCCCATAGTTGTGGTGTTGATTGCTACTTCAAGCGCAAGAAGTGCAAGAAAAACCGCAGAAAGAGCACTTCGTATCAGAAAATAAATAGCTTGCAAATATAAGAGGTGTTAGTTATGGCCGGTTCGAAAGGGATTGATATATCGAAAAAGAAAAAGAGCTTTTCGATATTATCTGTCATATTTACGGCAATAGCTTTCGTTGGATTTTTGCTTTTAACTTTGGTTACCGTTTATACATTGACTCTCGGACAAGGACTGACCTCGGCGCTTATCGCTTTTGGTATGATTTTAACCGCAGGTTGGTTGACGTTATGGGTGCTTGTATTCGGAAGCCTCGGCGGTGTTTTTGGCGGCTTAGCCCTAAAAAAACAAGAGGTAAAAAAGCTTAATGTCACAATGCTTGTTTCTTCCGGAACTATGGTTGTCATAACCCTAAATATAGTCGTTGCTTTTATTATATTTGCTATTTTATTGTTCTGAATAAAAGTAATAAAAAGGTGCTACCTTACTAATTTGAGTAAGGTAGCACTGTTTTCCTTTAACAAAAATAAAACGAGTAATGAGCGTTTAATCGTTCGTTACTCGTTTTTTGTTACTGTTTAAAATTTATATTTGCTGAGAGAATCTGTCCAGAACGGCAGTAGTTTTTGCGGCGGCGAAAGCCTTGAAGGCTTCGTAATCCATAGAGGTGGAGTTTGTCAGGTCGTCTGAGATACAACGCAAAATGGCAAAGGGCACATTGTTGCGGTAGCAGGCGTGTCCCACTGCTCCGCCTTCCATTTCGCAGGCAAGGGATGAGAACTCTTTGCCCAGAGCAAGGCGTTTTTCCGTGTCGCTTATAAACTGGTCACCTGTGGCGATTCTTCCCTGAAGCACGGTGGTGTCTTTAAGAGCTTCGCAGGCTTTCATAAGCTTTTGGCAAAGCTCGGGGTTTGCAGGGATGTCCACCCTCTGCTCATTTGCAAAACAAATAAGACCCTTGGGGTCGCCGAAAGCGGTGGTGTCGTAGTCGTGCTCAACTGCGTCAACGCTGATTACCACGTCGCCAACTCTCAGTTTGTCGGAGAGTGCACCTGCCACGCCGCTGTTTATAATAAAATCAGGGCTGAAAGTATCAATCATAACCTGAGCGGTGACGGCGGCATTTACCTTGCCGATACCGCACTCCGTAACCACTGCCTCTTTACCGTTTAAAGTGCCCTTGGTGAAGGTGGCACCTGCTTTTTCGATTTCTTCCTTGTTTTCCATAAGGTTGAGTACACCCTCAACTTCAACCTCCATTGCACAGATAATTCCTAACATATTCTGCTCCTTTATTCTTAATTCATATTGTCGGTATAAAACATAATTGCCGTAAGAGCGGCAAGAGGCGCGGTTTCTGCTCTGAGGATTCTTTTGCCCAGAGTGGCTGAGCTCGTGCCTGCCTCTTTAAGCATTTGGATTTCTCTTTCTTCAAAGCCGCCTTCGCTGCCTATGAAAATGCTCACTGTTTTTGGGTTTTCTTTCAGAAGCTTTGGTATAGGCTCGCCGCCGCCTTCAAAAAATACAATGGAAACCTCATCCGCCTTGGCCCTTTCACTTGCCTCTTTTAAAGTAATTAAGGGCTTAACCTGAGGAACTGTTCCTCGTCTTGACTGCTGAGCCGCACCAAGGGCGATTTTCTGCCAACGCTCCACTTTCTTGCGGATGGATTTTTCATCAGGTCGGGAGATACACCGCTCTGTGAGCACAGGGACGATTTCGCTCACTCCCAGCTCCACTGCCTTCTGGACGATAAAATCCATTTTATCTCCTTTGGTAAGCCCCTGATAAAGAGTAACCTTCACTGTGGGCTCCTGCTCGCAGGGTTTTGAAGACAGGACTTTTACCTCAACTCCATCGCTGAGGTCTGTAATTTCGCAAAGGTTTTCTGTGCCTTGGGGAGAGATAAGGGTGAGCTGCTCGCCTTCTTTCATCCTCAGGGATTTTCTGATGTGCAAAGCGTCCTCGCCCTGAATAATATATTTATTGCCGAAACATTCGTCAGTAAAAAACCAAGCCATAAAATTCTCCTTGAAAGCTGTTTCTTAAAATATATCAAATCTCGGGCAATATTGCAATAAATAAGTTAAAATGATATTATAATTATAATGGGGTGGTTTCAGTGACTTTTGAAGAATTTAAAAATGAACTTGAAGAAAATAATATAAAAATACAGAGTCTGCCCCAAATGCTGGTAAAGACTCTGGGAGAAAAGAAGCTTAAAATCGCCACGGCAGAAAGCTGCACAGGCGGACTTATAAGCAAGATGATAACCGACGTGTCGGGAGCAAGTGAAGTTTTTGACTGCGGTGTGTGCTCTTACGCCAACGAAATAAAAGCTAAGGTTTTAGGTGTAAGGGAAGAGGATTTGAGAGAGTTTGGTGCAGTGAGTAAGGAAGTGGCAATGCAGATGGCTCAGGGCGTGAGAGAGCTCTCGGGGGCTGACATTGGTATCTCTACCACAGGGATTGCAGGCCCCACAGGGGGAAGCGAGGAAAAGCCCGTGGGGACAGTTTTTATCGGCGTTTCTACAGTAGCCAAAAATTATTATTTGCTGGCAAATCTTATGACAAAAAACGCCACGAGGGATAATATTCGCCAATCGGCGGCGTTTCTTGCCATTTATTGTGGATTTAAAGAAGCAAAAGCCGAAAACTATTGATATTTTCTAAAATTTGTGATACAATTTACTCACATAATTGTCTTATAATGCACGGAATATATATTTTTGAGTGTACGGTTCACTCAGCCAAGGATTTTTTTCAAAATTATTTACAGGAGTTGATTTTATGCCCAGACAGGCAGGCATTCTTATGCCAATTACTTCACTGCCCTCTCCCTATGGTATCGGTACTATCGGCAAAGAGGCTTACAAGTTTGCAGATTTTCTTAAGAAATCAGGTCAGAAAATCTGGCAGATTCTCCCCGTTGGCCCTACAAGCTACGGTGACTCACCCTACCAGTCTTTCTCTACTTACGCAGGCAACCCCTATATGATTGACCTTGACACTTTAGTTTCTGAGGGCTTGCTTAAAAAGGCAGAGCTTAAGAAGTACGAGTGGGGCTCTAACCCCGGTTATGTAGATTACGAGAAAATCTACAACGCAAGATTTGAAGTTTTAAGAATCGCTTATGACCGCTTTAAGGAGCAGGAAGACCAGAAGCCCTTCACCTCCTTTAAGAGAAAGAACTGCAAGTGGCTGAAAAACTACGCTCTCTATATGGCAGTTAAAAAGGCTAACGGTATGAAGGCCTGGACAGAGTGGGAAGACGAAGACATCCGTGTTCGTGAGCCCAAGGCTGTTGAGCGTTACACAAGAAAGTTCAAGGATGAAATCGGCTTCTGGAGCTGGATTCAGTACAAGTTCTACGAGCAGTGGGAGAAATTCCGTGCTTATGTAAATTCCAAGGGCATTAAGATTTTAGGCGATATGCCCATCTATGTTGCTATGGACAGTGCAGACACCTGGGCAAACCCTGAGGTTTTCTGGCTTACAGAGGACCGTCAGCCTGTTTGCGTTGCAGGTTGTCCTCCCGATTACTTCTCTGCCACAGGTCAGCTTTGGGGCAACCCCCTGTATAACTGGGAGTACCTCAAGAGCACAAACTACGCTTGGTGGTTTGACAGAATCAAGGCAGCAGACGCACTTTTTGACATTACAAGAATCGACCATTTCCGTGCTTTTGACAGCTACTGGGCAATTCCTTTCCCTGCTGAGAACGCTATCGGCGGCAGCTGGCTTGAGGGCCCCGGAATTGAGTTCTTCAATAAAATGAAAGAGGCTATCGGCGATATTGAAATCGTTGCAGAAGACCTCGGCACACTTACCCCCGGCGTTATCCAGCTTCTTAAGGACAGCGGCTATCCCGGTATGAAGGTTCTTGAGTTTGCTTTTGACTCAGGAGAGGAGAACGATTATCTTCCCCACAACTACACAGAAAACTGCGTAGTATACTCAGGCACTCACGACAACGACACTCTTATGGGCTGGCACGACAACACAGCTTCCGACAGTGACAAGGCTCACGCATGGAGCTACTGCCACATTACTCCCGAAGAGGGCTTCAACTGGGGTATCATCCGTACTGCTTACGAAAGCAAGGCTAACTACGCTATTATTCAGATTCAGGATATCCTCGGACTTGGTTCCGAAGCAAGAATAAATACTCCCTCAACTCTTGGCGGCAACTGGGAGTGGAGAATTGACTCATCAGCTCTTACTAAGGAGCTCGCCGCAAAATTAAAAGATTTAGCTACCAGAACCGGTAGAATGGAGGACTAATCCAATGAGTAAGATTATTGAGAATTTAGAGACTATTTCTAAAAGTGCTTATTGTGTGAAGCCCAAGGAGCTCAACGCTGAGCAGCTTCACCTTGTACTCGGCAAGGCTGTTATGTCTGAGATTGCAGACCGCTGGGAAAAGAGCAAGAAGACTCACGCAAAGAACCGCAGAGCATACTACTTCTCTGCTGAGTTTTTGATGGGTCGTATGATTTACAACAACCTTTACTGCTTAGGTGCTCTTGACGAGGTTAAGAGCCTGCTTAAGTCCAAGGGCATTGACATCAACACATTTGAGGATATCGACGATGCAGCTCTTGGTAACGGTGGTCTTGGTCGTCTTGCAGCTTGCTTCCTTGACTCTGCTGCTACTCACGACATTCCCCTTGACGGCTACGGCATCCGCTACAAGTACGGCCTTTTCAAGCAGAAGATTGAAAACGGCAGACAGGTAGAGGTAGCTGACGACTGGCAGAAGTTCGGTGATCCCTGGTGTATCAGAAGAATCGACGAGGCTGTTGAGGTTAAGTTTGCTGATCAGACAGTTGTAGCTGTTCCTTACGATATGGCTATTATCGGCTACGGCACAAAGAACATCAACACACTTCGTCTGTGGCAGGCAGAAGCAGTTGAGGAGTTCGACTTCTTACAGTTCAACGACGGCAGATACGACGCTGCTATCAAGGCTAAGAACGACGCAGAGAATATCTCTAAGGTTCTCTATCCCAACGATAACTCCCGTGAGGGTAAGGTTTTAAGACTTAAGCAGCAGTATTTCTTCTGCTCCGCTTCCTTACAGGATATCCTTAAGAAGTACAAGGCAAAGCACGGCAACGACTTCAGCTTCTTTGCTAAGGAAAACGCTATCCAGCTTAACGACACACATCCCATCTGCTGTATTCCCGAGCTTATCAGACTTCTCTCTCTTGAGGGTGTAAGCTTTGACGAGGCTTTTGAGATTGCACAGAAGACATTTGCATATACAAACCACACAGTTATGGCAGAGGCTCTTGAGAAGTGGAGCATTTCTCTCATGCGTGAGGTTATCCCCGAGATTTTCGACATCATCTGCAAGATCAACGACCGTGAGGTTGCTGACCTTTACTCCAGAAATCTTCCTGAGGATATGATCAACCGTATGCGTATCATCGAGGGTGAGCAGATTCATATGGCTCGTCTTGGTGTTTATGCTACAAGCTACGTTAACGGCGTTGCTTGGATTCACACAGAAATCCTCAAGAACGACGTTCTCAACGACTGGTACAAGCTCTACCCCGAGAGATTCCAGAACAAGACAAACGGTATCACTCAGAGAAGATGGCTTGGCCTTTGCAACCCCGAGCTTTCCGCTTTCTTAACCGAGAAGGTTGGCGACGGCTGGCAGAAAGACCTCTCTAAGCTCTCTGCTCTTAACGATATGATTGACGCTAAAGCAGTTAAGGAGTTCAACAAGATTAAGGCAAAGAAGAAGAAGCAGCTCGCTCAGTATGTTAAGAAGATGGACAACTTCGACCTTAACCCCGATTTCATCTTCGACATTCAGGTTAAGAGACTTCACGAGTACAAGCGTCAGCTCTTAAACGCTTTCTCTATCCTTGCTATCTACTTCCGCATTAAGGACGGCACATTAACAGACTGGAACCCCACAGCATTCATCTTCGGTGCTAAGGCTGCTCCCGGTTACAGACGTGCTAAGGCTATCATCAAGTTCATAGGCGAGATTGCAAACCTCGTTAACAACGACCCCGATACAAAGGACAAGCTTCAGGTTATCTTCGTTTCCAACTACAACGTTTCTTACGCAGAGAAAATCGTTGTTGCTGCTGATGTTTCCGAGCAGATTTCCACAGCAGGTACAGAGGCTTCAGGTACAGGTAATATGAAGTTTATGCTCAACGGTGCAGTTACTCTCGGTACTTACGACGGTGCTAACGTTGAGATTACTCAGCAGGCAGGCGAAGAGAACGAGTATATCTTCGGTGCCCGTGTTGAGGAGATTGACTCTCTCAAGGCTAACGGCTACTGGCCCAGAGGTATCTATGATACCAACGCTGAGGTTAGAAGAGTTATTGACTGCCTCGTTAACGGTATGTTCAATGACGACGGCGCTCAGGGCGAAGGCAGCTTCAGAGAGCTCTGGGAAGGCTTACTTGACGGCAAGAGCTGGCATGCAGCTGACCACTACTTCATCCTCAGAGATCTCCCCGATTATATCGAAACAAAGATTCGCTGCAACAAAGAGTATGCTGACAGAATCGCATTCGGTACAAAGTGCCTCAAGAACGTTGCCAACGCAGGCAAGTTCAGCTCTGACAGAACAATCCTTGAGTACGCAACAGAGCTCTGGCACGTTAAGTAATTCATTACTTTTAAAATTAACGGCGACGGATTTTCCGTCGCCGTTTTTACATAAACAGGTATATATGGAAAACGCCCCGATTTTTATAATCGAGGCGTTTAATGTTAAATTTTGTCTGTTTCAATTGTGCCGTTTTGGGCTTCAAAATCCCGTACGCATTGGCGTATTAAGCATAAAATCTGTCCGTTTATGGACCTGTCTTCGTATTTTGCAATGTACTTAAGCTTTGCGTGAAGCTCAGGCTCAATCTCAATGCCGAGGTGCTTGTTGTTTTTGTTTCTCATAATATCACCGTAAATCTAATTTCAAGATTAACACTCAAAAACTGAACATCTGTTTTGAATAAGCTCTGCCAAAGCTGTCTTCATATCCTCAGGCAAGAAGGACTCCATACACATTTTAATGTAGGTTTCCTTAAGCTTAAGAATTTTTGCTATCATTTTTTCGGCGGACCTTTTGTTTAATCCGATGTTTTCGGCAAGAACAAAAAAGTCCTTTTGGCGGATGTTGTGTTTTTTGCCGTTGATTGTCAGAGCAAGCTGCTCCTTGTCCTCTGGAATTATAACGTTGGTGGAGAGCAAATCGTAAGCGTCGGATAAGCTGTATTTGCCGCTTCCTTCGAAAGTTTCAGTAAGTGAAAAATTCTTAAGGTGCATATCAGAATTTCCGACTATAAAGGAGAACACAACACGGAGAAAAAACTCTGCCATATCCATACCTTTTGACGAGGAAAATTCAGTAATGATTTTACCGCAACGCTCATAAGAGCCGCGGTATTTATCCTCGGTAAGTCTGCCTCCCAGCTGACAAAAATCCTCCATAGCAAGCAGCATACTGTTTTTGCGGTCAATTCGCTTGGTTATGTATGCAAACTTGTTTTCATTTGACGTAAGTCTGAGCAAAGCAAAAGGCACAGTTTTTATGGAGCTTGCCTTTGCCATTTGCATAACAAGATATTCCATTTCGGGTAAGGCTCTGTATTCCTCGGTCTGAGGTTTTAAAATATAGCCCGTAGGATAATTTACAAGGGTCAATCGTGGAATTGCTTCGGCAGATAAATGCAAAGAAAGCTTTTTCTGCACACCGGTAACGGTGTAGCCTTTATGAGTGCTGTCTATGGCATATTGGTTGATGATTTCATCGTTGATGTCGATGTGGGGAAATTGAGCCGTACCGAAAAAACTCTTTATGCAGGCGTTGTGCCAACTATGAGCGGCAGAGGTGTTGAGTACTTTGCCGCAACAAAGACATCTGTTCATACAAGCTCCTCCTCAATTCTCACATTTCCTATGGGGTCCTTACAGGCAACAAGCAGTATGCCAAAACGGTCTTTAGTGCTTATTTTCCAATTTTTACTGACAATATTCAGCAACCAACCTTCGGGGATGAGTCCGTCAAAAAAAGGGAACAGGGTTCTTGACAAATACTCTTTTTCCTGTAAAGGCAAGGTAAGGCTTACGGCAGAGGGATTCGCACTGATAAGATACTCTTTGTCATAGGCAAAGGAATATCCCGTGTCCGTTTCTTTAAGTAGTCCTGCAAAGGTGTTTCGTACATATACATAGGCTGTTCTGTATGCGTTCATCAGTCATCAATCCTTCCGGGAACAGCTTTCATATCAAACATTGCAAGGGCTTGATTAACCTTATCCATACGCACGGTTTCTTTGCCTTGCTCAAGCTCACGGACAAAACGAAGTCCCAGACCTGAGCGGATAGCAAACTCCTCCTGAGTAAGACCTGCTTCTTTTCTTTTTTCTTTAATAAATTCAGCTATGGTATTCATAACAGTATAATACACCCTATCGGGTATAATGTCAATATATTCAAGACAAAATATACCCGATAGGGTGTATTTTGCACACACGGGTGTCAAATTATACCCGATAAGGTGTAATTTTGAAATATGAATCTATGTTTCTGACTCTTGCAAGATGGGGAAATTTGTAGTACCATATACATATAAATTTTTAAACCGGTGAGGAAAATGAAAGCTGAAAAAAACAAAAAATCGCCTTTGGTGCGGTTTTTGCCTTATTACAAAAAATACAGAGGCACAATGGTGAAAGACCTGCTTTGTGCGGCTCTTACCACTATCTGCGAGATTATGCTGCCTCTTCTTGTGCGTGAAATTACCGGCAGGATTTCAAACGACCCTCTCAGCCTTACTGTGGGTTTTGTCCTGACTGTGGGTGCGGCTTATCTTGCTATGAGGCTTATAGACGGCCTTGCCTATTATTATATGGCAAACGTGGGTCACGTTATGGGCACAAAAATTGAAACGGATATGCGTAAGGCTTTGTTTTCCCATTTGCAGAAGCTTCATATGGGTTACTACGACAACGCCAAGGTGGGCACCCTTATGAGCAGAATCACAGGAGACCTTTTTGACGTTACGGAGTTTGCTCATCACTGCCCTGAGGAGTTTTTCATTGCAGGCATTAAAATCATCGCTGCCTTTGTGATTCTCTGTACCTTCAACGTGCCTCTCACACTTCTGGTGTTTCTTGTGATTCCCCCTATGATTATCGCTCTTACCCTTTTCAACCGCAAAATCAAAGAGGGCTTTCGCAAGCAAAGAGTGGAAATCGGCGAGCTTAACTCTAAGGTTGAAGACAGCTTGCTGGGAATCCGTGTTGTAAAATCCTTTGCCAACGAAGCAGTTGAGCAGGAAAAGTTCGACGAGGGCAACAAGAGATTTTTCCAAATAAAGGCGAAAAACTACAAATATATGGGTCTTTATCAGGCGACAACCCGATTTTTTGAGGGCTTTATGTATATCATCGTTGTGGTGGCAGGCACTTTCTTTATGATGAAAGGCCACATAAACCCAGCGGATTTCGTGGCTTACCTGCTTTTTGTGTCCACACTTCTCACTTCCGTAAGACGAATTGTGGAGTTTGCCGAGCAGTTTCAGCGTGGTATGACAGGTATCGAAAGATTCTATGAAATTCTGGATACCGTCCCCGAAATTACAGACTGTGAAAACGCCACAGAGCTTGGCGAGGTTAAAGGCGAGATTGAGTTTAAAAACGTCACTTTCCGATATTCCCAGGAAAACGAAGACGTGCTTCTGAATATGTCCTTTAAGATTAAAAGCGGTGAAAAGGTGGCTCTTGTTGGCCCTTCAGGCGGTGGCAAAACCACAATCTGCTCCCTTATTCCTCGTTTTTACGAGGTGGACGAGGGTGAGATCACCATCGATAAAAAGAGTATCCGTGAGGTTACCGTCAAGAGCCTGAGAGATAAAATCGGCATTGTCCAGCAGGACGTGTACCTTTTCTCCGGCTCTGTAAAAAGTAATATCGCCTACGGCAAAACGGACGCAACAGATGACGAGATTATCGCTGCCGCAAAGCTTTCCGGTGCTCACGACTTTATTATGAGCTTGCCTCAGGGGTATGACACCTATGTGGGAGAGAGAGGCGTGAAGCTTTCAGGCGGCCAGAAGCAGAGGATTTCTATTGCAAGAGTTTTTCTGAAAAATCCCCCTGTGCTCCTTCTTGACGAGGCAACATCTGCCCTTGATAACGAGTCTGAGCTTATTGTTCAGAGGTCTTTGGAGAAGCTTTCAAAGGGCAGAACAACCGTTACGGTTGCACACAGACTTACAACTATAAAGAATGCAGACCGCATTTTTGTTATAACTCAAAACGGAATCGCCGAAGAAGGCACTCACGCTCAGCTTCTTAAAAAAGGCGGAATTTACAAAGAGCTTTACAGTGCCTACACATCTTCCGAAGAAAAAGAGTCTTAGAATGAAATTTATTGAGAAAAATCCCATAATTATGATTGTGGTGGGAGTGCTGGGAATTTCCCTCTCATCTATTTTTGTAAAGTTTTCCACCGCACCCTCGGCAGTAACCGCAGCCTACAGGCTTTTGTGGACAGTGCTTATCCTTACTCCCGTGGTTTTCTCAAAAAAAGAAAGCCGACAGGAGCTTAAAAATCTGCCTAAAAAGAGCCTTGTCCTCAGCATAATAAGCGGTGCTTTTCTGGCACTTCATTTTGTGCTTTGGTTTGAATCTCTCAGCCACACAACAGTAGCCAGCTCCACCACCATTGTGTGCACCGAGGTTATCTGGGTGGCTCTGGGCTATCTTTTTGTCCTTAAAGGCAGGCTCAGCCCCTTTGCCATACTGGCAATCCTTATAACCCTTGGTGGAAGTGTCCTTATTGCTTACTCCGACTCATCTGGTCAGAGCGGTCTGTACGGAGATATTCTGGCTCTTCTGGCGGCTCTGGCTGTGGCGGTTTATACCCTTATCGGCGGTATTCTCAGAGAGAAAACCAGCACCACCGTTTACACCTATGTGGTTTACCTTTCCTGTGCATTTGTGCTCCTTGTGACCTGTCTGGTGCAAAGGCACAACCTCTTTGCCTTCGGTTTCAGTGCACCCCTTGTAGGCTTGCTTTTGTCCCTGTTTTCCACCATTCTGGGGCATAGTATCTTCAGTTGGTGCCTAAGGTATTTTTCTCCTGCTTTTGTGTCCGCCTCAAAGCTTTGCGAGCCTGTGGTGTCGGCAATAATTGCGGCGTTTATTTTCTCGGAAATCCCCACTCTCCTGCAGATAATCGGTGCAGTGCTGGTAATCGGCGGAGTGCTTTTTTACTCTCTCATTGAAAAGAAAAGGCAATAATTTCTAATAAAATACGGTTGCAATACTTAGTTGACTGTGTTAGAATATTATAGCAGCTTATTCTTCAGGGAGGAATTAAAATGAAAAAACTAACGATATTGATTTTTGTTTTTGTGCTTTGTTTAAGCTTACTTTGTGGTTGTGAGGCAGGAAAAACCGAAACCCCTCAGGGTTTCACAGAAACAACCGTGCCCGTAACTGAGGTGCAGGCGGATTATGAGGAGATTTATGGCGAAATCCTCAATAGCACCTACTCTTTGATTACTTCTGATAAGACAGGAATCAAAATTTCAGAGGCAGAAACAGGTATCGCTGAAGCTGTTGCAGGTATAGAGGCAGACAAAGCCCTCGGTGTTGTGGGTTATACTTTCAAGGATTTATCAGGGGACGGATTCTGCGAGCTTGTTATAGCAGATGTGGCAGACAGTGAGGAATCGTGGTATAAATCTTCTGAAATCTTTGCTGTTTACGGTATGGTTAACGGCACACCTTTTCCTGTTGTAGCAGGCCGTGCAAGAAGCAGCTACAAGCTTCTTGATGACGGAACATTCTTTTACGAAGGCTCAAGCGGTGCGGCTTATAACGGAGTAGGTAATTTCAGAATGTCCCAAGGCGGTACGGCTCTTATTTGTAACGAGTTTTATTTTACCGAGCCTGACGAAACAGACGTGTCAAAAGTATATGTTTACAAAAATAAAACAGGCAAATGGAACACCAAAAATTCTGAGAAAACCCAGCTTACCGGAGATGAATTTTCTGATATCCGCAAAAGCTTTCAGGAAAAAGCGGTGACTCTTGAGCTGACCCCTTTTTCTGATTATAAATAATAAAGTTATTTGCTAAGACACTTTTCAAAATTGGAAAGTGTCTTTTTTGCATAAAAAAACGAAGACCGCTTCTTTAAGAAGAGTCTTCGCTCATAATTTTTTATCTTTTTGTGCCGCAGACGGCGCAGAAGTTGTCTTTTTCCTCAAAAGCTCTGCCGCATTTGGGGCAGAAGTTGGCTCGCTGAGCCTGAGCCTGAGGTGCAAACTGCACACAGGGTGCATTTGCAGGGCGGTCAATGGCGTAAGCTTCGTTGTGCCTTAAGGGTGTGTGGCACTTGGGACAGTAAACAAAGCCGTCGGCAAACCAGGGGCGAAAGTCAAGGACATCGTCCTTGTAAGAAATTGTGGTGTAGCAGGTGCGGCAGGTCTGCTGATAAGTAAGACCGCTGTGCCAGGTGGCTCGCTGAAATGACATTTAATAGCACAACCTTTCGTTTTAAAGCTTTACGATTTCATATTAACATCGCAAAAAGATAATGTCAAGGAAAGTTAATCCTTATTGATTTCGTTGTATTTGCTCATATTTATTTTGCCGTCGGCAATGGTCTGCTCAACCCAGAGCTGAAGGGTTTCTATGGTGACGGAAAGACGCTCAAGCTCCTTTTGGATAAAGATGAAATCCTCAAGCTCGGTGTCGTCAATAACTCCGTCGGCGGTGATTTCAATGAGCCTTTCCTGACTTTTTTTCATAGTGTTGAGAGAGGCGAGGGTTTCCAGAACAATCTGAGAAAGTGCCTTTGCCTTGATTTCGGGTACGTATTCCTGCCCGATAGGGCACTCGTTGGAGCAATAATAATTGCAAAGATGAGGCATTTTGTAGCCCTTGGACATTATGAGTACATCCTGAGGATGTGGCACCGTTTTTTCGTTTTCGATTCGCTCAATACGCTCGGGAGGAATACTCAGAAGCAAATCGCTTGCTTCTTCGCGGGTAAGCCCCATTTCTTCTCTTGCTATCTGATATGGATTTTTGTTCTTTTTGGTAGAAGCTCTGCCCATTAAAATCCCTCCTGAATTTGCTTTTGCTATTATATCACAATTTTTTATCTCTTACAACTGTCCCTGGGGATGAAAGTTTTAATGGCCGATTGAGATTTTTTTATATTGATGTTATAATAAAATCAAAGGAGCGAATACTATGAAAAAATCAAGGAGATTTATTATTATGCTTATGATTTCACTTTCTTTGTTTGGATTAGGTGCTTGTAATGGTGAAGGCAGCAGTACGGACAACCTTGGCTATGAGCAGATAAACGCCCAAAAGGCCAAGGAGATTATGGACAGCACGACAGAGTATATTCTCATTGACGCAAGAACTTCCGAGGAGTTTGCAGAGGGTCACATTGAGGGTGCACTCCTTATTCCTGAGTACGAAATCTCAGGCAGAGCTTTGCAGGAGCTTCCCGACAAAGACGCTCTTATCCTTGTTTATTGCCGAAGCGGAAGACGAAGCAAAATCGCTTCTCAGGAGCTTGTAAAGCTGGGATACACTAACATCAAGGAGTTCGGCGGTATCATAGACTGGCCTTACGAAACCGTTAAATAAAAAAGCCTTCCGAGGATTCGGTTTTGTGCCGACCTCGGAAATTTTTTTGAAAATTTCACAAACATATTGACAAACGTCTATGTGTTGGATATAATATCACATAGATAAACTTCTATGTGAGGTGCACAATGGAAACTAACGAAAAAAACACCGCCTTGGTTTTCAAGGCCTTTTGCGACGAAAACAGAATCAAAATTCTTAATATTTTATCCTCGGGAGAGAAATGTGCCTGTAAACTTCTGGAAGCTCTGAATGTTACCCAGCCTACACTTTCTCACCATATGAAAATTCTTTGCGATTCAGGCATAGTTACCTCTCGGAAAGAGGGTAAATGGATGTACTACAAAATTTCTATGCAGGGCTTGAAGGTAGCTGAGGCTTATCTGGTTGCTCTCAAGAAAACAGGAAAGGAAGATAAAAATGACTAAATCAGAAAAAGCTCTTGAGCTGTTTGCAAATAATTTCAACTGCTCTCAGGCGGTGCTTGCCGCCTTTGCTCCGGACTTTGGTCTGGATGAGGAGCTTGCGTTAAAGCTTGGCACATCTTTTGGAGGGGGTGCACGAAACGCCGAAATATGCGGAGCGGTTTCAGGTGCACTTATGGCTTTGGGGTTAAAGTACGGACACCATATTTCTGAGGATAAAGAGCAGAAGTCCCGTTCCTATGCTATTGCGGTGGATTACACCAATCGTTTCAAAAAGGCAAACGGCTCTATTGTCTGCCGTGATTTGCTGGGATACGACCTGACAATCCCCGAGGAAGCAGCCTGTATCAAGGAGAAATGCCTCTTTGCTCAGGTGTGTCCAAAGATGATTCAAAGTGCCGTAGAAATTCTGGAAGATGTTTTCACAGACTATCAGTAAAGAGGTCAACACTATGAACGATAAAAACATAATAGCTCTGTGCCTTTCGGAAAAATCAAAGAATCCCGTAGAGATTCTTTTGAAGCTGACAAAGGCTCTTGACTGCCCTGTGCATAACCCTGTGCACCATATTCTGGTAGGCACTGCTCTGCTTACTGCCTACAAAAATGCCGGTGGAGAGCTTGAGCTTGAGAAGGCTCTTGCTGAGCTTAAAAGCCGTGCCGTGGTGGTACCCGGGGGCGCTTGCGGATATTGGGGAGCTTGCGGTGCAGGCATTTCAAGCGGAATGTTTGTGTCAATTGTTACAGGCTCAAATCCCCTTGCCAATGAGGAGTGGAAGCTTTCAAATTTAATGACCGCTTCATCTCTTAGTGCTATCGGTGAGGTTGGAGGTCCTCGGTGCTGTAAGCGAAACTCTTACATAGCCATAACTCAGGCGGTGAATTTTGCCAAAGAAAATCTGGGTGTAGAAATGGAGCTTTCAGAAATCAAGTGCACCCACTACCTTCAGAACAGCCAGTGTATAGGAGCGAGGTGTCCTTTCAGATGAAAAAGAAAATTGCATTTATCTGCGTTCACAACTCCTGCCGAAGCCAGATTGCCGAGGCCTTGGGCAAGCATTTCAGGGGGAGTGATTATGACTTTTACTCAGCAGGAACGGAAACAAAGCCTCAGATAAACCGTGACGCAGTGAGGCTTGTTAAAAAGCTTTACGGCATTGATATGGACGCCTCTCAGTTTAGCAAAACCTTTGATAAAATTCCTGCTCCCGACATTGTTGTTTCAATGGGCTGCGATGTGGGTTGCCCCTTTATCGGCAGGGATTTTGATTATAACTGGGGTCTTTCAGACCCCACAGGCAAGGCTGATGAGGACTTTGTCAAAGTCATAAAAGAGATTGAAGAAAACATAAAAGCGCTTACCTGCTAAGCTCATCGACTTAATACAGAAAAGGTGAACTATATGAACTTTACAGAAATTGCAAAAAACAGGCAGTCTTGTCGAGCATATAACAGCGAGAAAGATGTTGAGAGGGAGAAGCTTCAGGCTATTTTGGAGTCGGCAAGGCTTTCGCCTTCTGCCTGCAACGGTCAGCCTTATCACATTACAGTCTGCAAAGGCGAAAGTGCCAAGAAGGTGGCAAAGGCTACTCAGGGTATGGGGATGAACAAATTTGCCGCTCAGGCTCCTGTAATGCTGGTAATCTCAGAGAAGCCTTATGTTAAATCCGCCGCAGTGGGTGCGAAGATTAAGCACAACGACTACCGCTCAATTGATATCGGAATCCTTTCCGCCTATATTACAGCAGAAGCTGCTGCTCAGGGGCTTTCTACCTGTATTCTTGGCTGGTTTGATGACGGAAAAATCCGAGAAATCTGTGGCGTTTCGGAACAGGTGCGTTTGGTAATTACTCTGGGTTATGCTCAGAACGGCGACAAGCTCCGAGAGAAAAAATGCAAGAATTTATCAGAGCTTGTAAGCTTTGTTGAGTGATGAGGTTTATATTATGGATAAATATAAAAATCAGGTAATAGAGTGTTTCGGCAATACTGAGCCTTACAAAGAGTATAAGTGTAAAACCGCAAACTACACAGAGGCTGATTTTGCAGATTCTTCGGAAGGCTTAAACAGAATTCTCAAAAAGTTTGCTCAGTGCAAAGCAGAGGGTAATACTCCCGACTCGGACAAAACTCAGACCCTTGTCAAAGAGCTCCAAAGCTTCATAACAAACAACTTCTACACCTGCGCCGACGAAATCCTCAAAGGTTTAGGTGCAATGTATGTAGCCGACGAAAGATTCAAAGAAAACATAGATAAAAACGGCTCGGGTACAGCAGAGTTTATAAGCTCGGCTATTGAGATTTACTGCACATAAAAAAGCCGATAAGCTGTTTTATAAGCTTATCGGCATTTTGCTTGTGTGCTCGGCACGCATTATTACTTGGCGGTGAAAGTCCGCTACAGGCTTGGCAGTAGGAACTGTTAGCTGAAGACAAGGGCGTCCATCGTGAGGTGGAGTCTGAAGGAAGTCGGAGGCAAAACCTCGGTCTGACG
>JAFTWB010000002.1 GCA_017465505.1 Clostridia bacterium | reverse complement strand
TCTCCAAGATTAGATATCCCATCGCTTTATGCGAGTAAGACCCCTTGTAGACTACGAGGTTGATAGGCTGCGTGTGTAAGCATAGTGATATGTTCAGCTTGGCAGTACTAATAGGTCGAGGGCTTGACCACATAACTTAAATGTTATCTCTTGGTCTTACCCAATCTCAACTACGTTTTATCTCTTACCCTTTATTCAGTTTTCAGGGTGCAGAAAACCAAATGCACCATTAGCTCAGTTGGTAGAGCACCTGACTCTTAATCAGGGTGTCCCGGGTTCGAGTCCCTGATGGTGCACCAAATCTGGCTCGTTGGTCAAGCGGTTAAGACACCGGCCTCTCACGCCGGTAACGGGGGTTCGATTCCCCCACGAGTCACCATTTTTTCGGTATGTACTGCATAATGTTCGCAGTTATACATATAATATAGTTGGTGTTGATGACGCAGAGGGTACACCTGTTCCCATTCCGAACACAGAAGTTAAGCTCTGTAGTGCCGATGATACTTGGCTGGCAACGGCCCGGGAAAATAGGAAGATGCCAACATATATATTCCTCCATAGCTCAGTCGGTAGAGCACTCGGCTGTTAACCGAGTTGTCGTTGGTTCGAGTCCAACTGGGGGAGCCAGAAAATCCTGATTGCAAAAGCAATCAGGATTTTATTTTTTCCATTGACTATACTTTATGATTTTGATAAAATCAGTTATATTATATTTTTGGGTGATATTATGGAACAACGTGAACGTTTGGGCAGTCGCTTGGGGTTTATTCTCCTTAGTGCAGGCTGTGCCATCGGAGTGGGAAATGTATGGAAGTTCCCTTGGATGGCAGGAAGTCACGGCGGCGGAGCCTTTGTATTGGTTTATTTTTTCTTTCTTTTTATGCTTGGGCTTCCTGTAATGGTTATGGAATTTTCCTTGGGACGTGCAAGCCAGGCAAGTCCTGTCAGATTATATCAGAAGCTTCAGAAACCGGGACAAAAGTGGCATATACACGGATATTTTTCTCTTATAGCCAACATTCTTCTGGTAATGTTTTATACTTCTGTTACAGGGTGGATTCTATATTACTTTATCAGTTTTGTCAAAGGTGATATGACGGGGATTTCCAACGAAGCCTCTGCTCAGCTTTTTGACAGTATGCAGCAGAATCCTGCTATTATGTTAGGCTTTATGGCAATCGTTGTTGTTCTGGGCTTTATAATTCTTTCCTTTGGTGTTCAGAAAGGCCTTGAAAGAGTCACAAAATATATGATGATTGTCCTGCTTGCCCTTATGGTTGTCCTGGCAGTTAACAGTTTTACTCTTGAAGGTGCAAAAGAGGGACTTACATTTTATCTAAAACCCGATTTAAGCAAGCTTAATGGCAAAGTTGTGGTTGGTGCAATGAATCAGGCGTTTTTCACACTTAGCCTTGGAGCAGGTTCAATGGCGATTTTCGGCAGTTATATAGGCAAGGAGCGTTCTTTGCTTGGAGAGAGTATAAACATTCTTTTCCTTGATACCTTTGTTGCCATTACTGCGGGCCTTATTATTTTCCCTGCCTGCTTTACTTTCGACGTTGAGCCCACGGCAGGGCCTAAGCTTCTTTTTGTGGCTATGGCAAAGGTCTTTAACAATATGGCAGGCGGCAGATGGTGGGGAAGTCTTTTCTTCCTGTTTATGTTTTTTGCGGCAATGTCCACTATTATTGCCGTTTTTGAAAACATTCTTGCAAGCATTAAGGAGCTTACAGGCTGGAGCAGAATCAAAACCTGCGTTATCAGCGGCGTAGCTATTCTTATTCTTGCCACTCCCTGTGCTTTAGGCTTCAATCTTTGGTCAGGATTTACTCCTTTTACCTCAACTTCTTCTGTTATGGATTTAGAGGATTTTCTGGTGTCCAATGTTCTTCTTCCCGCAGGCTCAATTTGCTACGTGCTTTTCTGTGTAAGCAAAAAGGGTTGGGGATTTGATAACTTTATACTTGAAGCTAACACAGGCAAGGGCTTGAAGCTTAAAAAGTGGATGAAGCCTTACCTCACATTTGTTTTGCCCACTGTTATTATCTTTATTTTCATTTATGGTCTTGGGAATTTTGAGTTCAGAGATAATTTCACAATTCTCAACTGGTTCAAAAATCTGTTTTAAAAAAGTGCCTTATGAAGCTTTGTTCTTCATAAGGCTTTTTTTATAAAATATATTGACAAACAGTATAATATAGTCTACAATGATAAACACAAGACCGGTTTAGTCTTAGTCTATATGAAAAGAGGAAAGATTATGATGAAAAAGACACTTAGTATTGTTCTTGTTTTGGCAACGCTGCTTTCTGTGCTTGCTCTTAATGCTTTCAGCGTAAGTGCTGAAACTGAAAATGACGTACATTTAGCTACCGCTGACGAAGCAACAAAGGACCAGGCAAGCATTGACGAGGTTAAGCTTGTTATAACTGATGAGCCTGATGTTGACATCAGCACCATCGAAGGCACTGTTATCGGTATTATCGGTGACACAAATAAGGACGGCAGGGTTAACATTAAGGATTCCACCAATATCCAGAAATATCTGGCAAAGCTTGTTTATATGGGCGAAAGCGGTAAGCTTTTGGGCAATGTTGACGGCAACGAAAAGCTCAATGTAAGGGACGCAACAACAATTCAGAAATTTATTGCAGGACTTAATGTGGATACAAAAATCCTTCATATTCTTTATCAGACAGGTGAGCACACTCACAATTTTGTAGAGTCTGTTTTCGAAGCAACCTGCACAAAAGACGGCTACACTGCATTCAGCTGTATCTGCGGTGAAGAAAAAACCGAGAATGTTGTGAATGCTTTCGGTCACGATTATTCAATGAAGGTTACAAGTCCTAATTGTGTTGAAGGCGGTTTTACTGAGTATACCTGCAAAACCTGTAAGCACAGCTACAAGGATAAGTTCACAAACGCAACAGGTGTGCATAGATTTGAAAAAGGTGTATGTAAGGATTGTAATTTCCGAGAGTCCACACCTTATATCCTTGCAGTTAAGGATTATGTAATCAAAAACGGTACCTACGATAAAGAAAGCAAAGCCTATCTTTACGAGTTGAAAGACACATATACTGACTACGACGCAGCATTTCTGACTTGTCAGAAGGATGTTGACGCAGTTGTGCTTTCTTATGCAGTTTATTTTGAGGACGGCATTGATATAATCAGCATAGGTATAATGCCCGAAGAAGAGGATTTTGGCTTTTATATGATTTGCGGCGGATATTTTGAGTGTGCAGGTTCTTATAACATTGGTAAGTATACTCAGAATGTAAAAAACATCCCCGACGCAGAGTACTACTTTTATGCTGACGGAATTACCGAGGCAGAAGCACTTGAATATACTCTTGATTATGTTGACAGAGCAATAAACACCTATGCCCGTAACCAAGAGTTACCTGCAACTTTCAGGGAGCTTGGTTTCAGAATTTTTTAAAGAATACCACATAAAGCAAAATACAGCCGACCGTTGGCTAACGGTTGGCTGTATTTTTTGCAACAAAATTAGAGTTTAAAATAGGTGGAATTGCCAGCCGTGGCTAACGGTTGGATGTATTTTTTAACTGAAAAATCTTTCTGCAATTTTGAGTAAATCTTTGGGAGTGGTGATTTTATAATCGGGGTTTTCCACCTCGCCAAAGCCGTAGCTTGCCAGAACAAAGGGAAGGCTTGCTTTTGTTGCTGCCTCTTTGTCAAGGATAGTGTCGCCTACATAGAAAGCTTTTGTAATGTTGTTTCGCTCTACTACAAGGCGGATGTTATCGCCTTTGCATTTGCCTGTTCTGCCTGCACATTCAAAGTCTTTGATAACATCACTGAGATTATAGTGCTCAATAAAAGCCTGAATGTAACCGTCCTGACAGTTGCTTACTATAAAGAGGTTGTAGGTTTTGCTGAGCTCTCTGAGAGTTTCGATAATGCCATCGTAAAGAGTAGCGCCGTTTTTTCTCAGGTCTTGCAGCTCCTCTATACAGCCCTCTTTCATAATGTTGATTGCTTCCTCCAGACTGACTTCAGGAAGCATAAGAGGAGCAATCTGCTCAACGGTTTTGCCCATATAACTGTTCATTTCCTCCTGAGTGATAGGAGGTCTTTTTATGCCGTGGGCTTTCATAACCTTCTGCCAGCTTGGCATAATGGCTACGCAGGAGTCCCAGAGAGTACCGTCAAGGTCAAATAAAATTCCGTTTTTGCTCATATTAAATTCCTTTTGTGTTATCTTTTTTTCCACAATGTGGGGTTAATACCCAGAATTAAGGGGAAAATCTCGAGTCGGCCTAAGAGCATAGCAAGGGAGAGAACAACTTTTGTAAAGTAGGTGTATTCTGCATAGCTTCCGTTAGGGCCTACTGCTCCGAAGCCCGGGCCAACGTTGTTAAAGCAAGCAACTGTTGCAGAGAGGTTGGTTTCAATGCCAAAAGGCTCAAAGCTGATAATAACGAAAATGCCCATAATGCAAATAGCATAAATTGCAAAGTAAGAGGTTACACCGCTTAAGGTCTGCTCGTCAACCCTTTTGTCTTCCATACTGATAGCTCTTACAGAGCGAGGGTGAACCATTCTTTTAAGCTCACGGTGAATGGTTTTCAAGAGCATAACAACTCTGGCGTTTTTTAGTCCGCCTGCGGTAGAGCCTGCACATCCGCCGATAAACATCAGCATAAAGAGAATAGCCTTGCTCAGTCCGGGCCAAGTGTTGAAATTTGTAGTAGCATAACCTGTAGTTGAAATAATCGTAGCCACCTGGAAAGAAGAATATCTTAAAGTTTCTTCAAACGTAGTATAGCTGACTCGTATATTGGTAGTTATGACAGCGATACTTATAATAACTAAGCCAATGAAAAACCAAAGCTCCGTACTTTTGAGTACAGATTTGAATTTGCCCAGTAAAACGAGATAATAAATGTTGAAATTAACTGAGAAAACCAGCATAAATACGGTAATAACCCATTGGCAATATGGTGTGTACCCGCCGATACTTGTTGATTTGATACCAAAACCGCCTGTGCCTGCGGTGCCGAAAGTGTGTACAATACTGTCAAAAAGAGGCATACCACCGAAAAGTAACATTACTATCATAACAAGAGTGAGTGCAATGTAAATGAGATAAAGAATTTTTGCGGTATCTCTTGCCTTGGGCACAAGCTTGCCTACAGTCGGGCCGGGTACTTCCGCTTTCATAATGTTCATAGAGCGGTCTGTAATATTGGGGATAATGGCCATAACAAAAACAATAACACCCATACCGCCAATCCAGTGAGTAAAGCTTCGCCAGAAAAGAATCCCGTGGCTCATACTTTCCACGTCTGTAAGGATTGAGGCACCCGTGGTGGTAAATCCCGAAACAGTTTCGAAAAAGGCGTCAATAAAATGAGGGATTTCACCGCTGATAACAAAGGGCAGAGCACCGATTGCCGACATTAGCAACCAGGCGTATGTAACAATTACAAAGCCTTCTTTTGCGTAGATAACCTTGCTGTCGGGCTTAGTGGTGAACTTCAGCAAAAGCCCCAAGGAGAGAGCAATGCCGATTGTAATAAGAAATGCCCAGAGGCATTTTTCCATATAAATAACAGACACTATGGCAGGCAGAAGCAGAAGAGCAGCTTCTGCCAGAATAATATGACCCACAGTGTTAAGTACCATTCTGCGATTCATAATTACCTCTTACTTAATAATATCCGCCAAGTCGTAAAGTCTGTGCTCGGCACTGATAACAATAACCTTATCTCCGGGAAGAATAACCGTGTCACCTGTGGGCACCATTGCCTTGCGGTTTCTGAGTATGCCTGCAATAAGGATATTGGATATAAAGTTGATATCCTTTAAAGGAATATCAATGTATTTGAAATCTTCACGGACGTTAAACTTAAGTGCCTCAGCCTTACCGTCCATAATCTTGTAAAGCTTTTCAACGTTGCTTCCCACAGAGTTTTTCAGAGCTCTTACATATCTCAAAACAACATCGGAAATCGTTCTTCTGGGAGAAACTATAGTGTCAAGCCCCAGACCTGTAGCAAGAGGGATAAACTCATTTCGGTTTACCTTGGTAATAACTTTGGGCACGTTCTGGCTATGAGCGTAGTAGGAGATGAGAATATTCTGCTCATCCATACCGGTAAGAGAGATAAAGGCGTCAACTTCTCCCAAGCCTTCTTCTCTTAAAAGCTCCTGCTGAGCACCGTCGCCAAGAATAACAGTGGCACCGGGCAGAGCCTCGGCGATTTCTTCGCAGACCTTCTGGTCTTTGTCGATAATAATAACAGAAACACCTGAAAGCACAAGCATTCTGGCAAGGTAGTAGCCTGTGCGGCTGGCACCTAAAATCATAACCTTTTTTGCAGAACGCTGAGTAATCTTCAGAGATTTAAGCAGCTTGATAATTTCAGAGGGAACAGCAGTGAGTGCGATTCTGTCGCCGCTTTGGAGTACAAAATTACCGTCAGGGATGAACACCTTTTCATCTCTGCAAACTGCACAAATAAGGAACTTTGCCTTGTGCTGGCGTCTTAAATCCATAATTTTAACTCCCGAAAGGGGAGAGTTTTCTCTGAGGATAAGCTCAACAATTTCAAAATTTCTTGTGGAGAAGGTTTCAATGTGAGCGGCTGAGGGCAGCTTGAGAACATTGTAAATATCGTGAGCGGCGAAAAATTCGGGGTTGATAGACATAGAGAGGTTAAGCTCGTGCTGTAAAAAGCCCAGACTCTTTTCGTTATACTCACGATTGCGGATACGTGCAATTGTGTTCTGAGCGCCCAGAGTTTTTGCAAGGTAACAGCTGAGCATATTAAGCTCATCGGAGCCTGTAACAGCGATAAAAATATCCGCCTTGGCTGTATCTGCCTCTGTGAGAACCTCGCAGTCTGTGCCGATACCGCAAATGCTGAATACATCGTAAACGTTGGTAACCTCTCCAAGAACCTCAGGGTCTTTGTCAATGGCGACAACGTCGTGACCTTCACTTATAAGACTTGCAATAATAGACTGACCGATTTTACCGCAGCCTACAACAATAATCTTCATAAAATAATCCTCTTTTTTCACAGTGTGTGTGACACCCGTATTCCGCCTCATATTATACACCTTTTAATATAATTTACAATACATTTAAAGAAATAAAAACAGGGAAGTGATGTTTTTCACTTCCCTGAGTATCGGGCTTTTTTATCGCTGACCCTCTGTGCTTACGTTTGTACTGATGTCAGGAATCATACTTTCCAGCATATTTTCTGTTGGTTTTGTAGAATTGTTGGAATTATTATTGTTATTATTGCCTGAGTTGTTGTTGCCAGAGTTATTGTCTGAGTTGTTGTTTGCAGGTGTTGTGATTGAATCATCGGGCTTTGTAACCTTTTCCGATTCACCCTTGTCTTTGCTCATTGAGCAGGCTACAAGTGAAAAGGCAAGTACAACCAGCAGTAAAAGTGCAGTTATTCTTTTCATAAGATTTCTCCTTAAAATGATTTTGCGACTTAATGTCTTTTGTAGTATTCCCTTTAGTCCCTTAAATAATCACAATTAGGTTGCATATTGTAAAAAATTAAGCTATAATACACCTCGAGGAGTGATGATATGAGTTCTTTAAAGCCGCGTGTAGCCAAGTGGGACAACGCAAAAGCTATACTTATATTTCTTGTGGTTTTTGGTCACGCTATAACCTCAGTTCTTAACGACAGTGAGGTTATACGAAGCGTTTTTCTGTGGATTACGGCTTTTCATATGCCAATGTTTATGCTACTGACGGGGCTTTTTTCCAAAAGCTTTGTAAAAGCTGAAAAATTCAACTACACAAAAATCGCTTCCTACATTCTTTTGTATTTTTTTATGAAACTGCTGATTTACCTTACACTGGGTTTGGTTCGAAGCTTTGGTCATTTTCGCTGGACAAGTGAAGGCGGCACACCCTGGTACATATTTGTAACGGCGGTTTTTATGAGTGTTACCTATCTTTTGAAGAATTTCAACCCCCAAAAGGTGTTGGTGTTAACCTTTGCGCTTTCCCTTGCAGTAGGCTATATAAGCGAAATCGGCGACGGATTTATGCTTTCCAGAATTTTTGTTTACTATCCCTACTTTTTTCTGGGATATATGCTGGACAGGGAAAAGCTCCTTGCCTTTCTCAATAAAATCTGGGTTAAGATTCTCTCTGCTGTTATAATTATTGCCTTCACTGCCGTGATTTTCCTTTTCTGTAAGGATTTGTTCAGCCTCAGATATGCAATGACAGGTAACAACCCCTACTCGGAATTTGGCAAGGACTGGGCACCCTTTGGTGTTTTAATCAGAACTTTTTGCTATATTCTCAGCACAACTATCAGCTTTGCTTTTTTAAGCATTATTCCCACAGGGAAAATCCCTGTTCTTACAAAAACAGGCTCAAAAACCTTAAATGTTTACGCCTTGCACAGACCGGCCCTTTATGCTTTTCAGTATACTGTTATGACTTTAATGCTCCGGTCAATACCTGAGAATTGGGCTCTGCCTGCACTTTTCCTTGTTTCTCTTGTTCTGACCTTTGTGCTTTCCTTAAAGCCCTTTGACTATGTTCTTTATCCCTGTACAAGATGTGACAAGTGGCTTAATCCAATTACAAAATGGCTCAAAAAATAAGCAAAAGCATCGGCTCAGTCCGATGCTTTTTTCATTATAAACCGCCAGAGCTTATTCTGGTCTTCTTCGCTGGCGTAGCCGATTCCTACTCTTTTGTCTGTAACGACTTCACAAACAAAGCCGTCGTCCTCAATGTAAAAATCTTCACATTCAATAATACTTTTTCCGTTGAAATCTTTGTTAATCTTAAGCTTTTTGGTTAACTTTCCGGGGCCTTGGTAATCCTCACAGGCTCGTATTAAAACCGCCTGAGGGTCATCGACTTTTCCTGTGACAATGTTCAGTAACCAATGCATACCGTAGCAGAGGTAAACGTAAATTGTTCCTGCTTTGCCGTACATTACTTCAGTGCGTTTTGTTCTGCCTTTGTGGGCGTGGCAGGCGGTGTCGGCTTCGCCGATGTAGCTTTCTGTTTCTGTAATGCGAAGTTTAATAATACCATCTTCGGTTTTTCGTACCAGAACTTTACCCACCAAATCTCTTGCAACCTCAAGACAATCTCTGTAAAAGAAAGAATAGGGAAGCTTCATATACACATTTCTCCTTAAAATTTACAAACAAAAAACGACTATTTGTGCGTAAGTGATAAACTTAATTCCAAAGTGTTGAACTTAACTTAACTATATGGTAACATATTCCCGTAAGAATATAAATATATTTTTATTAAATTACAGATGAGGAGAATTTTTTATGTTTTGTAGTAATTGCGGCACACAAATTCCCGATAACGCTTCTTTCTGTGCTAACTGTGGCACAGCAGTGAAGGCAGCAGCTCCTGTTGCTGAAACTCCTGTTGTTGAAGAGGCTGTTCCCGTTGCAGCTCCTGTTGTTGAAGAGGCTATTCCTGTAGCCGCTCCTGTAGCAGCTCCCGTTGTTGAAGAGGCTGCTCCTGTTGCAGCTCCTGTTCAGGAAGCTCAGAATGTTTATGCACCTGCACCCACTTACACACAGCCCACATATTCTGCACCCACAAACGCTGCACCCGTAGCAAATGTTGACGCAAACAGCCTTTTAATCAAGGGTATCCTTGCACTTGCACTTTGCGAGCTCGGTATCCCCGGCATTATCCTCGGCTCAATGGCTAAGAAGCTTGCTGCTCAGTTTATGGCTGCTAACAACGGTCAGGTTTTCGGTAAGGCTAAGATTGGCTCTATCCTCGGCAGAATCGGTTTCGGCTTCGGTATCGGTTTCACTGTTTTCTGGGGTATCTACTTTCTTATCTTCGTTGTCCTTTTAGGTTCTATGTGATTTCAAACTAAAAATCAGGACTTGAGTTTTTCGCTCAAGTCCTTTTGTTTTTAGTAATGATATTTATTTCTTTTGCCTATAATAAAAGAAAGTCCCACAATAACGGCAAGTCCGTCAGAAACGATAAAAGACATCCAGATACCGTCAATTTCAAAGAAAGCAGGGAGAATCAGAACTGCTCCAACCTGGAAAACCAGAGTTCGCATAAATGAGATAATAGCCGAGGTAAGGCCATCGTTAAGAGATGTGAAAAACCCTGAAAAATAAATGGCAAAGCCTGAGAATAAAAATGAGAAAGAGCTTATTACGAAGGCTCTTGAGGTAAGAGCAAGAAGCTCCTTGTCATAACCTACAAAAAGTTGCGAAAAGGGAGTGGCGAGGCATTCGGCAAGCACTACCATACAAACAGACACAACGCCGATTATTACTGCACTTTTACGAAGCAGGCTTTTGAGCTCCTTGTGATTCTGAGCTCCGAAATGATAACTCACCACAGGGGCAGTGCCGATGGAGTAGCCGATGAAAATGGCAAGGAAAATGAAGCATACATACATAAGCACACCATAAGCCGCAACACCGTTTTCTCCTGCGTATTTCAAAAGCTGTTTGTTATACAGCATACTTACAAAGGACATAGAAATCTGACTCATAAGCTCAGAGGAGCCGTTGGTGCAGGTTCTCAGAAGGGACTTGCCGTCAAAGCTTGTTTTGCCGATTCTCAGCAGGCTTTTGTTGGGTGAAATAAAGTAAATAAGGGGGATAATACCGCCTACAACCTGACTCAGAGCGGTGGCAATTGCCGCACCACACAGCCCAAAGGGCAAAACGCCCACCAGAAGAGCGTCTAAAACCATATTTGTAACACCTGCCGCCAAGGTTACCGCAAGACCAAGCTGAGGCTTTTCGGCGGTGATGAAAAAGGACTGAAACTGCATTTGCAATATAAAGGCAGGGTTTGCCAGCAGAATTATTCTGCCGTATATAACCGCATCTTCAAGAAGCTGACCCTGTGCTCCCAGTAAGGCGGCAATGGGACGGATAAAGATTATTCCCAGAACAGAAAGCAGCACACCCAGCCCTATGGAAAAGTAAATAATCAGCGAGAAGGTTCGGTTAGCTCTTTTTGAGTCGCCTTCACCCATATATCGGGCGATAAGAGCGGAGCCGCCTGTGCCGAACATAAAGCCTACTGAACCTAAAATCATTAAAAATGGATAGATAATGTTAACAGCGGCAAAAGGGGTCTTGCCAACAAAATTTGAAACAAAAAAGCCGTCCACCACACCATAAATGGATGTAAAAATCATCATTGCAATGGATGGCAGAGTGAATCGAATAAGCTTGCTGTAACTAAAATGGTCGGATAAGGAGATTTTCATAATTCCTCCGGAAATTATTGATAAAGATATGATATCATACTTTATCTGTTATAACAAGACATAGGATATGATTATATCAAACATAAATTTTTTCGAAAAAATTCATTTTTTTCTTCTCATACTATTTACAATTCGGGGTGTTTTGGAGTAAAATAAGCACATATTTATTTTTGTATCCTGAAAGGATTGATGTTAAATGAGCATAAAAGTAGGAATTTACGGTTACGGAAATCTCGGCAGAGGTATTGAAAACGCCATCCGTCAGAATCCCGATATGGAGCTGGTGGCAGTTTTCACACGTCGAGCTCCGGAAACTCTTAAAATCGGTACTGAGGGCGTTAAGGTAGAGCACGTCAGTGCGGCTGAGAGCTATAAGAATAAAATTGATGTTATGATTCTTTGCGGTGGCTCTGCCACAGACTTGCCTGTGCAGACTCCCGAGCTTGCAAAGATGTTTACAGTTGTTGACAGCTTTGATACCCACGCAAGAATCCCCGAGCATTTCGATAATGTAGATTCTGCCGCTAAAGAAGGCGGAAACGTTGCAGTTATTTCCTGCGGTTGGGACCCCGGTATGTTCTCCCTTAACCGTCTTTATGCAAGTGCAGTTCTGCCTGAGGGTGAGGACTACACATTCTGGGGCAAAGGCGTAAGCCAGGGGCATAGTGACGCTGTCCGCAGAATTGAAGGTGTGCTGGACGCAAAGCAGTACACAATTCCCGTTGAATCTGCTCTTGAGGCAGTAAGAAGCGGCTCTGCACCCACTCTTACCACAAGAGAAAAGCACACAAGAGAGTGCTTTGTTGTAGCTGATGAGAACGCTGACAAAGAGAGAATCGAGAAAGAAATCAAGGAAATGCCCAACTACTTTGCAGATTATGATACCACTGTGCACTTTATTTCTATGGAAGAATTTAAGAGAGAGCACAGCTCAATCCCTCACGGTGGCTTTGTTATTCGCACAGGCAAAACAGGTGCAAATAAAGAGAATACTCACGTTATTGAGTACAGCTTAAAGCTTGACTCTAACCCCGAGTTTACCGCTTCTGTTATTGTTGCTTTTGCAAGAGCGGCGGTAAGACTGGCAAATAAGGGCGAAACAGGCTGCAAAACTGTTTTTGATATTCCCCCTGCACTTTTAAGTATACAGAGTGCTGAAGAGCTGAGAGCTCATCTTTTATAAGATTTTCAAAATACACCTCACAGTTTTTTGTGAGGTATATTTTTTTGTCAGAATTTGACAGGTTTTCCATTATAGACTATAATAAACCTATATTATACTAAGTTAGAGGGGATAGAATGTTAGATAAAATTATCGGTATGATGAATGACGCTTTGTACAGCTACATTCTGATTATCATTCTTGTTCTTGGCGGTATATTCTTCACCATAAGAACAAAAGGCGTTCAGTTCAGGCTTTTTAAAGAGCAGATTCGGTGCGTTACAGAAAAGCCCAGCAAAAAAGGTGCGGTTTCTTCTTTTCAGGCTTTGATGGTTTCCACCGCCTCACGAGTTGGCACAGGTAACATCATCGGTGTTTCCACGGCTATCTGCCTTGGCGGCTTCGGCTCTGTTTTCTGGATGTGGATTATAGCAATCGTGGGCAGTGCCTCTGCTTTTGTGGAAAGCACTCTGGCTCAGATTTTCAAGAAAAAGGGCAGTGACGGCGAAAGCTACGGCGGCCCTGCCTACTACATAAGCTCCGCTTTAAAGAGCAGATGGCTTGCAGTTGTTTTCTCAATTTTCCTTATCCTTACCTATGGCGTAGGCTTTAATATGCTTGCTTCCTATAATTTGCAGTCCACCTTCTCTGCCTATGAATTTTACAATATGAACGTAAGCTTCAACCTCTTTGGCAATGCGGTTGCTTTTAACGCAATGCCCTGGATTATCGGTCTTGTTATAGCTGCCTTGGTTGCATTCTGCCTTTTTGGCGGCGGTAAGAGAATTATAAACGCAACTACATTTATCGTTCCCATTATGGGCGTTTCTTACATTCTGGTTGCTGTTATTATCACTCTTTTGAACATCCCTCAGCTTCCTTCTGTTTTCGGCAGAATTTTCAGCGAAGCCTTTGATTTGCAGGCTATTTTCGGCGGTTTCAGCGGCTCCTGCGTAATGTACGGTATTAAGAGAGGTCTTTTCTCCAACGAAGCAGGCGTGGGCTCTGCCCCCAATGCTTCTGCCTCTGCCGATGTAAGCCATCCTGTAAAGCAGGGTCTTGTTCAGATTCTTTCCGTGTTTATTGACACACTCCTTATCTGCACAGCTACTGCTTTTATGTGTATGTGCTCAGGCGTTGAGCCTACCGCTGAGATTTCAGGTGCACAGTATGTTCAGCTTTCTCTTAAGGCGACTCTTGGAGATTTTGGCCCTATCTTTATTACCGTTGCTATGGCACTCTTTGCCTTCACAACCCTTATCGGCAACCTCTTCTATGTTGATAAGGCTATTAAGTTTATTTTCGGCAAAGAGCCCGGTAAAGTGTTTATGACAATTTATCACATTATTGCGGCACTGCTGATTTTCGTGGGTGCAGGCTTAAGTGCTGACCTTCTGTGGAACATTTCCGACGTTCTTATGGGTGGTATGACCCTTATAAATATCCCTGTTATCCTTATTCTGGGCAGATACGTTTACCGTGCCCTTAAGGATTACACCAAACAGCGAAAAGAAGGCAAAGAGCCTGTCTTTGTTGCAAAGAATATCGGTATCGAAGAAAAACTTGATTATTGGAACTGATAATTAAATATGCAAAAAAGAGCAAACATCAAAATCTTCTGATGTTTGCTCTTTTTAATATCTGTATAAATAAGACTTTTTTTCTCCGCCGTAAATGTTAGTTTACTCATAAATCATTTTATCAAACGGCGGAATTGCCCTGCCCGTGGCTAACGGGCTTACAGGGGCATTTCTTCTTTTGTGGAAGGCTCTACAACAAAGGAGTTTGTCCAGAAACCGGGCTTCATATAAACCTTTGCGTAGCCGATAGGGTTTTCAGGGGTGATTTCAATTACAAGGTCCTTGCACTTGCGGTTCATACCTACTGCAACGTGAAGGGTGTATGTACCAAAGCTTACAGGAATATTAACTGTCTGCTTGTTGCCAATGTGACCAAGAGGCACATTGTTGATGTAAATACCGAAGCCGCCTGCAATACCCATAGGTGAGCCTTTGCGATAAAGGTGAATCATACCGCCCTGGGGAAAGTTGATGGGCTGCTTGCACTGAGGACATACGCCGTTTGCAAATGCGTCCTGAACAAGACCGCAGTTGCACTTAACTCTGAAACTATTACTTGCTATTTTGCACAAGTCCTTTCCTTCTGTTTTGTACATTATAACATAGATTTCTATCTTAGTCAACTATTCTCTGGCGGATTTCCATTTTACGCCAGCTTATAAAAGCATACATATCATTTGCCAGAAACATAAGAAAGCACACCACAACGGATATGTAGCTGAAATCAGAAAAGCAGGCAAGAACCCAGAGAACAATAAGCACAATATCATTTGCCGCATACAAAAGTGAGAAATAGGGGCTGCGTCTGAAGGTAAGGTAAACTGCCGCAAAGCTGGTGGTTACCGAAAATGTGGAAGGCAGAAGGTTTGCAGTGCCGAAGGCTTTCAGAATAAAGAAAAACACCACCGTAACCAGAATAGTGAGTATAATCATAAAAAGGGTTTCTTTTCTTGAGATTCTGTTTACCGTAACCTGAGAGCGGTTTCCCTTAAAAGGATTTTTAAGCCAGGCAATAAGAGCGATAACCGCCATAGGCATAGACATTCCTACATAGGTAATCATTTCGCCGTAATAGCTGAAGCCGAAAGAAATGTAGCCGTAAATAAGGCTGAAAATAACCATTAAGCCCTGGCCTATGGGATTGCCCTTGGCGTTGAATAAAATCGCTGTAACACCTATAATAGAGGCGATAAGGGTCAGTACGTTGCTTCTGTCAAAAATCACATAGGACAGGGTAATAAGCACTACCGAAATTCCCCATAAACATATTTCGAATTTGGAAAAATATTTTTTTAGCTTGCTCATAAATACTCCTAAAAAAATAAACATTCGCATACGTTTCTTCTCAGACCTAACGAAACGTAAACGAATGTTTAGTTCAAAAAAACATTCACTACCCGGTGGCAGTTTAATTCATTATATAGCGTTGCTTTGTATTTGTCAATCAGATTTCAGGGACAATAAAACCCTTTGAGTCCAGAGCTTTCTCAATTTCGTCGAGAATCTCTTCGCTTTCTGCTCTGATTGTGTGGTAATGATAGCCGCCTGTAATATCCATAAGCTCTGTGGATTTTCCGCTTCTTACGCCTTCGATAAACTGGCTGACGTGCATACGGGAAAAAATATTGAGCTTCGCCTCTACCTTGCCGTAAACCTTGTGCCACACAAAAACATCGGCCACAGTGCCGCCTAAATCCACAATGGTGGTAAGCTCTGTTTCTGTGTCGTCACGGGTATGCTTGAGCTTGAAAACCCTTTCTTTCAAAGGAGTGCTCTGCACAATGTAGCCGTGATGAGTAGAGAGAATTTCATACCCTGCGGCTTTTAGTAAGGAAATGTCCTGAACAATAATCTGCCGTGACACACCGAACTTTTCGGAAAGAGCACTTCCTGAAACGGGAGTATCAGAGGACACAAGCACAGCGGCGATTTCCTTTCGTCTGTCAATCGCTTTCATAGGCACACCTTAAATTGCGTGAAGATTCTTAAGAGAAAGGTCAAGAATGGGAGCAGAGTGGGTGAGAGCACCGCTGGAAATATAGTCAACGCCGATGTCTGTAAGCCTTGCAACGTTTTCTCTTGTAACGTTGCCGCTGCACTCGGTTTCAGCCTTGCCCTTGCAGAGCTTAACTGCTTCTTTCATATCTTCAACGCTCATATTGTCAAGCATAATGATGTCTGCACCTGCCTCAAGGGCTTCCTTGAGCATTGTGAGGTTTTCAACCTCAACCTCGATTTTGCGTACAAAGGGAGCGTACTCCTTGGCAAGCCTTACTGCTTCTTTAACAGAGCCTGCGGCACCGATGTGGTTGTCCTTGAGAAGTACACCGTCGCTTAAGTTGAAGCGGTGATTATAACCGCCGCCAACCTTAACAGCGTATTTTTCGAAAACTCTCATATTGGGAGTAGTCTTTCTTGTGTCCAGAAGCTTTGTAGAAGTACCCTCAAAAAGCACAGAAATGCTCTTTGTGTAAGTAGCAATACCGCTCATTCTCTGAAGGTAGTTAAGAGCGGTTCTTTCTCCGGAGAGAAGAACACGGATGTCACCCTTTACCTTGCCTAAGAGCTGACCTGATTTAACCTCGTCGCCGTCTTTTGCAAAGAAAGTAACCTCTGTTTCTTTGTCCAGAAGCTCAAAAACTCTCTTGAAAACGCCAAGGCCTGCAACAATACCGTCCTGCTTGCAGATAAGGTCAACCTCACCTAAGCAGAAATCAGGCATAACAGAGTTTGTTGTAATATCCTCAGAGGTGATGTCCTCTCTCAGAGCGCTTAAAATCATTTCGTCTGCATTCATTAACATTGTAATATTATTCACGGCTTTTCTTCTCCTTTTCTATGGCCTCTAAAACCATTCTTTTGTATTCTTCCTGATAATTTGCGTATGTATCTTCGTTTACCTCAAAGCTTTCGTTAGCTTCAAGCCCTGTGTAGTTTTTGGTAATATGCTCAGCGGCTCGCTTGGCAAAAACAAGACTTTCAAGAAGTGAGTTGCTGGCGAGTCGGTTTTTACCGTGAACACCGTTGCAGGCGGTTTCTCCCACAGCGTAAAGCCTTTCCATAGAAGTAAGGCTGGATTTGTCAACCTCAATACCGCCCATAAAGTAATGCTGGCTGGGTACAACAGGGATAGGCTCTTTGGTGATATCGTAGCCTTCTTCCAAGCAGTGCTGATAAATATTGGGGAAGTGGCTTTTGATTTCTTCTTTGTCAATAGCCTCTAAAGAAAGCCAGACGTGGTTGCTTCCTTCTTTCTTCATTTCCTCAAAAATTGCATTCGCTACCACATCTCTGGGCAAAAGCTCGTCAACAAATCTTTCACCCTTGGAGTTAAGAAGCACCGCACCTTCGCCTCTTACAGACTCGGAGATAAGAAACTCTCTGCCGTGCTTGTTGGAAAACAGTGTGGTGGGGTGAATCTGGATGTAATCAATATCCTGAAGCTTAATGCCGTATTTAAGAGCAAGAGCCAAGGAATCTCCTGTAAGGTGAGGATAGTTTGTGGAGTGCTTGAAAAGTCCGCCGATACCCCCTGTTGCCAGCACTGTGTAGTCTGCGGTAATGCTTATGTATTCGCCTTCGTTGTAATGGCCTACAATACCTTTACAAAGGTTGTTTTCTACAATAAGGTCAACCATTGTGAAGTTTTCGATTAAGGTGATATTTTCCTTCTCACGGGCAGTCTGAAGAAGATTTGAAGTAATCTCTTTGCCTGTTTCGTCCTCGTGAAAAAGGATTCTGGGAGCGGAATGAGCACCCTCACGGGTATAAACAAACTCCTTGCCGTTTTTTTCAAAATGAACACCAAAGGAAACAAGGTCGCTTATAACTTCCTGAGAGGAGCGAATCATAATCTCAACAGAGTCAGGGTCGTTTTCATAGTGGCCTGCTCGCATTGTGTCCTCGTAAAAGGATGAAAAGTCCTCTTCGTCCCTCAGCACACAGATACCGCCCTGAGCGAGATAGGAGTCGCTGCGTCGAGCCTTGTTTTTTGTTACAATAACTATTTTTTTGTCCTTGGGCAGATTAAGTGCACAGTAAAGCCCTGCTACACCGCAACCTACAATAATAATGTCAGTATTCATAATTACTTACCAAGCTCCAGCATTTTATTTAAAGGAAGAAGTGCTCTTTCGCGGACTTTTTCATCAACTTCAACCTTGTTTTCTTCATTTTCAAGAACTCTGAGAACATTCTCAAGAGTATTCAGCTTCATATCCTTGCAGACAGGACAAGGAGTGGGGAAGTAAAACTTCTTCTCAGGGTTGTCGCTCATAAGCTTAAAGCCTACGCCGTCCTCTGTGCAGATAATAAATTCAGAAGCTGTGCTTGCTTTTGCATAATCAATAATCTCAGCGGTGCTGCCTGAAAAATCAGCAAGCTCAAGAACCTCGGGCTCACACTCGGGATGACAAAGCACCAAAGCCTCTTTGTGCTTTTCCATAACTGCCTTTACCGACGCAGAAGTAATATCTGCGTGAATGGGACAGCAACCATCATTTAAGATAATATTTTTCTCAGGCACCTGTGAGGCAACAAAGCGGCCTAAGTTTCTGTCGGGAATAAAGAAGATGTTCTGATTGGGAAGAGCCTTGACAATCTTAACAGCATTTGAAGAAGTAACGCAAACGTCGCTCTGGCACTTAAGCTCAGCAGTGGAGTTTATGTAGCACACAACGGCAATGTCTGAATACTGCTCACGCATTTGAGCGATTTTACCCTCTTTAACCATATGTGCCATAGGACAGTCGGCAGTAAGGTCGGGCATAAGCACAGTCTTGTCAGGACAAAGAATCTTTGCACTTTCTCCCATAAAACCTACACCGCAGAAAACAATAACATCAGCCTTGCTTTCCTTTGCCACCTTTGCAAGATAAAAAGAGTCGCCCACATAATCTGCAATTTCCTGAACCTCAGCAGGTGCATAGTAGTGAGCCATAATGCAGGCGTTTTTTTCTTTCTTAAGAATCTCAATTTTCTTTTTCATACAAATCGTCCTTATTCTTTTTGTGATAATTATCTAAACATATATTTATTTGTCCTAAATCCAAACCTTCAATATTATACATTTTGACGTTTACAACTGTCAAGTTATCTGTAAAGTTTTGTAGGAAAGCCGAGAAACAAAGGGCTTTTACTCAATAATATGTATATAATGAATACACAAAAACAGGGGATAAAGGGGGATTGAAAAGAAATATAAATTTTTTCAAAAAACTTTTCAAAAAAGTATTGACATTTCAAGTAGCTTCTGCTATAATCTCTAACTGTTGGCGATACACGAGACGCCACAGCGAAACACGCTGGTGTAGCTCAGTTGGTAGAGCAGCTGATTTGTAATCAGCAGGTCGGGGGTTCAAGTCCGTCCACCAGCTCCAAACAAAACCTGCTTTAATTTAAAGCAGGTTTTCATATGGGAGAATTCCCGAGCGGCCAAAGGGGGCAGACTGTAAATCTGTTGTCGACGACTTCGGTGGTTCGAATCCACCTTCTCCCACCAGAAAAAGACGATTGCGAAAGCAATCGTCTTTTTCAGTTATATTCGCCTTGGGGCGAGTGATATTGCTACGCAGTGATATTCGTCTAAAGCCGAGTGATATTGGGCTTCGCCCAGTTTTATGGCGAATATAATATCACTGAAACCGCAGGTTTCAATATCACTTTTGCGTAGCGAAAATATCACTGTGCCGTAGGCACAATATCACTAAAATTTAGGTCAATATGGTATTTTGCGGCTTATTGACCTTGGAAAAGACCAACTTTAAGTTGGCATTTAAAGAGTTCGCAGCCTCCCACCCTCGTATCATTTGATACGAGGTTTTTTATCAAAGAAAAAGGAGGCTGTCTCACTAACTAAGTGAGGCAGCCCCTTTTTACTTTTCCGCTATTCCGATAAAACTTTGGAATTTGCCGTACAAATTCCCTGCTTGTTAAGGTATAAGACCAAACCGCCCGAAGAATGAAAATTTTTTCGGGTGGTATCTTTTTTGTGTAGTTTCAAACCTGCTGTTTGAAGTGAAGTTGTAATGAATCACAGTGAAGTATTTGCTTTTCGGCAAATGTGAAGTTAAGTTTGCCCAAAAACACCGGCGAAGCTAACTTCACTACGAAGTAACTTCACTGTCGCAAGGCAACTTCACTTGCCCGTCAGGGCAAACTTAGTTTCGGCACGCTATGTGCATTTTTCAAAATACTGCCTTATGTGGTTGTGCCGAAGGCGGCTGCTGTGTTTTTGTAAGGAAAGTGTGTCAGTCATATTTTTGTTAAAATTAGGCAAAATCTGCATAAGCCGGGTTTATTTTCAGAATTTATTAAGAAAATTGCATAAAGCTTTCTCAGAAATATTGTATTAAGAATTTAAAGTTGTATAATGGTGTTGTCTTTAGAATAATAAACATCAGATTAGGTAAGGAGAGGATAAAGTGAAAACCAGACTAACTAAGAAAAAAGCGATTTTTCTTGCTGTTTGGCTTTTGGTAATTGCGTTGATCCTTGCAGGCATTATTGTGCTTTGGCCGCCGGCGGCGAAGCACGAAAGTATTCAGCAGGCTATGCAGGACAGTGTTCTGCACGAAACCAATAAGGTTGAATTTTTCTCCCTTGTTGTAAACCCGGCGGTGGTGTCTGCTTACATTGTAACGGCGGTGTTGCTTTTGGCTGCCGCCCTTATAAGGATTTTCGCCATTCCGAAATTTAAAACAGTACCCGGAAAATTTCAATGTGCCATTGAAACTATTGTCGGGCTTTTCTCGGGTATGGCAGGAAAAAACAGCCCTCATAAGCCTAAGTTTATAGGTGCGTATATTTTCAGTGCAGGCGTGTATATTTTTGTGAGCACCCTCTTTGAGCTTTTTGGTGTTCAGTGGATAAATACTCACGGTGCGGCTCTTTCTCTGCCTGCTCCCATTTCGGATATAAACGCCGCCATTGCTTTGGGCGTTATGTCCTATGGAATTATTCTGGGTGGCGGTATCCGCTTCAGAGGAGTTAAGGGCGGCTTAAGTGTGCTGAAGGATTTTTCCCTTCCTATTTCAATGAGCTTTCGTCTTTTTGGTGCACTTTTAAGCGGTCTTCTGGTAACTGAGCTTGTGTATTATTATGTAAGCCTCAGCTTTGTGTTACCCGTTATTGTAGGCGTTTTGTTCACATTGCTTCACGCCATAATCCAGACCTATGTTCTTGCAACACTGGTTTCTGTTTTCTACGGCGAAGCCATTGAACCAAAACCTAAAAAAATAAAAAATAAGAAAAAGAAGGTAAACTAACTATGAAAACAATTAAACTTATTGCTATGATATTTGCAGTTGTCCTGACACTCTCTATTGCAGGCGTATTTACATTAAGTGTTTCTGCTCAGCCCGAAACAGAAGCAGCTCAGATTACACAGGCTGATACAGGTGAAGAAAATGCAGAGGGCGAAAGCTCTGTTAAATCTGCAAAGGCCATTGGTGCCGCTATTGCTGTTGGTCTTGCTTGTGCCGCAGGTGCTCTTGGTATGGCAATGGCTATTTCAAAAAGTGCTGAGAGTATGGCTCGTCAGCCTGAGATTTCTGACAAAATCAACTCTACAATGATGCTCGGTCTTGTGTTTATTGAAACAGCAATTATTTACGCATTGATTGTTGCTATCCTTGTTATCTTTGTACTTTAAGAGGTATCATAATGAATATTCCCCTTAATATAGACATTTTACAGATTCTTCTGCATATGCTGAATTTTGTTATTCTGGCAGGCGGACTTACATTTTTGCTTTATAAGCCGGTTGTGAACTTTATGGAGAAGCGTCGTCAGCAGTTTGCCGACGAAGAAGCTGCCAACAAAGCAAAGGCAGAAGAAAACGTAAGACTTCAGGAAGAATACGAAAAGAAAATCCGCATTGCAGACGCAGAAATCAGCGAGCGTAAAAAGCTTTTGGAAAAGGAATACGCCGAGATTTCAGCTGAATATATTAAAGACGCAAAAGAAAAAGCCGCAACTATTATTACCGCGGCAGAGCTTGAGGCTGAGGACAGAAAAGAGCATATACTGGAATCCGTTCAGACAGAAATAGGCGAGCTTGTGGTTTCTGCAACTCAGAAGCTTTTAAGCGATACCGTTACTCCTCAGCGTAACAGTGCTCTTTACGATGAGTTTATCCGTCTGGCAGAGAATACTGTCAACGAGGAGAGAGCTAAGAATGATAAAAAGTAATTTTGATGAAACTCCCGAGGTAAAAAGCAACATCGTCACCGTAGAAATCCAGTGTGTTACTCCACCAACTGAGGAGCAGCTTTCTAAAATGAAGGATTTCTTTCTGGCGGAGTATAATGCTGACGATATTGACTTTGTAATCCGCAAGGATTTAAGCGTTGTGGGCGGTTTCCGTATTTTTGTAGGTGACGAAAACTACGACTGGAGTACTCTGGGCAGAATCCGCCAGCTGAGAAAATCAATCCAGTCCGTTGAGAAGCGCAATTGCCCAGAAAACATTGTTTCGCTTATTAAAGAAGAAATTGACAATTTCGAGCTTCACATAGGTCATCAGCAGGTGGGCTTTGTAGTTTCCGTTGGTGACGGTATAGCTCTTATTAACGGACTTCGCGAGGTGGAGTACGGCGAAATCGTGCTCTTTGACTGTGGTGTAAAGGGTATGGTACAGGATATCCGAAGTGACGGCACAAACGGTGTTATCCTCTTCGGTGACGACAGTGAGATTTTCGAAGGAAGCCGTGTTGTGAGAACTCAGCGAACAGCAGGTATCCCCATAAGCACCCGTATTTTAGGCAGAATTATCGACCCTCTGGGAAAGCCTGTGGATGACGGCGGCGAAATCGGTGCTAAAGAATATTTCCCCATAGAGCGTCCTGCTCCCGGTATTATCGAGCGTAAATCCGTGTCTACTCCTATGGAAACAGGTATTCTGGCTATTGATTCTATGTTTCCCATTGGCAGAGGTCAGCGTGAGCTGATTATCGGCGACAGGCAGACAGGCAAAACCACCATTGCCACAGATACAATTATCAACCAGAAAGACAAAAACGTGGTTTGTGTTTATGTTGCAATCGGCCAGAAGGCAAGCTCCATTGCCAAGGTGGTAGCCACTCTGAAAAAACACGACGCTATGGATTATACCGTTGTGGTTTCTTCGCCTGCCAGCGATTCTGCCTCCCTGCAGTATATTGCACCCTACGCAGGCTGTGCTGTTGCTGAATACTTTATGTATCACGGCAGAGATGTATTGATAGTTTACGATGACCTTTCCAAACACGCCGTGGCTTACAGAACCCTCAGCCTTCTTTTGGAGCGTTCTCCCGGCAGAGAGGCTTATCCCGGTGATGTTTTCTATCTTCACTCAAGACTTCTTGAGAGGTCGGCTCAGCTTTCTGACAAGTTCAGCGGCGGCAGTATGACTGCTCTGCCTATTGTAGAAACTCAGGCGGGAGATGTGTCGGCGTATATTCCTACAAATATTATTTCCATAACAGACGGTCAGATTTTCCTTGAAAGCGAGCTTTTCTTTGCAGGTCAGCGACCTGCCATAAATGTGGGCTTGTCGGTATCCCGAGTAGGAGGTGCAGCCCAGACCAACATTATGAAAAAATCTGTGGGCACAGTAAGGCTTGACCTTGCTCAGTACAGGGAAATGCAGGCTTTCTCGCAGTTTGGCGGTGATCTGGACGCAGGCACTGCTCGCCAGCTTAAATACGGTGCAGGGCTTATGAGGCTTTTGCGTCAGAGCAATAATTCGCCTATGACCTTGCACAGACAGGTAATTACTCTGATTTGTGCTCAGGAAAGGCTTTTTGTTGATATTCCCGAAAAGGATATTAAAGCCGTCCAGCAGGAGCTCCTGGAGTATTTTGAGCAGAACCGAAGCTCGGTTTGTGTTAAAATCGAGCACAAGAAGACTTATTCCGATAAGCTTAAAAATGAAATAATCGAAACGGCTAAAAGGTTTCTTGCAAGCAGATAAAAAGGAGAGGAGGAACATTATATGGTAAGTGCAGGCGAAATAAAGCAGAGAATAAACGGTATTAAAGATACCAAAAAAATCACAGACGCCATGTATATGATTTCTTCTGCAAAAATGCGTAAGGCTTTAAGAGAGCTTGAGCAAACTACTCCGTATTTTAAAAGTATCAGCGAAAAAATAGGAGAGCTTTTTTATTACATTCCCAAGGTTGATAACAGGTATTTCAGGGTGATTCCCGAAAGAAATGAGCCTCACAGAAATCACGGTGTAATTCTGATTACCTCTGATAAGGGTATGTGCGGCGGGTATAATCAGACAGCCATAAATGTGTGTCTGGAGTATATGAGCCGTCACCCCAGAACCACTGTTTTTGTTATCGGAGAGTACGGCAGGCAGTATTTTCTTAATAAAAATCTACCTTTCGTAACAGAATTTCATTACACTGCGGCACATCCCACGCTTTCTGACGCTCGGCATATCTGTGCTGATTTGTTGGAATATTACGACACGGGAAAACTGGACGAAATCAATATTATCCACACGGACTATATGGGCTCAAAGCCCGGTGAGTGTAAGAAAATTACACTTCTGCCTTTGATACAGACAAATTTTTATAAGGAAGATTCTGCAAAAAAATGCATTGAAAAAGAGTTTTTGCCAAGTCCGGAGGTTGTTCTTGAAGGGATTGTTCCCAGTTGCCTTACAGGCTATATTTACGGCTGTCTGGTAGAAAGCTTTTGCAGTGAGCAACAGGCAAGAATGAACGCTATGAAAAGTGCAGGGGACAATGCAGAACAGATTTTGAAGGATTTGAAGGTCCAGTACAATAAAATCCGTCAGGCGGCAATTACAAACGAGATGATTGAAATTTCAGCAGGTGCTGCGGCACAAAGAAACAAACGTCTTCAATCCTTTAAGGAGGATAAGAGCTATGAATGACTCAGTTAACAATATGAATACAGGTAAAATCGTTCAGGTTACAGGCCCTGTAGTGGATGTTAAATTTACAATGGATTCCTTGCCGAAAATCCGTGAAATGCTTTTTGTAAAATGCAAGAATGAAGAAAGAACTATGGAGGTTGTCCGTCACGCAGGCAATGCCGTTGTAAGGTGTGTTATGCTGGGGGCAAGTGAAGGTCTGTCAAGAGATATGACCGTTTATGCCACAGGTGCACCTATAAGCGTGCCTGTGGGAGAAGCGGTTCTCGGCAGACTTCTCAATGTTCTCGGCGAGCCCATTGACGGCGGCGAAGAAATTGAGGCTCAGGTTCAGCGTAAATCAATTTATCGCCCTGCTCCCGATTATTCTCAGCGAGCTCTTTCTGAGGATATACTGGAAACAGGTATCAAGGTTATAGATTTGCTTGCTCCTTATACAAAAGGCGGTAAAATCGGTCTTTTCGGCGGTGCAGGTGTTGGTAAAACAGTTCTTATTCAGGAGCTTATCCACAATATCGCCACAGAGCACGGCGGTTACTCAATTTTCACAGGTGTAGGCGAGAGAAGCCGAGAGGGAAACGACCTTTACTGCGAAATGAAGGATAACGGCGTTTTAGATAAAACTGCTCTTGTTTTCGGCCAGATGAATGAAGCTCCCGGCGTAAGAATGAGAGTTGCTCTTACAGGACTTACTATGGCGGAGCATTTCCGTGACGAAAGCAAAAAAGACGTTCTTCTGTTTATTGATAACATTTTCCGATTTGTTCAGGCAGGCAGTGAGGTTTCAACCCTTCTTGGCCGTATGCCTTCAGCGGTTGGATATCAGCCCACTCTTTCCCAGGAGCTTGGCGAGCTTGAGGAGCGTATAGCTTCTACCAAAAACGGCTCGGTAACCTCTGTTCAGGCGATTTATGTGCCTGCCGATGACCTTACCGACCCTGCTCCTGCCACTACCTTTGCTCATCTTGACGCCACAACTGTTCTCAGCCGAAAAATTGCGGAGATGGGTATTTATCCTGCCGTTGACCCTCTGGAGTCTTCTTCCCGTATGCTTGACCCCGAAATAGTGGGCGAGGAGCATTATCGTGTTGCCAGAAGTGTGCAGGAGATTCTTGAGCACTATAACGAGCTTCAGGATATTATCGCAATTCTGGGTATGGATGAGCTCAGCGACGAGGACAAGCTCATTGTGCACCGTGCAAGAAAAATCCAGCGATTTCTTTCTCAGCCTTTTTCTGTTGCAGAGAAATTTACAGGAGTCAAAGGTATATATGTGCCTCTGGAAGAAACCATAAGAAGCTTTAAGGCTATTATCGACGGCGAGGCAGACGAGTACCCCGAAAATGCGTTTTTCAATGTGGGCACTATTGATGATGTAAAAGAAAAAGCAAGACAGCTTGCAGAGGTGTAAGGTGAAAAGCTTTAATCTTAAAATTCTCACACCTGAGCGTGCTTTTTATATTGGGGAGAGTACCTCTCTTGTTGTTCCCATAAGCGACGGTATGTTGGGTATAATGGCTTACAGAGAGCCTGTTACCGCTTCTGTTACCTATGGCGAGGCGTCCTACACTACACCTGAGGGTAAAAAAGTGCAGTTTTCTGTGTCCGGCGGTATGCTTGACGCAGTGGATAACAATGTTACACTTTTGTGCGACTATGCCTTGTTGCCCGAAGAGATAGACGAGGAAAAAGAGCGTAGGGCAGAGGAAGAAGCCTTAAGAGAGCTGAGAAAAAGCAAAAGCGATAAGGATTATCAGCTTTCAAGAATTATGCTGAAAAACGCCATAAATAACCTGAAAATCAAGCAAAAGCACAGCTTGAACTAAAAAACTTACTTTGGCAGATAATCTGTTTTTTATAATACGGATTATCTGCTTTTTTTTAAAACATCTGATATGAAAAATAATCAGATAATACCATTTACGTAACAGGCTCAACTTCCTGCAAGTGGAGTAAATATGCTTCTCCGTTGTCAGAGGCTCTGACAGTGGCATACGTTTACGCCCCTGCCTGGAAAAATGCGTTTGTTACCTACGACCCCAACAACCCCCTTACTGTGGTTAAGCCTCTTCAGGCTGTTACTCACGAGGGCTTCAATTCAGACACAACGACAGGTTATTTTGTGGCTTATGTTCCTGTAGGCTCAACGTTTATGTTTAAGCCTAACGAGGGTGACACAGCAGGCTCTACAGGTAAGCTTGAAGTGCCCGGCCATCTTACAATGCCCTGTTACAACGTTGTGACACGAAGCTGGGATGAGCTTGACGCTGAAATAGCTAATGCTAATTACGTAGTAGGCAATACCTTCCACAACAACGAAACCAACATCTTGGGCGTTAAGGCTACATACTACGATTATCTTTCTGATGAAGAGTATAACGGCCAGTGGCTCAATCCCATACAGCACGGTACAGGCTTTAATAAATCGTCTGACGACTGGTATCCTTTCTTTATTTTTAACCAGGAGATTTCAAAGCTTGCCAAGAGTAATTCCTCTACCTGGAATTACCCCTTGTATTTCGGTAACTTCTGTAATACAAGCGGTGCTTACAACACAAGCTACCACGGAAGCGGCGGCTGGGCAAATGCAACCAACTCACAGAATGCATACAACTTCCACTATGTGCCCAATAACTCAAACGCACTTTCAAGTGAAAACGCCAGTGTTCAGGGTTTAATGCGTCCTACTCTCAGTGAAACAGGCGACCTTATGGTAACAGATTCTATGCCTGCACCTTACTTTAATAACAGCTGGCTTATGGAGAATGACCTTGCTAAGGTGATTTCTGCTGACTTCCCCTTTGTTATTGAAGAGCAGGAAGGCTACAAGAAGTATAGCTTTGACTCTAACGACGCAAAGGATAACATTTACTTTACCTGGGATACTCAGGGTACAGAAACCTATCCCACACTCATAAATTACGGTACAAATACCGTATCTTCCTCACACAAGGACTATTACTACGGTATCAAAGACGGTATTCAGTACTTTATGAATCCTGATGATGGCTTCAGATCAGGTTATGGTATTTTCCCCTTTAACAATGCTTCCGGTACAAAGGGCGTTAAGACCTACTCTAACGAAAACCTTAACTACGGCTTCGGTATCCGTATGGATATTGACTTCCGTGTTCCCGAGGGTGGCGTAATTCCCGGTACTGATGAGCCCATTCTCTTTGAGTTTGAGGGTGACGACGACCTTTGGGTTTACATCAAGGATAATGATGACGATGATGATAACGGCAGACTTATTCTTGATATGGGCGGTGCCCATAAAAAGAGCTACGGTAAAATCGACTTTAAAGAAATGGTTTCTACCGTAAGCGAGGCTTATAATATTTCTGACATTGACACCAACACCAGCGAAAAGCAATACGTTTACCTTGATGCAAAGGGCAAATGGACAACTCCCTATGTATACTTCTTCAATTCAAGCGGAGCGGTAAACGGAGCTTGGCCCGGTAAGGCTATGACTAAGCTTAGTAACGGTAATTATCGTTTTGAAATTCCCAGTGGTGCTACAGGAGTTGTTTTCAGTGGCGGAAATGAGACAAAGCAAACTGAGAATATTGATTTAACTTCTACCAATGGTTCATATTACATCAGCGGTGGAGATGATTCTGAACAGTATACAGTTGCACAGTGGGCTGTTGCAGGTGAAAATTCCGGCTTAAGCGGCAGCTCTTCGGCTTCTGCTCAGATGAAGACCAATGTAGAGTATGACTTCAGCAGCTTCTTCGATAATACAGATGACCAGAAGACATACACAATGACAGTGTTCTATATGGAGCGTGGTCTTATTGAGTCTAATATGAAGATTAACTTCACAATGACTCCTCTTGACAACGACATTACAGTTGCCAACGAGATTGACCCTGCTGACCTTAACCCCGGTCTTGTAGACGCTGTTTTACAGGCAGAAAAGTTCGGCTACAACATTTCAAACGACAATAATCAGGTTATCGGCGTTGAATACATTACCGCTGACGGTGATGTTTACTTTGTGGCTGACACAGGCTTTAATCTTCCTCATCTTGGCAGTGCCTTCTTCGACGCTAAGTTCGAAACAGGCTCTAATATGTCAATTACCGAGTACAACACCTTAACAGGTATTGAATATGATACTGTCTGGACACTTTACGATAATAACACAGGTGATGTTCTTGCCGAGAGCAACGATGAAACATCTATGCAGTCAATCTTTGACCTTATCAATGCGTCAGGTGACTCTAATCTGAGAACAAGCCTGTATCTGGGATATGTGAACACCCCCAAAACAACCAACATTGCAGTTTCTAAGGCTGTTGAAGACGAAGACGGAAAAGATATTTCCGATACCTCTACAGCAGTATTTGATTACATAATTGCATTGGATGTTGACGGCAGCGGCAGCTTTAAATCCGAGTACTCCCTTGATTATGACCTTTTTGACGTGAACAGTAATTATATTGCAACACTTACTGCCGAAAACGGTAAGTTCTCATTACAGGCAGGTCAGAAGGCTGTCTTCAACGGTATGCCTAAGGGTGCAAAGTACAAGGTGACTGAAGCTGTAAAGAGCGGCTATGAGCTCGGCTCTATTGCCGGCGGTGCTAATGCCGTTGTTAGCGGCTACAGCGTATCCGCAGACATTGCCGACATCAACGATATTCTTTACACAAACATCTACAAACCTGTAAGTACAGCACTCTCTGCTAACAAAACTCTCGCAGGTGAAAGCTACACAGGTACAGACTTTACCTTCAAGCTTGAAGGACTTGACAAAATGACCCTTGGTTCAGAAACCACCAAGGATACAAAGGACGTTTCCTTAGAGGTCAGCTCAGTAGCAAACGGTGTTGTGGGCTTTGCCAATACCACCGAGTATTCTCCCTTTACCTATGGCGAAGAGGGTATTTACTGCTACAAGATTTCTGAGGTTAACGACGGCAAGGCAGGCTATATTTACGACGATACTGTATTCTATGCTAAAATTGTGGTAACTGCTGACAATGACGGTGTGCTTACAGTGAACGAGGCAAAGTACTATTCCGACTCAAGCTTCTCAACCGAGATAAGCTCCGCAGAGGTTGTGTTCAAGAATAAGTACAAGCCTGTTGAAGCAGAGCTTACTCTCAATAAAACTCTTGATACCGCACCTTACACAGGTACTGAATTTGAGTTTAAGGCTGAGGGTGTAAGCGATAACACTGCAAACACATCTATGACCGTCAACACATCTGAAAACGGTAAGGTTACATTTAAGAACACTTCCGATAATAAGATGTTTGAGTTCAGTAAGCCCGGCACATATTGCTACAAGCTTTACGAGGTTAAAGATGAAAACAATATGGATTACATCTACGACGAAACACCTTATTTCGCCAAGGTAAGTGTTACTGCAGGTGAAAACGGTGTGCTTTCTGCCTCTGTAAGCTACTACACCGACAGTGCCTTCACAGCTCCTGCCAATGACGTAACAATCGCCAACGAAAGTGCTCTTTGTAAGGTTTACGTTTACAAAAAGAGCAGCCTCAACGGTACAACCTCTTTAGAGGGTGCAGAGTTTGAGCTCAGAACAGCTTCTCCTGATGAAGCAGGCGGTTGGATAGAGGACACCGACAGCACATATACAAGCGGCCCACAGACAACCAAAGAGGTTGAGCTGGAGGACGGCACAAAGGTGATTGCGGCGGTGTTTGAGAATATTCCCCAGGGAGATTACGTTGTTGTAGAAACAAAGGCTCCCGTGGGCTATGAGCTCAGTCCTCTTACACCTTACGTCAACGTAAGAAAAACTGCCGAAAACAATGCAGAAGTCCATATTGACTTTATTGACTACGAAAGTCAGCCTCTGCCTCTTACAGGCGGCAGCGGTTTTGCCTTTGGCACAGCAGCGGCAATTTCGATTTTCGGCGTAGCGGCAATTTGTTGGCTTGTAAGCAAAAAGCCTTCTAAAAAAGGCGTTCACTATCGTTAAAGATTTTATACCTAAATAATATGAAAGGTGATTTAATAATGAAAAAGTTTAAGTCTATGGCTTGCCTTATTCTGGCAATGCTCACTCTTTTAACTGCGTTTGCTACTACAGCTTCCGCAGCAACACTCCCTCAGTCTGCTACTCTTCACATTACAAAGTACGAAGTTACTGACTCCACAGGCGAAGTAGAGCTTGACACAATTATCGGCAACAGTGCTTCTTCCACAGGCGTTCAGCAGACAGTTACAGGCAAAGAAACCCTTGACGGCGTTGCTTTCACAATCTACAAGGTTGGTGACCTTAACACTGCTGCTCCCAAACAGCCCGATGTTAACGATTTCACTAAGGTAACAACTGTTACAACTGCAAACGGCGGTAAGGCAGACTTTACAGTAAATGCTGATGAGTTTGGTCTTTACTATGTTGTAGAAACAGGCGCTCCCGAGTATGTTACAACAGTTTCTGTTCCTTTCTTTGTATACCTTCCTATGACAAACACCACAGATGACGGCTATATGGCTGACGTTTATGCTTATCCCAAGAACTACATCCCCCTCGGTGGTGCAAAGCTTCAGAAGTTAGACGGCGAAACACCCCTTAAGGGCGTTAAGTTTGAGCTTTACAAGAAGGACGGCTCCAAGGTTACAGCAGACTACTTCGGCAACGCTATCACTACTTTCGTAACAGACGATAAGGGTTACATTGAGGTTTCAAACCTTCCTGTTGGCGACTACTACTTCTTAGAAACAGAAACTCTCGACGGCTACATCCTCAAGACAGACAAGTACAACTTCACAGTTTCTGCAACAAAAATCGGTGTTCAGACTCTTACTCCTGTTCAGAACTCCACACAGCCTCAGATTATTAAGTTTGTAACTAAGGACGACAACTACGAAGACTGCACAAGCTTCAATGAGTTTGACAAAGCAAAGCAGCATTGGATTATCTATGCCGGTGTTCCTGCTGATATAGCTACAACAACATACACAAATTACACAATCACCGATAATATGGACGACCTTCTCCACTTGGATGACTCATCCGTAAAGGTTTATGCTGAAACTGCTTCTGGTTTTGAAGAGATTGATAAAACCGACTATACCGTAAATCCTGCTACCGAGGATTACGATTTCGCAGTTGATGTTACAGATATCTCTGCTCTTAAGAATGCAACAAGAGTTAAGGTTGAGTACGACACAACCCTGGATTCTTCCGCAGTAATCGAAACAAAGTACTACAACGACTGTAACCTTATCTTCAAGGCCAGCAATACTCCCGAGTATGAAGTAGGTCTTACCCAAAAGCCCTATGTATACACAGGCGGCTACAAGTTCGTTAAGACAAACGCTTCAAATCAGGGTCTTGCAAATGCAGAGTTCAACCTTTATGTTCACGGCGGCACAACACCCATTAAAACAGGTCTTAAGTCCTCTGCTGACGGTACATTTGAGATTAAGGGTCTTGCATACGGCAAGTACGACCTTCTTGAAACAAAGGCACCTTTGGGCTATGAGCTTCGTGCAGACAGAATTACTTTTGAAGTAAAAGCAGGCTCTTATGACGCAGCAGCTACTGCAATCATTAACCAGGCAACTCCTCAGCTTCCCATCACAGGTGGTATGGGCACAGTAATCTTTACAGTTGCAGGTTTAGGTCTTATTACTCTCTCTGTAGTATTCTTTGTAGCTTCCAAGAAGTCCAAGAAAGAAGACTGATTAACTGATTTTTAAACTGTCAGGAAACAGGGCTTTTGCTCTGTTTCCTGATTTGATATTTTCGGTGGTTTTATGAGCAAATCCAAATTTTTCAAAATTATGACTGTTGTTTTGCTTGTGGCAGGTGTATGTGTGCTTTTTTACCCTGCTGTTGTAAACATTATCTTTGTGGCAGAGCAAAATAAGGTTGTAGATGAGTATAACCGTCAGGTTCAAGAGCTTGAACAATCGAATATTGATACCCTTAAGCAGCAGGCTCAGGAGTACAACGACCGTCTGGCAGGCGTTGTTTCCCATTCGGACTCGTCGGATTCGGATTCTGACCAGTCTCAGGATGTGGTTGAATACGGCGAGCTTTTGAACGTGAGCGGTAATCAGATGGGTTATGTTGTTATCCCTGAAATCAGCGTAAACCTTCCTATTTATCATTACAGTACTGAGGCTGTCTTAAGCGTTGGCGTAGGTCATCTTGAAAACACCTCTCTGCCGGTAGGCGGCACAAACACCCACAGCGTTCTCACAGGTCACACCGGGCTTCCCGGTGCAAAGATTTTCACCGACCTGGAAAAGCTTGAGGTGGGGGATGTTTTCTATATAAAAGCTCTGGACGAAACCCTGTGCTATGAGGTTGACCAGATAAAGGTGGTTTTACCCAACGACGCCAGCGACCTGCAAATAATTGAGGGCAGGGATTTGGTTACTCTTTTCACCTGCACACCCTACGGAGTAAACTCTCACAGGCTTCTGGTGCGTGGCAGCCGTATTGCTTATGACGGCTCCTTAGATGAAGACTCAGATATTCCTAAAGAAACCGTACCCTCAACAACTCAGGAGGCGAGCGCTGAAACATCTGCGCCTTTTGAAGACAGTGAAACTTTGCCTGCGGTAAATCCTTTACTTGAAAAATCCTCTCTTTCCGACGAATTTATCTTAAAATACATTGTTCTGCCTTCCTTTATTGCATTGGCGGTTATTGCTCTTGTAATAATTATGTTCAGAAAAAAGGGTAAGAAAAATGAAAGGTAAGATTTATATTTGTATTGCCGCCTGTCTTCTGGTTGTGGGGCTGGGTGTTTTGCTTTATCCCACAGTTACAAGACTTTTCAGCGACAAAGAGATTAACTCTGTGGTTGAGGATTTTAAATCTTCCTTTCAGTATGAAAGCTTTCCTTTAATTGAAGAAAACACCTTACCCCAAGAGCAGGTTACTGCACCCGATGTGACTGAGCCCTCAGAGGATTCTGAGGCTTCAGTTGAGTTTACCCCTGAGCAGTCTGCAAGGCTTTACAAGGACTTTTGTGCATATAATGCTGACTTGATTAAAAACGGTCAGTCCTCTTATGGCGACCCTTTTGTTTTTGAGGACGAAAGTATTTCGCTTTCTCAGTACGGACTGAACACTTCTGTTGCAGGTATAATTTCAGCACCGTCCATTGATATGGAGCTCCCTGTTTATCTTGGTGCAACGGAGTATAATATGCATTTGGGTGCGGCTCACCTTAACCGTACTTCACTTCCTATTGGCGGCGAAAGCACAAACTGCGTTATTGCAGGGCACACAGGTATGGTTAACGCAGTTATGTTTGATAACATCGTCAAGCTCAATAAAGGTGACGAGGTTTTTATCCGCAATTTTTGGGAAACTCTCAGCTATAAAGTAAGAGAAACAAAAATTATTGAGCCTGACGGCTCCAATGAAATTCTAATTGAAAAAGGAAGCGACCTGGTGACTCTTATTACCTGCTATCCTTACGGAAGCAACACTCACCGCTATCTTGTAATATGCGAAAGAGTTAAATGATTACTTTCTATTCGTTCTCAGGCAGATGTCCAAAGTGCAGGACATCTGCTTTTTTATATTTTTGTGTAGATTGATGTGTCAAAATCGTTGACACATCAACCTCGTTGTGGCATACTATAATCAGACATATTATATAAAAATTTTTGAGAGGGCGGATATGAGATGAACAAAATTGACGAAAAATACAAGGCGTTGTTTACTCCCTGGAAAATCGGCAATGTAGAAATCAAAAACCGAATAGTAATGTGTCCTATGGGCGGCACATCTCTTTTTGGCTGGTTTGAGCTTACAGGTTGTCATTTTGACAAAGAGGCGGCAAAGCTTTTTCTTGAGAGAGCAAAGAATAATGTAGGCCTTATTATTCCGGGAATTGCTCCTTTGAAAGATACATTCTGGGGCAAATGGCTTTGGCAGAATCCTAAAATGTTTGAAGAGCTCAAGGTGTTTATGGATGAACTGCACAAGACAGGGGCAAAGCTTTTTATTCAGCTTACCGCAGGAATGGGTCGCTCCTGGGCTATTACCGAGCTGGTTGCTCCCTTACATAAAAACAAATTTACCCGAGCTTTGGTTAAGCCTATTATAGATACATCTCACGAGCTGGCTTCTCCTTCTGCTCAGCCTTCCCGTTGGGCTCACGACATAGAGTGCCCTGAAATGACTAAAGAGCAGATTCTTGAAATTATCGAGGCATTTGCCAAAACCGCAAAGCTCTGCAAAGAGGCAGGGGTTGACGGTGTTGAGGTTCACGCAGTTCACGAAGGATACCTTCTGGACCAGTTTGCTATTGAATTTTTCAACAAGCGTCAGGATGAATACGGCGGAAGCTTTGAAAACCGCTATCGCTTTGCAACAGAGGTTGTAAAGGCTATTAAGAAAGAGTGCGGCAAGGATTTTCCTGTTTCTCTGCGTTATTCGGTTGAGTCCAAGATGAAGGGCTTCTGCGAGGGTGCTATGCCCGGTGAGGACTACATCGAAGTAGGCCGCAATATGGAAGAATCCGAAAAGGCGGCGAGGTATCTTCAGGACGCAGGCTATGATATGCTTAACGCTGATAACGGCACTTACGACTCCTGGTACTGGGCACATCCGCCTATGTATATGCCTGAAAACTGCAACCTTGATGACGTTGCCCATATTAAAAAGTTCGTGGACATCCCTGTAGTTTGTGCAGGCAGAATGGACGCCGAGGTGGGTGCTAAAGCAGTAGCTGAGGGAAGAATCGACGCCGTAGGTGTTGCCCGACAGTTTCTGGTTGACCCCCGGTGGGTAACCAAGCTTATTGATAACAGACTTGAGGACATCAAGCCCTGTATCTGTTGCCATAGCGGCTGCTTTAATTTCTCATCCTCAAAAGGTCACGCCAATACTCAGGACCTTACAGATACAATGGGTCTTTCCCGTTGTGCGCTTAATCCCGAAACAATGCAGTCTAAAAAATACAGTGTAAAGCCTGCAAAAAAGCAAAAGAATATTGCAGTAATCGGCGGCGGTATCGGCGGTATGGAAGCGGCAATCCTCTGTGCAAAGCGTGGTCATAAGGTTACTCTTTATGAGAAGAGCGGCTCTTTAGGCGGTGTGTTTGTGGCGGCTGCTGCTCCTTCCTTCAAGGAAAAGGACAGAGCTCTTATTACCTGGTATATCCGCGAGCTTTCAAAGCAGCCTGTTGAGGTTAAGCTCAATACAGAAGTAAAAGATGTCAAGGCTCTCGGTGCTGATGAGGTTATTGTTGCCACAGGTGCAGTTGCTAAGAATATCCCTGTAAAGGGCAGTGAAAAAGCCGTTGAGGCAGTGGACTATCTCCTTGGCACAAAGGAAGTAGGCGAAACCGTTGCAGTAATCGGCGGCGGTCTTACAGGCTGTGAAATCGCCTACGACCTTTACCTTAAGGGCAAAAAGCCCATTATTGTTGAAATGCAGGACGACCTTGTTACCACAAAGGGTGTCTGCCTTGCAAACACAAGCTACCTTCGTGACTTTTTCAAGACGAATAAAGTCCCTGTGTATCTTGAAACTTCACTTTCCGAGATTAAGGACAGCAGTGTTGTTATAAAGGATAAAGACGGCAAGACTACTGAAGTTTCTGTTGATTCCGTAATTCTCTCAGTGGGTTATAACCCTGCACCTCTTGCAAAGAAGAGCAGACATATTCACCTTATCGGTGACGCCGCTGAGGTGGGTAACCTGCGTACTGTAATCTGGGGTGCTTGGGACACCTGTATGAAACTCTGATTTTAAAAGGAGATTTGTTATGATACTTACTAAAGAACAACAAGCAATCTTAAACGGCGAAAAGGGTGAAACCCTTGCCAAAGTTATGAAAACACTTGTTATGTATGGTGACGCCTTTGAGGCAGAAAAGCTTGTGCCCATTACCTCAAAGTATAATCACCTTGTAACTTCCTTTGGTCTTAAGGTAATGTCCCCGGTTTATGATTTAATGCAGCAGTTGCTTGATTCAGGAGTTATGTCTGAGCAGAAGTTTTCCGTAGACCCTCGTCCCATTGACAAAAACGTGCCTGCGAACTTTTTGCAGAATTTTGTTTTCAATAAATTTATGTATACAAAGCAGAGCTTTTATGAGGACCAGCTTAATAAACTGGGGCTTATGAATGAAGACGCCTTTACCTGTACCTGCTATATGGATGAGGTAGGCAACAAGCCCAAAAAGGGAGATGTCCTTTCCTGGGCTGAGTCCAGTGCTGTTGTATACGCCAACTCTGTGCTGGGTGCAAGATGTAACCGTAACTCGGGTATTATCGATATTATGGGCTCTATTGTGGGCTTCGTGCCTTATTTCGGCTTGCTAACAGACGAAGGCAGAAAAGCTACCTGGGTGGTTAAAGTCAACACCACCAAAAAGCCCGAGGCTCAGCTTTTGGGCTCGGCTATTGGTATGAAGGTTATGGAGGATGTGCCCTTTGTAAAAGGACTGGATAAGTGGATAGGCACTGAGCTTAACGACGAGGCCTGTGCTTATCTCAAGGACTTCGGAGCGGCTACCGCTTCCAACGGTGCGGTGGGTCTTTATCATATTGAAAATCTTACTCCCGAAGCAGTTGAAAGCTCAGAAAAGCTTATTGCAGAGGGTGCAAAGGAATATATAATTGATGACGCAGAGCTTGAAAGAGTGCAGAAAAACTATCCTGTAATCTGGAAAAATCCCGAGGCTTCACCAAAGCTTTGCTTTGTAGGTTGTCCTCATCTTTCTTTGCAGCAGCTTAAAGTCTGGACAGAGAATATTGAAGCAGAGCTTTCAAAGAATAATCTCAAAAAGGTGACAATTCCCACAGTGCTTACTGCCGCACCCGGGGTTTTGCGTGAATTTGAAAAAACAGATTACGCAAAGAGGCTGAAAGCAACAGGTGTTATAATTTCTTACATCTGTCCGCTTATGTATATGAACAATCCTCTGTGCAAGAAAATGCCTGTAATTACATCATCCAACAAGCTGCGTACATACACCAGTGCCAGATATTATACCGACGGAGAAATCCTCTCCATTATTACAGGAGGTAAAAAGTAATGAAAGTTTTCAAAGGAAGAGTTGTTACCCCCGGCGAGGTTACTGCCGAGGCAGTTGTAACTCACGAGGGCTTCAATACCCTTGCCTCTTTTCAGATGGCGTTGCAGTTTGGCGACAAAGAGGTAAAATGCGGAGATCAGAACAACAAAGAGCTTCACGGCAAGCCTCTTATAGGCAAGGCTCTCTGCCTGCCTCAGACAATCGGCTCTACCACAGGTGGTCTTGTGCTTTACTGTGCCTGTGCTATGGAGAAGAATCCTGCCTGTATGCTTTTTTCAGGCCATATTGATTCTCTTGCCGCCGCCGGTGCAGTCCTTGCGGATGTGTGGGTTGAGGGTGTGAGTATGCCTGTTGTGGATTCTCTTGGCGATGAGTTTTTAAATTATGTAAAAGACGGAATGAAAATCACCGTAAAACCTGACGGCGTTGTAGAGGTTCAATAAATAGAATCAATCCCCTTGGAGCAAATCAGAGCTTTAAGGGGATTTTTTTGATGTAAATGTCGCTTTTGTGCAAAACAGGTAAAAAATACATACAAAATTTTACATTTTGCCTCAATAGGATTTATTGCAATAAAAACTGTAAGTGGTATAATATTCTTTATAAGGAAATGTATGAAATTTATTGGTATTTATTGTAAAATTTTGGAGGAATGAAAATGAAAATCAATTTAAGCAAAAAAGTTCTGGCTTTTCTGCTTGCACTGATGTGTTTGTTGACTTCAATTCCATTTTCTGTTGGAGCAGAAGAGGTCAACAATTCAGGTGTTGATGTTGAAATCGTCAGCTTTATGCGTGGCGCACAAGAAGACCTTCGTGCCAGTGAGCTCCTTGAAGCAAGGGTGACAGGGTACAGCGACAATGTACAGAACCTGACCTACAAATGGACAAACGGGTTGGGTACATACCTTTATGTGTATAATTCTCATAATATGTACTACATCAACAACACCGATGGCGAGATTGAGATTTATAACAGCAACATCCCTGCAAGCAATAATATGGCAGGGCGTACCTACAACACCTCTTATAAAGAAAAAGGCTTTTGCTGGGCAGCAGTATACGGCTCTTTTACATCAGGTACAGGCGGCAGTATCGACAGCGACAAAGCTTTTGTAGGTACTATTACAGTTGAAGTTTATGACGGCGAAACCTTGCTTGCAAGAGATACCCATACAGGTAAGCGAGAGCTTGTCAGAAGCGGCTGGAGATGGTACTATCAGAACACAGGTATTGTTGCTTCCAGCCTTTCAACCGATATGGATGATGTTACCATCGGTATGTTCGAGGGTGACACAAGAAACGTAAAGGACCTTCTGGGTGAAAGTGCAATTCTTCATATCACCTGTGTAGAGAGCACAGTTCAGAATGGCGAGGTTGTTTCGGGAGACGATAATATAGTGCTTACCAAGGATGGCGACTATTATATTACCGCCAAAACTCTTCAGCAGGAAGGCAGCACAGGGCCTGAAGGGGATGCAAAGGTTACTCTTACAATCAGAAAAAACACCTGTAAATTTCACGAGAACACCACTGCTACTGCTACCACAACGGTTTATATTTTCAAAAAACCTACAACAAGTACTACCGCATACACTCTTACTCTTACAGGCAATCTTGACGACAGATGTACCTACTTCATCGGCGGTCAGAAGGGAGAGAGGAAGACAGACGAAAATGGCAACGAAATTGTTCTTTTCACAGGTCTTAACCCCAACACCGACTATGAAGTAGAAGTAAGAGGAAACTATACAGACGAAAACGGCAACGCAAGAACTGCTTACGCCTATGTTTACGATACCACCAAGCCTGTATATAACGGCACGGTTAAGGTTTATTTAAATGGTACTTATAACTCAGCGGAGCATACTGCTGACGGTACCCTCGTAAATATCGAAGATGTAACCTCTTATCCCGAGGGTACACCTCTTTACGCCAAAAATATTGATGGCACAGGAGATTTTATCCCTCTTGTTAATACCGAAACAGGCGTTTATTCATCAATTCTCGACACAGGCTCATATAAGCTTTATTATGAAGCCAATGAAGATTCCAAGATTGATGACCAGCTTCTTACTATGCACAACGCTGACCGCACAAGATACCTCTTCTATAACTCTGTTCAGTATTTTGACGACGAAACTGACCTTGGTACAGAATACTACATAACAGATTCCAAGGTTACTACAAGAAAAGCTCCCACAAAAGACGGCCATGTGTTCACCGGCTGGCAGATTAGAGGTACCGGCACTACATTCCAGGCTGAGGCAACTCTTAGTGATAATATTTCACAGGCTTATGTTCTTGAAGCTCAGTGGGAAAAGGGCAAAAATGTTTATGTAAACTTTGTTATAGACCATCGTGACCCTGACACAGGTGTACCTTATGATGAGGACGATGATCATCATAATGTCGTTTTCGACCTTATGAGTAAACCTAAGAACAGCGTAGGTAACTATTCTGACGTTTTTGATTCTTCTTCCTATATCAACTGGGATGGTGAAGAAGGTACTTTCGACACTCCGGGTTATGTTCTTGAATATGACAAGAACGAGAATGGTGTTATAACTGTAACCAAGTATAACGCCACAAAACCAATCCTTACAAATGTTCTTGATAACAAGGATTATTCCGTTGAGGTTATCAAGTCGGGTTATGAACTTATCTCTGTTGATGTTGATGATGATAAAGACGATAAAATTATTATTGACGTTAAGCTTCAGTACGAGCCTAAAAACGGCGACCTTAAGTTTAAAGTAAAGCTTGATGAGGACGCAAAAAAGCTTATTAAAGAACATCCCGAGTATAAGCCCGTGGCAGTAGACGTTAAGGTTCTTTCCTGGTATACCTCCCAACGAAATGAAGTTGAGGCATATACCTGGGAGCATATAACCCAGCACCACGATACCTTCGTTACTCTTTATTTAAACGATGACCTAACCGAGGCAACAGGTTCTTATCCTGTATGGATGAGAAGTAATTCAGGTAACCCTTTCTACTACAGAATCAAGGTTGTTTCCTATGTTCTTGCCAACGGCAGAGTTCTTGAAACCTATGATGTTGAAAATCAGAAAAACGTTCAGTATCTGAGCCTGGGTGAGCGTTACCTTGCAGAAATTTCTGCTGCTGGCGGTGTATGTCCCGATATTGAAAAAACCAATTTATTGGGTGCATATTTTGACGAAAGCGGTGTTCAGCAGGGTGAGCTTGTGGCTGAAATCAGCATTAAGACTCATAATGTTACATTTGCCTTTGAGGATGATGGTGCCACACTTAACGGTGAAACCGAAAACTTCACCCTAACAAAGCAAATTAAAGTACCCGACCTCACTCAGTATGTACCCACAAAAGATGGGGGATATGTGTTTGACGGTTGGTATCTTGAAAACGGCACAAAGGTAGTATCAGGTGCAGAGCTTGAAAGTGATATCACCCTTTATGCAAGCTGGAAAGCTCCTCTCACAGTTGAAGGCGTTGTTTCTGTGGCAGGTTATTATTATCTTGACGAAGAAAACCCTGATGACCCCACAATTATTTACGAGGCAGCCCGTACTCACGCAGTTACTGTAAATCTTCAGAAGATTCTTCCCAACAGTTACACAGAAACCATAAGAACTCTTAAGGTTGATGTTACCTATAATGATTCCGCTGAAAAACCAATGGGTACTGCCAATTACTGCTTTACTGAAGTGCCCGACGACGGACATCAGTACAGAATCCTTATCCAGAATCCCAACTATATCGTAGCCTATCAGAACGAACCCGATAGCCTTCTCCCTGAAAAAATCAAAGATTACAGAGAAGGGTATAATGACCCCAACGCCTTTACCGCAGTGTTTGGAGAAAACGAGCCCTTGGTTGCAGACGTAAACGCATTTATGCGTTTTTCACCTGAGAACTTTAATCTCCATTATCAGGTTTTAGCGACATCTATCAACGAGGGATATCGTCCTGTTTCAACAGAAATTCTTATCCACGGCAACGACGGCAAAAGCGGTGTTACACCTCAGAACTGGCCTGTTATTACTCAGATGAATGACGGCAACACTTACACAGGTGATAATGTAGACGTGGGTGCAGATGGAAAAAGTGAAGTTAAGACCTATCCCGTGTGGATGTATATGCCCGACGGTCATACTCTTTACGATTATGGTGTAAGCCTTGACGGCTATAAATATCAGAATGGTAATGAAACCATCACAAAAGCTTTTGACCCTGTAAAAGCACCTTTCTATGTTTATTACAACGGTGCTGCCCGTTACAGTGCTAAAGCAGACGCAAACCCCGAACATCAGACTCAGCTCCTTACTGTTACCTTAGCTCCCAAAAGATACGAGGTTATCTTTAATATGGGCTTTACAGAAAGTGAGAAGGACTATATTACTGATTTTAAGTTTACAGTTACTCCTAAGGTTTTGAAAACAACAGACGAGAATAATCAGCACGTTGTCGTTGTTAATGAAAATGCAGTTCACGAAACCAGCCATATCTGGAGCTATGAAACCGATGTTAACTATGAGCCTCAGCGAGAGGGTTATGAGTTTCTCGGTTGGTACGACGGTGAAGGTGAAGACGCAGAGAAAGTGACAACAATTTCTGCAGATACCCATGAGAATATTACCCTCTATGCAAGATGGAAAGAGCTCTTTACAGTTACCTTCTACACCAATTTAAAGGGTATCGACGAAACTTCCTTCCGTGTTTATTATCAGAACGACGAGAACACCCCTGATGATGTATTGACACTTACAAAAGAGGGTAAAGTTAAGTCTTTCTATGATATTCCTCAGCTTGAATACGAACTTAACAATAAGTTTATCTTCAAGGGTTGGTATCTTGCAGACGGTACACCCATAAGCTGGGATGATGTCTACACAAACCACACCAACATCTACGCACACTGGATAGATGTAAATGAGGTTGACAAGGATAAAGACGACAAGAAAGAGCTTTACGGCGGTCTTGATAAATACCCCGAGTTCGACCTTGCAGGTGTTCAGATTCGTGATGTTGTAAAAGACACAGGAAATCACTACGGAGAGGAAAGCACAGGTCTCAGATTTGTAAGTATCCTCAGCGAAAATGTTTATGAGCAGCTTAATGAAATTACCGACAAAAATAAAACAGTAACAAATCCCAATAAAGCGGAATACGGCTATGCTCTTGCAAAGACAGAAACAGTCAAGGAATTTGCAAATGGCAACGCTGAGTATAAGATTCAGTATAACGGCGAAAATGTAAACGGTACAGATACAAGAAACGACTACAAATACGTTCAGAGTATCAGGTGCAGCGGTTACAGCGACCACAGAAATTTTGAGGGATATCGCTTCTATACTGCCGTTATTACCTATGACGGACTTGAGGGTGCAGAGCTTGAAGCAGCTCACAACACCGCTATTACCGCCCGTGCTTATCTGCGTTATACCGACGCCAACAACCTTTTGAGAACCTACTACAATAACTACACAGGAACCCAGAGCTTCGGCGGTTGCAGTGCAAGCTTTGCAAAGGTAGCCGAGAGCTTTGCGATTGATTGATATGAAAGCCAGAATTATAGTTTTATCAGGTCTTTTGCTTTTGAGTGTTTTTGTTTTTTTCGGATGTAACAGTGCTGAGAAAGTTAAGCCAACTCAGCCTGTTACCACACAAAAAACCACAACCACTGAAAGCACGGATAAGACTGCGGAAAATGTAATTGAAACAACCTCTGCCAAAATAGCGGAAACTTCCGAAATTATAACACAGAGCACAGGTGCCCTTGAAACTTTCACACAGGCAGAAACCTCTGCTGAGAAGGCAGATGAAACCACCGCCTCAGAAACTTTCACCGAGCCCTTTATAAATTTTTCTGATTTAGAGTGATGTATATGAAAAAAGTATTGGCAATGCTTATTGCCTGTCTTGTGCTTATTTCCGCAGTGGGTATCTTCGGAGCTTTTGCACAGGAATTTCGCTATGGCGACGCCAACCGAGACGGCAAACTGAATATTAAAGACGCAACCTATATTCAGCGATATGCCGCTAAGCTGATTGAATTTGGCGACGAAGAAAAGACTCTCTCTGATGTAAATGTTGACGGTAAGGTCAACGTCAAGGACGCCACCCTTATCCAGAAGCTTCTGGCAAAACTGGTGAGCTTCTTGCCTGTTGACACAAAGCCTTTGGAAACTTCTCCGTCCTCGACTGATGAAAGTGCGACAACTGATGTGTTAACATCAACAAGTGAAACAGAAACTACGAGCTTTGAAGGTTCAGAGGCTGTCACAACTCCTGCACAGAGTAAACCTACAAAGCCCGTGGTGACAGACCCTGTGGAGAGTAAGCCCACAAAGCCCGTGGCGACAGAGCCTGTACAGAGTAAACCTACAAAGCCCGTGGCGACAGACCCTGCACAGAGTAAACCCACAAAGCCTGTGGTGACAGAGCCTGTAGAGAGCAAGCCCACAAAGCCTGTGGTGACAGACCCTGTGGAGACTAAACCCACAAAGCCCGTGGCGACAGACCCTGTAGAGAGTAAACCCACAAAGCCCGTGGCGACAGACCCTGTAGAAAGTAAGCCCACAAAGCCTGTGGAAACCACTCCTGTTCCCACTACACCTGCTCCCACAAATCCCCCAAAACCTACTAAACCATCAATTGACAAAGATGGCTATTATGACGTAGTTGTCAGACCCTAAGGAGGTATAAGAGTGAAAAATAAATATGAAACACCTGTGGTTGAAGTAATCAATTTCCCTAAACAGGATGTTCTTGCAGCTTCAGGCGATAAGGCTGAAATTGAGAACGCGTATGTTTTGTTTTCTAACTTTTGGGAGAAGTAAATATTTATTAAAAGCAGCTGTTCTGAGCTTTCAGGATAGCTGCTTTTTGTTTGATTTATGAAAATTTTATGTGTGCTTTTGTGACATACAGAGAAAATAAGCGGGTTATATTTCATATTGTTGAAGCAAAGTGAGTTTTATAGTATAATTTATTAGTTAAAGTGTATCTTTTTACTTATCCCTAAAATACAGTTTTTATCCCAAATTTCAGGGGTAGTGAGAAGACTGTGATATAATATTATATAATTGTATCTGCTGAAAGGAGTGTAGGCCTTGAAAGAAACCAAAAAGCAGAAAAAAATCCCTTCAAAGAAAAAGCTTATTGCAGGTATAATCTCGGCACTTTCCTTGGTTCTTGCAGCGGTTATTCTGACTGTTGTGCTTTTACCCAAGGACACCGAGGCGTATCGTTTGTTGAACTCGGCCATTGACAACAGCGAAAGCTTAGATGACTTTTTCATAGAATATGAAACACGTACTATTGTTAATTTTGGTGACGCTACAAGGGATATCGCCACCGCCGGTCATTTTGTGTCCTTTGATAATATGGACACAGTGGCAATTGAGGTAAACACCGAGAGCTATTATTCCTATAATGAAGAGCTCAACGGCAAGGCAACCGCTACATTTTACTCTGAGGATAACAAGGTTTACGACGTAACCTCAGGTTCAAAACAGCCTGCCGATATAAGCTATAATGATTTTAAAAAGCTTCTGGACGGCTTTTCTCTTTATCGGTACTCACCCTCAAAGGTTAAAGACGAGCAGCTTGTAAAAAATCAGAACGAAAAAATAAGCTCGGCCACTGTTACAGTCAGCCTTGACTCTGTTGAGGACAAGTTGCTTAAATCCTACGCTCAGGAGATAAGCACTCTTGCCGAGGAAGAGGTCAAGCCCTCAGACCTTAATCCTGTGGCAGCCTATGTTCAGTACAACATTTTTGAGGATAAAATCCTCAGCCAGACTTATACCTTTACTGTAGAATACAAGGCAAGCAACTCTGAGCTGCTTAAATATACAGTTATTTCCACCATATCTTATGTGGAAGATTTTACAGATGAAGATGTGGATGAATATATCCCCTTTGATTTTTAAGGAGGTAGTAAAATGAAAAAAATATTTTTTAGCTTTATTTCGCTACTACTTTGTGTGTTGATGATTTTCTCAACCCTGTCAGTAGCTGCGTCTACCGATGACCAGGCAAAGATTCTTTCCACAGAAATGAACACAAATGCTGAGGACAGCAATGTTGAAGATTTCTACTACACAAATGAGGAGTGGGAAGAGGCATATCCCCAAGGCCTTTACATTGTAGAGTACGACTCCTACGGTGTTTATGAAGGCGGCGAGGATAAGGAAGAACCACAGGATGTTTATCTGGGTGTGGATGTTTACCGCCTTGGCGGCAACAACCAGTCAGATACCCTTACATACTACCTCACAGGCATTTCTGCTGATGAAGAGCTTTATCCCGACAGCTTGGGTGAAATTCATTTTGAGCCCAAGCAGGAAAAAGCTACCGCTAAAATCAGAATCACCAACGACGACGAGAGAAAAGGTGACCAGGTTGTTATGTTTTCTCTTGCCAATGCAGACAAAGGCGTTTTGTCGCCCTCTTCATCTGCTCTTATTACCGTTACAGACGATGAGCCATATATTGATGGCGAAATAAGAATCTCCGTTTCTGACACTGTTCTTGACAAATCCAAGGGCGGTGCAGAGGTTACTGTTACAAGAAGCAAAAGTATCAGCGAATATTCCAGCCTTACAATCTTTACCGCTGACGGCTCTGCCAAGGCAGGGGTGGATTATGAGAAGGTTGAAAAGGAGCTTATGTTCTACCCCGGTGAAAGCGAAAAGGTTGTGACGGTTCCTTTTATTCAGAGCGATGAGAAGTTTACCGCACCCAAAAACTTTACGGTGACTGTAAAAGACCTTAAGGGCTGTGTACTTGCCGACGAAGACAGCATTAGCGTTCAGTTTACAAACAAGCTGGAAAACGAAGCTCAGAAGCTTACTCAGGTTGACTCTCAGGCTGACCTTGAGAATAATACAGGCGAAGCTCTTGCAGACAGCTCCAACTCTGTAATCAATATCAACGATAATTTTGACCGCACAAGTATGCTTTCGGCAGCAATCGGCTCATTAAGCGGCGAAAACGTAAAGCCCTTTGCGGCAGAGGGTATGAGAGCGGCGTCAACACAGAACTGGACAGATTACCTCTACGTTGACCAGAATAAATTTCAGACAATTTATAACAATGGTGAACCCTGGGCTTTTGACGAGCAATACAACGACGGCAATCAGGACCTTATGATTGTCAGCAAAGAAAGCTATGATTTAAACCAGTTCTCCGACGTTTATTACAGCTTCCAGAATCACAGAGTTCTGTTAAACGGTTATCCCAACACAGCTGTAGGCTATATGGTTAACGACGGAACACATTTTAATTCCAAGAAATTTTCATACACCAAGGGCTCTTTAAATTCAAACTCTGATTTAGCCTGGATGAAAGAGCGTAACACCTATGTGATTGCAAATTACAACAATTGCAACGTAGACAAAGTCGGCGGTTCGTTTTTGAGCGAAGACTCCTATAACACCTCTGACCTTGCAAACACCCTGCACTCCGATTTCCTTTATTCAGGCAAGCGTATGCCCAATACAGTGGGAGTCGAAGGCAAAAACCAAAGCCTTTTCTTTATGCTTTATGACGACTCAGGATGGGACGACCACCATTTCAGCCAGCAATATGTGGTTCTTAAACGAGATGTTGTTCCTGTTGAAATTCTCAAAGGAGAGGGAGTTTCGGATTTTAAAGTTTCAGAAAATGGCGGCGAGGTTTCCTTTGTAAAAGACGGCTATAAGTACATCTTCAAGGCAAATCCCAAAGCAGGCGGAATCACCAAGTGCGACAAGTCTGCCTATGGTTACGGCTTTTACGCAGGAAGTGAGCTTACTGTAAGCTTTTCTGCTGTTTCTGCAATGGGTCAGGCAACTCCTGTGCCCGAGTATGTTTTCTTTACAGACAACAGCGGTGTTGTACACACAAGTGCCAAGGTTGACGGCTCAAACTTTACATTCAAGCTGGAAACTATTCTCAACGATGACAGAAATGCATTATGCAGTCAGTATTATATGAGCAGTGAAGAAGCCGAGGCTCACGTAAGCATTCTCAAGGATGAAGCAAAGCTTATTTCTTCCAGATACAGCGGCAGCTTGAATCTTGACGTAAGATACTCCCTGAAGCAAAGCGTGGACCTTTTCTACAAGGATGTGCCCACTCTCACAACAAAGGCAACTCTTGCTAACGGCAACAGAGAAACCGACAGTGAATACGAAAGCAGAGTTATGAATGTGCTGGACGGAGTCCTTGAGTTTTATCTTAACGGCGAAGAGGTTACACCTCAGCCTGTTATAAACAGAACAAATCACAGCTTGCAGTATCCGTCTACAGACTTTGATTTTATCCGTGTTACTCCCAGTGCAATGGGCGTCGGAGCGGTTGTTACAAGCAATCTTTACGATGTGGATTATACTAGAATCGTTGCTTCCACAGATATTTCAGAGGAAATCTGCCGACAGAATTCCTCTCGCCTTCAGTTTAATGTTTTAAGCGAAGAAACTACTTACGTTCATCCCACACTTGGTCTGGAAGCTGTTTCTGTCAGCACCAAAAACGACGATGAGTTCTTAACGGAGTATATTGCAAACCATCTGGACAGAACAGTTCCTTTTGAATCTCTTTACTTCAACACCAGCCCCGATAACAGCGATATTTCATACTACACAGTAGATTTTTCTATTTCCGATATCTATGTGGCAGGTGCCACAGATTGTGCCAAAAAGGACTTTGTGGTTTCTGTTTATAACGAAGACACCACAAACGAAACCGAAAAACAGCTTCTTTTCGAATACATCTTTACAGGAGGTCGTACGGTAAGTAAGGCTGAGGATGTTCTGGTTTATAATCTTAACAGCGAATTTACAAAGTATGATAATATTGAAACTCCCCAAGGGGTAAGTACAGAGGTCTTCAAACCCTTTGTTAAGCTTATGGGGCTTTCCAATGAGGGCTTCAAGTACCGAATGTACATTCCCACCTTCTTCTGCTATCAGGGAAGCAATAACTTCTCCTCTTACTATCCCACTGTTTTTGATGGCAAAGACGGTGTGTGCCTTGAAATTTCCGAAATCGCCGAGGGCAGCTCTGAGGAATTATCCAAAATCAAAAAAGGTTCTTTGGTTGCCGCTATGGGTGCAAACGATATGCAGTATGTAGCACCTCAGCTTCCTGCCTTTGACACACAGTCAGCGGCTCAGGAGGGTGAAACACCCTATTCGGATGTTCAGCAGGAGTTCTGCACATATCGTGAAAACTGCCTTTTGCTGGGCTCGCCAAATCTCGCTATTGATTGCACCAATATCACAATGTTCTGTGCAAAAATCATAAGGGCCTCCGTTAACGCCAGTGATTATGAAACTGAAAGAAAGCGTCTTATAAGGTGTGCAGGCTCGGGTGTTTCCATAAAGCTGGGCAGTGACTCCATAAACATTATTGCAAGGCTCAGCTATGCTCCCGACAAATTAACCAAACCAATTGCTGCCGTTCCTTATGCATTTTCAGACGGCTCCAGCGTAACCAATGAATCAGTGAGAGCTTTGCAGGGAAGTGCAAACTCAAAATATCTGGGAATAACTGTAGGATTCTCAGGTGAGGCGAATCTTCAGCTTAATTACGATACCCTTTCTCACAGATATGTTTTTTCAAAAATAATGTTTACAGGCAGTGCCACAGGCAGCTTTTCTGCCACAATTCCCACAACCATACCTATGGTGTTTTTCGGCATTACCACTTCGCTTACAGGCTCTATCGGTACAGGCTACACTCAGGTGCTCAACTATGTAGACCGCAATGGTGTCAGCCATTATCAGGGACTGAGCACAGGTGCGCCTATGAACATAGCTGTAGGTGTAAGCGGCACTGTAGGTGTGGGCTTTGCAGGTGTGCTTGCCATTGAGGGCGGTATTTCCTTTGATACGGCTCTGTCAGTAACCTGGGCAACTTCAAAGTTTAAACCTGTTCAGTCAGAGGTGGATTTGGCCAAGACTTCGTCAGATCCTAAGCTTTATAAGCTTAATTACTCTGAGGGCTGGGAGTTTGACTATCAGGGAGCTTCACAGCCGGGAGGAAAAGAGGTTGTCGGCTACGAAAAATATCGCTTCGGCGAAACTCTTGCAAAAACAACTCAAGCAGGGCAGAGCTGTGTAATTACAGCCTCTGCAACGGGAATCCAGCTGACAGGTGTTGCGTCAAAGCTGGGTGCAGTAATGGAAGTAACCGTTGAAAACAGCGATACAGGTGAAATTCTTGATAATTCATATATAAATACCTACAGTGAAAAAACCAAGTACGGTGCAACTCTTTATACCTACAATATGAGAGATTACCTTAACTGCTCTCCTGTAAATATGAAGATTACCATTGAGCACCACGTAAACTCTGACGAGGGAAGATACCTGATTCTTGACAGTATCAGAATTACAAATCCCAAAAACTATAACGACAGCTACGACGTTATTGACTTTACAAGCTTTTACTTTAAGCTTGCCTTAGCGGTAAAGCTCACTCTGGGTCCCTTTAAAATTGGTTTTGACCCTGCCTATATGCAGTTTAATGTTACTAAAAAGAATTACTCCGTAACATTGGGTACTCTTGGTTACAGCTACACCTGGAACTACAAAAGGCAGAGTGTGCGTACTCTTGAAGAAGGCAAAGAGCAGGATATCCCCCTGCTGACTGCAAGCAGTACAAATAAAGCCTCCTTAACCCAGCCCGATTACTTCACTCTGGGTCAGTACGGCAGTGAAAAGGAAATCAGGCTTCTGGCAGGAGATATCGACTCCACCGCAAACGTTCAGTCTGTGTATCACAACGGCAAGATTTATTCTTTCTTTGCCGCAATAACAAAGTCTGAAACAGGTAACTGTTCCTACAGAATTTACTGCTCCGTAGACGGTAAAGAGGCAAAGCCTGTAACAGAAAGCGAGTCTTATATTAACGAGTTTTGTGTTTTCGAGGATAATCAGGGCAGACTTTATGCTCAGCTCATTGCCGCTGACAGCACGGTTTCACATCTTGAAATCAAAGAAAACGGTGCGGTTACAGTTCATTATACCGACACAACTGCTCCTCTTGCTCTTGAAGATACCGACGATTTGGGTGTGCTTCTCAACAGTATGTGTGTCAAGCTTGCACTTTTTGATGAAGGCACAGGTACATTCTTAAAGGAGAACATCACCGTTATTCCCGAAACTGAATCCAACTCAAGGCTTGAGAGCATACCTGCGGTTGCTGAAGGCTCAAAGAAAGCCGGTGTTGTTTTCTATGTTGTGGATAAGAAGACAGATGTAAATGCAGATTATAACATCAACAACGACTCAAGGGTTGAAGGTATCAGAGATGATATTGATAAAACCAAAGAGCTTTACGACACCATTTATTCAGGCAGAAGCGAGCTCAGATACGCAGTCTTAAAGGACGGTGTGCTTTCAGAAAGTGCTGCTGTAAATGCAAATCCCACTGAGGCTGAGCTTAAGGCAGGCTATAAGATTACTGAGATTTCTGCAATTATGGCAGACGATGATAACCTTTGCCTCTCCTATAAGGCGGAGCTGCCTTACTCTGTAATGTGCGGTCAGCCCGGTACTTTAAAAGAGGTCTATTGGCAGAACGGCAAGCTTGAAAATGACGGCAGTATCACCTTCGACAAGCGTGTTACGGTTGCCTCCGTGATGGACTTTGACAAGAGTATTGCAGATTTTGAAGCTTCCTTAAGCGATGAATTCCTTACGGAAGAATACTATAACCCCAATAGCTATGAGTTCTATTCGGAAATCATCCTTGGTCATCTGGATATGAAGAAAGCAAACATCCGCGATCTTGACGCTTCAGCAGGTGATACTCAGACAGAGCCCTGCCTCTTCTATGCAACCAACAGAAGCATAAACTATGTTACTTATGATAAAATCAAACAGGCACTTTCCGGGGATAAAGCTCAGGTGGGAGTTCTTTATGATGAGCATTTTGAAGATTATGTAGTGGCAATTGCTGAAAACGGCTCTGTAAATCTGGTGTATGCCAAGGAAACAGACAAGTATCAGGATTCACTCTACTATATTTCCTATGACAGCTCTGAAAACATCTGGACAAAGCCTGTTCGTCTTACATATTCTGACGTGTTTGACGAAAACGCCTTTAAAGATTTTGAACCCACCGCAACTCTTAATTTCGACTCCTTTGACGCCTTTGTAAATAAGAGAGGAGAAATCAGCGTCAGTGTAAGGTCTTCCTATGTGCCTTTCATCTACAAGTACAGTGCAGAGCCAACTGACGCTTACGGTGACACCTCTGTTGACGCCTTTGCCAATGCGGACTACGAATATGTAGACGAAAACGGCAATCTGGTTCAGGGTATTGTTTATCCCACTCTTGACCCCTCCTCAGAATCGGCACGAAGCGATGTGTTCTCTCTGACCTTCAAGAATCCTCAGACAAAAATAGATGTAGACAGCTTCTGTGTGGTTAATCCTGTTTTTGTCAAGGACGAAACCGTGGATGTATCCTTCGACATTGTAAACGCAGGTGACACCTCTGTTAAGGAAATGAACATTGAGCTTGTTTATTACGACCTTGACACAGGCACAACAAACCGCATTAAGTATCAGGAGTTTACAGGAATGCTTCTTGCAGGGGACAGAATGAGCGTAAATATGGTTTACGATGTAGCAGATTATGTAGGCGGCAATCTGCTTTTGGGTGTGCGAATTACCGACGGAATGGACACCCTGTATCATTCCTACAACGACAGCTACCTTAAAGCTCAGAGCGATGAAAGCTTTGAAAACATCACCTATCACGAAATCAGCAACAGCACTGAGTTTGCTTTCTCGGCTGTAAGAGCCGATATCGACTCAGAGGGTATAATGACCTTTGCTGCTGAGGTTGAAAGCTACGGTACACTTTCTCCTGAGAATGAAGTTATGCTTTACTGCAAGGCTTATGATGGTGAGGCAGACGGAGAGTATTTAGGCACTGTTTTTGCTTACTCCATTGACCCCTCCAAGCTTGAGGTGGGAAGTATCGCTTCTGTAACAAATAAAACCGACGTATCCTCTTATCTTGTTGATAACAAGCTTTACTACAGCTTTGAGCTGAAAGCACAGGACAGACAGTATACAACGGACAATGATAAAACAAGTATAAGCACAGGAAATGTTCCTCCTGAAATCAGTGTAAACTCTTCTGATTTTGCAGACGAAGGCTTAAGGCTTAACGGCAACGCCCACAGCGATACACTGACCTTTAATATGAGGCTGGGAGATGAAATTTCTCTTAATACAGACGTTGTCAGTGCCTGTGCAGACACATCTCTTCTCAGTGTTTATGAGATTGGCTCGGACTGTTTGAGTATCAGCCAAAATCCTGCTGACGGAAACATCAGGCTTAAGGCAATCTCACTGCCTGAGGACAATTCAGGTGTTATAAAGGCTATTATCCACCTGAGAGATACATCTGTATACAAGTACCTGTATATCCGTATTGCCAACCGTGAGTTTGTAGAGTTTAAGGAAACTCTGGTTGACAAGGGCTGGAGCATTACAGGTCAGAATCATATCTATGCCGTTAACTACACTCTCGCTCAGACAACTGAGCAGGGAAGTGAGATTAACTTCAAGTTCTACGGCGATTCTCTTGAAATTATTGGTGATAAGCTTACAAATGGCGGTGACTTTGAAATCACCCTTACCGACACCTCAGGCAAGGAAGTGGAGAAGAGCGTTGTTTCCACCAAAGCTGAGCTTAACGATTTCGGTAAGGTACTGTATAAGGGCAAAATCCACGGCTTTGGTGAGTATAGCGTTAAAATCCGTGCTATCCTCGAAAAAGGCGAAAAGCTCAGTCTGGACAGAGCAGATTTCAGCATTGACAGAAGCAAGGCTGACGTAACACCCTATATCAGTGTAAACTCTTACAAAGAAACCCTTGACGCTCCCCTTGTAAACGGACGTCAGCGTCAGGCAAGCTTTACTCTTACTTTCAGCAAAGATATCGCTCTTGCAGAGGGTAAGAAGCTTAATGACCTCACCCTTAAATTCACGGAGCTTAAGGGCGACGGCAAAACCTTTGAGCCAACAGGTCAGGAGGTTACCTTCACCGCTTCTGAAATTAAAGACAACACCCTTGTGTTTACAGCACCTCTGCAAAGTACCCCCGGCTATGTTATGAAATATGTCCTTGAAGATGAGCAGATTCCCTCAGGCTTTATTGTGGACGATAATAAAAACCCCACAGATACAAAGATTCCTGATTACGACTTGGTTTCTTACATCCTTAAGGAGTCAGGCATACTCTCTGTTTCTGTTTGTGATGATTCGCAGATGAGTCAGGGCAGTGTAAAGAAGAGCGTACAGGTTAAGTTTATGAGCGTTCCCGACACAGAACGTCTTGAGGGTACAAAGCTTCTTTACAAAACCCTTGACCATAAGGGCAGAGAAAAGACGGTAGAGTTTAATTATGTGGGAATAACCAACGATCCCAGAGTTGCTCTTTATCGTGCAGACAGTCTGACTCTTGACGAAAACGAGCTTGAAAAAACCTTCAGTTTTGAAAGCGGTATCGTTCTCAACAGCGAAAATTATGTTCTCGTAACAGCACAGGGCGATTATCTTGACAATGATATCACCACCATTTACGAGAAGAGCGACCTTGATATTACCTACGTCAAGGCAAAGGCTGTTTCAACCGATATCAGCGTGAGTGTTTCGGATTCTGCTTTCAGACCCTCTGTTTATATTACCTTTAACGAAGCTGTTGACCTTCAGGGTGCAACCAATAATGCTTATATCACCCTCAGAGAAACAACCTGTAAGGATGATGTTGAGTCGAGCCGTGACCTTGAACTTTTTGCAGAAAGTGTTCTTAAAGACGGCAAAACTCTGGTGTTCAGAACCAACATCACTGTCAACACTTCGCAGGCTGACAGAGTTCAGTATTCTGTAATCAGTGACAGAATCAAATATAAGTACAACAACACCTTTGTTGTAACAAGCAATGAAAAAATATCCGTTAATCCCTTTATCGGAGCAGATGAGATAAGCTTTAATACAAATGCTTACATCGAAAGCATTACCCCATACAGCGACAGCTCAGAAACCCTTTACGCAAAGGCAGTATTTGCCTCTGAGTTAACTGAGGAAAGCCTTAAAAACACCTATGTAACCCTTAAAACCAATACCGAGAAATATTCCTCAAGTGCAGAATCTTTTGTAACTCTCGGTTTTGAGTCTTGCGAGGTGCTTGTAAATGGCGACAAAAAGAGCACTATTGCTATCTATAAATCCTCAGAGCCCTCAGAAGCAACCCTTGAATACAACGAAATTTCCAAGACCTTTACTCCTTCTGATGTTCTGGGAATTAAGGGTACATTGACAGACGTAAGGGGAGAGGAGTGTACCCCCTCTGTTCTCACAGTTTCATCCCTTGAAATTTCAAGAGTACAGGCTAAGGGCGGTGAAATCACCTTGTCAGAAAACGGCGACAGCGGTTATCACGCAGAGCTTAGTCTTGTCTTTGACGAAAACATTAACGTTGAGTCAAAGGATGGCGTGTTTGCGGCTCTTGTTATGACAGAAGGAAATGAAGAAAGACAGTTGGCACTTTACCTGGATTCTGCCCAGCAAAATGTTCTCAGATTCAGAACCGAAACTCCCTTTACCCTTGAAAACGGTGTGGTTACAACCTTTAAGGCCACAGAGCGATTCTCAGACAGCTTATCTTACGTAACAACGGAAAACGGTATCGGTGTTTCCGAAAGAATTTCCTCTGTTAACGAGCTTGTGATTGATAACACCTCTAAGGGTCAGGTGATCAGCACAAATGTAACTCTTGACAAGGTTGATAAAGAGAACGTTAAGGCCGTTGTCAGCGTTAAATACAACGAAATTATCCGAGAGCTTTCCTTTGAGGGAGCAACTCTTGAAGCCTTTGTAAACATAATCAACTCTGACGGCACTGTAAGTGTTGTTAAAAAAGCTCTTGAGTTTGAAGGCCTTGAAGACAGCAACACAGCCGTGTTCTCTGCTGTAGTGGGCGTTTCCTCAGATGTTACAGAGATTTGGCTCACTCCCACAGAAGAAATCGTACCCTTGGGTACAGGCAGACTTTACAGCGAAAACCGCACCCTGACCCTCTCTCAAAAGCTTAACGATATCAATCGCTTTAAAGCCAAGAGGGTAACATCAAGCTCTATTGTTATGCTGCCTCTTGTAAAGGGCGATATCAACACCCTTTCAAATATAGCAATTGTGGTTTCTTACCCTGTTGAAGTAATAACAGAAAATATTGAGGGTATCACCCTTAAGGTGAAAGCTCAGGGAATCGAGAACACCGAAGAGGTAATTTTCAGAGCTCACAAAATCTACGGTGACAAGCACTTGGTGTTCTATGCAGAAAATGCAGATGAGCTTACTCTTGCAAATGTAGTTACCCTCAGCACAGAAAATGCTGTGCTGGAGCTTGAAAAAGGCTCTGTTATTGCAGCCGGTGCAAGCGGTATTGATGTTAACCGCAAGGTAGCCGATATATCGGAAGCTTTTGCAATAAAGTCTGAAAATGATTTGATGATTCCCACAACTTCAGTTGCTACAAATCCTGTTGAAACCACAGCAACAGAAGAAGCAACAGTTTCAACAGAGACTACATCACCTAAGATAACTGAAGCCACAACAGTTGAAAACACAGAGGTGTCTGCTCAGCTCACTTCTTCAGAAGCCTTGGAGGATACCAAAGTTGAGGGAATCCTCACAGGTCAAAGCAGACAGCTTGTTATTGCGGCGGTATCGGTGATGGTTATGTCTGCTGCTGTTGTAATTGTTCTTATTTTAAAGAAAAAACGTGAAAACTAAACCTTAAACTGCACTGCTCTGAAAAGAGCAGTGCAGAGCCCCTTGAAAAACACCTGGTTGGTGTTTTATCTGAAAGGAGGAAACTTAATGAAACAAAGAATACTTGCCTTTGTGCTGGTGTTTTTATTGGCGTTTTCGGCACTTCCAGTGTCTGCAATCGCTGATAATGACATCATCAGAGAAAACGGCTCCAAGAATCTTCCGTATCTTATTGATAACGCAGAAGAGTTTGTAAATTTTATAACCGAAAATAAAAATGCTGAGTCCAAGGTTTACTGCAAGCTTAACGCAGATATTACAGCTGACCTTAAACACAGGGATTTCCCCTCGGGTATTTCTGCAAAAAACCTTGTTATAGACGGTCAGGGTCACAGTGTAAAGGGCTTTAAGCTCAGCGGTGCAATGTTTGAAAGCCTTGCAGACTCAAGCATAAGAAATATTAAGTTTGAGGATATTACCGTCACCGCCGCAGATAAAGGTGCGGTAATTGCCCTGGAAACAAACAAGCAGACCAATATCACAAACTGCACCTTCTCTTTATGTACTCTTGATTTTTCAACGAGCACAAAGGCAGAGGCAGGCTTTGCGGTTGTCTTAAATAAAGGCGTAATTAAAAGCGTGACGGTAGAAGACACCTGCCGTATACTTCTTAACGAAAAGCTTTCCGATTATTCAAAAATCGGCGGTATTGCCGCCGAAAACAGCTACTATATAATCGGCTCGGTTTCAAAGCTCAGACCTTCTGAAATTGAAAATGCTCAAAAGGTAAGTGCTTATGTTGACCTTGGTCTTATAGTCGGGGAAAACACCAATTCTTCAGGTATAAGCCAGTGTGTCGCAGTTGTTGATTCTACCCCTACTTTTGGAGATAACATAACCTTTAACCCGTTGTGCGGTTACGGTAACCCGGGGGAGAGTTGTTATTACTTGCAAAATTCACAGGTGTTTACCTTTGATGGTGAAGCCTTTACCAAAACTTTTGCAGAGCTTGCTGTTGAGCTTAACTCAAAGCTTATGGAAAGAAACTCCATACACACAGGGGATAAAGAAGATTACGCACTGCTTTTTAAACTAAACAGCAATAACGAGCCTGAAATCAGTATTGACGGCAAAGAGGCGTGGATTAAAGTTTTGATTGACGATAACTTTTATTCAACCAAGGAAACAGGCAAGGAAATTGAAAGTGTTACCTTTACCTGCTCCGACTCCAACGCCCTGAGCCTTAAAAACGACAAAAATCAGGTTAAGGAAATCCTCACAAGAGTAGGATATTTTGATGAAAACGGCAGCTATATCCGAAATACAGTTACCGTTGAAGCCACCTGCAAGAGAAATTTCTACTCTCTCAAATCTGTCATTAACCAGCTTTCTTACGGCTATATGTCAGGCTTGCAGGATGTTTTTGCCGATGAAGGTACAAATTATGCAGTAAAAACCTTTTTCACAACGGTGAACACCTCCACCCATTCTTCAAAGGCTGAGGTTGCTTTTTCTCCCTGTAATTCTAAAATTACAATTTCCTCGGTTTCTGTAAACGACCAGGTTGACAGATATCACTTCCTTGGAAGCGGCACGGAAGAATCTCCCTTTGAAATCACAGGTGAAGATGACCTTGATGTTTTAAGGCACTATATTGAGCAGTCAATCACCTACACAGACTCTCAGAAAAAAGAGCACAAATACTCCACTGCTCATTACATTCTTAAAAATGACATTACTCTTTCTCAGGGCGACTTCGCTCCCATAGGCAATTATAATTCCACATATAATCTGGGATTTGAAGGCGTTTTTGACGGAAACTTCAAATCAATTTACAACTATAAATATTCCGACTCTACAAGCTACATCGGCTTTTTCGGTCTTGTTAAGGGTACAAAGGAAAACCCTGCAATAATCAAAAACCTTAACATAATAAACGCCGAAGTGCTTATGGAAGACGGCAAAGGCTCTCAGCGTGGTATTCTGGCAGGTACTGCTATTAACACGGTTATTTCGGGCTGTACTGTCAGCGGTACTCTTGAAGGTACAACTCAGATAGGCGGCCTTGCAGGCTACATAAGCGATTCAGCCGTTGCAAACTGTGCAGTTGACGTTAAACTGACCTCAAACTATGTTCACGCCTGGGTGGGCGGTATAGCAGGCTTTGCCCAGAGAAGCAAATTTATTAACTCCTACTGCTTGTCGGAAATTACCGCTTACTCTGTTGTTAAACCCGAGTATCTGAGTGTTGGTGCAATTGCAGGATATGCTGAGGATTCTAAGTATATGGATTGTTACCACGACAGCAGTGCAAGAAACGGCGAAACATCTGACGCCTTCAAACCCTCTTGGGGCAGCGGTACACAGCAGAAACCCAGAAGCACAGTAAAGTCAGATTCTGATTTTCTTGCTACTTTAAAGAAGAATGCCGACAAATACTCCTTTGACTCCCAGTGGCATAAAACCGCTTTCTTCGATTCCTGTCCTACACCTTGCACACGTCAGGGGCTTGAGTATTTTGTTTTGCCTCTTTCTTCAAACGCAGGTGAAATCACAACAGACACAAAGCTTCAGAAGGCAGGCAGCCTTATTACCGTCAACCTTTCAGAAGGTGTAAAAAATATCAGTGTCACAGACCTTGGTGCTAATGAGCTTGATATTGAAATTTCACTTTCAGCCGACGGCACAAGTGCTACCTTCACAATGCCCGACAGAAGTATCCGCATTGTGCCTGTAGGGGATAAGTCTGCTTTTGCAGGCTCAGGTACAGACCAAGACCCCTTTGTAATCAATAACATTGACCAGCTTAAGGCTATGGTTGAGGCTATCAATTCCCGAGAGAAATATAACTATTACTACATTTCAGGAGATAGTGTTGTTAAGTCAGAGGCATTCTTTTACGCTGCTCATTTCGCCTTGGGAAGTGATATTGAGGGCTCAAGTGCCTTGGTTGACAGCATAAAGGAATTTAATGGTGACTTGGATGGTAATGGCCACAGTATTTCAGGTATAACAGTAAACGGCTCGGCTCTTTTTGAGTTTATATCAAATTCCACACTGAAAAACATAATTATAGAAAACGTTGAAATCAATGCAGGCTCAAGTCAGTATGCTTCTGTTATTGCCACAGAGCTTGGCGGTTACACAACTATAATGAACGCAACCTTCAGAAATATTTCCGTAAACGGCGGCACCTATATGGGCTGTGTTTCGGGTAAATATAGCAGGGAAGTGTCTTCCTCCCGAGTTGAGAATTGTTACTTCGAGAGTATTTACTCCAATGCGGGAAAGCAAGGCTTTATTTTTGGTAAAGCAGAAGCTGAAATTATCAGTTCACCTCTGAATGTAACCTCCTGTATTTTTGCAGATTGTTCAACTGAAGATAATATCGGCAAAAGACCTCCCCTCAGTCCTGACCCTATTTATGTTACAATAAGCTTTACCGAGAGCTTTAGAGACTCCGAAGATGTAACAGATGAAACTCTTGCCGAATATTCCAAGAGAGCAGAGCAGAATAATGATTATGCATTGTGGGGAAGAGATGAACAGGGCAGAGCTTTCGTAGCAGGGGGAGATAATAGGGAAGTATCTTATATCAATCTGGGAGTGGACGCTCAGGATAAAGCCGTCTTCACAGATTCTCATCAGATTAAGCTTCTGGATACATCCAGACTGCCTGAGTATGCCTCCGAGGGCGATAAGGTAACTCTTTATTACTATACCCATACATCCCTTGTGGACTTCAGAATCCTTCATAATAATATGGAGATTCCATATACCACAGGAGAAGAGGCAGACTCAGAAGGATACGGCGAAATTGTTTTCACAATGCCCGAAGGTCAGGTAACCTTGAGCAATCACTACGCCGACACTGTGCTTATTATTCCCGGATACGGTACAGAAGAGTCCCCTTATCTCATCTCAAGCCCCGAGGAGCTTAAGTTTATTGAAAAGGTAAACAAAGATCAGGTTCTTCAGTACAGATGGTACGACGAAAGCTATGTGCCTTACCTCAGCGCTTATTTCAAGCTGGAAAATGACATTGATATGAGCGGCGTACCCTTTGGCGGCTTGAACTCAAAGGAAAAGGCTTTTGAAGGCACTCTGGACGGAGCATTTTATACCATAAGAAACCTCCATCAGAACATTGGCTCAATTAACTCGGACACTTACGGACTTACACCTGCTCTTGGGGAAAATGGTGTAATCAAAAATCTTTATCTGGATAACGCATATACAGCACTTCATAATTACGAGGGCAGCGTGGGCGTTGTTGCAGGTGTTAACAGGGGAATTATCTCTAAATGTATGGTTAAGAATTCCCAGCTTGAAATAGTAAATTCAGGCACATCTGCTTATAATTATGGTGCCTTTATTACAGGTTACAACACAGAAGGAGCAGTTGTGAATAATTGTGCTGTTGTAAACTGTTACCTCAAGGATTACGCAGCAAATAATTTTGTAAACTCCATACGTAGTACCGTGGCAAATCGTAATGAGGGTATCATTGTGAACACCTTTGCCTTCAATAACGAAATTACAGACGAAAACGGCGTGGCTTACGGCTTTGTTTTCGAAAACAGCGGCACTGTACAAAACTGCTATTATTACTCAGAGGGTAATTTGTCAGATTCAAGCGGAGCAAAGTCTATGACCAAGGCTCAGTTTAAATCAGGCGAGGTTGCCTTTGCGCTTAACGGCAATGTAACCGAAGAGGGAGTTGACTGGTATCAGAACATTGATAACGGCAAAACTCCCGAGGATTACCCCGACTTTATATGCAACAATGATAATTATGTGTATGACGTCAATCTTCCTTCAAAGCCCTGCTCAAACTACCCCTTGCAGGAGCAATTGGACAAAGACTTTGAGGGCAGATTCTTAATCGGTTGTTACGAAGACCTTTGTGTTATGTCTGAGGGTGTTAACAGAGGTATCCCGGAATTAGCTCAGGGCGATTATCTTGTTATCAACAGCTTTGACGTAGCAGGTAAGCCCCTTGACCCTATAGGCTATAAGCAGACAGACCCCTTTAAAGGCACGCTTGACGGTCAGGGCTACACCATCAGCAATGTTACGGTTTACGGCTCTTACGGCTATGGAATCGGTTTGTTCGGATATTCTTCAGGTAAGATTGAAAACCTTAACCTTGATGGAGAATTTAAGGTTGAGTCAAGAGATGAAAGAGTTCTTCACAATATTGATATCGGCGTTTTGGTTGGCAAAGCTCTGAAACAATGCGAAGTTAACAACATTCAGGTAAGAGTGAATCTTGATTTGACAGAGGCAAGCTTTGTGTATGCTCTCGGAGGTGTTGTGGGTGGAGTCAATTCCTATTATGATTCGGTGAAAATCACAAAAGCCTCGTCCTCAAACACCTATACCTTTAACGATGACCTTATTGTTTATTACTTCGGCGGTATTCTCGGTAATCCTCACGGTGCTGTTAATATCGACTCCTGCTATGTGGATTTAAAGGATAACCCCCTGAATATCTCAATCAGTGCAGGCGGTATTGTGGGCGACGGCGGTTTGAGCGATGATGACAACATTAGTAATTCTCACGTTTACGGCAAATTCACCAACGCTCAAGGCAGCTTTGGTCCTGTTGTGGGACGTATAATAAACGATTTTTCCTTTACAGACAACGTTTATTATCTGGACACCCTTAAAACAGGGGATAATAACCACGACAAAATGGGCACTCCCTGTACCGAAGCACAGTTTGCAAGTGGCGAGGTTGCCAGACTTCTTAATAAAGAAGTTGAGGATGGCACACAGGTGTGGTATCAGAATCTTGATAACGGCAAACCTGTTGATATCTATCCCGTTTTTGAAGGCGGCACCGTCTACAAAAACACCAAATGCTCAGGAGAGCTGACAGGTTACTCCAATACAAAAATCGTTGATGAACACAGCTTCAACAATTACAATGTTTGTATGAAGTGTATCGGCCTTAAGGAAGGCAAACTTTCGGGTATTCACAGCTTCCGTGTGGGACTTGGCGGCAGAATCAACGTGACCTACTATATGGTGCTTGATGAGCAGGTTTTAAATGACCCCGAGGCAAAGCTGGTGTTTACAGTGCCTCAGTCAGGCTCAACCTATACTGAGGAGTTCCTGGTGAGCGAAGCAGAAACTCAGGGAAAATTTTACATTTTCACCTGCGGAGTTGCCGCTAAGGAAATGACCAGTGAAATAAAGTGCCAGATTGTAACAAGCAAAGACCTTGAAGGGGAAAACGATGTTTTCACATATTCCGTAAAGCAGTATGCGGATTATATTCTGGATAATGCCGACACATACCCCGACGCAGTAGAGGTTGTAAAAGCAATGCTCAACTACGGAGCATATTGCCAGCTTCACTTCGATTACAGAACCGACGACCTTGCCAATGCTTCAGAGCATATCTCAGAAGAGGAAAAGGTTTTAAAGGACTGTGATTTAAGTCATTATCAGTACACTTATTCGGGCTATCAGGAAGGGGTCGAATACTACGGCTCGTCCCTTGTATTCAAAACAGGCACAGATATCAAGCACTATTTCTACTTCAATAACCCGAAAGATGTGGAAACTCTCAACGTAACAGTCAAGGGCGAGAAGGTAACGCCTCTTCCAAACGGAAGCTACCATTATGTCAGGGTAGAGGATATACCTGTTCATAATTTGCATAAGCCTTATGAAGTTTGCGTTGGTGATTTGACCCTTAATTATAGTGCTTTAAGCTACGGCTATGTAATTCTTCAGACTTCAGACAGCGAAACAATGAAAAATGTAGTTAAGGCATTGTATGCGTATTATACTGAAGCTATGGCTTTCAGAGCAAAACAGTAAAAAGAACGGAGAGTTTTTTATGAATAAAAAAGTATATAAGGGCGTTGAGATTGAAGTGTGTTTGTTTCCCCGTGCTGACGTTTTAGTGGCAAGCGGCGATATTTCTAAAGAAGACAACGAGGGAGATCTTGCAGGCAAAAACGGTATCGCCGGCGAAATGGGCGTTACCGTAAACCTGTAAAGGAGCAGAATTATGAAAAATCTACGTTTATCAGTCTTTGTGTTTGCTGTTTTATTTGCTTTATCCTGCTTTTCCATTACCGCCTTTGCCGAGGATGGAGAGGCAGAAGTAGCACCCGGCGGCGTGTATCGTCAGGGCGATGTGGACGCAAATAAAGACATTAACATCAAAGACGCAACCTTTACCCAAAAACACCTTGCAAATCTTCTTGAGTTTTCATACTCTCAGCAGAGAAGAGCCAACGTAGACGGTGAGAGTGCTCTCAACATCAAGGACGTGACCTTTTTGCAGAAGTTTCTTGCAAAGCTTGAGCCTCAGCTTTTTGAGCCTAAAGCTATGCACCAAGGTACACCTAACGACGAGGATAATATAATCACTTTACCCATTATCCCTGCAATGTAAAGCAAAAATCCCTGAGCGCAGTGCTCAGGGATTCTTGTTTGTCTTGGATTTAATTATAAAAGATTTGCAAGTTTTTTCTGGATTCTTGTTGCGTCCTTGATGTTGAGCTTGCCGTCAGCCTGAAAATCAGCCAGAGCCTTCTGCTCGTCGTCAAAGTCAATAAGCTTTGCCAGGTGCTTCTGAATAGCGGTTGCGTCACGGATATTCAGCTTGCCGTCGCGGTTTACGTCGCCAAGCTCATAGGTTGAACCCACGCCTGTTGTGCCTGTCTCAGAGGGGTCGGTGGAAGTGGTTGTGCCTTCAGTGCCTGTTGTAGCGGATGTAGCAGGTGCAGAGGATGTGGGGGTTGTTGCCTCTGTTGTTTCAATTGGGTCGGTGGAGTCAGAGGGCTTGGTGGCAGGATTTGAAGGAGTGGTGGAAGGAGCTTCTGAGGGGTCTGTGCTTTCACTTGCAGGAGTGGAAGCAGGCTCGCTGGGCGTTGTGGGAGCGGTGGTTTCCTGTACGGAGTTATTCTTAATATCCTCAGTGAAAACTGCACCTTCGGATTTCTTCACACTGTAAAAGTAGTAGGACTGCTGAGCACCCTTTACTGTCATATCCTGAACTGTAAACTCAAGAGCGGTTTCGCCTTTTTCAAGAACCTCAAACTCAAGAGTAAGGAACATATTTTCCTTTGTAAAGTCAAAGCCTGCAACACTTGAGGAGTTAACAGTAACAACACCCTTTTGCTCGTTGTTGAAGGTAACATCGCCTAAGTTTGGACAAGCTTCGGTGAGAGTAGTTTTCTTAAGTTCAAGCTTTTTGCTGTTATAGCTTAAAGCAGTCTGAACGTCCTCAAAAACCTTGTCAGCCTTAAGATTAACTGTGTAAGTGAGCTTATCGCCAACCTTTGCAGTTATCTTTTTACCGCTAAAGCTTATTGTAAGGTCGTCGCCCTTATCTGTTGGAGCGGTTGCCCCTTTTTTAACAAGCTGAAGCATATCTGTTTCGGTATTGTATGTAAATGTGTAAGCACCGCCTGTGGCGATAAAGGTTGTTTTAGTGGTAATCTGAGGGTTAAGAGCCCAACCGTCAAGACAAACATTTGCGGTGGTGTCCTTCACTGTGCCGGGGTGACCCAGAACCTTGCCGTCTTCTTTAATGATAAACTGATAGTTGCCTGCTTCTACGTCCTGAGTAAGAGTGAAAATTTTGCCGTCTTCTGACTGCATATCTGCTTCTTCCCAGTTGTTGAAGCTTGCAAGAAGCTTAACTGTTTTTGTAACTTCTTCGTCCTTGGCAAAGGCTGAAACCGTGCAACAAACCAGAATCAGAACAAAGGACAGTGCAAGAGCCAATGTGCGTTTAAGTTTCATAGTGATACCACCTTAAATGTTATCTCTAATTATCATAACAGATTGTTCTAAAAAAAACAACACTGAGTTTCATTTTTTGTATGTTTTTGAGAAACTTGAAATTATTCTTCGCTCATTATATACTATAAAAAGAAATTAAAAGGTGGAAAAGCTATGAAAAACACAGACTACTCTAAAATGTACGAGAAAATTTTCAGAATAATAGGGGACCTGACCCCCTTGAAAGCCGACTGCGGAAAGCTCTGTGGCTGTGCCTGTTGCAAAGGTGACGAAAACACAGGTATGAGGCTTTTTCCTTTTGAAGAAACCACTCTCCCTGTCAAGGAGCTTCCAAACGGAGTCCGCCTTGTGGTTTGCTCAGGCAGTTGCCACAGAAATGACCGTCCTCTTGCTTGCAGGATTTTTCCTTTCTTTCCCACAGTGGACGAAAAGGGCAGAGTTTTTGTAGAGGCAGATTTCAGAGGAGCAAGACTTTGCCCTCTTATAACTCACAGCGACGAAATTATTTTTGACAAACGCTTTTTCAAAGCCCTGAAAAAAGCAGGCAAAGTTTTGGTTAAAGATGACCTTTGCCGTCAGTTTCTTATGGAAGCTACTGAAGAAATAGACACCTACTCAGCTTTTTTGAAATAAAGACATAAAATTTGGTGACGTATATGAAAAATAAGAAAAAGAAAGCTTTGATTATCTTGCTCAGCTCTGTGCTTATGCTGATAATTCTTTTCACAGGGCTTATCTGCTGGGGCAACAAGGCTCTGAGTCTTAACGAAATTACCGTAAGCAGTCCAAAGCTTCCGAAAAGCTTTGAGGGCTTTCGTGTGGCTCACGTTTCGGATTTACATAACGACGAATTTGGCAAAGACAATAAAAAGCTCCTTGCTCTTCTGAAAAGTTGCGACCCTGACATCATTGCCATTACAGGGGATATGATTGACTCTTACAGTACAGATGTTGAGGTTTCTCTCAGCTTTGCCGAAAAAGCCGTGAAAATTGCACCTTGCTACTATGTTACAGGTAATCACGAAGCAAGAGTTGAAGAGGACTTTTTAAAGCTTACTGATGGGCTTGAGACTGTGGGTGTCACAGTTTTGCGTGATACTTCCATTGAACTTGAAAGAGGCACAGAGTCCATAACCCTTATAGGTGTAAACGACCCCACGTTTTTTACAGATTTATCTGTTTCGGAAAGCATTGCAATGAATGAAAAGCTTAGTGAACTCGGTGCTGATACAAGCGGGTTTACCCTTTTGCTTTCTCATCGCCCGGAGCTTTTTGAGGTTTATGTAAAGAATAATATCACTCTAACCCTCAGCGGCCACGCTCACGGCGGTCAGTTCAGACTTCCCGTTTTAGGCGGTGCTTTTGCTCCCAACCAAGGCTTTAATCCAAAGTTTGACGCAGGCCTTTACACCGAGGACGGCTCAAATATGATAGTCAGCCGAGGCTTGGGCAACAGCCTTTTTCCTTTCAGAGTCAACAACCGCCCCGAGGTTGTTCTGGTTACGCTTCAGGTAGAAAAATAAGAAAAACCGCTTAAGAACGGGACGCAACAGATTGTTGCTTGACTTTTTAGGGCTTTTGATTTACCCTTGAGCCGAGGTGAAAATATGAAAATACACGAGAGCCTGCGAGAGCTAAGACTCAGCCGTAATCTTACTCAGGAGCAGGTGGCTGAGAAACTAAACGTAACAAGACAGACAATTTCCAGCTTTGAAACAGGCAGAACTCGTCCTGATATTGATACTTTGATAAAATACTGCGAAATTTTCGGCATTGAACTGGATAGCCTGATTTACGGATGTGACAAAGAGCTTAAAGCAAATCGTCGGATAAAAATAATCGCCGTTGCTCTTTTTGCACTTTTAGCAGCTTTAGCTTTGACGGCTTCCTTACTGTTTTTAAGTGCACAACTGTTTTTCTCCTTGCCTGAAGGCGGTATGCCAGAGGAGCTTATGCCTCTGTGGCAGGCTCATTGGAAGCTGATTGATATTTGGAAAGTCCTTGACTCCTGCTTGAATTTCCTTTCCTTTGCAGGCTTTGCCGCTTTGCTATTGCTTCTGGTTTCAGGCAAAGGAAGAATCTCCTTGAAAGTAAAGCTTGTTTACTGTGCTCTTTTGTCAGCGGTTTTGATTCTTATTCCTGTAATATGCGGCCTTATTGACCCAAGGTTTTCTGCACAGGAGTATATTCTTACCGAGGCTATTGTTACCATAAGGCTATGGGCTTACCTTGGATTAGAAGAGTTTCTACTTTACATCAAAAAAAGAAGGAAATAATTACCACCGCACCCGTGCCTTGCTCGGGTGCTTTTTTGTGCTACTGAGCCTTGTTTGGATTTTAAAAGTATGTTATACTGTTTAAAACAGAAGGAGTGAATATATGAAAAACTTTTTGTCAGACCTTAAAAATCTGCGGTGGCAGAATTTTATTGCACTTTTTATCGCAGGATGTATAAACGCCTTTGGCGTAACCGCTTTTCTTGCACCTGTTAAGCTTTATGATAGCGGAATTTCAGGCACGTCCATTCTTCTTTCCCAGATTACCCCAGAGTATATGACTCTCTCAGTGTGGCTGCTGATTTTGAACATACCCCTTTTTCTTATCGGACTTAAAAAACAGGGTGCGGCCTTTACGGTTTACTCTCTTTTCACTGTTGGCGTTTATTCCTTAGGCTCGTGGCTTATTACAGATATTCTGCCTGTGGATGTAAGCATTGCTTCTCCCTTGGCAGGTGAAGATTTACTTTTGTGTGCTCTTTTCGGCGGTATAATCTCAGGTATCGGAAGCGGCCTGACAATCCGCTACGGAGGGGCTATTGACGGCGTGGAGGTTATGGCGGTTATTTTCGCCAAGAGACTCAACATCACCGTTGGTACATTTGTTATGATTTATAACGTGATTCTTTACGTTATCTGCGGTGTTATCTTAAAAAGCTGGATTCTTCCTCTTTATTCAATTGTCACCTATGCCGCAGGGCTTAAGACCGTTGACTTTGTGGTTGAAGGCTTTGACAGAAGCAAAGAGGTTATGATTATAACCGATAAAGCAGAAGAAATAAGCCTTGCCCTTATGGCGGCCTTTGAGTGCGGTACCACTAAAATTGAGGCAAAGGGCGGTTACTCAAATACAGATAAAACCATAATCTACTTTGTTGTAAACCGCTTTCAGATTTCAAAAATGCGTACCATAATCCATAAAATTGACCCTAAAGCCTTCGTGACCATTTCCGAAGTAGCCGATGTTTTCAAAGCAAACGATTAAATTAAAAGCACCTGATTCCGTTTTTACAGAGTCAGGTGCTTATTCTTGTGTGCTCGGCACGCATTATTACTTGGCGGTGAAAGTCCGCTACAGGCTTGGCAGTAGGAACTGTTAGCTGAAGACAAGGGCGTCCATCGTGAGGTGGAGTCTGAAGGAAGTCGGAGGCAAAACCTCGGTCTGACG
>JAFTWB010000010.1 GCA_017465505.1 Clostridia bacterium | reverse complement strand
TCTACTTTCTCTCCCTGATACTTAAATTCAAACTCATACTTAGTATCATCTAAGATGTAATGCTCATCAGTTGAAATCTCTTTGACATAATACTTACCAAAAGGTAAATCGGTGTTGAAAATACCATTACCATTCTCATCAAGATGGATAATCTCAATAAGACCATCAGCAGGAATACTTACGCCACTTGCTGATACAAGCTCCTCACAAGTGTAAAGACCAAAGGTAATATTTTTAATTTCGTCATTGTTGCCGATTCCAAAAAGCTCGTTCTTTTCAATGTCCTTAAAAAGACTTACCTTTATTTTCTGTCTGTCGTTATTAAATACTGTTTCTGTTTCTGTAAGTAAAACATTCTGACCTGCATAGACAAGCTCTACTGTCTGCTTATTACTGTTGTTTACCATACCATAAGGAGCTTTAGTTTCAGTAATTTCATACTTACCAAGATAAAGTTCCTTACTTTCGGCTACACCATTCTTATCTGTTGTTATAGTATCAACTACAGTGCCCTTCTTGTAGCGTACTGTACCGTCACCTGTGGTAATATCCTCAGCTGCTTTAATAACAAAGGTTGCACCCTTGTGTCCTGTTACATCATAAACAGGCTGATAAATAACAGGCAGTTCCTTTCCATTTGAATCCATACCGCCCACTACATTAACACCTACAAAGGCTTCGCCGTGCTTTTCAACAGTTATTGTACCTTTCTGAGCAACATTAACTTTTGTGAGTTTAACCACTGTAACACCACTTTCTTCTGTTGAGTTTTCCTTAGTTACATCAAATGTCAGGGGTGTACTGTCAAGGATGTAACCCTGTGGAGCCTGTACCTCGACAAGCTGATAACCTGTACCATATTCTAACTTTTCTGGAGTAATAAGATAACCCTCATCATCAGTATAGAATACATCTACTGTTTCAGGAGTAGGGTATGTAAATGTCATACTTACCTTTTCACCTTTCGGATTGTAAATCTCAAATCCTGCACCGCTGTATTTGATAGCTTTACCTGTTTCAGCATCTACCTTTACCACTTTGATATAGCTTTCAAAAACAGCATCGTTAATTAAGTATTTATAAGTCTTGCTGTCCTCACAAACAAACACATCAAAGTCGTTTATATATTCTCTGCCGGGTAATGATTTTGTCTGATGTACTGTATATGTACCATAAGGCAGAAGCTTGGTTTTACCAAAGCCATATTCATCTGTAACGATAATATCTTTCTCGTCCGCATCAGCATTTTCAAAACTACCTGCCGACTTTAAATAGACCTGAAATTCTGCACCTACTTCCGGTGTTTCAATCTTAGTTTCTCCGTTATCAGTATGTTTGATAATAGAAACATCGCCCTTGATTACTTGTTCAGTTACACCCATAGAAATAGGGTTATGTTCTACTGTGTATTTAACAGGTTCAGCACCTACATTATGAGGTGTAGTATCAAGAAGATAACCTTCGGATGGCTCAATCTCTCTGATTGTCCAATCATCACCACAAACATATTCCTTTGTAGTAAATGAACCATTCTTATCTGTTGTGTATGTGTCCACAAGTTCTTCGCCATTGTAGATACCATACTTTGCACCTGCAAGAGTACCATCACCCTGAGCTACTGTTTTTTCAACATCTGTCTTTTTTACTGTCACAGTAAACTTCTTTAGGACATTTACAAATTCTCTTTTAGTTGCCTTATCCCATTCAATCGTTGCTGTCTGCGACTTAGGAACAACATAGCGGATATTTGTATCAACTTCCTCTAATATGTAAGCATTATCACCGCTTACAAGAATATTCTTGAACGTGGCAACACCCTTGGCATTGGTGGATGCATATTCGTCAACTTTCTGACCAGATAAAGAAGTTCCGTAAAGGTGAAATCGAACTCCCTCATTGTATCCATCTTCAGAAGATTTAATAACTTCAAGTGAACCTCTTTTAAGCACGTTACTAAAACTGACAGATGCAGTTTTTCCGCTTTCAACGGTTACACTCTGTGATTTCTGTGTTTCATACTTATCCTTCACAACCTCTGTAACTGTGTAAGTACCGGGAACGAGGTTATCAATCTGAAACTCGCCCTTTGAATTTGTTTTAGCAGTCTTACTGTAACCATTCGGACCTGAGATGTTAAATGTTACATCGCTAACTTCTCCATCATCAGATGTCTTAACAAGCTTCAAACTACCTGTGCTTGTTTTAACTGCTAAGTATGCTGTTGTAGTTTCTGTATCCGACTGAACACCTGTAACTACATCCTGCTTAGAACTTGAACCGCAAGCGATAAGTGTTGTAGTAACCTTTGGCATATTTCTTGTTGCACTAATAACTACAGCTTCATCTAAAGGCTTACTTGATGTCAATGTGAGCTTACTGCCCGAAGCAGAAACCTTAACACCCTCAGAAGTTTTAAATGTGTACTCAGACAAAACTTTATTGCTGTCTGTTAAAGTAAGTGTGTATGTACCATCTTTGAATACAAGTTCATTTGTATTCTTACTTGCCTTTGCAGAAGTGTCATAAGCAAAGCTCGGCATTTTCTTGTAATTGTTCAGCTTTTCGGCAATTTTGTTGTAGTTAGTCTTTACATTTGGGTTTGCACCGCCTGATGTAATACCATCAATAAACTTACTGTCGTTAAGCTTAAAAGTTGAAGCATCACGACAGCCTGATACAAAGTCCCAGACCATAAGCTGTGTAGCAATCCACTTCTGACCATCTGTACCTACAAGGTCTTTTGAACTGCCTGACTTACCGAAAAGAAGAGCAAGATTAATTGCTTTTCGCTGAGCTTTAGAAAGTGAGTTCCAAGCTGCAGAAGCATCCTGTGTTAAGGTATCCCCCGAATAAAGAGAATGACCGGGCTGAATACAATACGCATCTTTACCATCAGCATAAATTCTGCACAGTTCTTCACCTACGACACCAACACAGTAGCCGTCATTTGTTGTTTCTTTGACATACGTGATAATATTACCGCTCGTATCATAGCAGTAATCATAAGTGATTGTTACCTCTTTTGAAGCCGCACCAACCGAAAGAGGAACAGCTAAAATAGTAGAAATCAGTGTAACAAGTGCAAGAGCAATCGCTGTTACTCTTTTTGCACCTTTCTTTTTAAAAATCTTTTTCATCATTTTACCTCCATTGTTTTTAGTTTAGTTGTGTTTTCTGACTTACTCTTATAGAAAGTTATATATTAGTAGATAGTTATAGTATTAAGAGATATTCTTTCTTTTCGGTAAGTACAGATAGTTTAATTAGGGTTAGGGTGTGGGAAAGGGATTTTAAAATTATCTGCCACGCTCCGAACGATTTTTGAGATACTTGCTGTAATGCTCAATGGCTTTACAAATGTACTCTTCCGTCTTGTTAAGCGGAACGGAGTCAGGTATCAACTTGCGTACTCTATCTGCTTTTAAAACAATTCGTTCCTGTTGATTAGGTTTTAACTCCGTCATAATCGCTGTAATTGCTTCTGTTTCCAATTCACCCTTTTCGGACAGTTTTCTCATTCTGATTGTCTGGTCGTGCGATGGTGTGCAATCATTAACTTCGATTTCATGTAGCACATCATACTGTTCAGCCTCACTTAAATACGACAATTCAACAGCAGGTCGCATTTTGATTTTGCCTTCATCAACCAGTTCAAGAAGTTCAGGTATGAGATTTGTTAAACGGATATATCTTCTTACCTGAGTTTGGCTATCACCATTATCTCGACCTACTATTTCAGCAGATTCCTTTCCAGTATACTTCCCACCCAGTGGGTCGGAAGTTAAATCACTACGCTTACCTTGTCTGTTCATAGCTTCAAGTCGCATTTTATACGCAAAGGCTTTCTCGCTTGGTAAAATAGTAGTTCTTTGGAAGTTACTCTCAACCATATACATAATGGCTTCATCACGAGTTAAGTCCTTAATTTCACTCCTGAGAGTAGTTAGTCCTGCAAGCTCACAAGCTCTCTTTCGTCTATGACCACTTACAAGCTCATATCTTCCGTCATCCTTTTGTCTTAAAACAGCTGGAGTTAATACTCCTCGTTCCTTGATGCTTTCTGCAAGTTGCATCATATCCTCATCATCTTTTACTTTATATGGATGGTCAGGAAAATCATCAATCAACTCAAGCGGTATATCTCTTATCTTGTCGAGCTTTTCATATTCTCGTTCCTGTTGAGTTGAGAATAAACTATCGAGCGTCGGAAGAGTGAAGTCGCTCTTTTTCTTTGCCACCGCTTAACACCTCCTTAGTGAAATTTGCGTAGGCAACAGACACCTTGCTGTTAGGTTCGTACTCGTAAATACTTTTACCTTTTGATGTTACCTCTGCGGCTTTAACTGCTATCGGTATTTTTGTTTTATATGTTTTTATAACTGAACCGAAATTCTTTCTAATAGCTTCTGCCGTACTCCTTGCAAGATTTGTTCTGTTATCTACAAGAGTGAGTAAAACTCCATCCACCTTTAAATCAGGATTGGTATGTGCTTTAACTTTAGATACTGTTTGCAAAAGCTGTGTCATAGCTCTGGCAGGCAAATACTGTGCCTGTACAGGAATGATTACGCTGTCTGCTGCTGTTAAAGCATTAAGTGTCAACATACCAAGAGAAGGTCTGCAATCAATCAGAATATAGTCATAGTCTGATTTAACCTTACTTAAATAGTTTTTTAAGATATTCTCTCTGCTCATTGCTGTAACCAAGTACATTTCCAAAGCCTCTAAATCAAGATTTGCAGGTACAAGGTCTACACATTCTCGATGAGTAATAATACCATCATAAGCATCTGTATTGCTGTCACGAATGACATCAGCTAACTTATCAGAAAGAGTTATAGGCAACTTATCTGCTTCTTGAAAACCAAGACACAAGGTTAAATCTCCCTGTGGGTCACAATCCACAAGTAAAACTCGCTTTCCTGATTTAGCTAAACCAATTCCCAAGTTCATTGTTGTCGTTGTTTTACCAACTCCGCCCTTCTGATTGCAAATAGCAATCGTCTTACAGTCAGGCATAAAAATCCTCCTTTCAGTTTATTCACAGCCGCACTGTAAAACGGCTATGTAACTTTCCGCAATATTTGTCCTCGACACCCCTGCGGCAAGCCTTTCGGCTTTTACGGGAAGTTCTTCAAGCACCTGTCTGCTATCAGGTTCATAGGACATTAACCTCTGTCGGGTTCTCCGACAGCTCCGTAGAGAAGTATCATTATCCCTTGTGCAGGTCATCGCCATATCGGAAGCAACCCAATAATCACAGACGGAGTTATCGCTAACAACTTACTTAGTTGGTCTTGGCGTACCGCTGTAGTAGCTTTGCATTTCTGCTTACACAAGTAATGTACTTGAAGAAATGATATTCAATTTTCAAGGTCCGTGAAATGATTGTTTTCGATTTGTTTTGAAATTAACCCTTTCACCTATACCCAATGGGAGAGCACTTTTTTTAAGTGTTTTTTGAAAATTTTTTAAAAAAATCAAAAAAATTCCGTTTATCACAAAAATAATGTGATAAACGGAGTCTCTTTTGTTCATAATTTCTTCAGTTTTTTCTTCTTACATTTACCGATTTTTATAATAAGGTCATCTACTGCATCAGTATATCTACCTTGTTCTTGTAATTTATTCTTTGATTCAACTAACTGCTTAATCAATTCACTATACTCTTTATATGTTAAATAAACGTGATAATATTTACTTCTCATTATGTGCCTCCGTTATTGTGATTTTCTCCATTCAAAAAACTTTCTTCTTATAAAAGCTACATCCTCATTTACATCAGAGGATATAAATATATGTTTATTCCTAAATACCTGCTTTAACCTCAATGCATACTCTATCTCAGTATCTTTAGGTTTATATAGGAGTTTTGTTAGATTTATACCCCTTGCCTTACACAGATGCTCTTTAACTCTCTCTATATCATCAGTACCATTAGCAGATTCTATTGCTAAATTTTCTTCAGGTACATATGTTTCAAGAGGAATACCGATAACCTTATCATAATTAAGTAAAGTGTTTAGACCTTTCATACGAGTATAAAAACCGATGATTAACTGCGGAAATACACTTCGATACTCATCTTCGCAAATAACACAGCCTTTCTCCTCAATAGTACGCTCATATATTTTCGCTTTCCAAGAATGTCCGTTAGAACACCTCCACCATACACTTCTCATTGAGTTTCTTGATATTTTTGTCGGTAAAACTTCCTTATTCAATTCATAATCCCATTCGCTTAACAAATACTTGTCTGTGGTTGCTAAATCATTATATCCTGTGAGAACTTTTCTATCCGAACATACAGGACAAGTAGTGCCTTTTATTCGTGAAGCTACAACAGATTTCCACTCGTGTCCACACTCCTTGCATTTCCACCAAACATTTTTGCGTGATTTCTCATTTATCATATCTGATGTTAATGGCAAATTCCTATCTGACCATTCTTCTACTAATTCAGGGTGAGTAGTTGCAAGGTCATTAAAACCTTTTAATAATATATGCCCATTGCAATATGGACATTTACTTCCATTAGAACGAGTTGGTATTAAAGCATACCATTCATGACCTTTACTACACTTCCACCAAACTTTCTGATTAGAATAAGCTGTAACCATTGTCGGCTTTAAAGGATAGTTCCTTTCAGACCATTCAGCTGCTACTTTTGGGAATTGTGATGCAAGATCATTAAATCCAATAAGAACCTTATTGTTAGAACAATACGGACACCCTGTATGATTTATAGCTCGGCTTTTAACACTAGCCTCCCACTCGTGACCAAGCTTACATTTCCAAATTATCTTCTTATGGGAGCCAATTGATACCTCTGTAGGCTTCAATATATTCTTATCTGACCACTCTTTAACAAGCTCAGGCTTTAAGGTTGCTAAATCATTAATGCCCTTAACAACTCTTTTGCCTGAACAGATAGGACATTTCTCTCCGGATGATCGACTTTTCACACTGGCTTGCCACTCGTGACCACATGAACCTTTCCACCAAACATTCTTATTTGAACCAAATGTAATGTTGTCAGGTGTAATAGGATAGTTTTTATCTGACCATTCCGATATAAGTTCGGGATGCACACTCGCTAAACTGTTCATCATAGTAAATCCACTCCTTCCTGTGCAATTACATTATAGTAAGTAAATGAATTTCTTTGTAGTTTGCGAATAGGTATAAAAAAAGGCCCTAAGAGATGTGACTCTCTTAGGGTCTGAATGTTTGATGATGCAAAAATTATGCGATTTTTAAGCCCTTGCACGAAACTCTGCACAAAATGGTGTAAGTTTGGTGTAAGGTGTAAGTTTTTACGGTTTTCATAACCTCAAAACCCCGCATAAACACTGGATTTTTGAGTTAATTACTTCTCAATAGGTTTCATTGTTGGGAAGATGATAACGTCACGGATGGAAGCGGAGTCTGTAAGGAGCATAACAAGTCTGTCAATGCCCATACCCATACCGCCTGTGGGAGCCATACCGTAGTTGAGAGCGGTGAGGAAGTCCTCATCAATCTCGTTTGCCTCGTCGTCGCCTGCTTCTCTGAGCATCATCTGGTGCTCAAAACGAGCTCTCTGATCAATGGGGTCGTTGAGCTCTGTGTAAGCGTTGGCAAGCTCACGGCGAGTTACGAAAAGCTCGAAACGGTCAACTAAAAGGGGATTGCCCTCAAGCTTTTTAGTAAGAGGAGAAACCTCAATGGGATATTCTGTAATAAAGGTGGGCTGAACAAGGTTTTCTTCAACGAACTCTTCGAAAGCAGTGTTGAGGATGTTGCCCCAGGTGTCGGTGGGTTTAACCTCAAGGTTAAGCTCTTTGGCAACTTCCTTTGCCTTTTCTGTGTCGCCCATAAAGGAGCTGAAATCAACCCCTGCGTACTGCTTAACAGCGTCCATCATTGTCATTCTGGCAAAGGGAAGCTTAAGGCTGATTTTCTCGCCCTGATACTCAATCTCGTCGGTGCCGTTGGCAGCCATACAGCAGCGGTTAACAATCTGCTCTGTTCTGTCCATCATACCTCGAAGGTCTGTGTAAGCCTCGTAAAGCTCGATGGTGGTAAACTCGGGGTTATGCTTAACGTCCATACCCTCGTTTCTGAAAAGTCTGCCGATTTCGTAAACCTTTTCCATACCGCCTACAATAAGACGCTTAAGGTAAAGCTCGGTAGCGATACGAAGGTACATATCAAGGTCGAGGGTGTTGTGGTGAGTGATAAAAGGACGAGCATTTGCACCGCCTGCAATGGTGGAAAGCACAGGGGTTTCTACCTCAAAGTAGCCTGCGTCGTCAAGATAACGTCTGATTTCAGAAACAATGCGTGTACGCTTTTTGAAAGTTTCCATAACCTCGGGGTTCATAATCATATCAACATAACGCTGACGGTATCTCAGGTCAGGGTCTTTAAGGCCGTGGAACTTCTCGGGTAAAGGAAGCAGGGACTTTGCAAGCATTTTAATGCCTGTGGCGTGGATACTTGTTTCACCCATCTGGGTTTTGAAAACAAAGCCCTTAACCTCTGCGATATCGCCTACGTCCCACTTTTTAAGGTCGGAGTAAACTTCCTCGCCCAAGTCGTCAAACTTGGCAAAAATCTGGATTTTACCTGTAACGTCCCACAGGTCCATAAACATAACCTTGCCCTTGCCTCGCTTGGACTTGATTCTGCCTGCGATGATTACCTCTTTGCCGTCAAAACTTTCAAAATTATCTGTAATATCCTTAGCGTAGGTGTTTCTGTCAGAGGTGTTCACCATAAAGGGGTCTCTGCCGCTTGACTGCATATTGGCAAGCTTTTCACGTCTGACCTGAACCTCGCTGGAGCTGTTAACATTATTCTGCTGGCTCATTTTTATTCCTCCCTGGGCAATATCGTTTTGGCGATATTGCAATGATGTTTGCCTGTGGGCAAATGATGTGTTTGTGTAAACACAAACATTGTGGTGCCACGCTTTGCGTGGGATTGATAGCAAGTGTGATGAGTGATTGTAGGGACAGGTGGGATTCCCCTGATAGGGGAAATGTCCGAAGGACAAAGGGGTCTGGGCAAAGCCGTACCCCCGACTGTCCGCAGGGTAGCACTTCAAGATTAAATCAAACTTTTGATTTAAATTTTACGTTTCATTACAATGTAAAAACCACGATATATTTTAAAAGCTTACTCGGGACGTCGTGGGCGCCGTCCCCTACAAAATAAACACCAAACCCCGCCGTTAAGCGAGGTTTCGGATAAATACACGTTATCAATAGGCGGAATCGCCCTGCCGTGGCTAACGGTTTATTTGGAAACGCTGAGAACCTTGAATGTCATAAGACCTGCAGGAACCTCAACCTCTACCATATCGCCAACCTTTTTGCCAAGTAAAGCCCTGCCAACGGGGGACTCGTCGGAGATTTTGTTCTCTTTGGGATTGGACTCGTTAGAGCCGATAATGCGGTACTCAAACTCTCTGCCCATACTTACATTTTCAACCTTAACGAGAGAACCAACGTGAACAGTCTGGTCAGTAATCTCGTTTTCGTCAATAACAACGGCAACCTTCAGAGTAGCCTCAATAGTAGCAATTCTTGCCTCTAAGATAGCCTGCTCGTTTTTGGCGTCGTCGTACTCACTGTTTTCGGAAAGGTCACCGTAAGAACGTGCAACCTTGATTTTTTCTGCAATTTCTTTTCTTTTTTCGCCTTTTAAGAGGTCGAGCTCTTCCTCGAGCTGTTTAAGACCCTCGGCAGTAAGCAATACTGTTTTAGCCATTTTATCTCTGTCCTTTCGGATTTTTTAGATATTACCAATAGTTTATTATAGAATTTTAGTGCGTGAATGTCAAGAGTTTGAGCCAATATTCATAAGATACTTTGTAAGAGAAACCAAGGTGTGCACTCCGCTTTCGCCCCTTACCGCTTGGGGAATGTATGAGCCCAGGTCAAACCTGCCCAGAAGCTCATAAAGAGCAGAGGCAAAATACTCGCTTTCAAAGCCTTGGGGCATAAGACCTTTAAGCTCCTCATCAAGAGAAACGTCGTAGCGGTAAAAACAGGCACAGCTCTGAGAAAGCTTGGGCCTTGCAACAGTAAGGATAAGGGCGTCATTTCTCACAGGTAAGTTAACAACAAGAGGTATGGGAGCTAAAATCAGATTAAGCTCTGAAAGAGCTTTGAGCCGACGGCTTACATTCATAACCGCACCCGACTCTTCCATAAGCCTGCTCGCCTCAGCAGAGTAAAGCTCTGTGCAGGCAGTAACTACACGGATACTTTTGGTGTAGTGCAAAAGCGAGCCTGCCCCGTCTGCAATTCTGCCTCGAGGGTCGAAAATCCCTACCTTTATGTCCTTTTGCCTTTTGCTCAGGGCTTTCAGCACCTCAAGAGCCATATTAAGGCACAGCCTGCACCTGAGCTCACTGCTCTCAAATCGCCTCAGAGGCACATCTTTCGGAAAAACAAGGCTCTCGTCCGTTAAAAGCCTGTGTGCTTCTTCAAGTGCCAGCCTGCGGATTTTTTCATAGGGGATTTTACCTCGGTTATGCAGGCAGGCAATGTGCCTCACCGCCAGTGAGCCAAGGGCTTTTTCTTCACAGATAATCTTATTTTTCAAAGGAAAAAGAGCCTTGCCCTGCTTTTCCTTTATAGTCAGAAATGTCAGCATAAAAAAACCTCCTGCACAAATTTATGCAAGAGGCTTTGAGATTATTAAATTACTCGCCCGAGGCAGTCGAAGCAGCCAAAGGGGTTGAGGGCTCAACGCCCTTTACAATAACCATATAAGAGCCGTCGGCAAGAAGCTGGTAGCTGCACCCCTGCTCCTCGTAAACGCTACCCTTGAAATCCTGTGCAGAAACAAAGATAACCTCACCATCCAAAGCAACGGAGTAAGCGTTTTTTAAAGCTTCCTTAAGCTTTGTTTCGTCAATATCGCCATCATAGTTCTGACGCAGGAAGTTGTCAATGTCGGAAAGCTGAGAGAAAACATCCTGCTTCTGGCTCAAATCCTTAAGCTTTGAGTTAAAAATAGAGCGTGAAATTATAAAGCCTGCGGAAAAAGCAAGAGCCATTGACACAAGAACTGCCGCAAGGGTGATTCCCAATGAAACCTTTTTGTTCATAAAACCGCTCCTTTCAGAAAATTAAAACATACCGGGATATTCGGTTTTGGGGTTGTACCTTTCACCGTAATATCTTGCCTCAAAATGAAGGTGAGGGCCTGTGGAGTGGCCTGTGGAGCCTACATAGCCGATAAGCTCGCCTGCACTGACAGACTGACCTACATAAGCCACCGCCTCGGTCATATGGGCGTAAATGGTAGCTTTGCCGTCGCCGTGGTCAATCCACACATAGTTGCCGTAACCGCCGCCACAGCCGCAGCTTCCGTATTTGCCCCAGTTGTGAACACACTCGTTGCAAACGTCAATAACAACACCGTCAGCCGCCGCTACAATGGGAGTGCCCATAATGCCTGCGTCTGCAATGTCAATACCGCCGTGGGCATAGCCTCTGTCCTCAGCCCAGTCGGAAGAAAGCCAGGTAAAGCCCGGTGTAGGCCAAACCCAACTGCCTGAGCCATCGCCGGGAGTAATAATTTCGCCGGGAGAGTACTCGCCGCCCTGCTCCTCCTGCTCCTGCTTTTCTTGCTCAAGGCGTTCTTCTTCCTGACGCTTAAGCTCTTCGTAGTAGGCCTGAATCTGCTGCTCTACCTCATTCTGAGCGGCTTCGTTGGAGTCCATAATAGCACCCAGCTCGTCCTTTTCGGTGTAGAGGTTTTTCAGCAAGCTCTCATTCTCGGCCAGAAGGTCATTGAGCTCCTCCTGCTTTAGAGAAAGAGCCTCGGTGTCCTCTTCAAGAGAGGCTTTGTCCTTGTTGAGAGAGTCCACCTCTTCGCCGATAACATCCATCTGGCTTTCGATTTCGTCCATAAGGTTTGCGTCGTAGTTTGAGAGGCTTTCCACAAGCTGAACCTTGTCCACGAAATCCGTAAAGTCCTTTGCACCAAGGACAATTTCAAGAGTGGAAGCGTTGCCTGCTTTGTAGATAGAGTTAAGCCTCTGTCTTAAAAGGTTCATATTGTCCTCAGACTGAACTCTGAGGGAGTTGACGTTTTCGGTTTTCTCAGCAATCTGAGAGTTATAAAGGTCAATCTTTGACCTGATAACAGACATCTCGTCGTTAACAGTGGCGATATTTGCGGTAAGAGCGTTTACGTACTCTTCCTGCTCTTCAATCTCACCCTGTTTTTCTTCGATAATTGCCTGATATTCCTGAGCTTCCTGCTGTAAAGCCGCCTGCTGGTCCTCAAGGTCCGAAATGGTGTCGGCACTTGTTACAAGCACAGCAGAAAAGACAATGCACAGAGAAAGAGCAAGAGAGAAAATCTGCTTGAATATTTTCATATTTACCATCCTAAATTTTTTACCATCCTAAAAGCTCGTTGCCTTCTTTTCTTAAGTATCTGCCGATGGAGAGAAGGCTTCCCAGCATACCGATAACCATACCTGCCAGAATGAACGCAATCCACACAAAGGGAGCGAGCTCATCATAGGGGATGAATTTGAACTGTAAAATGTTCTGCATACCCTGCATAACTGCGTCGTAGACAAAGGTAAGCAAAAGAGAGCCCAACACGCCCGAAATCAGGCCGATAATCATACCCTCGAAAACAAAGGGGATTCGGATAAAGGTGTCGGTTGCACCAACAGACTTCATAATGCTTATCTCAAAACGACGGGAGTACATTGTCATTCTGATGGTGTTGGAGATAATGAAAATTGAAATAAGTGAAAGTGCCAGCACAATCCACAGGCTCACAGAAGAAACCAGAGTGCTCAGAGAAGTGAGCTTCTGGGCAATTTCACGGGTGTCACGCACCTCGTCAACACCCTCAACAGCAGTGATTTTTGCCATTGTTTCGTCGTAAAGAGAAAGGTCCTCAAGGGTGACGTCCACAGCATTGGGCAGGGGGTTACCCTCGCCTCTCATCTGCTCAAAGATGTCTTCTCTGAGTGTATCCTGATACTCCATAATCGCCTCGTCCTTGGAAACGAACTTTGTGTCGGTAACGTTGGAAACCTTGCTGATTTCGTCCATAATATAAACGCCCTCAAGGTCAGTTACCTCTTGGTCCAGGAATACTCTGGTGACGTTTTCGCCGCCGATATCCTCAACAACCGCGGCAACGTTAAGGGTCACAAGCTCCGCAGAGCCTGTAAGGAGCAAGCAGGAAACCAGCACACCGATGGAAGCAATGCTCATCATTCGGTTAAGCCAGATACTTTTGATACCTTCCTTAAGAAGATATCCCAAACCGCTGATTCTCACGCCTCATCCCCTCCTTCCAAAACTGCTTCGGGAAGGTTGACGGTATCCTCCACCACAACACCCTTGTCAATGGTGATTACACGTCTGCCGAAGCTGTGCACAAGGTCGTGCTCGTGGGTAACAATGAGGATGGTTGTACCTCTTTTGTTAATCTCCGAGAGAAGCTCCATAATCTCGTAGCTCATCTCGGGGTCGATGTTACCTGTGGGCTCGTCGGCAATAATCATCATCGGGTTATTTACCAGTGCTCTTGCAAGGCCCACACGCTGCTGCTCACCGCCTGAAAGCTGAGAGGGATAGCGGTCTGCCTTATTCTCAAGTCCTACCAGCTCAAGTATGTAAGGCACACGTTTTTTAATCGCTCTGGGACGTGCACCGATAGCTCGCATAGCAAAAGCCACGTTGTCGTAAACAGTCATTTTGTCAATCAGGCGGAAGTCCTGAAACACAATGCCCATAGTACGCCTGAGCATAGGCACGTGGCGGTGCTTCATTTTATCCACACGCATACCGTTGACAAAAATCGTACCCGAGGAAGGGGTTTCCTCGTGCATAATAAGCTTTAAGAATGTACTTTTACCTGCACCCGAAGAGCCCACAATAAACACAAACTCGCCTTTTTCTATGGTAAGGCTGGCTTTGTTCAGGGCGTGAGTCCCCGAGGGGTAAACCTTGGAAACATTTCGAAATTCAATCATAATAGCCTTCACTTTCTATCTATATAAAATCCATAATTTGGAAATAATTTCAATAAAACCGCAAATCGCCTTGCACGCCGCAAAATTACCGCGTACAAAGCGACTTAATATAATCAGAATTTTGCGGGAGAAGAGGACAGGTACTTCTTAACCATAAGAGCTACCTTGAACACGATAGCGTCCTCAAACTCTCTTAAATCAAGGCCTGTGAGCTTCTTGATTTTTTCAAGTCTGTATACCAGAGTATTTCTGTGAACGAAAAGCTTTCTGGAAGTTTCGGAAACGTTGAGGTTGTTCTCAAAGAACTTCTGGATTGTAAAGAGAGTTTCCTGGTCCAGAGATTCAATAGAGCCACGCTTGAAAACTTCCTTTAAGAACATATCGCAAAGAGTTGTGGGAAGCTGATAAACAAGTCTTGCGATACCCAGATTGTCGTAGCTGACAATAGTTTTCTCGGTGTCGAACACCTTACCGACGTCAAGGGCAACCTGAGCTTCCTTAAAGGAAAGGGCAAGGTCCTTGATACCCATAACAGGAGTACCGATACCCACCAGACAATGGGTGTAGAACTCGCTGGAGAGTGTGTCAACAATAGAGCTTGCAAGCTTTTCAAGGTCACGGCTTTCAATGCCTGCCTTAAGCTCCTTAACAAGCACAATGTCGGTTTCGTTTATATTGATAACAAAATCCTTGTTTTTGTCGGGGAAAAGATTCTGAACGATGTCGTATGCGGAGATATCGGTTTTTGAGGTGATTTTAATTAACAGGCACACACGTTGAACCTCGTTGTTAAAGCGAAGCTCTCTTGCCTTTAAGTAGATATCACCGGGAAGAATGTTGTCGAGAATAACGTTCTTGATAAAGTTGCTTCTGTCGTACTTCTCGTCGTAGTACTGCTTGATACTTGCAAGAGAAACAGAAAGAAGCTGAACGTACTTCTGAGCCAGCTCGTCAGAGCCGGAAACAAACACGGCGTACTCAGCACGGGCAGAGTTGCCGAAAGCCTTGTAGGTGTAGCCGTTAATAACGAAAGGAACAGTTGCACTGAGGGTTTCGGAAGTAATGTTTTCGTTAACCTCGCCGATTCTGCCAAGCTCAGAGCAGGCAATAACAACTGAAGTTTCGTCCACAACGCCGATAGTCCTGTCAATTGCGTCCTTCATCTGGTGAATTATACCTTGAAATAATCTGTTAGACATTATAAATCGCCTCCGCAATCTTTATCTTATGGTTAAAATCCTGAATGATTTGGAAAAATAACACCAAAAACCGAGTATGTTCATATACATTTTACACAAAAATAAAAAAGATTGCAAGCTTTTTCGGAAAAAAATCTAAAATTTTTATAAAAAATGACCAACCATTAGCCACCCGAGGGCAGTTCCGCCTTTTGAAAGGTTAGATATAAATAGAACCTATGATTAACGGCGGGAAAATAACAAAGTTGAAAATTTCGGGTCGCTCCGATTTATATTAAATAAAATAGGATTGCACGCAAAGCGTGCCACCGCAATGTTTGTGTTTACACAAACACATCATTTGCGTAGCATACATCATTAGCCGTGCGACATCATTTTGCAACGCAAAACATCATTGCATTTGCTTGCAAATGCACATCGCCGCGTTTCCCTTTGCCAGCTCCTTGCCTGCTTCTTTTATTCTTGCGATTTTTATCAGTCCCACACTACTGCAATTCGAGTACTCCCCCAGCACCTCCAGTGCACCCTTTGGCATAAGCCCTTGCTCAAAAATCAGGTAGTACTGCCCTTTATAAAGCCACAACGAATTTGCACCCATTGCTTTGCAAAAGCTCTTCAGCCTCTGCATACAGGCAAGCAGATTCTCCGCACCTGAAAATCTGCAACAAGGCAGCATAGGCGGCTTTTTAATTCGGTAAACCTTGCGAAACGCCCTCATAACATCCACCTGTGCCATTATCAGCAGCCCCTCTTTATGAGGCATAGCCTCCACAAGCACCGCCTTTTTCTCCGTGCTTATGGAAAATTTGTCAAAGGCAAGAGTCAGAAGCTCCTTGAGCTTTTCCTTGCACTTGTTTTCACGCATATTCAGTTTATCCACACTCATCTCAAAGGTGTCCATATCCGAAAGATTCAGGCTTATGAGCACCCTTGAGGAGTCAAGCTGTTCAATTATCATAGGGTTCAATCCTTTCCACTCCATATTATGAAAAGAAAGCCTCTTTTGCAAGTGAATGTTTTTGGATGTAAAATAATTCTAAACTAAAAAAAGCTATTGCAAACCCATAATAAAAATGGTATATTGGATGTATAAATTTTAAGGAGGTAACTTTATGCCAAACTGGCTTAAAAATGCTGTTTTTTATGAAATTTATCCTCAGAGCTTTTACGATACAAACGGTGACGGTATCGGTGACCTTAAGGGTATCACAGAAAAGCTCGATTATGTAAAGGGCCTCGGCTGTAACGCCATCTGGCTCAACCCTATTTATGATTCTCCCTTTATGGACGCAGGCTACGACGTAAGGGACCACAAGAAAATCGCTGAGCGTTACGGTAACGACGCTGACCTTAAGGAGCTTTTAGACAAGGCCCATTCTATGGATATGCACATTCTTCTTGACCTTGTACCCGGCCACACTTCCGACACTCACCCTTGGTTTCAGGAAGCAAAAAAAGCGAAGAAGAGCGACCTCTCAGACCGCTATATTTTCACAAACTGCGTTTGGGAAGCTCCAAGTGAGTACAGACTGATGTGCGGTATCTGCGAGCGAGACGGCAACTATCTTGTTAACTATTTCTCCTCTCAGCCTGCTCTTAACTACGGCTTTTACAATGTAACCCACCCCCAGTGGCAGCTTCCTCACGACAGTGAGGCTGCAAAGGCTACTGCCGAGGCACTTAAGGACGTTATGCGTCACTGGCTTGACTTTGGCGTAGACGGCTTCAGAGTTGATATGGCAGACTCTCTGGTTAAAAACGACGACGAGAAAATCGCCACAGCCGCTATCTGGCGTGACATCCGAGAGATGATGGACAAGGATTATCCCAATGCCGCTTTAGTAAGCGAATGGTGCAATCCTCAGCGTTCCATTAAAAACGGCGGCTTTCATATGGACTTCTACCTTGACCATTTCGGCAACGGCTACTCTACCCTCTTCCGTTACCTTGTAGACGGCGAAAACAAGAGCTACTTCTGCAAAGAGGGCAAGGGCGATATCTCCACCTTCCTTGACGAGTACCTTGTTAACTACGAGCGTACCAAGGACTTGGGCTATATCTCCATTATGACCAACAACCACGATATGCCCCGAGGCACCTTCTATATGGACGAGGACACCATCAAGCTCAGCCACGCTATGATTTTCACCCTTCCCGGTGTGCCTTTCCTCTACTACGGCGACGAGCTTGGTATGCGTTACCAGACTGAGCTCACAAGCAAAGAAGGCGGCTTCTCAAGAACAGGCTCCCGTACTCCTATGCAGTGGGACCATAGCGAAAACCTGGGCTTCTCCAAGGCAAGCAAAGACAAGCTCTACCTGCCTGTTGACAGTAGCGAAAACGCACCCACAGTAGAGAATCAGAAGGACAAAAAAGGCGGTATCTATGAGAACGTTACAAATATCATAAAGCTCCGCCACGAAATCCCTCAGCTTGGAAACGAAAGCGAATTTGAGCTTATCTACGGCGAAAAAGAAAAGTACCCCTTTGCCTACCGCAGAGGCGATTACGCAGTTTTCGTAAACCCCAGCGGCAAGGATACCGAAATCCCCTTTAGTGAGCCAGAGCTTGAGATAGTTTACACCATCGGCAAAGCTTCATTTGACGGCAAAACCGCAAAAATCGGTGCTTCCTCCTTTGCAATCATCAAGACAAAATAAACCTGAAAATAAAACAAAAAACTCAGGCGTTGAGCAAAACTCAACGCCTGTTTTTTATACCGTAACGGCTTTACATTTTTTCACTTTCGGCAGGATTACTCTCACTGCTTTGGGGATAACGCGGATTGTGGGGTTATGCATTGAGATAATCTCGCCGTCAAAGCCGATGTCGATATCTCCGTCGTCCCTTTCAAAGGTGACGCTGTCGCACTTCATAGTTTTCACAAAGGAAAACTTGGGGTTATCCACGTGGCCGCCCTTTATGTAGGTGCTCAGCAGAAAAATCACCTTGGGCACAGACACGGTTTCAACGTGCATAAAGTCGATTTTGCCGTCACTGAGGCTTGCTTTGGGAGCCGCCTTCATACCGCCGCCGTAGTATTTGCCCTTGCCTGCAACCACCAGAAGTGTGCTCATATCCGTATCGGTGAACTTTTTGCCGTCCACAATAACCCTGTATCTGTGCTTGCGTTTTGTAAAAATGCAGTATATTATGGAAAGCTTATAAGCAAAGCTGCCTGAAACAAAAGGCAGACGCTTGAATTTGTCAACATTCTTGGCTATGGCAGAGTCAAAGCCTGCGGACATAATATTCATAGAATATCTGCCTGAGCACTCCATAACGTCCACAAGGGTGTCGTCACCCCTTATCATCTTCTCAATATCCAGAAAATCTTCCTTGGAAAACTCCTCAAAGGAGCGGACAAAGTCGTTACCTGTGCCCAGAGGCACAACCCCCACGGCACAGTTCTCAAAGCCTACCATACCTGTGAGCACCTCGTTGGCGGTGCCATCTCCTCCGCAGGCGTAAATTCTGGTAAAGTCAGCGGTATTTTCCAGATGATTCTTCACAAGCGAAACCGCTTCTCCCTGCTCGGTTGTGATTTTCACCGTGATTTTATCATCGGTATCCAGACTTTTTATTTTCTCAAGAAGCTCCTTGCTTCTATCACTCTTGCCTGCTTTGGGGTTAATTATAAACAAATGCTCCATTAAGCTTCCTCCAGAAACTTTTCTATTTTCCGTTTAAGCTCAGCCACAGGCAAGCCCACCACGTTGAAGTAATCTCCTTTGATTCCCTTCACGAAAAGGCTCGCTCTGCCCTGAATACCATAAGCTCCTGCCTTATCGTAAGGCTCAGAGGTGTTTATATAGTCCTCGATTTCCTTTTCCGTAAGAGGGTAAAACTCCACCTCGGTAACGGCTTTAAAGCCCATACTTCTGCCTTTTTGAAAAAGCGCACAGCCTGTCACCACCTTATGAGTCCTGCCCGAAAGCTCTGTTATCATCCGCCTTGCCTCGTCTTTATCGGCAGGCTTGCCGAGGATTTCTTCGCCTAAAATAACTCCTGTGTCACTGCCGATAACAAGAGTATCGGGATAAAGCTTTGCCACCTCTTCCGCTTTCTGAAAAGCAAGGCAGAGAGGAATCTCCTCTGCCTCAAGCCCCTGAGGGATAACCTCTTCAACTCCCGACGGATGGCACACAACATCCTGAGATATAAGGGATATAAGCTCCTGTCGGCGAGGGGATGCCGACGCAAGAATGATTTTCACAGTGGCTCCTTTCAGTTTACTTTTTACGTCTGCCCTTTGTATAGGGAGTTTTCGCAAGCATAGATGTAATGCCTCCCAGAGCATAAAAAGTAAAAACAAAAAAACATAAATTAAGCATATTTTGCGTCCTCCTTTATTCTGATACTCTCATTATAAAGAAGAACCTGTCCAATAATCAGTACAGCCGTTAGCCACGGCAGGGCGATTCCACCTTTTGACCGTTAGCCACGGTGGGCAGTTCCGCCTTTTGAAAGGTAAGATAAAACTTTAAACCTTCATCAACGGCGGTGTCAAAGGTAAAAAACTATAATCGCACGCAAAGCGTGCCACCAAAACGTTTGCGTAAGCAAACATATCGCACTGCTTGCAGTATATCGCATTTGCGTGAGCAAATATATCGAATTGACGAAGTCAATATATCGCTCCGACCAAAGGTCGGATGTTCCACTTCTTCACTATTCACTTTGTGCGAAGCACAATTACTCCTCATTCATCCTGCACACTTCATCAAGATAGCTTTTAAACTCTTCTACCGCACTCTGAGGAGAAACAAGCTTTGCACCTTTGCCGAGAGCAAAGAGCCAGCCGTAAAACTGAGGACTGGGCACTACCTTTGCGGTAAAGATAAAGTGCTCCTCTCCGTCTTTGGTAACAAAAACGTCCTTGCCGAATCTGTCGGCAACAACCCCCACAAGGGAATTATCCACCCTGACTTTAATATCCGTCAGCTCACCGCCGAACATACCGAAAACGCTTTTGGAATAAGTCGCCATATCCAGCCCCTTAAAGGCCTTTTTGCCCTCCACCTTATCCTCGGTGATTTTGACCTTATCCATTTTGTCCACCCTGTAATGGCGGATACTCTGGCTCTCGTTTTCAAAGGCGATGAGGTAATAATTCTCGTCATCCCAGGCAAGAGAAAAAGGCGAAACCTTATAAACCTTGCCGCCGTGCCTTGCTCTTTTCACGATTTTCTCACCTCTGTCAGAGCTTAAGACCCACTCGTAATAACAGAAGGTAATCTGCCTGTGCAAAGAAATAGCCTCGTGAATTGCGTCCACAGTATAGTAGATTTTCTCGTTGGGATTTTTCACACGGTTTGAAACAAAAACCTGCCTCTGAAGCTTGCCCGAATCATAATCAGAGGCAAGGGAGCCCACCTTTTTAATAAGCTCACGGGATTTCTTCTCCGTAATAAACTTTGAGCTTTGTACTGCGTCCACCAAGAGCTTCAGCTCAGGAAGCTCAAAATCTCTGCTTCCTATGTAGTAACGGGTGGTTTTGTCCTTGGTGCTGTTAATGTCCACCCCGTAGCTTTCCAGCAAATGCAAATCGTCGTAAATGCTCTTTCTCTCTGCAGAAATATCATAAGCCGAGAGCCTTTCGATAATCTCGTTTATGGTCAGGCCGTGGCTTTCGTCGCTGTGCTTCATAAGTATGTCCTTGAGGACAAGAAGCTTTAATTTCTGATTAGGTTTTTTAGCCATAAGCTCACCCCTTTGTTCTTTTTAAAGTATACCTTTTCACAAGAGTTTTTTCAACCTTGAAAAGAAAGGTAAAAGAAAAACCGAGGATTTTGTATATTGCTACAATGCAAGGCAGGAAAATATAGTAAAGCTCACAAAAAAGCCTGTAAAATACACAAAAAACCTGCATTTCTTATGTTGGGTATGACCATATAACGGCTCTGTAGAGCGGTTTTTTTATGGCAAAAGTAGAAATTCGCCTAACTCCTTTGACATTGAAAAAACATAAATATATAATACCCATAGAGGAAATACCTCTTTAAGATATATCGCGCATACTACTTTAAGTTTAGAAAGGATATTTTATTATGGCAACAAAGAAGACAACAGCAGCTAAGGCTACTGAGGCTGCAAAGACAGAAGAGAAGAAGACAGTTAAGGCAGAGGCAGAGGTAAAGGCTCCTGCTAAGAAGGCTGCAACAAAGAAGACAGCTACTAAGAAGGCTGAGCCCAAGGCAGAAGTTAAGGCTGAAACAAAGGTTGAGGCTAAGGTTGAAACTAAGGCTGCTGAGGCTGAGGTTAAGGCAGAAAAGCCTGCTAAGAAGGCTGCTGCAAAGAAGACAACAAAGAAGGCTGAGCCTAAGGTAGAAGTTTTCGTTGAGTTCGCAGGCGCTCAGGTAGCTATCAACGACGTTATCGCTAACGTAGTTAAGGCTAACGGCGAGGCTGCAAAGAACATCTCCATCTACCTCAAGCCCGAAGAGAGCAAGGCTTACTTCGTAGCTGACGGTGCAGAGAAGGAAATGGACGTTTACTTCGTAGGCTGATTAAGCTGAATATTACTTTTTAGCATTAAGGCAGGTGACAAGCGTCACCTGCCTTTTATTATTGACAAGAGTCCTGTTTTAATATAAACTTAGTGTATAAATCTACATTTTTCGGGGTGACATTATGGCTATTTTACTTACAGGCGGAATGGGCTTTATCGGCTCTCACACAGCCGTTGAGCTGATTAAAGAGGGTTACGAGGTTATTATTGCCGACAACCTCTCAAACTCCAGCAAAAAGGTTCTTGAGAGAATCGAAACCATCACAGGGGTCAAGCCTCTTTTCTATGAAATCGACGTTGCAGTAAAAGAAGACGTTATGAAGGTTTTTGAAGAAAACGAGGTTCAGGGCGTGGTGCATTTTGCAGGATATAAAAGTGTGCCCGAGTCCACCCGTATTCCCCTTGCCTATTATCGCAACAACCTTGACACCGCTCTCTCTGTTCTTGAGGTTATGAAAGAAAAGAACTGCAAAACCTTTGTTTTCAGCTCCTCTGCCACAGTTTACGGCGACAAAAACAAAGCTCCCTTTAACGAGGAAATGCCCACCTCAACTTCTACCAATGCCTACGGCAACACAAAGCTTATGATTGAGCAGATTGTCAGAGATTTCGCCGCTTCCTGGGAAGAGCTCTCTGCAATTCTTTTAAGATACTTTAACCCCATCGGTGCTCACCCCAGTGGTCTTATTGGCGAAGCTCCCGACGGAATCCCCAACAACCTTATGCCTTACATCACCCAGACAGCCGTTGGCGTAAGAGAATACTTAGGCGTTTTCGGCACAGACTACGACACCCCCGACGGCACAGGCGTGAGGGATTTCATCCACGTTGTGGACCTTGCAAGAGGCCACGTTGCCGCCATTAACTACGCTCTCAAGACTCAGGGTGTTGAGGCTATAAATCTGGGTACAGGAAAAGGCAACAGCGTTCTTGAGGTTGTAAGCACCTTTGAAAAGGCCAACGACCTTAAAATCCCCGTTAAGCTTCTGCCTCGCCGTCCCGGCGACATTGCCACAAGCTTTGCTCTTGCAGACAAGGCAAAGAAGCTTTTAGGCTGGAAAGCAGAGCTTACACTTTTTGATATGTGTAAGGACTCCTGGAACTGGCAGAAAAATAATCCCAAAGGATATGAGGACTGACAATAAATTGTCAGCGATATAAATTCATTTGAAATTGCGATATGTGCTTTGCACCCCATATGCCAAGGCACGATATGTTGACTTCGTCAACGAGAAAGAGGTTAAGATTATAGATGATAAAAATTGCAGTTGATTTAATGGGAGCAGACAAAAACGAAAGTCTGCTTCTCTCCGGCGTTATTGACGCCATAAAAGAAAACAAAGAGCTTTTTGTTTACATTCTGGGCACAGAAGAGGTGCTTAGTCCCATTCTTAAGGAAGAGAACGTAAACCCTGACCAATACGAGGTTATAAACTGCTCCGATGTTGTTAATAACACAGACAACCCTATGGAAGTTTTTCGCACAAAGGCAGATTCTTCTATGATTAAGGGTATAAGCCTTTGCAGTAAAACTGAGGATATCGAGGCTTTTGTTTCCTGCGGTTCAACAGGTGCTCTTATGGTTTCTTCTATGATGATTCTCCGTCCTCTCTGTCCTACACTTACTCCTGTGCTCCTCTGCGAGCTTTTAAAGAAAAATGGTGAATACATCTGCCTTAGTGACTGCGGAGCAAACCTTGACTGTCCTGCGGACAAAATCCTCAGCTTTGCAAAAATGGGCAGTGCCTATATGAAGGCAAAGGGCGTAGAAAACCCCAAAGTGCGACTTCTCTCAAATGGTGCCGAGGACTCCAAGGGCACGACTCTCATTAAGGAAACCAACAAGCTTTTGAGAGAATCAAGCCTTAACTTTCTGGGAAATATCGAGGGCAGCACTGTGCTCACCACAGACGCCGACGTTATCGCCACAGACGGCTACTCGGGCAATGTGCTCCTGAAAACCTTAGAAAGCGGCACAACCACCGTGATTAAGGAAATTTCCGATTACGCACAGACTCTTGAGGGTGAAGAAAAAGAAAAGCTTGAAGCTTTCGCCTCAAGCCTTACCAAGAAATACGACTACAATACTCAGGGCGGTGCGGTGCTTTTAGGCGTTAAAAAGCCTGTAATCAAAGGCCACGGCTCTGCCACAGGGGACACAGTGCTGAGCATTATCCGCATAGCCTACACCCTCGCCAAAAACAACATTGTAGACAAAATCAAAGAAGAGTTTGGTATATAAAAAAGAGAAGGCTCAGATTGAGCCTTCTCTTTTTATTTACTTTGATTTAATTGTTTTCAAAGATGAAATTAACATTCTGCGGATAGAACCGCAATTATTCTGAAGTGTGGTATATTCCGCTTCCTCAAAACACTCTGTTTCATACAACAATTCCAACCAATACTCTGTTTCGTAACATTCTTTCTGTGCGATTTCCAGTTTTGAAATGAAATCATTTTTACTCTGAGCGTATTGAGCTTCGTGAATATTAGCACCGATTGATGTTGCAGAGCGTAATAGCTGATTGACCAAAACCGCTTCTTTGCGGTTTGCTTTCATATTTCGGCACAAATATACAATATCTTTTGCAAATTGCTTTGATTTGTCCCTCAAAAGACTTTCTGCCATAGCTATCACCACCGTCTTTTTAGTTTTGAGTTTTATTCTGCACCCTGTGCAGAGTGGTATTTTTGCTTCGCAAAAGTGGTATTAAAACCTTTGGTTTTAGTGGTATTTTATTCGCACTATAACTGCCGCAGGCAATACCACTCGGCATTAGCCGAATAACACTGCGTAGCAATATAACTCGCCGCAAGGCGAATAAAACTAGAAACTACCGCCGCCACCGCCGTGGCTTGAGCCTGAAGATGAGCGGTGTGTGCTTGAGCCGCCTGAGGAGTTCTGAGGCTTCTCACGTCTGCGAACATTTCTGTAAAGGAACATATCTCTGCTTGCGGTAACGTTCATACTGCCTGCAACCATATAATCCTTTGCGGCAGGCTGACGTCTTACGCTCTTGAGCTGACCCTTCATAACAAGAACAGAAATAAGAGCAATCACAAAACCTACGCCAACAGAAATCACAATACCCCAGAACCAGTTGTAGCCCTCTTTAGGCATATTGCCTGTGTCGTAGGGGCTGCCGCTTTCTGCCTGTTTTACAAAATCCTCAACCTGCTCTACATAGATTTCGAAGGCGTCGTAGTAGTTGCCGTCGGACAAATCCTCTGTAAACTGCTCGCCGATATAATCAATGCCTGCGTCTGTCAAGGCGGTGATACCGTAGCCGCAGGTGGAAATCCACCAATCTCTGCCCTCCATATCCACAAGAAGAACACAGCCGTCACGGTTTGCACCAAAACCGAAGCCGTTGTAATCGTAATAATCGTCGGCAACATCACGGATGTAATCTCCGCCAAGGCCGTAGGTTGTGGCAATTACAACATCAAACTGCAAGCTCTCGCTTACAGAATCAAGCTGAGCCAGAAGGTCAGCCTCTTCGCCGGAAGAAAGGATGTCTGCACCGTCAACCAGTCTGGGCTGAAGTCTTTCTGAGGGGATGGTGTCGGCGTGAGCCGTAAAGCACACTGAAAGTGTGAGCATAAGGCAGAATAAAACTGCAATAATCTTTTTCATTTCACTCTACCCCCTTAAAAAATAAGATAAATAAGCCAGCTTAAAGCAAAAGCCGCCGCTGAAGCGATACCTGCAATTGAGAAGAGGTACTTTTTGAAAAGGCTCTTGTCGCAGGGCAAATCGCCTACAAACTTACCTGTCTGACCGTTCATAGCAAAGGTGTATTTCTGACCCTCGTAGGTGGTGTTAAGAATCCACACGGGATAAAGGGCGTACTTTGCCTTACCGTTATTGAGGCGGATGTTACTGTACTCGGGCATAACTGTGGTATAACCCTGCACAGTGGAGCGGAAGGCTTCCTCTGTGGAGTTTTTGATACGCTGATTTGCTCTGTCTATGCTCTGCTCGGCAGTAACGTCGTACTTGTCGGCAAGGTATCCTGCCATATAAGCAGTCCTAAAATCCACTGCCTCGTTGAAGTTATAGGGCTCGATAGACTCCATAAGAGCGTCGTCCATTTTTTCGCTTCCGTCAACAGGCACACGCTCAAAAGCAATGTTACCTGCTCTTAAAATTGCGAAATACTTGGTTTCGGTGTACTCGTATCTGCTGTCGCTCCAGTGTCTTACACGGGTAGCCTTGTAGCGGATGTTTGCGTCAGCCCCTGCGTCAAAAAGCCACACAGGAACATACATACCCTTGATTTCGTCAATGTGGTTATTGTCCTTGAAAATTCTGGGCAGAAGCTTTTTGCCCTTGATGTGGTTGAAGTAACCGTCCTTTGCCGCCTTTTTGTCCAGCTTAAAGGGGATGATGTAGTCAGGCTTGAGAGTGCCTGAGATATTGCCCTTCATAACAACAGGGTTGCCGCAATAGGGACAGGTTGTAGCAGAAGTAGTCTTGTCGCAGATAATCTCACCTGCACAGGACTGGCAAACGTAGGTTGCGAAGTTTTCGTCCTCACCCTGCCACTGTGCACCTGCCTCGGTGTCCCAGTTCATTTCGTCCTGAGTATCATTCTGAATCTCCTGGTCATATTCTCTTAAGGCGTCCATTTCAAACTCGGTGTCACAATAAGGACACTTCATTTTCTGGGCAGTGGTGTTAAACTCAATAGCACCGCCGCAACAAGGACATTTATAGTCAAGAAGTGTTGACATTTTACCCTCTCCTTTACTGTTTTTTCGGCTCCTCGGAAATGAGGAGCCGATATAGGTTTTATGTTAAATTACTGCTTGTCAGAGTCGTCGAAGATGTCGCCGCACTCAGGGCAGAACTTGGGAGGATTCTTGGGGTCTTCGGGCTCCCAGCCGCACTTGTCGCACTTGTAAAGGGGTGCACCCTCGGGCTTTTTGGCACCGCACTCTGCACAGAACTTGCCAAGGTTTACTTCGCCGCAAGCACAAGTCCAACCCTTCTGCTCTTCGGGCTTTTTAGCACCGCACTCGGGACAGAATTTGCCTGTTGCAGTAGCTCCGCAAGCACAAGTCCACGAAGAAGCGGGCTTTGCCTCGGGCTTCTTGGCACCGCACTGAGGACAGAAGTTACCTGTTGCAGTAGCACCGCAAGCGCAAGTCCAGGCGTTTGCATTAGCCTGTGTCTGAGCAGCCTGTGCCTGAGCCTGAGCCTGAGCAGCCCTGTTCTGCTGGTCCATAGCAAAGAGGTTACCTGCGTTCATACCGCCTGCAGCCTGAGCCATATTCATACCCATAAAGCCCATCATAGCACCGCCCTGATTACCTGCAGCAGTCTTCATAGCCTCTGCCTGAGCCTCAACCATATGAGCAGCGGCAAGACCGGGATTGCGAAGACGAGCTTCACGCTGAGCGTCTTTGAGCATCTGCTGGTCTTCCTCGGGCATAATGGGAACGTTCATAGCAACAGAAACAACCTTTAAGCCTCTGAGCTCAAGCCACTTTGCCTTAAGAGCGTCGTTTACTGCTGCTTCCATTTCGGGCATATGAGCAGGGATTTCGTTAGGTCTGATTTCAAGAGCAGAAATTCTTGAGAAAGAAGGTGCAAGAGCACTTAAGAACTCTGTCTTGAGCTGATGGTCAATCTCAGCTCTTGTAAATTCATCAGTAACGTTACCGCTTACGTTTGTGTAGAAGAGAATGGGGTCTTCAATCTGATAAGAATAAATACCTGAGCAGCGAAGGCTTACGTCTACATCAAGGTCAATCTTGGAGTCAACAACCCTGAAGGGAATGGGGTTGGGAGTACCGAACTTGTTGTCCTGAATCTCTCTTGTGTTTATGTAGTAAACTCTCTGGTCCTTACCTGTGTCGCCGCCAAAGGTGAAACGCTTGCCGATAGCCTTGAAGGTATCAAGAATACTCTTGCTCAGCTTACCTGTAAAAAGAGAGGGCTCTGTGGAAGCATCCCATACAAACTCGCCGGGCTCTGCACAAATCTCAACAACCTTACCCTGGTCAACGATAATCATACACTGTTTGTCTGCAACAGCAATAACAGAGCCGTTGGAGATAATGTTATCACTGCCCTTTGTGTTTGAAGAACGTCCGCTGACACGTTTGTCAGCCTTTTTGACGAGAACGTCAAAACCCATAGCGTCACAGTAGAAATATTCTTTCCACTGGTCAGCCATTACTGAACCTACGGCGCCTACGCCTGCTTTAATAAGTCCCATTGTAAAAACTCCTTTCAAGTTTGAAAAATTTCATCTTAAAGTCAATTATATTTTACACCTATATATAACAGGTGTCAAACATTTAATTTATTTGTTTATTTATACTTTGGAAAGCCTTTCTTTCTCGGCTTTTACCATTTCCTTTATCCAGCTTGCCTGAGTCTTTGAGCTTTCCTCAAGCTCAAGAGCCTCTTCGCCCACAACAGACTTGTCGGCAAAATTATCAAAGGCAACCTGCTTGTTCCTTAAAATCTCAAGCATACGCTCGTCAATGGTTTCGTCACTTAAGAGCCTGTAAACCAGAACATCTCTCACCTGACCCATTCGGTACGCCCTGCTTATTGCCTGATTTTCAATACTGGGCTTAATCTGAGGCTCGCAGAAAATAATCACACTGGCACTCTGAATGTTAAGCCCTGTGCCGCCTGCCTGTACCTGACTGATAAGCACACTGCCTGCCTCAGCCTTTGTGAACTCATCCACAATTTCCTGACGCCTCTGAGGAGAAACCTCGCCTGTGATAACCTCCATAGCACGTTCATTAAGAAGAGCCTGCACCTTTTTAAGAGTTTCACGGAAGAACGAGAAAACAATAACCTTGCGGTTTTCTTCCTTCGCCTTGTCACAAAGCTCTAAAAGCCTCTGAGCCTTAGAGGACTGAGAAAGGTCATCTACGTTCCAGCTTACCTGACGGATTGCCATAAAGTTTTCGCTGTCTACCGCCTTACGGTAAGCAAGGCTTTCAGAAGCGTTCATCTCGCACCACTGCTCTTTTTCCGTAAGCTCAGGAAGCTCCTTGAGCACATCCTCTCGTGTTCGCCTTAAATAAACGGGAGCAAGCTGAGCTCTGAACTGCTCTGCGGTGGAGATGTACTTCACCTCTTCGATTTCCCGTGAGATTTCTTTGTTAAGAAGGCTTACCAGAAAGCACATTTCCTCTACCTTGTTCTCCAAGGGTGTGCCCGACATAAAGAGAGCACCCTCAGCCTTTTGCAGTAAGGAAACAAGAGCCTTTGTCCTTCTGGTTTCGGGGTTTTTCACATAGTGAGCCTCGTCTGCCACAAGAAAAGCAAACTTAAACTTCTCAGGCAAATCAAAACGGCTGACAGACTCGTAAGTAGTCACCGCCACACCGCCGTTTTTTCGCCAGTGAAGAAGTGCTTCTTCGTCTTCTCCGTGAACCTTCGTAACCTCAAAGTCGGAAAATTTGCTTATTTCTCTGCACCAGTTAATAAGCACACTGGCAGGACAAACCACCATAAAATGGTGCTTGCCTTCGTTTCTTAAAGCAATCATAGAGGCAATGGCCTGCATAGTTTTGCCAAGGCCCATTTCATCTCCCAAGAGGGTTTTACCTTGGTGGACTATGTACTTAACGCCAAACTCCTGATAGCTTCTCAAGGTAGCTCTCAGGCCCTGAAGATTTAAGTTGTGAGCCTGAATCTCAGCCAGAAGCTGACTTGAGAGCCCTGTATCTTCCAAACTTCCTTTCTGAAAAGCAGTGGAAATCCTCTCGAGCTCGGTGTAATAACTAACGGGGTTTTGGATGAAATCAGCAAAGCAAGCTGAGGCGTTTGCGTTGTTGTTGGCAGTAAAGGTGCTTGTGATTTCACTGTTTCCGAAATCAGAAGAAAGCCTTGCAGAAAGGCTCTGAGAAGCTCCTTGTGCCGCCTGCTTTTTAGCTTTGGAAGCAAAAAGCCAGCTTAAGCCATTCTGTGCTTTTTTAAGAGCATTTATCTCTGCCAGAGCTTCATTTTCGTTGCTTTCAAGAATACCCGAAGCACGGCTTCTTAAGGGCTTATTCTTAAGAAACACATACAAAGCCTTTACAAGAGCCTCGTCTTCCGCCGCAGGACAGTCGGGGTTAATCCTCACCTTAAGGTTTTCCTTGGTGTTTTCAACCACCTGACGGGTGATATCCATAATCTTCTGAGCACTTTGCTCTCCAAGGCCGTCTATAGCACAAATCTGAGAAAAACTCAGGTTGCTTACCTGATACATATTGGTGTAGCCCTTGTCACGCAAAAGAGAAACCCTTATACCCTGCCTGCCTCTGGAAAGGTGCTCAACCTCCATAGCCTCAAGAGAAGCCTTGAGCTTTGCGTTATACAGGTTGTTGGCACAGGCTCTCACAGAGTCCGACTGGGTGGGTTCGCTGTCTGCAATAAGCCTGAAAGCATTAAGCTGAGCCTGAGCAAGACGTATAAGCTCTTTTGCCTCAGGACGTTCAATCTTCGCCATTTTCTCCTCCTCCCTGAAATAAATAACCATATATGTTTATTTTATCACAGATACACCCCGAAAAGCAATAACAAAGCAGGCGACGGCTTCCAAAACAAATCCTATTCCCAAATAACCTTCCAAAAACGGAAACCGCCGTCTGCAAGATTATAATACCAAAAACAGGGAATAAAATATATGACAACTTTTGCAAAATAGACCTGTTTAATTTATAAATACATAAAAAAACCGTCGCTAATCAAACGACGGTTTTGCTGTCAGTTTAATATTTACTTTTAATTTCACCGATGGTGGGAATGATGTTTCGCCTTTGGCGAAATGATGTAGCACGGCTAATGATGTTTTGCTGACGCAAAATGATGTGTTTGCTTTGCAAACATTGCGGTGGCACGCTGTGCGTGCAATTATAGTTTTTTACTTTTGATACCGCCGTTTATGAAGCTTAAAAGTTTTATCTTTCCTTTCAAAAGGCGGAACTACCCACCGCGGTTAGCGGTCTATAAATTCAATGGCTTTTAAGGCAGCAACGGCACCGTCAGCAGTAGCAGTAGCAATCTGACGCACCTGCTTTGTGCGGCAGTCCCCTGCTACAAAAACACCCTCGGTCTTTGTGAGGCAGCTCTCGTCAGCCACAATGTAGCCCTGCTCGTTAAGCTGAGCAAGGTTTTCAAAGGCAGAGTTTTCGGGAGCAAGCCCGATAGCTACAAAAACACCCTCGGGCTTAAGGGTGATTTCCTCGCCGTTGTCATTCTTAAGCACAACTGCCTCAAGGTCATTTTCGCCTACAAACTCTTTCACAACTGTGGAGTAAATAACCTCAACGTTTTCTCTCTGAATAAGGGCGTCTGCGGTGGTTTTCTCAGCGGTGAGATAAGAGAGATTCTGCACAACTGTTACCTTTTTGCAGATTTCGGCCAGAAGAGTAGCCTCAACAACAGCAGAGTTGCCGCCGCCGATAACCATAACCTCTTTGTCCTTGTAAAAGGCACCGTCGCAAACGGCACAGAAAGAAATGCCCTTGCCCACCAAATTTTCCTCGCCCTCAGCACCTAAAAGGCGGTGCTTTGCACCTGTGGCAATGATAACGGCTTTAGCCTCGTACTCTGAAAAATCGGTAGTAACCTTGAAAACGTCCCCTGCTTTTTCTACTGAAATAGCCTCTTCAAGCTCAACGTCTGCACCCTGAAAGAGTGCCTGCTCCATCATTTTGTCGGCAAGCTCTGTGCCGCTTACAGAAACAAGGGAAGGGAAATTTTCGATTTTAGGCGAATAGGTAATCTGACCGCCAAATGAAGCTTTCTCAAGCACCAAAGCGGATTTACCCCCACGCCTTGCGTAAATAGCAGCGGTAAGCCCTGCAGGGCCGCCGCCGATGATGATAATGTCGTACATAAGAACACCTTTCAGGAGTGAACAGTGAAAAACGAAAAGTGAAAAGTGTAGCACACTTCGTGTGTCTTTGTAATAAAATAAAAATCCTAAGGATAGCGACCCTTTACTTTTAACTTTTCTTATCTGTTCTTTTCTCTTAAATTTCCAAGAGGGACCTCTGACGAGACCCCTCTATGTATTGATTATTTACTATTTTCGCCTGCCGTGGCTAACGGTCAGCAAATGCCTTTAATCTTGTTAGCGATAAAGGTCTTGATGGGAACTACGTTTTCGTACTTTGTAACTTCGTTGCCCTTAACCTCAACCAGAGTGGGAGCCTGACGCAGACCTAAATCGGTAGCCAGCTCCTTGTTGTCCTCAACAAAGATTTTCTCAAAGCCGATACCTGCTTTATCCAGAAGTGTAGCCATAGCCTTGCAGTTGGGGCAAGTCTGGGTAGCAAAGAGGTAAAGACCGTCTGCAAGCTTTGCAGAAGTGAGCTCGGTTACATTGTCATTATTCTCTGCGGCTGCACCCTTTTTATTCAGCTTGCTGTTTGCAATGTTATACACAAGTCTGTCCTTGTATTCCTGGCTCTTGCCGTCGTTCCAGTTGGCAACGGGACGGTAGTAGCCTGTAATACGGCTGTAAACCTCTGCCTTTTCACCGCAGTGAGGACAGGTGAACTGCTCACCCTGAAGGTAGCCGTGGTTCTTACAAACGGAATATGTGGGAGAAAGAGTGTAGTAAGGAAGCTTGTAGTTTTCTGCAATTGTGCGAACAAGCTTTGCAGCAGACTGCCAGTCAGGGAGCTTCTCGCCTAAGAATGCGTGGAATACTGTACCTGAAGTGTAAAGCACCTGAAGCTTATCCTGAACATCAAGAGCAGAGAAAATATCCTCTGTGTAGCCAACAGGCAAGTGAGAGCTGTTGGTGTAGTAGGGTGTGCCGCTCTCTTCGTTAGCGGTGATGATATCGGGGTAACGCTTTTTGTCGTGCTTTGCAAGACGGAAAGCGGTACTCTCGGCAGGAGTAGCCTCAAGGTTATAGAGGTCGCCGTATCTCTCCTGATAGTCGGAAAGACGCTCTCTCATATGATTTAAGACTCTCTCTGTAAAGTCCTGACACTCCTTGTGAGTCATATCCTTACCTATCCACTTGGCGTTAAGGCCTGCCTCGTTCATACCAACAAGGCCGATGGTGGAGAAGTGGTTGTTGAATGTGCCGAGGTAGTGTCTTGTGTAGGGGTAAAGACCCTCGTTCATAAGCTTTGTGATAACGTCACGCTTAATCTTAAGGGAACGTGCAGAAACGTCCATCATAAAGTCAAGACGCTTCATAAAGTCTGCCTCGTTCTCAGCAAGGTAAGCGATACGGGGAATGTTGATAGTAACAACGCCGATAGAGCCTGTGCTCTCGCCTGAGCCGAAGAAACCGCCGGACTTCTTTCTCAGCTCTCTGAGGTCAAGGCGAAGTCTGCAGCACATAGAACGAACATCGTTGGGCTCCATATCGGAGTTGATGTAGTTTGAGAAGTAAGGTGTGCCGTATTTGGAAGCCATCTCGAAAAGAAGACGGTTGTTCTCTGTGTCGGACCAGTCAAAATCTCTTGTGATAGAGTATGTGGGAATGGGATACTGGAAGCCTCTGCCGTTGGCGTCGCCTTCAATCATAATCTCGATAAACGCCTTGTTTATCATATCCATTTCCTTTTTGCAGTCCTTGTACTTAAAGGGCTGGGGCTTGCCGCCTACGATTGCAGGCTGCTCGGAAAGATCGGGTGGAACTACCCAGTCAAGAGTAATATTGGAGAAAGGTGCCTGAGTACCCCAACGGGAAGGAGTATTTACACCGAAGATAAAGGACTCAAGAGCCTTCTTAACCTGATCATAACTGAGGTTATCAGCCTTAACAAAGGGAGCAAGGTAAGTGTCGAAGGAAGAGAAAGCCTGAGCACCTGCCCACTCGTTCTGCATAATGCCGAGGAAGTTAACCATCTGATTGCACAGTGTTGCAAGGTGGCTTGCAGGAGAAGAAGTAACCTTGCCTGTGATACCGCCAAGACCCTGCTCAATAAGCTGTCTTAAAGACCAGCCTGCACAGTAGCCTGTGAGCATAGAAAGGTCGTGGATGTGGATATCTGCGTTTCTGTGAGCGTTGGCAATTTCTTTGTCGTAGATTTCAGAAAGCCAGTAGTTAGCGGTAATCGCACCTGAGTTAGAGAGAATAAGACCGCCTACGGAATATGTAACGGTGGAGTTTTCCTTAACACGCCAGTCGTTGATTTTAACGTAGTTGTCAACGATTTCCTTGTAGTCAAGGATGGTGGACTTAATCTTTCTCACCTTTTCTCTCTGACGACGGTAAACAATGTAAGCCTTGGCAACGTCTGCGTAGCCTGCCTGAATCAGAACGTCCTCAACAGAATCCTGAATGTCCTCAACTGCAATCATATTGTTAGAAATCTTGGGCTCGAAATCGGCTGTAACCTTAAGAGCAAGAAAATCTACAACAGAGGGGTGGTATTCCTTATTGATACCCTCAAAAGCCTGCTGAATGGCATTTGAGATTTTAGCAAGGTCAAATTCTACAACGGAGTCATCTCTTTTAATAACCTTATACATAATCAAAATCCTTTCTTATAATTTTCTGAAATTTGCGTCTGAGATGATATTAGCACAAATCTTTGTGGTTTGTCAAGAGGAAAACCACAATATATTGTGACAATTTTGTTAATCTTTAATGATAAATAAGAATTAAAAAGCCTTAAAAAAAGACGCAGAAATCCCCCAAACCCTGCTCTAATCGGGGTTTGAGGGAGTTTTAGGCTCTTGTGGTCGGTCTGCCCTCTACCACAAGATATAGTGGCGAGAATGATTAAAAAAATTACGGTATTTAAAATATTCAATTATACCTTAGCAAGTTTTCTTGTTTCTACATATCGGTCAATATCATCAATAATATAGTTTATACCGGTTGTATGCAAGGCTTCAAAACAGGAGTAGATATACTCCCACACACTATATTGGCTGAATAATTCAGACACCTGTTTACCTGTCATTTGTTTTGCTGATTTATACTGCTCTATGCAATAAATTAAAAAATCGCCTTGTCGGCTCATTTTCATCCCTCCGGAAATGTGATGTTGCCTGTCTTTCGTTCTTCATCATACATATTGAAAAGAGTCAGCGGACTAAGATGCCATAGCTTTGTATCCTCCTGTTCTAACAGAGAATACACTTTAGATTCATAAAAAGTTTTTGTTGCTGTCACTTCATCCATCTTAAAGTTTTCAGTAATCAAACCAATTACTTTGGGAACAATCAACACAAGCATAGCCTCAAACTTTTTCTGTTCCATTAAAGTTCCTCCTCCGACAATGTACCAATAAACTTCAAAAAAGAAAGTGCCTTTTCCGAGGAAAGTACCAACTGATTATATAGTTTTTTGACCTTCAGAGCTTCAATAGTTTGCTCTTTGGTAAAAACACCTGCTATATAAAGTGTAAAGGTTGTGTAAACATCATCATTTGCAACAGGTCCATATACGAAATCATAGGACTTACCGTTATAATTTCCGGCTCTGTTTTCAGATACGAAATCCAGCCACGCCTCATCGGGTGCGTCAAATCTTAACACAGAACATTCTGCAAAAGCCTTTTCTTCGTTAATTTCATAAATGCTGACAGTAGGGCTTCCCTCTTTGCGTCGTTTGGTTACTTTGTCAGCAAATCCGATTGCCTGAGTCCTGTTTGTAGTGGTATAAAAGCCATATCCAAAGTCAAGAAAGCGGTTTTGTGCAATCAGTTTTGGTTCTGATACTGTCAGGTTACTTCCGTGATACAAAATCATACTTCTTTCCTCCGGTACTATCGTAATTCTATTTATATTATACACGCCATCTAATCACTTCGCAATAGTTTATTGTTGAAGCTTCGTTTCGCCATACCCTGTTCTCTATATAAATTATATTATCTTTTGCATACTGCACCAATAATATTATAATCCACCAAATAAAACAGCCTGACTCCTTATGAGAAGTCAGGCTGTGATGTTAAGTTTAAGCCAGAACCTTGCGGATAGCTTCGATATCGCTTTCAATAGCGTACTGCAAATCCTGCAGGGTGGCAAATTTCTTTTCCTCGCGGATATACTCCACCAGCTCAACCTTAACGTGCTTGCCGTAGAAGTCGCCGCATTCGTCAATAATAAAAGCCTCAACAGTGGGCTCTTCACCGCCAACAGTAGGACGCATACCGATGTTAAGAGCCGCCTTAAGGGGTGTAGGGTCGCCGTCTATGTAAACAACGGCACCGTAAACACCGTACTTGGGCAGAAGCTTTGTGGCGTCTGTGCCTACGTTTATGGTGGGGATACCCATTTTTCTGCCCAGAGCGTTGCCGTGGACAACCTCGCCAAACAAAGCAAAGGGCTTGTTGAGCATTTTGGAAGCGGTGGCAATGTCACCCTCGTCAAGCAGACGTCTGATTTCAGAAGAAGAAACCGTCACGCCGTCAAGTTGGATTTCATCCACAACCACAACCTCGATACCTTCTTTTTCACAGAGGTACTTAAGAACAGAAACGTCAGAAGTACCGCCTCTGCCGAATTTATAGTTAAAGCCGCAGAAAACCTTTTTGGCGTTAAGGCTGTCCCTGAGCACGTCGGTAACGAAAACCGACGCCGACATCAGGCAAACCTCGGGAAAAGGCACACAATAAACCAGCTCAATACCAAGGGCTTCCAGCTCGTTAAGCTTTTCCTGCTGAGTGTAGATACGCTTGGAAACGCCCTTGTTGGCGTAGTCTGCAAAGGTGAACATTGAGGGAACAAGCCCCTCGGCTCTGCACTTTAAAACCTCATCAATAACCTTGCGGTGAGCAAGATGTATTCCGTCAAAACAGCCCAGTGCAACAGCAGTTTGGGCTGTTGTGGGAACAATTTTGTCAAAATGAATCATACTTCTTACCTCCTTTTCATTTTTTCAAAAAATCCAAATAATCCTTAATTTAATTTTCAGAAGAAGATTCTGTTTTTTCCTTAATTTCTGTATTCTCTGTGCTCTCTGCACTCTCTGTGTTTTCTTCTGAAGCCTCTCCTGCCATACCGAAGAAAGCGTCAAACTCATCGGTGTTAATCATTTCGCCGATGTTGGTTGAGGTTTCCTCAACGCTGTCTATAGCCTGCTGTACCTCGGCAACAGCTTCGTCTGTAATCTCCTGATTGTCTACCTCGCCGAAATACATCTTGTACCACAGAAGGAAAACGTAAACTGTCCACACCTGACGGGAAGTGTCAGCCTTGCCCTCAAAGTGAGTATCAAGCCACTGAGTCAGCACGTCGATGTTGAAGAATTTCTGGGCAGTGGGAGAGGTAAACTCCTTCTTTACGATATTGTAGTACTTCTCGTCCTTGAGCCACACACGGGTGGGCACAGGGAAGCCCAGCTTTTCCTTCTGAGCACTGTCCTCGGGCATATGACGCATAGCACTCTGGCGAAGAGCGTACTTTGTGTTATGCTTGTTAACTCTGAGTCTTGTGGGAATTGTACGAGCCACATTAAACACTTCTTTGTCAAGGAAAGGCACACGAAGCTCAAGAGAGTTTGCCATACTCATTCTGTCAGCCTTTAAGAGAATGTCACCCACCATCCAGAGGTTAATGTCCAGATACTGCATTTTGGTAACATCGTCGTACTTTCTGGCACGATGGTAGAACTTTTTGGTGTACTCCTGAGGTCTGGTAGCGATAGAGGGGTCTTTCAGGAGCTCTTTTTTCTCCTGATACTCATACATATAGGCGTTGCCGATGAAACGCTCCTCAAGAGGATGAGTACTGCGGATGATGTAGTCTCTGCCTTTGATGTCAGGCAGCTTCTGAGCGATTTTGCAAAGAAGCTTACGAACAGGATAAGGCACAATTGCCTGATACACTCTACTGTGCATAGGGCTTCTGTAAACCTGATAACCGCCGAAAAGCTCGTCAGCACCCTCGCCTGAAAGCACAACCTTAACGTACTTGCTGGCAAGCTGAGAAACAAAGTAAAGAGCAATGCAACTTGGGTCTGCCAGAGGCTGGTCGCAGAAATACTGAACCTCGGGCACTGCACCCCAGAACTCCTCGCTTGTAATAAGCTTGGTGTAGTGGTCAACGCCGATTTTCTCACTAAGTCTGCTTGCCCAGCTGATTTCGTTATATTTTTCGCCGAAGTCAAAGCCTACTGTAAAGGTCTTCTGGTCGGCAAAATAGGTGGAAACGTAGCTTGAGTCAACACCGCTGGAGAGGAAACATCCCACCTCAACGTCGGCGATTTTGTGAGCGTTAACGGAGTTTTCGAAAACCTTGTCGATTTTGTTTACTGCGTCTTCCTCGCTCATATTCTCGTCGGGCTTGAAGGTAGGCTCAAAATATCTCTCTGTCATAATCTCGCCGTTTTTAAACCACATAAAGTGACCGGGCATAAGGCAGTAAACGCCCTTGAAGAAGGTTTCGGGGGGAACGGCATACTGGAAAGACAGGTAGCTGTCCAGAGCTCGCTCGTTAAATTCCTTCTTGAATTTCGGGTGCTTTAAGATACTCTTGATTTCAGAGGCGTAAACCAAATCCCCGTCAATAAGAGTGTAGTGCATAGGCTTAATGCCGAAAAAGTCACGGGCAATAAAAACGGACTTGTCCTTGGTGTTGTAAATAGCAAAGCCAAACATACCGCGAAGACGCATAAGCATATCTTCTTTCCACTCTTCAAAGGCGTGGATTAAAACTTCACTGTCTGTTTCGGTATAGAAGGTGTGGCCCAGCTCTTTAAGCTCAGTACGCAAATCACGGTAGTTGTAAATCTCGCCGTTAAAGGTGAGGACTAAGGTTTTGTCCTCGTTATAAATAGGCTGGTGGCCCTCTTCTACGTCAATAATAGAAAGACGGCGAAAGCCCATATTTATAAAATCATCACTGAAAAAGCCCTCAGAGTCGGGGCCTCTGTGAGTGATAACGTCTGTCATATTCTTAAGGGTTTTGCTTCTGTCTTTTACTTCGCCTGTAAAGCCGCAAATACCGCACATAATATCAATTCCTTTCCTGAAAAAATTTGGAAAGCACTTTTGCTTTTAATTATTAAACTTATTCAGTATAAATATACCACAATCAATACAGTTTTGCAACGAAAAATTTTCCCGTTATCCAGTCGTTAGCCACGGGTTAGCCACCCGAGGGCGATTCCGCCTTTGGAAAGGTTTGATATAAATTAAACCTATGATTAACGGCGGGGTTAAAAATTTAATCAACGTCTATTGTAGGGACGATTCAAGAATCGTCCGAGCAAACTTTCTGCTAAACTAAACCTTTCCGGATGGGTACACCTTCCCCTACAATGCTACAATAATATTTATTATAATCGCACGCAAAGCGTGCCACATTAACGTTTGCGTAAGCAAACATATCGCACTGCTTGCAGTATATCGCATTTGCATAGCAAATATATCGAATTGACGAAGTCAATATATCGCTCCGACCAAAGGTCGGATATTCCATCTATTCACTTTGTGCAAGGCACAATACCGCTCCACTGTGGCTAACGACAAAAGCCTCGCCGTTAATAAACAGCGAGGCTTTGATTTCAAAAAACACCTTTTCACTTTTCACAGATACTCTGCAATATCCAGCACAAGACGCTCTGTCTTTTCCCAGCCCAGACAGGGGTCAGTAATAGACTTGCCGTAAATGCAGTCGCCGATTTTCTGAGTGCCGTCCTCAAGGTAGCTTTCAATCATCAGACCCTTTACCATTTTGCCGATGTCTGCGTTGTGACGCTTGCTGTAAAGCACCTCTTTGGCGATTCTTATCTGCTCAAGGTACTGCTTGTTGGAGTTGGCGTGGTTTGTGTCCACAATAACCGCAGGATTCTTAAGTCCGTGCTTCTGATACATTTCGGAAGTGAGAATCAAATCCTCGTAATGGTAATTAGGCTGGCACTGACCGTGCTTGTTTACATAGCCTCTGAGGATTGCGTGAGCAAGGGGATTGCCCTCAGACTGAGCTTCCCAGCCGCGGTAAATAAAGGTGTGAGCACTCTGAGCCGCAGTAATGGAGTTCATCATAACCGTAAGGTCGCCTGATGTGGGGTTTTTCATACCCACAGGCACCTCAAGGCCCGAAGCGGTAAGGCGGTGCTGCTGATTCTCAACACTTCTTGCACCAACTGCAACATAAGCAATAATATCCGAAAGATAACGGTGATTTTCAGGGTAAAGCATTTCGTCGGCACAGGTAAAGCCTGTTTCTCTCAAAGCTCTCATATGAAGCTCACGGATTGCCACAATTCCTTTGAAAAGGTCGGGCTTCTCATTAGGGTCGGGCTGGTGCAAAAGGCCCTTGTAGCCTGCACCTGTTGTACGAGGCTTACCTGTATAAATTCGGGGTATGATAAAGATTTTGTCCTCTACCTTTTCCTGCAAACCTCTCAGTCTGGAGATATACTCCATAACGGCGTCCTCTCGGTCAGCAGAGCAAGGGCCGATAACAAGCAAAAACTTGTTGCTTTCCCCTGTGAAGATTTTCTTGATTTCAATATCTCTGTCCTTTTTGATTTTTGCTAAATCGGCAGATAGAGGAAACTGCTCCTTAACATCCTTTGGAATGGGCAGTTTGCGGATAAAATTCATATTCATAGTGAAAACACTCCTTATTTCTTGTCAAATAATGCTCGACGGGTGGTGGAAATTCTCATCATCTCACGCATTGTGTCCTCGTCGCCGTTTAAGAGGGCCGCCTTAAGTCGGTCAAACTGGTCCTCAAAGCGGTGCATCTGGTGAAGCAGGGCAGGCTTGTTCATAATGAAAAGCTCGCTCCACATTTTGTCGTTGATTCTTGCGATTCTTGTTAAATCCCTGAAAGAGTCGCCTGTATAATTCTTAAGGTTTTCGTCGTCACAGCAGTTCATCAATGTCACTGCAATGCAGTGAGTAAGCTGAGAAACAAAGCCTATCATACTGTCGTGTTTTTCCGGTGTGAGCACACTGACGTGGCCAAAGCCCAGAAGTCTGCCGATTTCGAGGCAGTCCTCAATAGCCTCGGGGGTGTTTTTCTCTGTAGGGGTAACGATGTAGTTAGCACCATAGAAAATCCGCTCGTCGGCGTTTTCCACGCCGTAAACCTCTTTACCTGCCATTGGGTGAGCTGCAATAAACTCCACGTCATCCCTTAAAGCTGCCTGCACCTCGTAAACCACAGAGCCCTTAACACCTGTTACATCTGTAAGGAGAGCTCCGCTTTTAAAATGCTGCTGGTTGTCCTTAATCCACTGAATAAAAATCTGAGGATAAAGACCGAAAACAATAACATCCGCTTTGCCTATAACCTCGGGGTCAGGAGTAGTAAAGCCCTCGTCGATGATGTTGTTTTCAATAGCGTAGTCGATGGTTTCCTGTCGCCTTGAAATTGCCGAAATCTTAAAGCCCAGCTTTTTAAAGCCCAGAGCATAGCTGCCGCCCATAAGTCCAAGGCCTACGATAAGTATATTTTTATTGGTATTAAGCATCATAGCAAGTCACCTCTGCCCCTACTGTTTTTATTTTATCAAAAAAGTCAGGCATACTTTTGCGTACTGCCTGTGCACCCTCAATCTCTGCACCTGTTAAGGTAGCAAGCACTGTAAGTGCCATTACGATTCTGTGGTCGTTATGCCCCTGAAGCACCTCAGTGGGAGAGTGAAAATCGTGAGGATAAATCACCACGGAATCTTCCTTTACAGTGGCGGCAATGCCGAATTTTGCAAGCTCTTCTGCCATAGCACTTGCTCTGTCGCACTCCTTAAGGCGAAGTCTTTTTGTCCCTGTGAAAACCGCTCCCTGCTTTGCACCTGCAACGGCAAAAAGCACAGGCCCCAAATCAGGACAATCGCTGATGTTTATAGTGGGTGTGCCCTTTAAAAGAGCAGGAAAGTGCTTTTTATACACCTTATCACCCTGTAAGCTGTCGCTTCTGAGGTTTTCAACCTCTACCTCTCCGCCTAAAGCGTTAAGAGCCTCGAAAAAGGCGGCGTTGGAGTAATCCCCTTCCACACAGGTGTTTACAGGTGTATAGGTCTGATTTCCCCTGATGTAGAGGGTTTTGTCGTCCTGCCATTTAATCACTACACCGAAAATCTTCAGTGCCTCAATGGTAAGGTTTATATAAGAAAGGCTCTCAACAGGTGGAATAAGGGTAATTGTACTGTCGCTCGTTAAAAGAGGAAGGACAAACAAAAGCCCTGTGATAAACTGGCTGCTGATGTTTCCCTTTATGCGAAAATTATCGCTTTTAAGCTCGCCCTTAAGGGTAAGGCTTGAGCCGCTGAGCTTATAAAGAATCCCCTGCTTGCGGCAGATTTCCTCGTAAATTCCCAAAGGACGTGAAAAAAGATACTCACTGCCCGAAAGGGTAACTTCCTTGTCTGCCATAAGACAAAGAGGAATGAAAAATCTCAGGGTACTGCCTGACTCTCTGCACTTTAAATGAGGAGCCTCGGGCAGATTTTTAAGGTCTGTCCCCTGCACTTTTACAGTGTCCCCAGTCATTTCCCACTTTGCACCCAAGGCAGTAAGGCAGTCAAGGGTTGCCTTCATATCCTCGGAGTGGGAAATTCCCTTAATAACGCTTTCGCCTTTTGAAAGCCCTGCTCCGATTAACATTCTGTGAGCCATACTCTTGGAAGGCGGAGCCGAAATTCTGCCTTTTGCCACAGATTTTTTTATAACTGCTCTCATTTCACATACTCCCTGAGAAAGTCAATTGCCTCAATATAACCCTCAAGGCCCTTGCCCGAAATAGTCTTGACGCAGGCCTGACGAATGTAGCTTATCTGTCTGAAGTCCTCACGCTTGCTTAAGTCGGAAATATGCACCTCAACAGTGGGAATCCCCACCGCCTTCACTGCGTCTAAAAGTGCAATGCTTGTGTGGGTGTAAGCACCGGGGTTTATAACGATACCGTCAAATTTATTAAAGAACGCCTGATGGATAAAATCCACCAAATCTCCCTCGTGATTTGACTGCTTGCACTCAACGTCAAAGCCCGTTTTCTCTGCATAATTCTCAATTTTTTCAATAAGAGCATTGTAGCTTTCTTTGCCGTAAACAGAAGGCTCACGAACACCCAGAAGATTAAGGTTAGGGCCGTTTATAACTAAAATTTTCATTTTAAAAATTCCTTTTTAACATTCTCTGCCACTTCAGGTACAGAAAGCGAGGCGTTTACCCTTACATCTGCACTTGAAATGTATCTTTCGTATCTCTGCTCAAAACGCTTTTTCATAGCTTCATAATCAGAAGCCGTAGGTCTTGAGGCGGTAGGAGTAAGAAGAGAAAGCTCTCTGTCAAGGAAAATCACCTTGCCGTTTTTCTTAAGGTTCTTTACGTTTTCATCCCTTAAGACTGCACCGCCGCCTGTGGCGATAATAGCACCTGTAAGAGGAGCGACCTCTTCAGCAATTACCGCACTTTCCAGATCTCTGAAATACTCCTCGCCTTTTTTCTCGAAAATCTCGCTGATTTCGCACCCTGCTCTCTTTACGATTAAAGCGTCTATATCATAAAGGGGTCTGCCAAGCTCTTCTGCAAGAAAAGTGCCTACAGTGGTTTTTCCGCAGGAAGGCATACCCGAAAGAACAATGTTTTCTCTTCTCTTTATTATGGTGTTGAAAATTTCGTCGGCCTTTGACTTTTCAATTTCACGACAGAAGAAATGCTCTGCCGCCTTTATGCCCTGCATAACCAACATATAAAGGCCGCCCTTTGCAGGGATACCCTTCTCCAAAGCCCTCATAACAAGCTCTGTCCTGAGAGGGTTATACACAACATCTGCCAATGCCTTAAGATTCTTGAAGATATCAAGGTCAACTGCCACTGTGTGGATATTCGGGTACATTCCGCAGGGAGTTGTGTTAATAAGAAAATCTGTGTCACAGTGAAGAGTCTTTGCCTCTTCGTAAGAAACCGTGCCCTCTTCACCCTCAATGCTGGCAACAATAATCTTTTCAGCACCCATACTTTTTGCCACTGCCTGAGCAGTGTGGCTTGTACCGCCTGAGCCGAGAATAAGCACCTTTAAACCTTCTAAGGTGGGGATTAAGCTTTCAACCAAAGCCTTAAGGCCGTCAAAGTCTGTGTTATATCCGTAAAGCTTGCCGTCACGGTTTACAACGGTATTAACCGCACCGATTGCCTTTGCACTGTCGCTTACCTCGTCCAGAAGAGGGATAACCTTCTGCTTGTAAGGAATGGTGACGTTAATTGCCTTAAAGTCTCTTTCTTTTAAGAAGGGCTCTACCCTGTCCTCTGTAAGCTCCACAAGCTTATAGTCATAATCGCCGATTAAGGCGTGAATTTCGGGAGAAAATGAGTGGGCAAGCACCTTGCCCAGAAGTCCATACTGCATATTATTTATCCTCCTGTGCCAATGTCGTTAATTTAACCACATTGCTCCAATGCCCAGTCCGTACCAAAACGCTGAGCAAGCATATCGCAAAGAACAATTGCCACGGCGGCGTCAACCACCGCTCTTACCCTGTGCACAATTGCAGGGTCGTGTCTGCCCTTGGCAGAGAGAGTTGTGTTTTCAAAACTCTTCATATTTACCGTGTCCTGCTCCTTAAAAATTGTGGGAGTAGGTCTTACCGCACATCTAAATTTAAGCACATCGCCGTTGGTGATTCCGCCGTTAATGCCGCCGCTTAAGTCCTTTACGGGGGTGATTTTTCCACCTTCGACTCTGAGAGAGCCGTTTACCTCACTGCCAAACATATCGCAAAGCCCAAAGCCGGTGCCAAATTCCACACCCTTAACGCCGGGAATGGAAAACAAAAGATGAGAAATCACGCTTTCCATACTGTCAAACCAAGGCTCACCAAGACCTGCGGGAAGTCCCACAACGGCAGTTTCAAGCACACCGCCTACGCTGTCGCCATTTTCCCTTGCCTTTAAAATCTCAGCCTGCATTTTCTCGCCCTGAGCTGAGTCCAGAACTGCGAAATATGTATCGTTAAGACTCTTTATGTCTTCATTTACGTTTTCAAAATCTCTGTCAGCTACTCCTGCACATTTTGCAACGTGTGTGCCGATTTCAATGCCTTTTTTCTTTAAAGCAAGACGGGCGATTGAGCCTGCGGCAACAAGGGATGAGGTGATTCTTCCGCTGAAATGTCCGCCGCCTCGAAAGTCCTGAAAGCCGTGATATTTACTCTCGGCGGTAAAGTCTGCGTGACCGGGACGGGCAACGAGAGCCATCTCATTATAGTCCTTGCTTTTTGTGTTGGTGTTTCTGATTAAAACTGTGATGGGAGTACCTGTGGTTTTCCCATTAAAAACACCGCTTAAAATCTCAAACTCGTCGGCTTCCTTACGGGGTGTGGAGATTTCCCCCACGGGAGCACGTTGAGAAAGGCATTTTCTGATGTATTCATTATCTATCTCAATACCGGGAGTAAGGCCCGAGAGCACCGCCACCAAAGCTTGTCCGTGGCTCTCTCCCGTAATTGTTATGTTAACGCTTTGTCCGAAGGATGATTTCATAAGTAAAACTGCTCCATTCTCTGTGAAAGCTCGCTTAAGGTTTCCTCTTTGATTTTAAAAGTTCCGATTTCTTCGCAAATAATTACGGAGATTGACGCCTCTCCTGCCTTTTTGTCGTGAGAAGCGGCAGAAAGAAGTGCCTCTTTCTCAGCCTTGAAGGTGGTGGGAAGGTTAAGGCTTGAAAGCACCTTTTTCACTCTTTCCAAAGTGCCATTTTCACAAACTGCCAGAAGTCCCAGAGCAACACACTCTCCGTGATAAAGCTCTCCATTTGCCACGCTTTCAATGGCGTGACCCACGGTGTGGCCGAAGTTAAGCACCTTTCTCAGCCCCGACTCCTTCTCGTCCTCTTCAACAACCCTCTTTTTAATAAGAAGAGAGCCTGCTATAATCTCGTCGATAATGTCCATTGGGTTTTCGCTTTTCTCGATTTTCTCAAAAAGCTCTCTGTCAAAGTTAACTGCCATTTTTACCGCTTCTGCAAGTCCTGCGGAAATCTGACGGCTCGGTAAGGTAGCAAGGGTTTCGGGGTCGATAATAACCGCCTGAGGCTGATAGAAAGCACCCACGATGTTCTTGATTTTGCCGAGGTTTACGGCAACCTTGCCGCCAATGGAAGAGTCCACCTGAGAAAGCACCGTGGTTGGTACGTTATAAAAGCTGACGCCTCTCATAAAGGAAGCCGCCACAAAGCCTGCCAAATCGCCGCAGACACCGCCGCCAACCGCCACAACGCAATCCTTTCTGGTAAAGCCAAGAGAAAGCATTTTTAAGAGAAGCTCTTCAAAAACCTCTATGCTCTTGCTCTCTTCTCCCTGCTTAACAGTGGCTATATAGCCCTCTTTGCACTGCTCTTTAATGCACTGAGCATAAATTTCGGGCACACCCTCGTCGGTGACAATAAGCACCTTTCGGTTAAGGTTTATAAGCTCACCTGCTTTTTTTAAGACGCCTCTTTCTATATAAATGTTATAGTCCGTGTGCTTTAAATCCACATTTATAATCATAATATCACTCACTTCAAATCGGTTTCGTGGGCGAAAGTTCCCACAATTCTCAGCCTGTCGCAACAGGAAGAAAGGGACTTTAGCATTTTCTGACCCTTCTCGCTGTGGGCGTTGCCGTCCACCTCTACATAGAAGTAATACTGCCACAAAAGCTTTTTCATAGAGCGGCTGCGAAGTGTTCTCATATTAAAGCCGCTGTTACCGATAATTGTAACCGCCTTAGCCAGAGCACCTGCCTCGTTCTTAACTGTGAAAACAAGAATAGACTGCATACTCTTGTCGTCTGCCTCTGTCTTTTTCTCAACCCTTGAGAAAACCGCAAAACGGGTGGTGTTGTTGTTGTTTTCGTTGATGTTTTTCTCCAGAATGTCAAGGCCGTAAAGAGCGGCGGTATCCTCGCTGGCAATTGCCGCAACGCTTTTGTCGTTTAAGTCCGCCACCGCCTTTGCCGCAAGAGCAGTGTTGTTTGCTTCCTGCTTTAAGAGGCCTCTGCTCTTTATATATCCTGCACACTGCATAAGTGCCTGAGGATGGCTGATTACCTTTTTTACGTCCGTTCGGCTTGCACCCTTAACACCAATAAGGTTCTGGGTAATCTCCAAGTCGTAAACGCCGTTTATGTAAAGTGTGCCCTTGAAAAGCAAGTCAATAACCTGAGAAACCTCGCCTGCGTAGCTGTTTTCAATGGGAAGAACGCAACAGTCGCACTCACCGTCTACCACCGCTTTGTAGGCTGATTTGAAATCGCCGTAGGAGTTAAGATTTCCCTCGGGGAAAATCCTCTTGGCGGCAATAAATGCAAAAGCACCCTCAACGCCGCTGTACGCTACCCTTAAGCCGCTCTGAAGCTGGCTCTGATAGCTTTTGGAAAGGTCCATACAGGTCTGCAAAAAGTTAACGTAATAGCTTCTTAAGGCCTCGTCCTCTACAAGAGAAGAGTTTCTGCGGATAACCTCTGCCTCACGCTCAGGGTCAAACACAGGCAGGCCGCGGCTGATTTTGTACTGACCAACCTGAGAGGACGCCTCCATCCTCTTAACAAAGAGCTCAGCCATTTGTTTGTCGATTTCATTTATAGCCTTTCGGGCAGTCTGCAATTTGTCCATAATACGACCTCTTTCCAAACGGTTAACACTGTTAACCAACAAATTATGCTACTTATTATACTACACCCACAGGAAAAGTCAAGGTTTTTCTCCTCTTTTTTCGTTGACAGACCACAGAGGCCGTTGTATCATATATTTTATAAATAGTAAAAGGTGAAACTATGATTTTTAACTTTATGTTTTTCTTCAACAGCCTGCTTCTGGGCGTGGGTCTTGCTATGGACGCTTTCTCTGTTTCTCTGGCAAACGGCCTCAACGAGCCCAAAATGAAAAAAAGGCGTCAGTGCCTTATTGCAGGTGTTTTTGCTTTTTTCCAGTTTATTATGCCCCTTGCAGGCTTTTTCTGCGTACATACGGTGGCAAGCTTTTTCTCTGTTTTTGAAAAGTTCATACCCTTTATCGCTCTCGGGCTTCTGGGCTTTATCGGCGGCAAAATGCTCGTTGAGGGTATCCGCAAAAAGGACGAAGAGGACACCCCCACCGCCCTTACCATTGGTGCACTTATGCTTCAGGGCGTGGCAACTTCCATCGACGCTCTCTCCGTGGGCTTTACTATTTCAGAGTACACTCCCTTCGGTGCCTTCCTTTCCTGCCTGATTATTGCCCTTACCACCTTTATTATATGTATGCTGGGCCTTCTCTTGGGCAAAAAATTCGGCACAAAGCTTAAGAACAAGGCCTCTGTCCTTGGCGGCAGTATTCTTATTTTTATCGGTCTGGAAATTTTTGTTACCGGCTTATTTTAAGAGGTTTAAGAGGTTATTATTATGGAAAACGAAATCACAACCTACTCTGTGAGAGAACAGCTTATTATCGCAGGTATAGAAGAGCTTGAGGCTCACGGAATCGCTGACTTTTCCCTCAGGCGTGTGGCCTCTTCCTGCAACATTTCCTGTACCGCTCCCTATAAGCATTTTCACAGCAAGGAGGAGCTTATTGAGGAAATCTTCAAGTATATAAAATCCCAGCTGGATTTGCTTTTGGAGCAGGTGGCTCAGATTTTCATAGATGACCCTCAGAAAAGACTGGTGGAAAGCGGAATTTCCTACATAAATTTCTGTCTGGCAAACCCTCACTTCCGTGCCATCATCACCCTTTCTGAAGAAACCCTGCCCCTTAAAAATATTGTAAAGCCCTTGCTTGAGCAGTATCTGCCTCACATCAGCCCTGCGGAAATCAAAAGGCGTGAGCTTTTAATCCGCTCTCTCCTTTACGGCTCGGCGGTTATGCTGGAATCAGGCGAGCTGGAGGCAAATGAAGAGTCTATGAGCTCAATCCGTGAAAGCCTCAAACGCACAATCGAAGGCTACTAACCGTTTGCCAGTCGTTAGCCACGACGGGGCAACTCCACCTTTGGAAAGGTTTGATGTAACTTTGACCAGTCATCAACGGTGGGGTTAAATGCAAAAACTGTCCGTAAGGACAATACCACTGCGAAGCAATACCACTGGCAAATGCCAATACCACTCGCCGCAGGCGAATATCACTACCCCTCGCCACGGGTTTGCCACGGCAGGGCGATTCCGCCTTCTGACAGGTTAGATATAAATTGAACCTATGATTAACGGCGGGATTAAAAATTTAATCAACGTCTATTGTAGGGACGATTCAAGAATCGTCCGAGCAAACTTTCTGCTAAACTAAACCTTTCCGGATGGGTAC
>JAFTWB010000009.1 GCA_017465505.1 Clostridia bacterium | reverse complement strand
GGTACCTTGTTTATATGGAGCGGATGAAGTATGCTCATAAATGAATAAACAAAGATATCGCCAAGTAATCCGCATAATAGGGAAGAGTCGGCTCAAACCCCACGACCTAAAAACAGTCCACCGGACTGTTTTCTTAACGGTCTTTCGCTTCCCTTCATCCGTAAGCGTAAAAAAATACAGGGTGCTCAATGAGCACCCTGTATTTTATGGAGCGGATGAAGTATGCTCATAAATGAATAAACAAAGATATCGCCAAGTAATCCGCATAATAGGGAAGAGTCGGCTCAAACCCCACGACCTAAAAACAGTCCGCCGGACTGTTTTCTTAACGGTCTTTCTATTCCCTTCATCCTAAGTGAAAAAAAATAAGGTACCCATCAGGGTACCTTGTTTTTATGGAGCGGATGAAGGGAATCGAACCCTCACGATCAGCTTGGAAGGCTGAAGTTCTACCACTAAACTACATCCGCATATCGTCAACGCAAATGATTATACCACAGCATTGACGCATTTGTCAACAAAAATTATGTCGAGGATTATTTATTTCCTTCAATTCTGTAAATGTTCTGATTATCAATGTCAATGTTAGGGATGATAATGGGCTTGATACCTGCATTTGCAGTAACGGTTGTAACCAGAGCCTTTACATAAGGATAAAGAATCTTAAAGCTGTCTGTGTGTATCATTTCTTTAGTTGCACCAGCTGAGTAGGTGAAAATACCAACCACAACAACTTTGATATTGAGCTTCTTATCGTCTGAAACATCTCCTGTTTCAACCTCAAACTCGCCACGGCAGATATTACCCTGTCCCTCTTTGGGGTATTTTACATTATATGAGAACTTATTGCCGATTTTAATCTGCATATTGGGGTCAAGTCGGTTGTAAAAGTTAATATCCGATACAGTATATGCATTTAATTCGCAACACGCCATAAAAACACTTCCTTAACTTGTTGATTTTCTGTAAATTATAGCACAATGTAACAAAAAAGCAATATGCTAAATTTAAATTTCTACAATGTTTGTAAAAAAATATTAAGATTACTCTTGATTTTCTATTATTATGGTAGTATAATATGCAAAGCAGTTTATTCTGTAAATATTATATTAGGAGATGAAATCTATGAAAAACCAGTTCGCTAAAATCGTTGCAGTTCTCATGGTTCTTGCTATGGCTGTATCCGTTTTTGGCCTTTGCGCTTCTGCTGCAGAGGAAACAACTGAGGCAAATGTAGTTCTTTTAGGTGATGTAAACCTCGATGGTAAGGTTACTATCCAGGACGCTACACTCATTCAGAAGGCTATCGCTAAGCTCGCAACTCTTGATGAGGTGCAGACAGCAGCTGCTGACGCTACTGAAGACGGTGAAGTTAACATCAAGGACGCTACTGCTATCCAGAAGTGGATTGCTAAGGTAGCTGGTGCTAACGAAAACATCGGCAAGCCCCTCGTTTCTACTAACGAAGAGGCTACACCTGATCAGACTCCCGATGAGGCTACAAAGGAAGAGGCTACACCTGATCAGACTCCCGATGAGGCTACAAAGGACGAAGCTACAAAGGATGAGTCCACAAAGGACGAGCCTGTTGTAGATCCTTCCACAAAGGACGAGCCCGTTGTAGATCCTTCCACAAAGGACGAGGACGACAATACTGATGTTGAGCCCACAGTTAACTACTACATTGCAGGTTCCGAAGGTCTCTGCGGTGTTAACTGGGTTGTTGACGGTGTTCAGATGGTAGACGACGGCGACGGCACTTGGAGCTACACCTTCACAGGTATTGCTGCAGGTACTTACGAGTTCAAGGTTACTGTTGGTAACTGGGACCTTTCCTATAACTTCGAAGGCGAAGCTATGGGTCTTGGCACAAACGCTGTTTTCACTGTTGAAGTTGACGATGCTACAGTAATCATCGGCTTTGATGGCGAGAAGGCTGTTCTCGAGTTCGTAACAGCTCCCGCAACAAAGGACGAGCCCGTTGTTGATCCTGCTACAAAGGACGAAGAGCCTGCAACTAAGGACGAAGAGCCTGCAACAAAGGACGAGGCTACAAAGGACGAGCCCACAGCTACTTATTTCGTAGCTGGTCAGCCCGGTCTTTGCAATGGTATCGAGTGGAGCCCCAATGCAGCTGAGAACCAGATGACATATCTTGGTAACGGCGTTTGGGAGATCACTTTCGAGAACGTTGCAGCTGACACATACGAGTTCAAGGTTACAGAGAACGGTACTTGGGATGTTTCTTACAATCTCGAGGGTGTTGCAATTGGTGCTAACGCTTCTGTAACAGTTGAGACTGATGGTGCAACAGTAGTTATCGGTTTCGATGGCACAAAGGCTTACATCGGCTAATCACTTATTTACTTAAGACATTCAGGAGCTGACTTGTTCAGCTCCTTTTTGTTTTATTAACTCTTGTATTATTTGTAGAATAGTGTTATTTTATTATATACATTGGGGGATGTAGCTCAGTTGGTAGAGCATTCGGTTCGCATTCGAAAGGTCGAGAGTTCGAATCTCTTCATCTCCACCAAAAATCGACAGGTTTCGACCTGTCGATTTTTTATCCATTGCGAAAGCAATGGTATATCATCAACGATAGTAATGCTATCGTTGTATCTTATCAGTCCATCAGGACTGCATATCATCACACCTTTAGGTGTGTATCAAAACCGCTTTCGCAATGATGATATACAATACTTCGCATTGATGATATGCAAGACTTCGTCTTGATGATATACACGGCTTTGCCGTGATTTATACGGGAGTTCAAATCTGTACAACAAACTAACAAAAATAGCTATTTTGTAGCCCATAGCCATTGATTAAATAAGGAATAAGATAATTGATTCTGATGATAAAGCTATAAAGCACCCAAGTACAAGGGTTTATTTTAGTAAAAAAATCACGTGAGTTTTATGCTCACGTGATTTTCTGTTTATCTTGTAAGTATTCTTTCTGCACATTTAATGCCGTCAACAGCAGCCGAAACAATTCCACCTGCATATCCTGCACCCTCGCCGCAAGGATATAAACCTGAAATGTTGATTGCCTGCAAGTTTTCGTTTCTAAGGATTCTGACAGGTGAGGAGCTTCTGGTTTCTGCAGCAGTGAGAATTGCGTCCTGTGCCTCAAATGCTGAGAGCTTTCTTGCAAAGCCCCTAAGTCCGTCTTTAAGACCTTTTTCAATAAAATCAGGAAAAATTGTGCCTATTTTCGTTAAATTATATCCGGGTTCGAAACTTGGTTTAACAAGTCCTAATTTGTTGTCACCCTCATCCAGAAAGCTTCCTACGGTTTCTACAGGTGCACAATAGTCCTTGCCACCCATATCAAAGGCATTTTTCTCAACCTTTCGTTGAAGCTCCATTCCTGCAAGGGGAGAGTCTGAGCCGAAATCTTCGGGATAAACACTGACAAGCACCGCTGAATTTGAGTTTATGCCGTCACGTTTGCTGTAGCTCATACCGTTGGTACAAAGCAGACCTTCCTCGCTGGAAGCATTGACCACATATCCTCCGGGACACATACAGAAGGTATAGACGCCTCTGCCTTGTGCGTCTTTTACATTGAGCTTATAGTCCGCTGTTGGAAGCTTTTTGGCAAATTTACCATACTGACTTTTGTTTACCTTTTCGCTTAAATGCTCAACTCTCACACCCATAGAAAAAGGCTTTTGTTGAAGGATAATGTTTTTTCTTACAAGCATTTCAAAGGTATCTCTTGCACTGTGACCAATGGCGAGAATAACATTTTCTGCTTCAAGTACTTCAGTTGAGCTGTTATTCTTAACAGTCACACCTTTAACTTTTCCGTCTTTTACAGTTATGTCCGTGACGGTTGAGTCAAACATAAATGTACCGCCAAGGCTGATTATCTCCTTGCGTATATTTTTAATAACGGTTTTGAGCACATCTGTACCGATGTGAGGCTTTGCGTTTATAAGGATTTCTTCCTGAGCTCCAAATTCTGTAAATGTTTGTAAAACATAGGTTGCTCTGCTGTCGTTTGTGCCTGTGTTGAGTTTTCCGTCAGAGAAAGTACCTGCACCGCCTTCGCCAAACTGAATGTTTGAATCACTGTTTAGCTTTCCGTGTTTAAAAAGAATTTCAACATCCTCACTGCGTCTGTCTACATCCTTGCCACGCTCAACAACAATGGGCTTTGCACCATTTCTTGCCAGAGTAAGTGCGGCAAAAAGACCTGCAGGGCCGCTTCCTACAACAACCGGCCTTTCTTTAAGCTCTTTTGTAGGAGTGAATGAATATTTGTAAGGGGTGAATGGCTCTGCATTTTTAACCTTGCTAATTATTCTGTCCTCATTTACGTTAAGCTTTGCCGTAATTGTGGCGTTATAATATATATTATCCTTTTTTCTGGCGTCAATGCTGAGTCTGTGAAGTCTGTAGGTTTTTATATCATCGCTTTTGATTTTCAGATTCTTTACAAGTGCCGCCTTGATGTCCTCTTGCGTGTAACCTACCGGCAATTTTAAATTATTAACCTTAATCATACAAATTCTGTGCCGCAAGATATGCAGTAGCAAAAGCAAATTGCAGGTTGTATCCGCCGCAATCTCCGTTGCAATCAAGCGTTTCTCCTATAATATAAAGTCCTTTTATCTTTTTGCTTTCTAATGTATCGGGGATGACTTCGTCGCCCTTAACACCGCCCTTTGTAACCTGAGCCGTGTTAAAATCTCCAAGCCCCAAAACCTCAAAGTCAAAAGCATTTATAAGCCCTGCAAGGCTCTTGAGCTCCTTGTCGGTGATGTCTGATACCTTCTTATCAAAGCTGATTTTAGCAGTTTTGAGAAGCACCTGGGCAATTCTCTTGTGGAAAATCCCTGCAAAAAGATTTTCTGCGTCAAGATTAGCAAAAACCTTTCTGTTATTGGAAAGAATCTCGCTTATTTCTCCAAAAGAATATTCGTTCATCAACTTTAGTCTTAAGGTGTAATCCTTTCCTTTTTCAATATACTGAGAAAGATTAAAAACACAAATTCCCGATATAGCATTTTCCGTAAACTGAATTTCACCATATTCTGCGGCGACTTCCTTGCTATTTAATAACAAGCTGACTTCACCCTGTATGCGGATACCCTTTAATGTTTTCAGATACTGAGATTTTACCTGAACAGGGCAGAGGGCAGGAGAGAGCTTTGTAATACTGTGACCCAATGACCTGAGAATATCACAGCCTGACCTGTCGCCGCCTGCCTTTGGAGCAGCAGCACCGCCTGTGGCAAAAACCACTTTATCTGAAGTAAAAATTTCTTTATCGGTGGTAATGGTGAATTTCCCTTTGTTTTTTGCAACTGAAATAACCTTGTTTTCGCAGAAAAAGCTGACATTTTCTTTTTCGCAGTTAAATCTCAGAACATCCAGCACAGAGCTTGCCTGATTGGATTTGGGGTACACCCTGCCGAAATCGTCAGCCCTTGTGAGAAGTCCGAAATCCTTGAAAACATCAAGAACCTTCTGAGAAGGGCAAAGCTTTAAAACATCCTCAACAAAAGGAGCAAAGCTTGAGTGGTAATTTTCTTTGTTTGCGTAAATGTTAGTAAGATTACACCTGCCGTTACCTGTGGCAAGAAGCTTTTTGCCCACTCGCTGATTTTTTTCAATAACCGCAAAGCTCAGGTCTTTTCTTGCTTGTGCACCAATGGTAGTGTAAAAAAGTCCGCCTGCACCACCACCGATAACAGCTACATCAAAATGTTTGCTCATAATAACACCTAAAAAATATGGGCAATTATAAAAATTGCCCTAAAATAATCAAAATAATGTAGTGATCCACTGAATTATATAGGATAAAGACATAATGGCAGTTGCCATAATTACACCAAGGAAAATGCTGATGACAGAATCCTTCAGGTTAAGCTTGAGAAGCACAGCGATAAGTGCACCTGTCCAGGCACCTGTACCGGGAAGAGGAATACCAACAAAAAGCAGAAGTCCCCATCTCTTGTACTTTGTAACCTTCGAGGACTGCTTCATAGCCTTGGCCTCAATTTTATTAACAAGCTTACCAAGGTGCTTGGTTTTTTTCAGAAGATTAAAGATTTTTTCAATGAAAAGAAAGATGAAGGGGATGGGCAAGAGGTTGCCAACAACGCTGATAATAACGGCGAGCCAATAATCAACCCCAAGTAAGCTGGCGGCAATCATACCGCCTCTGCACTCTAAAATAGGGAAGAGAGAAATAATAAACACAACAAGCTCAGCAGGAACTCCGCCCATAAAGCCGACAATTGTGTTAACCAGAGTTTCTGTAATACCTGTGTGTTCGTCGGCAGTAGCGGAAGCCTGAAAAGCTAAAGTCTTGATTTTACTAAGCATAATCCACCTCGGTGAAATTTATTTAAATAACATTACTCACTATTATATAATATTATTCTGTTTTTTACAATAATAAAATTGACATATCTCCCTAAATTAGATAAAATATTATTTAGAATGGGTGATTAGTGATGTTTAAAAGAAAATCCATTGTGGCGGCAAGGGTGATTTTTACCTTTCTAACCACAGCTCTGATTATTTTTATATTCTCAAATTCTCTTAAAAATGCTGAGGATTCAAGTGCTTCGTCAGGTTTTTTTACGGCTTTAATTAACTCTTTTATATCATCTTTGGGGTTTAAGTTTCAGCTTTCCCACGATTTTGTCAGAACTTTTGCTCATTTTTCTGAGTTTGGTCTGCTGGGCGTTATGTCAATGTTGATGTATTTAAGCTTTTTTGCTGTAAAGGCAAAGACTATGATTATCTCTGTCTGTACCTTTTCTCTTACTGCTTTGATTGACGAGTGCTTTCAGCTTTTTTCTGATGGTCGTGCCTTTCAGTTTTCGGATATTGCTGTAGATATTTCAGGTGGTTTGTTAGGTGCGGTTGTGGTGTTTTTAGTCGCTATGCTTATTTATAGTAAAAATATAAAGGTTCAAAGAAGGAAATGTAATGGAGAAAGTAATGAAGAAGAATAACACAGAACGAATGGGTACAGCTCCTGTTCTGGGACTGATTTTTAAAATGAGTCTGCCTGCAATGTTTTCTATGCTGATTTCAGCTCTTTATAACGTTGTTGACAGTATGTTTTTGGGCTCTTACGGCGGTAATTCTGACGCACTGACAGCCGTAAGCCTTGCGTATCCTATGCAGCTTCTTATGGTCGCTTTTGCAGTTGGCACTGCAGTTGGTGTAAACTCAGTTATTGCCAGACGCCTTGGAGAAGGAAATCGTAAAGAAGCAGAATATGCCGCTACTCACGGTGTTCTTCTTGCCGTTGCAACCTGGATGGTTTATGCACTTTTAGGTATTTTTGCTTCTCGTCCTTTTATGCTTTTGCTCAATAGCGGAAGTGAGCAGATTGTTACATACGGCACAGAATACTTGATGATTGCAATGGTTTTCTCTCTCGGCTCCTTTGTTCAGATTATGCTGGAAAAATCCATTCAGGCAACAGGTAATATGCTTTTGCCTATGGTTTCTCATCTTATAGGTGCTTTTACAAATATTATTCTTGACTGGTTTCTTATTTTCGGTGTTGGCTTTTTCCCGGAAATGGGTGTAAAAGGTGCAGCAATTGCAACCGTTGCAGGTCAGTGGGTGGCAATGTTCTTTCTTATCATTGTTCTTTTTAAGAAAAATACCGGTATAAAAATTTCTTTCAAGGGTTTCAAATTAAGGTTTAGCGTAATTGCAGATATTTACAGAGTTGGTCTTTCAGGTATTGTAATGCAGGCGGTTGGCTCTCTCACTGTTGCACTTATTAACTTCATTATCAAAACCTCTACTGTTTACGGTAGTGACGTTTCAACTGCCGCTCAGACAGTTTACGGAGTTTACTATAAAATGCAAAGCTTTGTGTTTATGCCTGTGTTCGGTCTTAATCAGGGTATTTCTCCCATCCTTGGCTACAATTATGGAGCAAAAATCAAAGAGCGTATGATGAAAACCCTCAGATATGCGGTGGTTATTGCTGCGGTTATTATGTTTTTGGGAACAATTATATTCAACGTTTTCCCCGAGCCTCTTCTCAATATGTTTGGACTTGAGCCTGATTATATAGATATCGGCATAGTTGCCTTAAGACGCATAAGCCTTTGCTTCCTTCCTGCTTCTGTGGGTGTTGTTTTCACCGCATTGTTCCAATCAGTAGGTAAAGGTGTGAGAAGCTTGCTTATGTCCCTTATAAGACAGGTTATTATGGTTCTGCCTCTTGCTTTTATCTTCTCAAGAATTGATGTAAACCTTATCTGGTTTGCTTTCCCGATAGCCGAGGTTACAGGTACAATTGTAGCAATTCTCTTTTTCCTTGACCTTAATAAAAAGGATTTTTCAAAACTGGGTCAATAATTCTCTATTGCCTGCATATATTTGAGCAGGTGATATTATGGACAACTCATATAATGATTTATACTCTCAAAAAGAAGATTGGCAGAGCCTTTCCTCTCCGATTTTGAAAGAAGAAACCCCTGACGAAAATCTCGGTACCTCTGAAGAGATAAGGCCTGAAAAAGAAAAAAGACACAGTAAACTTCCTGTGCTTACCTTTCAGCTAACGGTTTCTTTACTCGTACTTTTGCTTTTGTTTATTATTAAATTTGCCTATGAGCCTCTTTTTACAAAAATTATCACTTGGTATGAGGCTGAAATTTCAAGGTCGGTTATATATAACGGCGATTTTGAAAGCTTGGATTTTTCCGCTTTGATTTCAACGCCCGATGAAGCTTAAGATTTTTTCATCAGAGGTTTACGTTTCTTTTTTCAGCATTGCCTTTCTTTCTCTTTCTATAATCTGCGACAAAAAGGGGACAGTTGTTCTCTGCGTTTTTGCTTCAATTCTTCACGAAGCAGGTCATATACTTCTTATGCTCAGCCGTAAAGTCAGGGTTAAAAGTATCAGGCTTAATTTAGGGGATGTAGCAATAAATGCGGATTTTTCTACCGTTTCCGTAAAAGATGAGGTTTTAATAACTTTTGGCGGTGTGATTGTAAATTTTACTCTGTCAGCTTCTTTTTTTCTTTTATTTTGCTTATTTAAATATAGGCTAATGTTTGATTTTGCTGTGGTTAATCTTTTGCTGGGCATATTCAACATTCTCCCTGTGAGAAATCTTGACGGAGGAGATTTGCTTTTGCTTTTTCTCAACAGTCGGTTGTCGGCAAGACTTTCTGACATTTTTTGTGATATAGCTACAGTTGTTTTTTTATTTCCTGTTGCAGTCTTCGGTTTTATTTCACTTTTTAATTCAAGCTTTAATTATTCGTTGCTTTTTGCTTCGCTTTATTTAATATGTACACTTGTTTCAAAGGAGTTTAGAAATGTATCCAAAGGAAGTTGAAAAAATTCTGCTTAAAGTTCAGAAGCCCGGTAAATACACAGGCGGTGAGCTTAACGCAGTTATTAAGGACAAAAAAGATGTAGATTTACGTTTTGCTTTTTGCTTTCCCGATACCTACGAGGTAGGTATGTCACATCTTGGTATGAAAATTCTTTACAGCCAGTTTAACTCTGTTCCTTACATCTGGTGTGAGCGTTGCTTTGCTCCCTGGATTGATATGGAAGAGCAGATGATTAAGCACAATATCCCTCTTTATGCTCTTGAAAGCGGCGACCCTCTCAGTGAGTTTGATTTTATCGGCTTTACTCTTCAGTACGAGCTTTCCTATACCAATGTTCTCAATATGATGAAATTAGGCGGTGTGCCTCTTCTTTCAAAGGACAGAAATGAGCTGAAGAATATTGTTGTTGCAGGCGGTGCTTGTGCCTCAAACCCCGAGCCCATTGCTGATTTTATTGATATTTTCTTCATCGGCGAAGGAGAAGAGGTTGACCTTGAGGTTATGGAGCTTTTCAGAGAGTGCCGCAAAAACGGTGAAACAAAGGAAGAGTTCCTTATTAAAGCTGCTCAGATTAAGGGCGTTTACGTTCCTGCTCTTTATGAAACCGAGTATAACGAAGACGGAACCATAAAGGCATTTATCCCCACTAAAGGTGCTCCCGACAAAATTGAAAAGCGTGTAATTATGGATATGGACAATTCCTTTTTCCCCGAAAGCTTTGTTGTGCCTAATGTTGAAATTGTTCACGACAGAGCTGTTTCTGAGATTTTCAGAGGATGTATCCGAGGTTGCCGTTTTTGTCAGGCAGGTTTTATGAATCGTCCCGTGCGTGAAAAATCTATTGATACAATAAACGAGCAGTGTTATAAGCTTTGCAAAAATACAGGCTACGATGAGGTTTCCCTTACATCTCTTTCTTCCAGCGACTATTCTCAGATTGTACCTTTGCTCACAAAGCTTAATGAGTGGACTGATGAAGAAAAGGTCAGCCTTTCTCTGCCATCGCTTCGTGTCGACGGCTTTACAGATGATATTATGAGCAGAATCAAGACTGTTCGTAAGTCCGGACTTACCTTTGCACCTGAAGCAGGTACACAGAGGCTTAGGGACGCTATCAACAAAAATGTCCGTGAGGATGAGCTTCTTGAAACCTGTGCAACTGCTTTTAACGGCGGTTGGACAAACATCAAGCTTTATTTTATGACAGGCCTTCCCACAGAAACCGACGAGGATTTAGAGGGTATTGCAAATCTTGGTCAGGCTGTGGTGAACACTTTCTATAGGTGTGAAAACCGAGCAAAGGGCAGAGGTGTTAACGTTACCTGCTCCGCTTCTCCTTTTATTCCCAAGCCCTTTACTCCCTTCCAGTGGGAAGCACAGGACGGAATCGAAGAAATAAAGAGAAAGCAGATGGTGGTAAAATCTGCTATCAAGACCAAAAAGATTACCTTTAACTATCACGACGCCGCCACAACTTACATTGAAGGCGTTTTTGCAAGAGGCGACAGAAAGCTTTGCAAGGTTATGCTTAAGGCTTGCGAAAAGGGTTTCCATTTTGATGGCTGGAGCGATTGCTTCTCCGCTGAAAAGTGGCTTGAGCTTTTTGCTGAGTGTGGTATTGACCCCGATTTCTATACAACCCGTAAACGCAGCTTTGATGAGATTCTTCCTTGGGATTTCATTGATTATGGCGTAAACAAAAGCTTTCTTAAGTCTGAGTGCTTAAAAGCTTACGAAAGCACCACAACTCCCAATTGCAGAGAAAAATGCTCAGGTTGCGGTGCCGCAAAATACGGTGGAGGTGTTTGCTATGAAAAATGTAAGAATATGGTTTAAAAAGGACAAGGAGTGCAGATTTATCTCTCATCTTGACCTTAACCGTGTTATGCTCAGAACAGTTTACAGAGCAAAGCTTCCTATCTGGTATACTGAGGGTTTCAATCCTCATCCCTTTATAACCTTTCCTTTGCCTCTTTCTTTAGGCTTCAGAGGTGAGGCTGAATGTATGGATGTACGTTTTCTGGACGAAAATTTCGATCTTTCAACGGTTGCTGATATTATGAACCCTTTCTTACCCGAGGGTATCAGAGTTTACGGTGCAACTGAGTCCAAAATGAAACCCGGTGACATTGCTTTCGCAAAGTTTTCTGCAAGGCTTTATTCCGATACATTAAGTGCCCGGGAGCTTAAAACCGAGCTTTGTGAGCTTATGCTTCTGGATGAATGCTTAGTTCCCAAAAAGACAAAGTCAGGTATCAAGGATATTGATGTTTCTCAGTATATTAAGCTTATTGAGATTATTCCCGATACTGATGATTTAGAAATTACTGTAACCTTACCCGCAGGCAGTGCAAATAATGTAAATATTCAGCTTCTTTTCACTGCTTTTGAAAATTATCTTAAGAGCGATGTATACTACGAAATAACCCGTCACGGCGTTTTCGACAAGGAGATGTGTCCCTTTGAGTAAGCAAAGGTTTGAAATCGTACTGGCAGACGCTGACGATACTATTTTTGATTTCGGAAAAGCTGAGTATTACGCCTTTAAATCTACACTGAATAAATTCGGAAAAGATTGTACCGACGAAGAAGTAAAGCTATACAGTGAAATCAATCTTAAGCATTGGAAAGAACTTGTAAAAGGCACAATAACACGGGAAACCCTCAAGGTTCATCGCTTTGAAGAATGGTTTTCATATATGGGTTTTACTCTGGACGCCAAGGCTTTTAACGATATCTACGCTCCTTCCTTGGGTGATTACAGCTTTTTAATAGATGGGGCAGAGGAGTTTCTACGAAAACTCAGTAAAATCGTTGATGTCTATATCGTAACCAATGGTTTAACAACCAGCCAGACAAGAAGATTTCAAAACAGTACAGTAAAACCCTATATTAAAAAACTGTATATTTCAGAAAGTATCGGTTACTCAAAGCCTGACGAAAGATTCTTTGATTATTGCATAAATGACATTGGAGAAGAAGACAGGTCAAAATATATTATTCTCGGTGATTCTTTAACATCAGATATGCAGGGAGGAAGAAACTCGGGTATAGCAACCTGTCGTTTTATCCGCCGCAATGAACATCTCAAAAGCGATTTATGTGACTATGAAATCTCTGATTATAATTCGTTTTTTGACATTTTGAAAACTTAATAATAAAAATATTTTTAAAAATTGTAAAAAAAGACTTGATTTTTTAATTTGATTGCGATATAATAATTATCGTTGTCAAATGCAGAGATGTCCGAGCTGGCCGAAGGAGCACGATTGGAAATCGTGTGTACGGCTAAAACCGTACCAAGGGTTCGAATCCCTTTCTCTGCGCCACAAAAGCACTTGCTTATGCAGGTGCTTTTTTCATATTCTGAGGGTGATAATATGAGCGGATATATTATGTGGCTTCGCTCTTTTGTAGGGCACAAGCCTTTACTTCAATGCGGAGCAGGGGTAATTGTAGAAAACGAAAAAGGAGAAATTCTCCTTATTAAACGAACAGATAACGGTTGTTGGGGCTATGCAGGCGGCTCTGTGGAGCTTGGAGAAAAGGTGGAGGATACCGCCTGTCGTGAGCTTTTTGAAGAAACAGGCCTGATTGCAGACAGCCTTGAGCTTTTCTCTGTTTTTTCAGGTGAAGATACCCGATATACTTATCCTAATGGTGATGAAGTACATAACATAGATATCGTTTATATCTGTCGAAGCTTTCACGGTGAGCTTAGAGCTGATAAGGATGAGGTATCTGAGCTTCACTTTTTTGATATTGAAAGTATACCTGAAAATATCTCACCGCCGCTTATTGTTCCTTTAAAGAAATATATTCAGCAACGAAAAAATAAAACAGCCTGTGATTGAAGTCACAGGCTGAAATTTATTTTCGCAATGTTTTAAAAAACTTGGTAAGTATATCCGAGCAGGGGTCTTCCATTACTCCGCCAAAGCATTGAGGCTTATGGGTAAAAGGAAGATTGAAAAGATTTGTCACGCTTGAGCAGGCACCGTTTTTCAGGTCAAAAGCACCGAAAACCACCTTGTCAATTTTCGAGTTAATAATCGCACCTGCACACATAGGACAGGGCTCAAGAGTTACATAAAGCTCACACCCTGAAAGATTGGTTGAGCCCAAAGCCTTGTTTGCTTCTGTAATGGCTACAATCTCAGCGTGAAGTATGCCAAGATTATCTTTTTCTTTCAGGTTTCTGCCCTTGGATATAACTTTGCCGTCTTTGACAATTACTGCGCCCACAGGTACATCTCCCGTTTCAAGGCACAGTTTTGCTTCTTCAAGGGCAAGGCTCATAAAGTCGTATCTGTCCATTATTCAATAACCTTAAGAGTGATAATACATTCCAGCAACTGGATTGCAAGGAAAATAATAATTGTTGCACTTGTAAAGAAGGTTTGCAGTCTTTCTCTGAAAGAAAGCTCGCCTTCGTAGGCTTTAAGCTTAAGAAAGCTTTTGTCTTTTTTGGAAAATTTATAAACAGCCACAAACGCAAATGCAAATAAAACGGCACAAATAGCCATATAAGCAAAATCAACGTAAAATGTTTCAATACCGTTAAGCTCAAAATTCTCATAAAGAATATCAGCTATAACAGAGAACAAATTGTTAAAACCGTGGATAAGCATAGCAGGGAAGATGGAGTTTGTGTAAATCACAGACCAACCAACTGCCAGACCAACCACAAAGGCAAAGGGTGCCTGAGTGAAGTTGCCGTGCATAATTCCGAAGAGTAAAGCGGATGTGAAAAGAGCGAAGCCGTCGCCGAATTTTCTCAGCCTGCCCATAATGCAGCCTCTGTAAACAAACTCTTCAGTAACAGCAGGCACAATGGAAACAGAAACTATGTATACTATGTGCTCTATAAAGGAAGTACTGCCGGTTTTCATATCGTTATATATTGTTTCCAAACCGAAAATACTCAAATCGATGTTAAAAAGCTGCGCAATGTAATTAGCACACATACAAACCGTAAAGCCGATTACAACAACACCTGCAAGCTTTTTAAATGAAATGCTTTCACTGGGAAGAATTTCGCTGAAATCCGTTTTTGTGATTTTGCAGAACAAAACCGATACAACACCAAAACCTATAAGTGAAACAAGAGAGTTCAAGAGCATATCGGGAATAAGACTAAACTTGTCATTTTCAAGCATAGGTGTATTTGCGTAGCCTGTCAACATAATCGAACTTAAGATTAAGGCAAGAATTGAAAAAGCAAATAAGCTTATTAAGCAAAGAAGTCCCGAGGAAATACATCTGCCTCTCAGTGCTCGCTTTTCGGCCAGTTTAATTTGAGCTTTTTCATATTCCTCATTGTTTACGGGAGGATAACCGTACACATTTTCTATCATATAATCACTCCAATTCACTTTATTATAAAACTTAATTACAAAGAATGCAATTTCTTTAAAAAATTTTAAAAAACCCTTGACAAATAGGGGCTTTGGGTGTATTATCTTGAGGTAATAATAAAGCAAAGCGAATAGCTTTCACCTGTGGGGTGCTGTCTGCACGGGTCAATATTACGGGATATTTCCTTATTTCCTTGTATTATTGTGCGGGCAGATTATTCTGTCCGCTTTGTTTTTATCAAAACTGGAGGTGCTTTAACATTAGCAAACAGGAGGTTCTCATTAACGAGAAAATTCGCTGCGACGAGCTCAGAGTAATCGGTACAGATGGTGCTCAGCTTGGCATTATGTCTTCTGACGCTGCTCTCAAGCTCGCTTATGAACAAAATCTCGATCTGGTGCTTATTGCCGCTCAGGCAAAGCCCCCCGTAGGTAAAATTATGGACTACGGCAAGTACCGCTTCGAGCAGGCAAAGAAGGAAAAAGAAGCCAAGAAAAACCAGAAGGTTATCAACATCAAGGAAGTTCAGCTTTCACTTAAGATTGATACTCACGACTTTGATACCAAGAAAAATGCCGCTATCAAGTTCTTATCAAAAGGCGACAAGGTAAAGGTTTCTATTCGTTTCAGAGGCAGAGAAATGGGACATTCCCAGTTCGGCTACGACCTTATGGAGCGTTTTGCCAATGACTGTGCTGAGGTTTCAAATGTTGAGAAACCTGCAAAGCTTGAAGGTCGCAATATGCTGATGTTCCTTGCTCCCAAACCAGTAAAGTAAGTATTAACAGGAGGATTTAATTATGCCCAAAATCAAAACACACAGCGGTGCTAAAAAGCGCTTTAAGGTTTCTAAGAACGGTAAAGTAATCCGCGCTCACGCAAACAAGAGACACATCCTTAACAAGAAGACTACAAAGAGAAAGAGAGTTCTTCGTCAGACAGCTGTTGCTGATGCAACAAACACAAAGCAGATGAAGCGTCTGATTCCTTACAAATAATTACAAAAGAAACCTGGAGGTAAAATACAATGGCTAGAGTTAAAGGCGCGATGGCTACTCGCAAAAGAAGAAATAAAGTATTAAAGCTCGCTAAGGGCTACTATGGTGCTAAGTCCAGACACTTCAAGATGGCTAAGCAGGCTGTTATGAAGTCCGGCAACTATGCTTACATCGGCAGAAAGCAGAGAAAGAGAGATTTCCGTCGTCTTTGGATTACTCGTATCAGTGCTGCTTGCAGAGCTAACGGTACAAACTATTCCACATTTATGAACGGCCTTAAGAAGGCTAACATCACTCTCAACAGAAAGATGCTTTCTGAAATCGCTATTGCAGATCCCGCAGCTTTCACACAGCTCGTTGAGAAATTTACAAAGTAAAAAAGCTAGAAGTGCGCCCGATTTTATGTCGGGCGCATATTTCGTGTAGGTGAATTATGCTAAGCATTACATCAAAGGAAAACAGTACAGTCAAGCATATATCAAAGCTTATAAGCAAGGCAAAATACAGAAAAGACCAAGGCTTTTTTGTGGTGGAAGGTATACGTCTTTGCACTGACGCCATAAGAAGCAACGCAGAAATAGAAACTTTTATCTGCACAGAAAGTGCTATGGAAAAATACAGTGAGGCTATAGCTGAGCTTGAGGCTTACGCAAAACATTCGTATACGGTTACTTCTAATATATTTAGTATGCTCAGTGACACAAAAACCCCACAGGGTGTGATTTGTGTTGTAAAAGCACTTGACAATAAGCCTCAATTTGATAAAATAAACAGTAAGTATGTACTTTTACAGAATATGCAGGACCCCAGTAACCTCGGCGCCGTGTTAAGGTCAGCCGACGCACTGGGCTTTTGTGGCGTTATTCTCACAAAAGATTGTTGCGATATTTTAAGCCCCAAGGTTTGCCGTGCAAGTATGGGTGCGGTTTTCCGCGTTCCTTTTATGGTTTGCGAGGACGAATGTGAATTTGTCAGTAAATTTAATAAAAACGGTAAGTCTTATGCAGCTGTTGTCAGAAACGGCATTAACATAACAGAACTTGAATATAATGAAGCTTCGCTTCTTTGTATAGGTAACGAAGGAAACGGCCTTACTGATGATTTGGTGAGTGCCTGTACTTATGCTGTTACCATCCCGATGAAAGGCAACGCCGAGTCCCTTAATGCCGCCGCTGCCGCAGGAATAATTATGTGGGAAATGATTAGATGAACAAATCTACTCTCTTTTATATATGGCTTACTCAGGGTATAGGGTATTGCAGTGAGAAAGCAAAGTATATTCACAACCTTTACCCCGATATAGAAATGCTCTATAAGGGTGGTGAGCAGGAGCTTCGCCTTTGCGGAATTTTTACCGAAAGGGAGATTTCAAAGCTGAAAAAAACTTCTGTTTCCGACTGTGAAAAAATCCTTAACAGATGTATTGAGCTCAACTTTAAGGTCTATGATATATCTATGCCTCAATACCCTCAGCGACTCCGTGAAATACCCGACGCACCTGCAGTTATTTATGTAAGCGGTGAGCTTCCCGAGTTCGATGGTTTTAACACGATTTCAGTTGTAGGCACAAGACGTGCAACCGTTTATGGTATCCGCACAGCTCTTTCTCTTGGTGCAAACCTCTCTAAACAAGGCTTTGTGGTTGTAAGCGGCGGTGCACTTGGTATTGACTGTGCCGCACACAGAGGCGTTTTGCAGGAAAAGGGCAAAGCGGTTTGTGTTCTAGGTTGCGGTATTGATTTCGACTACCTTATGGAGAATAAGGAGTTAAGGAACATTATTGCTCAGACAGGTGCTCTGGTTTCAGAATATCCGCCGGGTACTGCGGCTGTTTCTCACAACTTTCCTCAGAGAAACAGAATTATCTCCGCCTTGTCTGATGGTGTTATTGTTGTTGAAGCCCCAAAGAAAAGCGGCTCTATGATAACTGTTGATTATGCACTCAAGCAAGGCAGAGATATCTTTGCCGTTATGGGCAACGTGGACTCTCCTTACTCTGCAGGTTCAAATCAGCTTATAAAAGAGGGTGCTGTCCCAATTACCTGTTGGCAGGATGTTGCCGAGTTTTATCGAGGGGTTATTGATTACGAAAATCCCAAGGCTGAAATGTCGGAAGAAACCGTTAATTTAATTCCGTCAAAAAATAAGGATGTTAAAGCACATTCCGAAAACAAGCCTGTGCCTGTTCACAAGGATGTTGCAGGTTTAACAGAGGTTGAGCGTAAGGTTTACTTAAGCCTTAGCGAAACTCCAATGCATATAGATACAATCGCAGAAAAATGCTCTATGGAGCCTTTTGCGGTTATAAGGGCAATTTCGTCCCTGGAAATAAAGGATTTAATTGAAAATACCGATGGCAGATTATATGCCATAAAATAACTTGGAGGTATACTGATATATGTCAAATTTAGTAATTGTTGAGTCGCCTGCAAAGGCTAAAACAATTAAAAAATATCTTGGCAAGGATTATGAGGTTATTGCTTCGATGGGTCACGTTAGAGATTTACCCTCAGCAAGACTCAGTGTTGATGTCAAGAAGGACTTTACTCCTAAATATGAAATTATCAAAGGCAAGGAAAAGCTTGTAGACGAGCTTAAGAAGCTTGCAGGCAAAAGCGACAAAGTATACCTTGCAACTGACCCTGACCGTGAAGGCGAGGCTATTTCCTGGCACCTTGCATATATTCTTGGTCTTGATACAGATGACGTTAACCGTGTTGAGTTCAATGAAATTACCAAAAGCGGCGTTGAAAGAGGTATGGAAAATCCCAGAGCCGTAAATATCGACCTTGTAAATGCTCAGCAGGCAAGACGTATTCTCGACAGACTTGTGGGCTATAAATTAAGCCCCTTTGTGTCACAGAAAATCCGCAGAGGCCTTTCAGCAGGCAGAGTTCAGTCTGTTGCTGTTCGTATTATTGTGGACAGAGAAAACGAAATCCGTGCATTTGTGCCTGAAGAATATTGGAGCATTGACGCCAAATTTATTCCCAAGGGTTCCAGAAAGGCTTTTTCTGCTTCTTTCTATGGCACAGAAGATGGCAAAAAGGTAGAAATCAAGTCAAAAGAGCAGGCTGAGGAAATTCTTTCAAAGCTTGAGGGCTCAGAATATATTGTTACCAAGGTTAAAAACGGCACAAGAAAGAAATCACCCGTGCCTCCCTTTATTACTTCTACCTTACAACAGGAGGCTTCCCGTAAGCTCAGTTTCCAGTCCAGACGTACTATGCGTGTTGCTCAGGAGCTTTACGAAGGTGTTGATATTGACGGAATCGGCGCAACCGGTCTTATCACATATATGAGAACCGACTCTCTGAGAATTTCAAATGACGCAATGCGTGAGGCGGCTGATTTTATAACCGAAAAATACGGTAAGAATTATCTGCCCTCTAAGCCCAGATTTTTTAAATCCAGAAGTAATGCTCAGGATGGTCACGAAGCCATTCGTCCCACATCTGTAAGCCTTACTCCTGAAAAAGTAAAGAATAACCTGACTTCTGACCAGTATAAGCTTTATAAGCTTATCTGGGAGCGTTTTCTTGCTTCTCAGATGGCTGACTCAATTCAGAAAACCACTCAGGTTGATATAACAGCAGGAGAGTATCTTTTCAAAGCTTCGGGCTACAGAGTTGACTTTGACGGCTTTACTGTTTTATATGTGGAGTCTAAGGACGAGGCAGAGGCAAAAACCAGCGAGCTTCCTCCTTTAGAAAAGGATATGCCTGTAAAACCAAAGGAAATAACCCCTAATCAGCACTTTACTCAGCCTCCTGCACGTTTTACAGAAGCCTCTCTCATCAAAGCTCTTGAGGAGTACGGTATCGGCAGACCCTCAACCTACGCCGCAACAATTACAACAATTGTCAGCAGAGAGTATGTTAAACGTGAGGGTAAAACCCTTCATCCCACAGAGCTGGGCGAAGCCCTTTCAAACCTTATGAAAGAGCGTTTTCCCAAGATTGTTAACGTTAAGTTTACTGCACAGATGGAACAGGACCTTGATACCGTTGAAAGCGGCGATGTTCAGTGGGTTCAGCTTCTGGACCAGTTCTATGGCGATTTTGAGAAAACCCTCAAAAAAGCCAAGGCTGAGATGGAAGGCGTTAAAATTCAGCTTAAAGAGGACCAGACCGACATTGTCTGCGACAAATGCGGCAAGCTTATGGTTGTCAAGGTGGGCAGATACGGCAAATTTATTGCCTGTCCCGGTTGGCCTGAATGTAAAAACATCATCCCTTATACCGAAAAGGTAGGCGTAAGCTGTCCCGATTGCGGTAGCGATGTTATTATCCGACGCACCAAGAAAGGCAAGAGTTTCTACGGTTGCTCGTCTTTTCCCAAGTGTCATTTTATGTCCTGGAATGAGCCGACTAATGAGAAATGTCCCCAGTGTGGCGGCATACTTTTCAAGAAAAAAGGTAAGAAAGAAACCCTCTATTGTGCAAAAGAGGGTTGTGGATACGAGAAAAAGTAATGTATATAAATGTTATAGGAGCAGGGCTTGCAGGCTGTGAGGCGGCGTATCAGATTGCCAAGCGAGGTGTGGATGTCCGCCTTTATGAAATGAAGCCTCTTAAGAAATCTCCTGCTCATCACACCGATTTGTTTGCAGAGCTTGTTTGTTCAAACTCTTTCAAGGCTGACAGAGTAGCTTCAGCCGCAGGGCTTCTTAAGCAGGAAATGCGTGAGCTGGACTCACTTCTTATGAAGTGTGCCGACAAGTGCCGTGTACCTGCAGGCGGAGCTCTTGCCGTTGACAGAACTTTATTTGCAGAAGCTGTGACAGAAGCTATTAAATCTATGCCAAATATCACTGTTATTTCCGAGGAAATAACAGAAATACCCACCGACGCAGTGACAGTTATCGCCACAGGGCCTCTGACTTCAGACGCTTTGTCCGAAAGTATTTGCAAGCTCTTTGGCGAAGGACTTTCCTTCTTTGACGCGGCAGCTCCCATTGTTACCAGAGAGAGCATTGACGACAGTTGTTCTTTTGCTGCTTCCAGATATGACAAAGGCGGAGATGACGACTACATCAACTGTCCTCTCAATAAGGAAGAGTACGAAATCTTCTATAATGCCCTTATTAACGCCGAGCGTGCTCCTTTGCACGACTTTGACGTATATAACCCCAAGGTTTATGAGGGTTGTATGCCTATTGAGGTTATGGCCGGCAGAGGTGAGGACACAATCCGCTTTGGCCCTATGAAGCCCGTGGGTCTGAGAGACCCCCGTACAGGTCATCGTCCTTGGGCGTGTCTTCAGCTTCGTAAGGAAAACGCCAAGGGTACAATGTATAACCTTGTAGGTTTTCAGACCAATCTGAAATTTGGCGAGCAGAAGCGTGTTTTCGGACTTATTCCTGCACTTAAAAATGCGGATTTTGTCCGTTACGGAGTTATGCACCGCAATACCTTTATCGACAGCCCCAGGGTGCTCAATGCTGATTTATCAGCAAAATGCAGGGACGACTTATTCTTTGCAGGGCAGCTCACAGGAGTTGAGGGTTATATGGAGTCGGCTTCTTCAGGTATAATTGCAGGCATTAACGCTGCTAATAAGCTTTTAGGCAAAGACAGCATTGTTTTGCCCGATGTTACGGAAATCGGAGCTTTGCTTTCATATATAACAGACGAAACAGTAGAAAAATTTCAGCCTATGGGTGCAAACCTTGGCATACTTCCCGAGCTTGAGAATCGTCCCAGGGACAAAAAGCTCAGAGCGGAAAAATATGCAGAACGTGCCCTTGAGGCGTTAAAACAATTCATTTCCGAAAGGGATGTGGTTTAATGAACATTATCATCGACGCTTTTGGAGGCGACAACGCCCCCGTAGAAATCATCAAAGGTGCTGAAATGGCACGTAAAGAGCTTTCCATAGACATCACCCTTGTTGGTAAAGAAGATGTTATCCGCAAGGTTTGCAGTGATAACGAAATTGATGCTGATAATTTCACAATTATTCACGCAGATGAAGTTATCGCAACAGACGCCGCAGGTACAGATGTTGCCAGAACAGGCAAGAAGACATCTATGGCAGTTGGCCTTAAGGCTCTTGCTGAGGGTAAGGGTGATGGTTTCCTTTCTGCAGGCAACAGTGGTGCGGTCTGCGCAGGTGCAACTCTTATTGTTAAGCGTATCAAAGGCATAAGCCGTCCCGGTTTTTCTCCTGTAATTCCTACTCTGGGCGGTCAGGTGCTTCTTATGGATAGCGGAGCAAATCTTCAGTGTCGTCCCGAAATGCTTTGCCAGTTTGGTATTATGGGCTCAATTTATATGAACAAGGTTCTTGGTGTTGAAAATCCCAGAGTCGGTCTTCTCAATGTTGGAACAGAGGAGCATAAGGGCTCTGATTTACAGCACGAAGCCTATGAGCTTCTGAAGAATGCTCCTGTTAACTTTATCGGTAACGTGGAGGGTACTTTTATTAACGGCGATGTTTGCGATGTTGTTGTTTGTGACGGTTTCTCAGGAAATATCCTGCTCAAAACCTACGAAGGCACAGCTATGGCTCTTATGAAGAAAATCAAGGGCATTTTCACAAAGAACGTAAAGAACAAGCTTGCCGCTTCTATGGTACTTAATGATGTTAAAGCACTTAAGGATTCTATGAACCCCTCAGAGGTTGGCGGTGCTCCTGTGCTTGGTTGTGCAAAGCCTGTGTTTAAGGCTCACGGCAACTCTGACGCACGTGCAATTTACAGTGCTCTTAAACTTGTTAAGGAGTATGTAGAGAATAATGTTGTTGAAGAAATCGCCAATACTCTTAAAATGATGAAAACAATTGAAGGTGAAAAGGCTGATGTCTGAGCTTGAAAAAATAATCGGTTACGAGTTTAAAAATAAAGACCTTCTTGATACTGCTCTTACACATTCATCTTTTGCCAACGAGCAGGGTAAAGGGGTTGTTTGTAACGAACGACTTGAGTTTCTGGGAGATTCTGTGCTTTCTCTTGTTGTTTCCACATTTATTTATCATAACTTTCCTCAGTATCCCGAGGGAAATCTCACAAAGTTGAGAGCTTCTCTTGTGTGTGAAAAGGCTCTTTTTGCCTTTGCAAAGGAAATTAAGCTGGGAGATTTTATCAAACTCAGTCACGGTGAAAAACGAGGCGGAGGAGCAAATCGCCCTTCTATAGTTTCTGACGCCTTTGAAGCTTTAATTGCCGCTTTATATCTTGACGGCGGCTATGAAATTGCTCAAAGCTTCGTTCTTAAGTTTGTTGAGCCTCAGACAAAACATATAAAAGCTATTCCTGTTAAGGATTACAAAACCACATTGCAGGAAATTGTTCAGAAAAATCCCGGTGAACGTATTGAATACAGGCTCGTAGGTGAAAGCGGACCTGACCACAACAAACACTTTACTGTTGAGGTTATGCTTAACTCAAACTGTATCGGTAAGGGCGGCGGCAGAAGCAAGAAAGAAGCCGAGCAGCAGGCAGCCAGAGAAGCTTTGGAGCTTATGGGCTACTGATATGGCTAATGTTGCTATTTTTGTGCCTCACAACGGATGTCCCAACAAATGCTCCTTTTGTGACCAGAGGCACATAACAGGCTTTTTATCTCAGCCTGATGAAAACGATGTAAAAAACGCAATTGAAATCGCCTTATCTTCTTTAAAAGAAAAATCTTTTGAATCCGAAATTGCATTTTTTGGCGGAAGCTTTACTGCCATTGACAGAAAATATATGCTGACTCTCCTTGAAAGCACCAAGCCTTATATCCACAATTTCAAGGGAATCCGCATATCTACCCGTCCCGATTGTATTGATGAAGATGTTCTTAACATCCTGAAAAGCTACAAGGTTACTTCAATTGAGCTCGGTGCTCAGTCTATGGCGGATTCTGTCTTACTTGCAAACGAAAGAGGGCATAATGCTGAAAGTGTAAAAAGAGCGTCCCTTCTTATAAAATCCAAGGGCTTTTCCTTGGGCCTTCAGATGATGACCGGGCTTTACAAGTCCAATAAAGAATTGGACATTTACACCGCAGGGGAGTTTATCGGACTCAATCCTGACACAGTGAGGATATATCCCACAGTTGTCCTCAAAAACACTACTCTAGCCGCTTTATTTGAAAAAGGAGAGTATACTCCGCCAAATGTAGAAGACTCCGTAAAACTTTGTGCAGAGCTGATTGAGATGTTTGAAGAGGCAGGGATTAAAGTAATCCGTGTGGGACTTCACGACAGTGAAAGCTTAAAGAGCAATATGCTTTCAGGTGGGTTTCACCCGGCATTCCGTGAGCTTTGCGAGTCACAGATTTATTATAAGAATATTATATCTGAGCTTAATACTCAGAATATTACAGAAGGAAAAATTATTGTTTATGTACCCAAAGGCCATTTGTCAAAGGCAATTGGGCAAAAAGGTACTAATAAAAACAACCTTATTCTATCAGGCTTTACGCCTGAATTTCGTGAGAATGACACTCTTGCTTTAAGGCAGGTTTTAATAAAGAAAGGCTAAGCTATGCTTCTTAAATCTCTTGAGCTTCAGGGCTTCAAAACCTTCCCTGACAAGACAAAACTAAATTTTAATACAGGTATCACTGCTGTTGTCGGCCCTAACGGCTCCGGTAAAAGTAACATCAGTGACGCCATCCGCTGGGTTCTTGGTGAGCAAGCTCCCAAGATTTTACGTTGCAGCCGTATGGAAGATGTTGTTTTCAACGGTACAACCAATCGTAAGCGTCAGGGATATTCAGAGGTTACTCTGAATATTGATAACTCTGACAGAGCTCTTCCTTTTGACGGAGATGTTGTGTCCATTACCCGCCGTTATTTCAGAAGCGGCGAAAGTGAGTACCTTATTAACAAGGCTCAGGTGCGTCTTAAGGACATCAATGAGCTTTTTATGGATACAGGTCTTGGCCGTGACGGCTATTCTGTTATCGGTCAGGGTAAGATTGACAGTATTGTTTCCTCTAAAAGTGAGGACAGACGAGAGATTTTCGAAGAGGCCGCAGGTATCTCAAGATACCGCTACCGCAAAACAGAAGCAGAGAGAAAGCTGGCACATACAGAAGATAACCTCATAAGACTTCGTGACATTGTTACAGAGCTTGAAGACAGAATCGGTCCTCTTAAAACTCAGGCAAAAAAAGCTGAAAGCTTTCTGGAGTATTCTGCCGAAAAAAGAGGACTCGAAATTGCTCTCTGGCTCAATACTCTGGATAAATCATCAGGTGTAATTAAAGAGCACGAGGACAAAATCATTGTTGCCAGAAATCAGTGCGATGAGGCAGACGCAGAAATTGCAAGAATTTCAGAGCTTACAGAGTCTATGTACCTTGAAAAAGGCACTCTTGCTTCTAAGGTAGAAGAGCTCAGAGCAGCAGTTATGGAGTTTGAGTCAGCTATTTCTGAAAGAAAAGCTCAAGTTTCTGTTGCTAAAAACGACATTTTACATAACAACGAAAATATAGGAAGAATAAAAATTGATATCGAGCAAATCAATATGTTTGCAATGGATATCAAAAAGGATATAGAAGATAAGCTTAAGCTTATTGAGGATTATAAAAACGACATAAGCTCTAAGCAGAAGCTTTATGAAGAAACCGCTGACGAGCTTAACCTTGCTAATGTTAACGCAAGCCGAAGCAGTGATACATTGCAGGAGATTACTGCAAAAATTGCTTCTTTAAGTGCTCAGCAGGCTGACGCCAGAGTCAGCAGAATGACCTGTGCTTCCACAGTTTTAGAGCTTGAATCCAGAATCACAGGTCTTAATGAAAACAAAAACCAGAAGTCAGAATCAAAAGCTACTCTTGAAGAAATGCTTGAGGCCTTTAAAGCAAAGACCGAAGAAGCCCGCAAGAAGGTTACTCAGCTAACAAACAGTGAAAAAGGCCTTTCCCTAAAGCTTAATTCCCGTTCGTCAGCTCTTGAAAATCTTAAAGCTCAGGCTGACAAGCTTATGCTTGATGCTGCTGAAAAATCCAGAAGAGCAAAGCTTCTGGAGGATTTGGAGCAAAATATGGAGGGTTTCAACCATTCTGTAAAGACTGTTATGAAGCGAGCAAAAGCAGGAGAGCTCAAGGGTATTAAAGGCCCTGTTTCAAGAATTATTTCGGTTCCTGGCGAGTACACTGTTGCCGTTGAAATCGCCCTTGGCTTTGCAATGCAGAATATTGTAACCGCCACCGAAGACGACGCAAAGCGAGCAATCGCTTTACTTAAAAAGGATAATGCAGGACGTGCCACCTTCCTGCCTGTAAATACTATTAAAGGCAGACGTCTGGAAGAAAAAGGATTGGACGATTGTTACGGCTTTATAGGTGTTGCTTGTGACCTTTGTAGTTGTGATGAGGAGTACAACGGTATTCTTCTGAGCCTTCTTGGAAGAATTGCTGTTTTTGAAGATATCAACTCCGCAGTAACTGCCGCAAAACGCTTTGGCTATAAGTTCAAGGTTGTTACCCTTGACGGTCAGGTTGTTAATGCAGGTGGTTCTCTTACCGGCGGTTCTCTTGCTAAAAACAGCGGTCTTTTAACCCGTACTGCTGAAATAAGTGATATTAAAGCACAGGCTCAAAAGCTTATGAAAAAAGCTGATGAAGCCAAAGCTGCTTTCCTTTCAGCTCAGGCTGATTATTCAAAAATCGAGGCCGAGATTTTAGGCACCCGTGCCGACTTATCCGTTGCCGCTCAGGAGCAGGTAAGGCTTGAAACCGAGCTGAAGGCTTGTGAAAACGAGCTTAATCTTGCTAACAGAGATTTAGAGTCTTTGGAATCGGAGATTTCCAATTGTCACGCAAGAATTGCTTCTCTTAAAGAAGAGCAGGTCAGAGCTGAAGCGGTTATCAGCTCCTTTACAGAGCAGATTGCTCTTGAGGAAGCCAAAGCTGAAGAAATCAGCGGCAGCCGTGCAGGTATTAAAGAAAAACGTGAAGAGCTTTCTCAGAAGCTTCAGGAAATCCGCCTTGAAATCGTAACCTTGCAAAAAGATGTTGAGGGTCTTTCTTCTGAAATTGAAAGCACACGCAATATGGGAGATAATCAGGAGTCCAGAAAAGCTGAGCTGAAATCTCAGATGGAAGAGCTTTTCGCCAAGAATACCGAAAGCGAAGCTTTAATTGGTACTCTTAACAAAGAAATCGAAGAGCTTACAGAGAAAATCAAAGGCTGTGAGCAGGATATCGAGGCTGTTTCAAAACGTAGAGATGAAATAGAAAAAGATAATTATTCTCTGCGTCAGCGTGAGAAGGACAAGCTTTCTGAAAGAGAGCAGGCTTCAATGGAGCTTGCACGACTTGAGGAGAGAAAAATCCATCTCCAGAATCAGTACGATAATATTATCACAAAGCTTTGGGAAGAATATGAGCTTACCCGCCGTGAAGCTGAAGAAGAGGCTCAGGAAATCGAAGATATACCAAGTGCCAACAAGCGACTTGCTGAGCTTAAGCAGAAAATCAAGAACTTAGGCTCTGTAAACGTAGGCGCTATTGAGGAATATAAAGAAGTTTCTGAGCGTTACACCTTTATGAGCGAGCAGGTTGAGGATGTGGAAAAGTCCAAGAAGGAAATCATCAACCTCATCGGTGAGCTTACAAAGAAGATGAAAGAAAGCTTTGTTGAGAGCTTCAATGAAATCAACAAGCACTTTATCCACACTTTCGCTGAACTTTTCGGAGGCGGCAGTGCCAAACTTGAGCTTGCTGACCCTGAGGATATTCTCAACAGCGGCATTGATATTTCTGTTCATCCTCCCGGAAAGATTGTTACTCATCTTGAGTCACTTTCAGGCGGTGAAAAGGCACTTGTTGCCATTGCTCTTTACTTCGCGATTATGAAGGTTCGTCCTGCACCTTTCTGTGTAATGGACGAAATCGAAGCAGCTCTTGACGAAGTTAATGTTGACCGCTTCGCAAGATATATGAGAAACCTTACAGATACAACACAGTTTATTACAATTACCCACCGACGCGGTACAATGGAAGAGGCTGACGTGCTTTACGGCGTAACTATGCAGGAAGAGGGTATTTCAAAGCTTCTTGAGCTCAGGGCTACCGAGGTTGCCGAAAAGCTTAAGATGAATGCAAATTAACAGGGAGGTATAAAAATGGGATTTTTCAGTAAAATCAAAGAAGGTCTTAAAAAGACCAGAGAATCAATTGTAGGCAAAATCGACTCTGCTCTCAAATCCTTTACAAAAATTGACGAGGAGCTTTTTGAAGAGCTTGAAGAGCTTCTTGTTATGGGTGACGTCGGAGTTACAACTGCTCAGAAAATGTGCGACGAGCTCAGAGTAAGAGTTAAAAAGCAGGGCATTACCGACCCTTCTCAGATTACAGGGCTTCTCTGTGAAATTACAGAAGAAATGCTTTCAGGGGGTCAGGAGCTTAACATAAGCACATCTCCTTCTGTTATCCTTGTAATCGGTGTTAACGGTGTTGGCAAAACCACAACCATCGGTAAGCTTGCCAATAACTTCGTGAAGAGCGGCAAAAAGGTAACTCTTGCTGCCGCCGATACATTCCGTGCCGCTGCTATTGACCAGTTGGATATCTGGGCACAGAGAAGCGGTGCAGACATTGTTAAGCAGAACGAGGGCAGCGATCCTGCCGCAGTAGTTTATGACGCAATTTCTTCTGCAAAGGCAAAACACAGCGATATTATCATTTGCGATACAGCAGGCAGACTTCACAACAAAAAGCACCTTATGGATGAGCTTGCAAAGATTAACCGCATTATTGACCGTGAGCTTCCTGACGCCGCTAAAGAGGTTCTTCTTGTTCTGGACGCAACCACTGGTCAGAATGCAGTTGTTCAGGCGGCTGAGTTTTCTAAAGCAACAGGCATTACCGGTATTGTCCTAACTAAGCTTGACGGTACTGCCAAGGGCGGCGTTGTGCTTGCTATTAAGGACGGACTACAGATTCCTGTGAAGTACATCGGTGTAGGCGAGCAGGTTGACGATTTACAGCCTTTCTCTCCCTCTGATTTTGCAAAGGCACTTTTCGACAGAGGTGAAGCCTGATGGCTGAAAAATTTGTAATCGCCTCTAACAATGCTCACAAAATAGACGAGTTCAAGCGGATTTTATCTCCTCTTGATATTGACGTAATCAGTGCAAAAGAAGCAGGCGTTGATTTTTCAGACGTTGAGGAAACAGGACTTACTTTTGCAGAAAATGCTAAAATCAAAGCCCTTTATGCCTTTGAAAAATCAGGTTTACCCTCAATTGCTGATGATTCAGGTCTTTGTGTTGACGCACTTGACGGCAGACCGGGTATATACTCCGCTCGTTACGGAGGAGAAAACTCCACAGATGATGAGAAAATCCACCTTTTGCTTTCCGAGCTTAAAGATGTTGAGAAGGACAGACGTACTGCTCATTTTAATTGCAGTATTTGTTGTGTTTTTGCCGAAAACGATGTGCTGGAGCTGGAAGGCAAGTGCGAGGGCTTTATCGGATTTGAGAAAAAAGGGGAGAACGGCTTTGGTTACGACCCAATATTTTTCCTTCCTAACGGCAAGGCTTTTGCTGAACTTAAGGCTGAGGAAAAGGACATTTACAGCCATAGAGGTAACGCACTGAGAAAGTTTTACACCCTTTTAAAAGAAAGGACAGATTTATAATGCTTACAAGTAAACAGAGAGCCTTCTTAAGAGGAATGGCTAATTCTTATGATACAATTTTAATCGTAGGTAAGGGCGGTATTGTTGATACCCTTATCAAGCAGGCTGACGACGCCTTGAAAGCCCGTGAGCTTTTTAAAGGCAAGGTTTTAGAGTCTTGCGAGCTTAACTCCCGACAGGTTGCTGATGAGCTTGCCGAGAAGACTAATGCTGACGTAGTTCAGGTTATCGGCTCAAAATTCATTCTTTACAGACCTAACCCTGACAAGAAAAAGGACGAGCGTATCCGTCTTCCTAAATAATTATGAGGATTGCTATGTTTGGCGGCAGCTTCGACCCTGTCCATCTGAACCACGTATCCTTATGCGAAACTATGATTAAAACAGCTTCTCTTGATAAGGTAGTGGTTTTTCCTGCCGCTTGCTCACCTTTTAAAACAGGTACTCAGACAGAAGACTTTCACAGGCTCAATATGTGCAAGCTTGCTTTTGAAGGGAATAACAGGGTAGAGGTTTCTGATTTTGAAATCACCAGAGGTGGCAAAAGCTACACTGTTGATACTCTCAAATTTTTTAAAGAGAATTATCCTCAGGATGAAATCTACTTAATTACAGGTGCAGACGCTTTTGTAACTCTTGAGAAATGGTACAAGGCTGAGGAGATTTTCTCCCTTGCTCATATCCTTACAGTTGTAAGGAATGAAGACAGCATTGAAGTGCTTCAGCAGAAAGCGGAAGAATTTAAAAAGTATGGTGCAGTATGCACTCTTGTGAGCACTCCCGTTGGACCTGTAAGCTCAACAATTGTAAGAGAGGCCTTAAGGAAAAAGTCAGATGTAAGCTCTCTTTTACCTGAGAAAGTAATAGAATACATTAAAGAAAACGGACTTTATAATTATGGAAATTGAAAGTTATTATTTATTAGCTGAAAATACTTTAAGTCAATACAGGCTTCATCACAGCAAAATGGTTGCAAAAGCCGCCAGAGAGCTAGCTCTTAAGTTTGGTGAAGACCCTCTTAAAGCAGAGGTTTGTGGTATTTTACACGACATTACCAAAGAAATGCCGATAAATAATCAGTTGCAATTACTAAAAGATAATGGTATAATGCTTGACGATGTGACAAGCAATAACGAGCAGATTCTCCACGCTGTATCGGGAGCAGCTTATGTCAGGTTTGTTCTCGGTATTACCGATGAGGATATTATTTCTGCAATCCGTTTTCACACCACAGCAAAGGCGAATATGTCTTTGCTCCAGAAAATTGTCTTTATTGCTGATTTTATCAGCGAAGACAGAACTTACCCTGACATTGATGTTATGCGTCAGGAGGCTGAAAAAAGCCTTGAAGCAGGTATGAAATATGCCTTAAGCTACGTTATAAAGAGCCTTGTAGAGAGAGGCAGATGTGTTCATCCCGACGCTATTGACGCTTATAATGAAATTATTATGAAAGGAATATGAATTATGACAGCTTTTGAAACAGCAATTAAAGCAGCTCAGCTTTTTTCAGATAAAAAAGGCAAGGATATCTCTGTTATTAAAATCAGTGACGTTTCTTCACTTGCCGACTATATGGTTATCGCAACAGGTAACAACTCAACCCACGTAAAGGCCCTTGCGGATGAAGTGGAATTTGCACTTAAAGAGCAGGGCAGAGCTGTGGACCATATCGAAGGTCACAGAACTGAAAGCTGGGTTTTGCTTGATTACTCTGATGTTATCATTAACGTGTTTTCTGATGAAGCAAGAGAGTACTACGGCCTTGAGCGTTTATGGCAAAGCGGCGAGGCAGTAGACCTTAGCGAGTATATAGCTGACTGACATTAAGAGAGAGGGATTACTTTGAAGTACGATCATAAACTTACAGAGCCTAAATGGCAAAAAATCTGGGAAGATACAGGTGTTTTTGAGGCAAAGGACGATTCTGACAAGAAAAAGTTCTATGCTCTTGTAGAGTTCCCTTATCCCAGCGGTGCAGGTATGCACGTTGGTCACATCAAGGCTTATTCAGGACTTGAGGTTGTTTCAAGAAAAAGAAGAATGGAAGGCTACAATGTTCTTTTCCCAATCGGCTTTGACGCCTATGGTCTTCCTACTGAAAACTATGCAATTAAAACCCATATCCACCCCAGACAGGTAACTGACAATAACATCGAGAGATTCACAAGTCAGCTCAAAAAAGTTGGTTTCTCCTTTGACTGGAACAGAGTTATTGATACAACAGAAGAGGATTACTACAAGTGGACACAGTGGATTTTCCTCAAAATGTTTGAAAACGGTCTTGCTTTCAGAGATAAGACTTTAGTTAACTACTGTCCTTCCTGTAAGGTTGTTCTTTCCAATGAGGATTCTCAGGGTGGCAAGTGCGACATCTGCCACAGTGACATTGTTCAGAAGTCCAAGGATGTTTGGTACCTTCGTATTACCGAGTATGCCGATAAGCTTCTTGATGGCCTTAAGGATGTTGATTATCTGCCTAATGTTAAGCTTCAGCAGGAAAACTGGATTGGTAAATCCACAGGTGCTTTTGTTAACTTTACAGTTAAGGATACCGATGAAACTCTCAGAATTTACACAACCCGTCCCGACACATTATTCGGTGTAACCTTTATGGTTATGGCACCTGAACATCCTATGCTGGACAAGTATAAGGATATGATTAAGAACTTCGGTGACGTTGAAGATTACAGAACAGAGTGCTCAAAGAAGACAGAGTTTGAAAGAACTCAGCTTGTTAAGGACAAAACCGGTGTTAAGCTTGATGGTTTTGTTGGTATTAACCCTGTTAACGGCAAAGAAATTCCCATCTTCATTTCTGACTATGTAATGATGGGCTATGGCACAGGTGCAATTATGGCTGTGCCTGCACACGATCAGCGAGATTACGACTTTGCAAAGAAGTTTGGCGTAGATATTATTGAGGTAATCAAGGGCGGTGACATTTCCAAGGAAGCTTATACAGGCGACGGCGAAATGGTTAACTCTGATTTTCTCAATGGCTTTACAGATAAGAAGAGCTCTATTGCAAAAATGCTTGAAGAGCTTGAAAAGCTTGGCATTGGTGAGAAGGGTGTTCAGTACAAGATGAAGGACTGGGCATTTAACCGTCAGCGTTATTGGGGTGAGCCTATTCCCATTGTTCACTGCGAAAAGTGCGGTATGGTTGCAGTTCCTTATGACCAGCTTCCCTTAAAGCTTCCCAAGGTTGAGAATTTTGAGCCCGGTCAGGATGGCGAAAGCCCTCTTGCTAAAATTGACGACTTCGTAAATTGCACTTGTCCCAAGTGTGGCGGCAAAGCAAAGCGTGAAACAGATACAATGCCTCAGTGGGCAGGTTCTTCCTGGTATTTCTTACGTTATATTGACCCCCACAACGACAACGAGCTTGCCAATATGGATAAACTCAAGTATTGGATGCCTATCGACTGGTACAACGGCGGTATGGAGCACGTTACACGTCACCTTATTTACTCCCGTTTCTGGCATAAGTTCCTCTATGACATCGGTGCTGTTCCTTGTGAGGAGCCCTATGCAAAGAGAACTGCTCAGGGTCTTATTCTTGGTCCTGACGGTGTTAAGATGAGTAAATCCCGTGGCAATGTTGTTGACCCCAATGAGGTTGTTGACCAGTACGGTGCTGATGTTCTTCGTACTTACGTACTCTTTATGGGTGACTATGAGCAGGCTGCTCCTTGGTCTGAAAGCTCTATGAAGGGCTGTAAGAGATTTACAGACAGAATTTGGAATCTTCAGGATATCCTAACAGATGGCGATACATATTCTGATGAGCTCAGTGCTGATTTTCACAAGACAATCAAGAAGGTAAGTGAGGATATTGAAGGCCTTAAGTTCAACACCGCTATTGCTTCCTTGATGACTCTTATCAATGCGATTTACACAAAGGGAACAATCAACAAAGCAGAGCTCAAGACATTCCTGCTTCTTGCTAACCCCTTTGCTCCTCATATTACAGAAGAAATCAACTCAATTGTTTTCGAAGGCGAGGGTATGCTTGCTCAGACTCAGTGGCCTGAGTTTGACGAAGCTAAGTGTGTTGAGGCTGCTGTTGAGATTGCAGTTCAGGTTTGCAGTAAAATCAAGGCCAGAATTATGGTAAATGTAAACGCAACTGAGGATGAGGTTTATGCTCAGTGTCTTGAAAATGAAGACGTTAAAAAAGCACTGGATGGTATGACAATCATCAAAAAATTCTACAAAACAGGTAAACTTGTTAATTTTGTAGCAAAACCGATGTAATATTTCGACATTTTTGAAGAATATTCTGTTTTTTCTATTGACACAATCGTCAAAGTTATGTATAATAACATTTGAATTTTGAAATATCCCTTATTTTAGATGGGAGGGAAACCCGATGGCAGAAGTTAGATTAAAAGAGAATGAATCTCTTGAAAATGCTTTAAGAAGATTTAAGAAGCAGTGCGCAAGAGCTGGCGTTATCGCTGAAGTTCGTAAGAGAGAAGCTTATGAGAAGCCCTCTGTAAAGCGCAAGAAGAAATCTGAAGCAGCTCGCAAGCGCAAGTATAAGTAATCTTTTAGGCGGACAGGATAGTTTTATCTGTCCGCCTTCGATTTTTATAAGCAGGTGATTTTATGAGTAATTTTGAAAACCGCATAAATGGGGTACAGGCACTTCTTTGTGAAGGTCAGGGTGCTCTTATTACAGATGAAACAACTATTTTTTATCTTACAGGCTTTCCTCACAGCGAAGGTTTTATGCTGATTTTAAAATCAGAAAGCTATCTTTTGGTTGACTTCAGATATATTGAAGCAGCACAGAAGTCTGTTGAAAGCTCAAAGGTGGTTGTTTTTTCTAATCCTTATGAAGAAATAACTGCCCTTTGCAAGGTAAATAATATAGATACACTCTACTTGGAAGCAGAAAATGTTACACTGGCAAGATACAATGAAATGCTTAAGAATCTTGAAAAAGATTTTATCTGTGACAACACTCTGTCAGAAAAAATCAATAACCTCAGAATTATTAAAACCGATGATGAGGTAGAAAAGCTTAAAAAAGCTCAGCTTATTGCCGAAAAGGCATATCTGGAAGTTCTTAAGGTTGTAAAACCCGGCATTACAGAAAGCCAGATTGCTCTTGAGCTTGAGTATCTTATGAAAAAGCACGGTGCAGAGAGAATTGCTTTTGACCTTATAACAGTTACAGGCAAGAAAACATCCTTACCTCACGGTGTGCCTTCTGACGTTGAGGTTAAAGAAGGCGACTTTGTTACCTTTGACATCGGTGCTGTTTATGAGGGCTATCACAGTGATATGACCCGTACTGTTGCCGTTGGCAAGGTGAGTGACGAACAGAAGAAGATTTACGATATTGTTCTTAAAGCACACCTTGAAGGCTTAAAAGCAGTAAAAGCAGGGGTAAGTGCTTTTGATGTAGATAAAGTTTGCCGTGATATTATTACAGAGGCAGGGTACGGCAAATTTTTTGGACACGGTACAGGTCACGGTGTAGGCCTTCAGATTCACGAAGAGCCACGAGTAAGCCCCAAGGGGAATACTGTGCTTGAGGCAGGTATGGTTATTACTGTTGAACCCGGTATTTATCTGCCGGATAAATTCGGCGTAAGAATCGAAGACACTGTTCTGGTAACAGAAGAAGGCTTTGAAACCTTTGCCAATATCCCTAAAGATTTAATAATTCTTTAATTTGTATTGACAAGTTGTACCATTATTTTGTATAATAAATTGAATAAACAATAACTTTTTAATTTTAAAAGTTTATTAGGAGGAATAAAAAATGATTTCTGCAGGTGATTTCAGAAACGGCGTTACATTTGAAATGGACGGCCAGGTAGTTTCTATTGTAGAGTTCCAGCACGTAAAGCCCGGTAAAGGTGCAGCTTTCGTAAGAACTAAGATCAGAAACGTTATCACAGGCTCTGTTGTTGAAAAGACATTCAACCCCAACGACAAGTACCCCACAGCTTTTATCGAGAGAAAGGATATGGAGTACAGCTATTCTGACGGTGATCTCTACTACTTTATGGATACAGAGACTTGGGAGCAGGTTCCCATTAACAAAGACATTCTCAGCGACAACTTCAAGTTCGTTAAGGAGAATATGGTTTGTAAGGTTCTTTCTTACAAAGGCAACGTATTCGGTGTAGAGCCTCCCACATTTGTTGAGCTTCAGGTTACTCAGACTGACCCCGGTTTTGCAGGCAACACTGCTACAAACGCACTTAAGCCCGCAACTCTTGAAACAGGTGCTGAAGTTAAGGTTCCTCTCTTTATCGAGGAAGGCGAAATGCTTCAGATCGACACAAGAACAGGCGAGTACCTCGGCAGAGCTTAATTTTTTAGTAAAGGAAGTTATATTATGACTTTAACTGAAAAGATTTCCTACATCCGCGGTCTTTCTGACGGCTTAAAGCTTGACGAAACAAAGGATGAGGTAAAAGTTCTTAATGCTATTATTGAGCTTCTTGACGATATGGCTCTTGCAGTTACAGAGATGGAAGAGCTTTACGATGAGATGAGCGAGCAGCTTGACGCTGTTGACGAAGATTTAGCAGACCTTGAAGAAGATTTCTACGATGACTGCGATTGCTGTGATTGCGACTGCGACTGTGATTGTGACGATGATTGTGACTGCGGTTGCTGCGATGACGATTGCGATTGCGATTGCGACGACGAAGTTTTCTATGAGGTAACTTGCGGCAAATGCGGCGAAACAATCTGCATTGACGAAGACACTCTCCTTGAGGGTGAAATCGTTTGTCCTGTATGCGGTGAGGTTCTTGAGTTTGATTTCTCTGACCTTGAGTGCTGCTGCGACGACGATTGCGACTGCGGTTGCTGCTGCGAAGAAGAGTAATTTAATCTTCACATATCACACACCTTTGGTATAGAATACCAAGGGTGTGTTTTTTGTTACATAAAAGAAGAAAATCAAGATTTAAAAGAAGGCTTATAACCTTTGGTGCGTTCCTTTTGTTGATAACAACTGCTGTTTTCATTTTGTTTGAATTTAAAGCAAGAGATTTAGTTTATAATACTGTTGATAATGAGCTGGAAATTATCGCTCAGACTTCAATGGATAACGCAGTAATAGAAGTCCTCGACAGTATAGTTACAGACTATAACGACTTGGTGATTGCACAGACTTCGGAAAACTCAAAGATTACCTCACTGCAAACCGATAGCAAAAAGCTGAATTTACTAAAAGCTGAAATTTCAAACAAGATAACAGAAAATATAAGTAAAGGTAGAAGAGTAACCGTGAGGGTGCCTGTGGGTGCTTTCACGGGGCTTGTGTTGCTCTCTTCAACAGGGCCTGAAATGCCTGTAAGCCTGAGAATGGACGGAAGCTGCACAACTACCATAGAATCCGAGTTTACATCAGCAGGTATAAATCAGACGGTTCATCATATTTACCTTTACGTAGAAGCTGATGTGAGCCTGACTTGCCCTATAATAGCTCACGAAACCACTATTGTTACAAGGTATGAGCTTTGTCAGACGGTCATTGTAGGCTCTACACCCAATATGTTTGCCGAGTTAGGGTAGTGAGCTCACAATATGTGGTATAAAAATATGCTCAAATGCTTGAAATGAAAGAGATATTGTGGTATTATGTACTTTGAAATATCAGATTGGGGGAGTGTACCCTGAAAAGCAATTTATATCAGTATACAGAAATGGAATCTGTTCAGCAGGAATACCTTAATCTTATTGCTGAGATTATGGACGTTCGCAAACGTGGTGAAAAGCCCTTGGCTTTTATACATACCTACGGTTGCCAGCAAAATGTTGCTGACAGCGAGAAAATTAAAGGAATGCTTCATCTCTGCGGTTTTGATTTTACAGAAGAAGCTGAGGAGGCCGATTTTATCCTTTTCAATACCTGTGCCGTAAGAGAGCACGCTGAGGACAGAGTTTTCGGCAATGTAGGTGCCCTTAAAAATATAAAACGCAGACACCCTTCTGTTACAATTGCTCTTTGCGGTTGTATGATGGAGCAACAGCACGTTGCAGAAAGAATAAAACGCAGCTATCCTTTTGTTAACCTTGTTTTCGGCACACGCTCACTTTTTCATTTTCCCGAGCTTCTTTATAACGTGCTTCTCACAGGGGACAGAACCTTTGAAAGAGATGTCAACGAAGCTAAGGTTTATGAGGGCTTGCCTGTTTTACGAGACGGCAGCTTCAAAGGCTGGCTTCCTGTTATGTATGGTTGCGATAATTTCTGCTCATACTGTATTGTACCTTATGTAAGAGGCAGAGAGCGTTCACGTTCAAGTGCTGCCATTATTGCCGAGGCAAAGGATATGATTTCAAAAGGCTACAAAGACATCACTCTTCTTGGCCAGAACGTAAATTCTTACGGTAAGGGTCTGGATGAGGATATTAACTTTGCAAAGCTTTTGCAGGAAATTGATAAAATCCCGGGAGATTACCGATTAAGGTTTATGACCTCTCATCCCAAGGATTGCTCCAAAGAGCTTATTGATACTATTGCTAACGGTACTCACATCAGCACTCACCTTCATTTGCCTTTTCAGTCAGGTTCTGACAGAATCTTAAAGCTTATGAATCGTAAGTATAACAGGGAAAAGTACCTTGAGATTGTCAACTACGCCAAAGAAAAAATCAAGGGCGTTGCTCTTACAAGTGATATTATCGTAGGTTTCCCCGGAGAAACCTATGAGGATTTCTGTGAAACACTTTCTCTTATTAAAGAGGTTGAGTTTTCGTCCCTCTTTACTTTTATCTACTCAAGACGCAAAGGCACTCCTGCCGCTACAATGGAAGATGTTGCAACTGAACAGGAAAAGTCAAAGTGGTTTACCGAACTTCTGAAAACACAGGAGGAAATCGCCGCAAAGAGAAGTGCTTCAATGGTTGGTGAAACCCACAGAGTGTTGGTAGAAGAAAAGAACGAGAAGAATTCCCTTTTAACCTGCCGCACTTCAGGCAATATTATTGTTGAAGTAGAGGGTAGCGAAGACCTTATCGGAACATTCAAAGATGTTAAAATAACAGAAGCACGCAACTGGATACTCAGAGGCGTTCTTATATAAAAGAATATAAAAACAAAAGGAGATATAAAAAATGGATATCATCGAACTTTCAAGAGAATTAGGCAGAAAAATTCAGCAGGAAGAGTCCTACGTTGCTATGCAGGAAGCTAACAAAGCCTGCGAGAATGACGAGGCATTACAGGCTCTTATCGGTGAATTTAACCTCAAAAAGCTTGCTCTTAACGAGAAGATTTCTGCTCCTGAGCAGGATAAAGAAGCTGTTGCAGCTCTTAACACAGAAATGCGTAAAATCTACGCTGACATTATGGTTAACGAGAATATGATTAAACTCAACGAGTCCAAGGCTCAGTTTGACACTATCATCAACAGAGTTTTTGCTATTGTTTCCAACTCTGCAAACGGCGAAGACCCCAACACAACTGATTATCAGGCTTCCTGCTCAGGTAGTTGCAGCTCTTGCTCCGGTTGTCACTGATTTAAACTAAAAGAAAGGAAGTGAGCAAATGGCAGAACTTTCTCCAATGATGAAACAATATTTTGAAATCAAAGAGAATAACAAGGACAGTATTTTGTTTTTCCGCTTAGGCGATTTCTATGAAATGTTCTTTGAAGACGCCAAGCTCGCTTCCCGTGAACTTGACCTTACCTTAACAGGACGTGATTGCGGTCAGGAGGAGCGTGCTCCTATGTGTGGTGTGCCTTTTCACAGCTGTGAGGGTTACATCCAGCGTCTTGTTGCTAAGGGCTACAAGGTCGCTATTTGTGAGCAGACTCAGAATCCTGCTGAAGCAAAGGGTCTTGTTAAGCGTGACGTTATCCGTGTTATTACTCCCGGTACAGTGGTTGAGTCGGGTATGCTCGATGAGGGCAAGAACAATTACATCGCAAGCCTTTATTCTGACGGCAAGGACGCAGGTATATGCTTTTGCGATGTTTCAACAGGTCAGCTTTATGCAACAGAGCTTTCCGGCAAAACCGTAGCTGATGAAATCAAAAGTCAGCTTATAAGCTATAATCCTCACGAAGTACTTTTAGGCGGTACATTTGCAAACAGTGTTGCTCTTGGTAATTTTATTGCAGACAAGCTTGTAGCAAGTGTTGAAAAGCCTGATGAGAGCGAGTATACATATCTTGACTCTTTGGATGTTATCCTCAAGCATTTTGGCTCAAAAAAATGCGAAAAGATTAAAGAGCAGCAGATGGTTATTCTTTCTCTTGGTGCTTTGTTAAATTACCTTTACAAGACCCAGATGACAGGCCTTGAGCGAATCACTGATGTTGAGCTTTACTCTGTAAATCAGTTTATGAAGCTGGATTTCAACACCAGACGTAATCTTGAGCTCACCCAGACAATGCTCACAAAGGAGAAGAAAGGTTCTCTTCTCTGGGTTTTGGACAAAACAAAAACCGCTATGGGTAAACGCCTTATGCGTTCCTGGATTGAGCAGCCTCTTATGAACGCTGCCGCTATTATCCGCAGACACAGTGCTGTTGAGGAGCTTCTTAACAGTACCGTAAAACGCCTTGAAATTACCGCTGCTTTGTCAGGTATCCTTGATATTCAGCGTATTATGACCAAAATCGTTTTTGGTTCAGCTAACGCTCGTGAGCTTCGCTCTCTTGCTCACGCCTGTAAGGAGCTTCCTAATATAAAAGAGCTTCTTGCAGATAGCACATCGGGCTATCTTAAAGAGCTTTACACAAATCTTGACACCCTGGAAGATATTTATACCCTGATAGAAGCTTCCATTGTGGATGACCCGCCCTTTACTGTTCGTGAAGGCGGTATGATTAAAGAGGGCTATGATACTGAGCTTGACTCTGTCCGTTTTGATATGACAGGCTCAACCTCTCTTCTTGCTCAGATAGAAGCAGGCGAGAGGGAAAAGACAAATATCCCCAAACTTAAAGTAGGTTTTAACAGAGTTTTCGGTTACTATATTGAGGTAACCAACTCCTACAAGAATTTAGTTCCGGAAACCTACGTCCGTAAGCAAACCCTTGCAAACTGTGAACGTTACATTACTCAGGAGCTTAAGGATTTGGAAGCACGTATTCTTGGTGCAAAAGACAAAGCCGTAGCTATGGAGTACGAGATTTTCACAAATATCCGCAAGACGGTTGCTGATAATCTGGCAAGAATTGAAATGACAATTTCTGCTATTGCCACTTTAGATGTACTTTGCTCACTTGCAAACGTGGCAAGTGACAATAATTTTGTAAGACCAGAAATTACACTGAACTCCACATTAAGACTCAAAAATTCCCGTCACCCTGTTGTTGAGGCACTGCTAAAGAACTCTATGTTTGTTCCTAACGATGTTTTCCTTGACAACGAGGCAAATCGGGTTGCGATTATCACAGGTCCTAATATGGCAGGTAAGTCTACATATATGCGTCAGGTTGCTCTGATTGTTCTTATGGCACAGATGGGCAGTTTTGTTCCCTGCGAAAGTGCTGAAATCGGCATTGTTGACGCAATTTACACCAGAGTTGGTGCGTCGGATGATTTGGCGGCAGGTCAGTCTACCTTTATGGTTGAAATGAGTGAGGTTGCAAATATCGTTAAGAACGCAACTTCAAAAAGCCTTCTTGTGTTTGACGAAATCGGCAGAGGTACATCGACCTTTGACGGTATGAGTATTGCAAGGGCTGTTCTGGAATATGTTGCCAATAAGAAATATTTAGGTGCAAAAACCCTTTTTGCAACTCATTACCACGAGCTTACGGTTCTTGAAAACCTTATGGATGGGGTGAAAAATTATAACATTGCCGTAAAAAAACGTGGTGACGATATTACTTTCCTGAGAAAAATCGTCAGAGGCGGAGCTGACGAAAGCTATGGTATTGAAGTTGCCAAGCTTGCAGGTATCCCTGAAAAAATCATCCGTCGAGCAAAAGAAATTTTAAAGGAGCTTTCTCTTGCTGAAAGTAAATCTGATAAATCTGCTTTTGAAGAAAAGGCTGAAGCAGAGCAAAACGCTCAGCTTTCCCTTTTAGCTCCAAGCAATAATCAGATTACGGAAAAACTCAACGCTGTGGATATCAATACTCTTACACCCATTGAGGCGATAAATCTTATTTATGAACTGAAAAAACTGCTTTAAAGCTAAGGAGGTGCAGTGATGAGCAGAATAAATGTACTTGAAAAACACGTTGCGGAGCTTATCGCTGCCGGTGAAGTAGTTGAAAGACCTTCCTCTGTTATAAAAGAGCTTGTGGAAAATTCCATTGACGCAGGCTCAACAAATATCACCGTTGAAATTAAAAACGGCGGTAAGACATTTATCCGTGTTGCAGATAACGGTTGCGGTATTGAAAGAGATGACGTTAAAATCGCATTTTTAAGACACGCAACAAGTAAGGTTAAAGTACAGGATGACCTTGACAGTATTGCTACTTTAGGCTTTCGAGGTGAGGCTCTTGCTTCTGTCAGTGCAGTTGCAAATGTTGAGCTTATAACCTGTGCAGATACCGAAGAAATCGGCACTCTTTACTCTGTTTCGGCAGGAGAAGAGGTTGAACTTTCCGATATCGGTTGCCCGAAAGGTACTACCATTATTGTAAGGGATTTATTCTTCAACATTCCTGCTCGTCAGAAGTTTCTTAAAAAGGATGTTTCCGAAGGCAATGCCATTGCTCAGGTAATGGACAGAATTGCACTTTCTCATCCTGAAATTGCCTTTACCTTTATCCGTGATTCCAAGATTTCGCTGAAAACCTCGGGAGACGGCAAATTAAGCTCTGCAATTTACTCTGTATTTGGCAGAGATTTTGCAAATTCTCTCATTGAGGTGGATTACTGTCTGGACGGTGTTGAGGTTAAAGGATACATTTCAAAGCCTGAAACAGCACGTCCTACCAGAAGTATGCAAACCTTTTTCGTAAACGACAGATTTGTTAAAACACGCACTGCAGCAGCGGCAGTTGATGAAGCTGCCAAAGGCAGTGTTATGGTTGGAAAGTTTCTTTCCTGTGTTCTTAACATTAAGATGTCTTTTTCAGCGGTGGATGTAAATGTTCACCCTGCTAAAATTGAAGTAAGGTTTGTTAACGAGCGTCCTATTTTCGACGCAGTATATCACGCAGTAAAATCTGCTTTACTTTCCAATGACGACAGAAAAAAGGCTCAGCTTTTTTCAAATTCACCTGTAAAGCCTAAAATTGAGCCTTTTACATATTCAACAGTTAAATCTTCAAAAGACGAAACTGTCAAACCAACTCCTTTTATTAGTTCCAAAAAAATTATCGGCTCCGAGAAAACCGACTATGTCCGTGATGTGGACGTTAAACGTGAAAACTTCCTTAAATCTCTGGAAGTAATAAAAACCGACGAGGTTAAGAGAAATACCTCTCTCGATATTTTTGAAGAGCCCGTGACAGAAAAAGCTGAAGCTGAAGTTACACCTGAGCCTGTTCAAGAAAAAAATACAGCTAAAACCGAAACAATGGAAGAGGTAGAACCTAAGGTTAAGGTGATAGAGCCTCAGATTGTTGAGGTTAAGGAAGACAAGCCTGTTCTTCTTGATGCTTTCTTTGAAAAGAAAGCTGATGAATTTAAATTTGTAGGCGAGGCTTTTTCTACCTACATTATAGTAGAAATTGACAACAAACTTCTTCTTGTGGACAAACACGCATTGCACGAGCGTATTATTTACGAAAAGCTCAGAAAAGAAGGCAACACCTTCTCTCAAATGCTTTTAATGCCTGTTGCCGTTACTTTGCAGAAGGACGAATATAACGCCTGTATTGAAAATCTTGATGTTTTCACTGCTTCGGCTTTTGAGGTTGAAGATTTTGGCAACGGAACGCTTTTTGTGAGAAGTTGTCCTCAGTTTCTTGATTCTGCCGATGTGGAGTCCAGCATTGCCGAAATGGCGTCATATTTAGTTAAACACAAGCTTGATATCCGTACAGAGAAAATGGATTGGATTTTCCACAATGTAGCTTGCCGTGCCGCAGTAAAAGCGGGTAATAAATCAAAGACTGCAGAGCTTATTGACCTTGTGAAAACAATGCTGAGCAACCCCGAGCTTAAGACCTGTCCTCACGGCAGACCTGTTTGTATTGAGCTTACTAAAAATGAAATCGAAAAACAGTTTGGCAGGGCTTGATATGAAAAATCTTTATAAACCAAAAGTTTTAGCGGTTGTAGGTCCTACTGCTTCGGGAAAGACTTCTTTGTCGGTAGAAATCGCAAAGAGGTTTGGCGGTGAGATTATCTCTGCCGATTCTATGCAGATTTACAAAGGTATGGATATTGCCACTGCCAAGGTTACTGAAGAAGAAAAACAGGGGATAAAGCATTATCTTGTGGATTTTCTCCCTGTAACAGAGAGTTTTTCTGTTGCTGCTTTCGTAGAGCTTGCCCAAAAAGCTATTGATGAAATAACCAAAAACAACAAACTTGCGGTAATTGCAGGAGGCACAGGGCTTTATGTGGATAATCTTTTAAACGGAACTAAGTTTTGTGACGGAGAAACAGACCTTGAAATCAGGGCTTCTTTGCAAAATGAGCTTGAAGAAAAAGGTCTGGACTATCTCCTTTCTGAGCTTGAAAAAGTCGATAGAGAGAGTTTTCACAGGCTCAGTATTGAAAGAAATCCTAAAAGAATAATTCGCGCTCTTGAGATTTACAGAACTACCGGCGTTACAATGTCGGAGCAGAATAAGCTCTCAATGCCGGAAGAAAAGCCCTATGATTATATTAAAATCGGTCTTGATTTTAAAGACCGAGCCAATTTATATCAAAGAATAAACCTGAGAGTAGACCTTATGCTTGAGGCAGGGCTTCTCGAAGAAGCTAAAGCTTTTTTTGAGCAAAACGCAGGAAACACCGCTGTACAGGCAATCGGCTACAAGGAGCTTGAGCCTTATTTTAAAGAAGAAGCTGCCTTGGATTCTTGCGTGGAGTCTTTAAAAAGAGCTACCCGAAGATACGCAAAACGCCAGCTTACCTGGTTTCGGCGTGATGTGTCTACAAAATGGTTTTATGTTGATGAGTACGAATCTTCCGCTCTGCTTTTTAAGGCGGTAGAAGCTTTTTTAATAAGTGAAGGATTTGATTTAGTATGAAAAAAGAAATCCTTAAAAAAATAGGATTGGTTGCCATTGTTTTTACAATTATTATTTATGTTGTGGTAACCGCTCTTAATTCCAATATGAAAAACTCCAATGAGCTTACAACAGAAATTGCCGTAAAGTACGATTATAGTGAAAGTATCTCTGTTGACGCTCTTGTTGTCCGTGAAGAAACAGTTATCAGCAACAGTGTTGCTGATGGTGTTGAGTATTATATGGTCAATGACGGCGATAAGGTTGCCGTGGGAAGTGTAGTGGCAAAAGTTTTTGCTGACGAAACAGACGCACTTTTTTACAACAAGGTAATGGAAATTGACGAAAAAATCGCAGTGCTTCAGAGCCTTAACACTCCTTATGATAATGTCACTGCCGATTCTGCCATTGACGGACAGATTTATATGAATATAAGCTCTCTTTTAACATCGGTTAAAGACGGTGATTTTAAAGAACGTGATTCAGCTGCTGAATCTTTGGTATACTCTATCAATCAGCGTCAGCGCATTGTTGGTACTGTAACTGATTTCAACACTCAGATTCAGACGTTACAGCAAGAACGAGCTAAGTATACTGACGCAGGCTCAGATTACATTGCTGAAATCAAATCTCCGAAAGCAGGCTATTTTGTAGCTCACGTTGACGGTTACGAGAACGTTTTTGACTACGACACAGTAAAATCTCTTACAGTTGAGGATTTATCAAAGTCCTATGAGGCTGAGGCTATTTCCGATAATTCTGTAGGTAAAATTGTCAGCGGTCTGGACTGGTACATAGTTTGTAAGCTGACTGCAGACGAGGCACTTTCTCTTTCTCATAGCGAAAGCTATCCTAAGATTATCTTCTCTTCCTCTTCAGAAGAGCCTGTGCCTGTTGATTTGGTTGCTTTAAATCAGTCAAGCAAACAAAGCGACGCAGTAGCAATTTTTAAATGTAACTATATGAACAGCTCTCTTAGCAACTTGCGAAATGAGCCTGTACGTATTGTTATCAACAGCTTTGAGGGTGTAAGAATTTCCAAAGACGCACTTCACGATGACTATGTGGAGGTTGTTAACGGTGATGGTGAGCCTACAGGAGAAACAGCCAGAGTACAGGGTGTTTATATTCTCCACGGAAGTGAGCTTATGTTCAGAGAAGTTTCTGTTGTTTTTGCAGGCAGTGACTTTGTAATTGTGGACATTAACCCTGATTCGGCAATCCTTAAGAGCGATAAGACGATTATCATAAACGACGAAGTTGTAATAGAAGGTGAAGATTTATATGACGGAAAGATTATTAAGTGATATTGAATATAACTATAAGACTATTTGTGAGAACATTGCCGCAGCTGCCGAAAGCTCAGGCAGAAAGAAAGAAGATATAACATTTCTTGCCGCTACCAAAACGGTGGAAGCTGAATATATCAACTACGCAATATCCTTGGGACTTGACCATATCGGCGAAAACAGGGTGCAGGAGCTTCTTTCTAAATATGAAGCTTATAATCTTGAAAGAACCAAGCTTCATATGATTGGCCATCTGCAGTCCAATAAGGTTCGACAGATTGTCGGTAAGGTTGATATGATTGAGTCTGTGGATTCCATAAAGCTTGCTAAGGAAATATCGGCTCAGAGCCTAAAGCGTGAAATTACTACGGATGTTCTGGTGGAAGTGAATATTGGCGGGGAAGAGAGCAAATCGGGAATTTCCCCTGAAATGCTTGAAGATTTACTGTGTGAAATAGCAGAGCTTCCCTCAATTAAGGTCCAGGGTTTGATGACAATTCCACCAATTTGTGAAAATAAACAGAAAATTTGCGGATATTTTGAAAATATGCGTAAACTGTTTATTGACATATCAGCAAAAAAGATAGATAATATATCTATGAATGTCCTTTCAATGGGAATGTCAGACGATTATGTAGAGGCTATCCGTGAGGGTGCCACTATGGTACGGATTGGCTCAGCATTGTTCGGTGCAAGAAATTATAATATTTAAATTACGGAGGTAATGAATTATGGCAGGTTTTGTAGATAAGTTTAAACGTATGTGGGACGCTCCCGATGAAGAATATGAGTATGATGAATACGGCTACGGTGATAACGAAGAGGCAGAGGTTCAGGAAGAAAGAGTTGAAACTCGTTCTTCTCAGAGAAACAAAGTAATAAACATAAATGCTACAGCTAAGCTTGCAGTTGCTCTTTTCAAGCCCGAGCGTTTTGGTGAGGAAACAAGAGCTATTGCAGACGAGCTTTTAAAGACACACACAGTTGTTCTTAACCTTGAGAACACAAACCGTGATATGTCCAGAAGAATTATCGACTTCCTTTCAGGTGTGGCTTATGCTAACGGCGGTAAGATTAAGAAGGTTGCTTCCAGCACTTTCATTATTATTCCCAATAATGTTGACCTTACAGGTGATGACCTGTTGGACGAGCTTGAGAACAACGGCGTTTACTTCTGATAATGGACGAAGTCAGTCTTTTGCTTTCCCGTCTTGATGATTTAGTATACAAATACTATTGTGGCGAAAACGTCAGCTTAGGCTTTCTCAACGAGCAGGAAGTGTCTGTTGCCCATAACTACCTTAAAAACCTTAATATCCAACACTGTTTTTTCGGAGGATACCCCGAGGCACAGAGGAGCTTTTTGTATCTTTGCGAGGATGTGGCTGAGGCTGATGATATTGTTGCTCTTAAAGTTATGCCCAAAGGTCAGAGTCAGCTAACTCACAGAGATTTCCTCGGTTCTTTGATGGGTCTTGGTATCACCCGTGAATGTGTTGGTGACATTCTGCTTAAGGATAGTTTTGCAGTAGTTTTTGTAAGACAGGAAATCTCAGATTATGTTTTGCAGAATCTGAGCACCGTAGGCAGAGCTTCTGTTTCGGTAAAACTCTATGAAGGGGATAAAACAGAGCTCTCACCAAAGCTTGAGGAAATTGAAGTTCTTATAACCTCAATGAGAGTTGATAACTTTTTGTGCTCAATCTGCAAATGTTCAAGACAGACTGCAAATGAATATATATCAAAGGGTAATGTGTTTCTTAATTACAGTGAAGTGCAGAAGCCATCTAAAAATCTGAGTTCAGGTGATACTTTAAGTATCAGAGGATTTGGCAAATATAAAATCGGCGAAATTCTACGCAACACAAAAAGTGGCAGATTGGTTCTTTCTGTGTTGCAGTACAAATAAAGGGGATGTTAATATGCTAACTATTGAGGATGTTAAGCAGGTAAGCTTCAGAAAAGCAGGTCTTGGCGGTTATAAGCCTGAGGATGTTGACGCTTTTATTGATCAAGTGCTTATTACAATGGAACAGCTCAAAAAGGAGAAATCTGACCTTGTTAAGAAAATGGATATTCTCGCTACAAGAGTAGAGGAGTATCGTGCCGACGAGGACGCTGTCCGTAATGCTATGCTTGCTTCTCAGAGAGTTGCAGATTCTACTATAAAGAGTGCAAAGGCAAAGGCTGCACAAATTATTGAAGAATCTGAAAATACTGCAAAAGCAAAGCTTTTTGACCTTAATCTTCAGATTAAGGAGCAGAAAAAGCAGTATGCACTTCTTCTTTCTGAGTGTAATAAATTAAGAGAAGAGCTTATTTCTGTTTGTAACAAGCATATTATTTCTGCCAAAGAGCTTCCTTCAAAAACAAAGGTAGATATTATTGAAAAGCAGCTTGAAGAAAAATTCCCCACGGACAATTCTGACGAAGTAGAACGTGCGGATGAGGTTATGCGTGCTCCGGTAGCTGAAATTAAGGTTGAAGAAACCACTGTTGAAGCTCAACAGGAGCAGGCTAAAGAAATTAACCCCGAAGTTACTGTAGATAACACTACCGTTGTGGAAAGCACTGAAAATGTTAATGTTGCAGAGTTTTTCAACAGCGAAGTTAATCTTATTGAGGATATCAGCAATGCTCCTGCTCAGGGGGATGCAAATTCAACTGAGAAGAAAAAGAAGAGCAAGCTTTTCTCAGCTTTAAAGTTCGGCGACGATTACAATATCGACGACGACAACGATAACGATAAATAACTGGAGTGTAAAAAATGGCACAGGATTATAACAAGACACTTAATCTTCCCAAAACCGACTTTCCTATGAGAGCAGGTCTTCCTCAGAGTGAGCCTGTTACTCTTGAAAATTGGGAGAAGAAAGAAATCTACAAAAAGTTAATGGAGAAAAACGCAGGTAAGCCTCAGTTTATTCTTCACGATGGCCCTCCTTATGCTAACGGCAATATCCACCTTGGTACTGCTCTTAATAAGGTTCTTAAGGATATCATCGTAAGATATAAGAATATGTCCGGCTTCAACGCTCCTTTCGTTCCCGGTTGGGATACTCACGGTCTTCCCACAGAGCTTAAGGCGCGAGCAAAAGCAGGCGTTTCAAGCTCTGACGCAATTTCTGACGTTGAGCTGAGAAAGCTTTGTCGTGAGTTTGCTTTAGGTTATCTTGATGACCAGAGAAACCAGTTCAGACGTCTTGGTGTTATTGGTGAGTGGGACAACCCTTATATAACTCTTACAAAGGATTTTGAGGCTACTCAGATTGAAATTTTCTCAGAAATGGCTCAGAAGGGTTACATCTACAAAGGCTTAAAGCCTGTTTACTGGTGCCCTGAGTGTAAGACAGCTCTTGCAGAGGCTGAGATTGAATATATGGATATTCCTTGCTATTCAATCTACGTTAAGTTCCCTGTAAAGGACGATTTAGGTAAAATCTCCGCTATGGGTATTGACGTTAGCAAGACTTACTTCGTAATCTGGACAACAACCACCTGGACTCTTCCCGGTAACGTTGCAGTTTGCGTTGGCCCTGAGTTTAACTATAACATCATCAAATGCGGTGATGAGTTCTATATTATGGCAGAAGAACTCTACAAGAGTGCTTTTGAGGCAGCAGGTATCGAAGAATACGAGGTAGTAGGCGAGATTAAGGGTGCTGACTTAGAATATATGAAGGCAAGCCATCCTTTCCTCGACAGAGAATCTCTTGTTATCGTAGGTGATCACGTAACACTTGAAAGCGGTACAGGTTGTGTTCATACTGCTCCTGGTCACGGTGTAGAGGACTACGACGTTTGCCGTAACTACGACGATATTCCCATCATCGTTCCTGTTGACGCTGACGGCAGACTTACAGAGGAAGCCGGCCAGTTTGCAGGTCTTCTTACAGATGACGCTAACAAGCCCATTGCTCAGCATTTAGAGGAAATCGGCCTTCTCTTTGCCATTAAGAAGATTGTCCATCCTTATCCTCACTGCTGGAGATGTAAGAACCCTGTTCTTTTCAGAGCAACTAACCAGTGGTTCTGTTCTGTTGATGATTTTAAAGAAGAGGCTGTAAAAGCTATTGAAACTGCTCAGTGGATTCCCGGCTGGGGTAAAGACAGAATTACTTCAATGGTAACTGAGCGTAAAGACTGGTGTATTTCCCGTCAGCGCAGATGGGGTATTCCTATTCCCATTTTCTTCTGTGCAGATTGCGGCGAGCCCTATATCGACAAAGACGCTATGAAGGCAGTTGCTGATTTGTTCAGAGAAGAAGGCAGTGACGCTTGGTATATCCATCCTGCTGAGGAGATTCTCCCCGAGGGTGCAAAGTGTAAGAAGTGCGGTCACACCAAGTTTGAAAAAGAACGTGACATTATGGACGTTTGGTTTGACAGTGGTGTAACTCACGCAGCAGTTTGCAAGGCAAGAGATTATCTTAACTGGCCTGCTGACCTTTACCTTGAGGGTGCTGACCAGTACAGAGGTTGGTTCCAGTCCTCGCTTCTCACATCTGTTGCAGCTTTCGGTCAGGCTCCTTATAAGGCGGTTCTTACCCACGGTTGGGTAGTTGACGGCGAAGGCAGAAAGATGAGCAAATCTCTGGGTAACGGTATTGACCCTCAGGAGGTTGTTGACCAGTATGGTGCTGACGTTCTCCGCCTTTGGGTTGCTTCTTCCGATTACCACGCAGACATCCGTATTTCCAAGGATATCTTAAAGCAGCTTTCTGAAGCTTACAGAAAAATCAGAAATACTGCACGTTATATTTTAGGTAACATTTCTGACTTTAACCCCGATACAGACGCAGTTGCTGTTGATGAGCTTATGCCTATTGACAAGTGGGCTATCAACAAGCTTAACGAGCTTATGGTTAAGGTTAAGGCAGGCTACGATTCTTACGAGTTCCATCAGGTATATCACAGCATTCACAACTTCTGTGTTGTTGATATGTCCAACTTCTACCTCGATGTTCTCAAGGACAGACTTTACACAGAAAAGGCTGATTCCAAGGCACGTCGTGCCGCTCAGACAACAATCTATATCATCCTTGACGCTATGACAAGAATGATTTCTCCCATACTTGCATACACTTCTGACGAAATCTGGAAGTATATGCCTCACCGCAGTGATTCAGACGCAGAGTGCATTCTCTTCAACGAAATGCCCGAGGCTATTGAGCTTTCTCTTGATGATAACTTTATCTCCAACTGGGATAAGATTCACGACCTTCGTGATGTTGTTAAGAAGCAGCTTGAGGTTGCAGTTAAGGACAAGCTTATCAAGTCTTCCTTAGAGGCTTCCATCACACTTTTTGCAAGTGGTGCAGAGCTTGAGTTTATCAAGTCCGTAGAAACAGAGCTTGCAGCAGCATTTATCGTTTCCTCTGTCGAGGTAAAAGAGGGCGAAGGCGAGCTTAAGGTTGAGGTTCAGAAGGCAAACGGCGAGAAGTGTGAGCGTTGCTGGGCATTCAGCGAAACAGTTGGTGCAGACAGTGAACATCCCACACTTTGTGCAAGATGTGCACAGGTTCTTAAATAATTTCAATTTACATTCAGGCGGTGTATAAAGCATACACCGCTTGATGTGTATCAGGAGGATGTTATGAAAGCAAAAGGAAGTATCCGAAATCACATTGGTGCAATCATTGCATTGCTTTGTGCAGGTATTGTTGTGTTGATTGATCAGGTAAGCAAAGCTCTTATTGTTGATAACCTTGTGACAGAGGGTAACTCTGTTACTGTTATCAACGGACTTCTCAATTTTACATTAAGCTATAACGATGGTATGGCTTTTGGTCTTGGCTCATCGGTTTTCAGATGGGTTTTTGTTGGTATAATGGTGGTTGTGGGAGGAATTCTGATTTATTTTATGTTCAACCCCAAGTATAATTCTCCCTTGTTTTTAAGTGCTGCAGCTCTTGTTATCGGTGGAGGAATCGGTAATGCAATTGACAGAGTCCTTAACGGTTATGTAGTTGATTTTCTTGCACTTTCTTTCTTCCCACCAATTTGCAATATCGCTGATTATGCCATTACAATCGGTACAGTTCTGCTTCTTATTTATGTGCTCTTTGTCTACGGCAAAAATGATAAAAAGCAGGTTGTAAACGAGCCTGTTGAGTTCCTTGCAGATAAAGATGAGTGATTTTATTTTTACTGTTGATGGTGACGCAGGTCAGAGGATTGATAAATTCTTGTCTTTGCAGATAAGCGACAGGTCAAGAAACTTTATTACAGGACTTATAAAAGACTCAAATGTCCTTGTTAACGATAAGCCTGTTAATAAAAGCTATGTCCTGAAAGACGGCGACGTTGTAAAGGCAATGGTGCCCGAAGCTGTTGAATATATCGCTGAAGCCGAGGACATCCCCTTGGATATTGTTTACGAAGATACAGACCTTATTGTTGTAAACAAGCCAAAGGGTATGGTGGTTCATCCTGCGGCAGGCAATTTCAGTGGTACGCTGGTAAATGCTCTTATGCACCACTGTAAGGGTCAGCTTTCGGGGATTAACGGAGTTCTCAGGCCAGGTATAGTTCATAGAATTGATAAGAATACCAGCGGTCTTCTGGTTGTTGCTAAAAATGACAATGCTCACAACTCCTTAGCAGAGCAGCTTAAAGAGCACAGTGTAAAGCGAGAATATCGTGCGGTGGCTTACGGCAGATTCAAAGAAAATGAAGGTAGGGTAGACCTGCCTATAGGAAGAGATAGCAATGACCGCAAAAAGATGACAGTTACCTACAAAAATTCAAAGAATGCAATTACTAATTATAAAGTACTTGAGGAGCTTCAGGGCTTTTCTTACATAAGTTGTGTTCTTGAAACAGGAAGAACTCATCAGATTCGTGTTCATATGGCACATCTTGGTCATCCCCTTGCAGGAGATGATGTTTATGGCCCTAAGAAGGTTATCACTTCTTTGAACGGACAGTGCCTTCACGCAAAGACTCTGGGTTTTATTCACCCAAGCACCGGGGAGTATATGGAGTTTGACTCTCAGCTCCCTCAGTATTTTACCGAGTTTTTGGAGAAAAACAGATAATTTATAATAAATCGGCTATGTATTCATAAAAACTTAATTCTTACTTTATAAAAAACACTTGCTTTTTCTAAAGTATTGTGTTATTATATTAAAGCATTTGATTTCCGTCGTACCAGCGACGAGATATTAAAAGGCAAATGCCTAATAATGTGAGCAGTCCTCTGCCGAAGGGTTATGAATGCTCGAAAAAATAATTGGAGGTCTTTTAGAATGGACGCATTAAAGTTAATCGCAGCAGAATCCGTAAAGGCAGAAAAGCCCGCTTTCTCCGTTGGTGATACTGTAAAGGTATCCGTAAACATCCGTGAGGGTGAGAGAGAAAGAATCCAGATGTTCGAAGGTACAGTTATCGCAAAGCGTGGTAGCGGTGTTTCCGAAACATTCACAGTTAGACGTGTATCCTACGGCGTAGGTGTTGAGAGAGTTTTCCCTGTAAACTCCCCTAACGTTAAGGATGTTCAGGTTGTAAGATATGGTAAAGTTCGCAGAAGCAAGCTCTACTATCTTCGTGACAGAGTGGGTAAGGCTGCCAAGGTTAAGGAAGCTATCCGTAAGTAATTTTCCAGAGAAAGGGACAGCTTCGTGTTGTCCCTTTTTGTTTTTTAAAAGTGGTGTTAGTATATGAAAAAAATCAATCTTGATGAATATGATATTGACATAAACGACGAGTCTTTCGGCTTGGATGAAGATATAGAAGAAGTAGAGGTTAACTCCTCCAAAGCTGCCACTATGGGCTATGAGTGGGGTCATTGCATTATTTCTGCAGTGGTTATCGTTGTTATTCTTTTAACCTTCGTTTTCCGTCTTGTAAATATTGACGGACCTTCTATGATGCCTACCCTCAACAACAGCGATAAAGTTATTATAACTAACTTTTTCTATGAGCCTGAGGTTGGCGACATTGTGGTAATACCTGCCGGTAAGTTCCATCCCGAGCCTATTATCAAGCGTGTTATTGCTTTAGGCGGCCAGGAGGTTTACATCAACTACGAAACCAGCGAGGTTTTTGTTGATGGTGTTCTTATAGAAGAGGATTACATAAACAATCCCACAACCCACAAGTACGGTGCTAAGGAGCTTTCTCTTACTGTTCCCGAGGGCAAAGCCTTCATTCTTGGTGATAACCGTGGAAATTCCCACGACAGCCGATATTTTGAGGTTAAAACCGAAACAGGCGAATTTGAAACTGACCCCGGTGAGGCAAAATGCATTGATGTTAAAGACATCATTGGCAAAGCCCAGTTTGTTATTTACCCCTTTGACCATTTTGGTTATCTTTATTGATTTTAAGAAGCTTACATCCTTTGATGTAAGCTTTTCTTGTAGGTGATAGTATGAATGAAAAGAATCAGCATATACAGTGGTTTCCGGGTCATATGACCAAAACCAAACGTCTTATAGAAGCTTCCTTAAAGCTCGTTGACGCTGTTGCGGAAATTAAAGACGCACGTATCCCTATTTCTTCCAGCAATCCCGATATTGAGGAGCTTATTGGCAAAAAGCCCAGAATTGTGCTCCTTAATAAATGTGATATGGCAGATAATCAGGTTACTGCTCAGTGGATTTCTTACTACAACAGTAAGGGTATTCCTGCCCTTGCTATTGATTGTAAAAGCGGTAAAGGACAGAATAACTTTGTTCCTGCTACCCGTAAGCTTTTGTCATCCTTAATTGAAGCAAAGCAGAAGAAGGGTATTCCTAACCCTACAATTCGTGTTATGATTGTTGGTATTCCCAATGTGGGTAAGTCTTCTTTTATTAACCGTGTGGTTAAGAAAAATCGCGCCAAGGTCGAAGACAGACCCGGCGTTACCCGTGGCGGCCAGTGGTTTACTCTGGATAGAGGCTTTGAGCTTCTTGACACCCCGGGTGTACTCTGGCCGAAGTTTGAGGACCAGACCGTGGGTGAAAGACTGGCTTTTACAGGTGCGGTTAAAGACCAGATTTTAGACGCCGAGCTGTTGGCAGTAAGACTTCTTGATATTTTCAAGGAAATCAAGCCTCCTGTTTTTATAGAGCGTTTCAAGCTTAATGAAGAAGAGCTTGAGCTGGAGTCTTATGACCTTTTAGGTATGATTGCAAAACGCCGAGGTATGCTTATATCTCGTGGTGAGCCTGATACAGAGCGAGCAGCTATAATGCTTCTGGATGAGTTCAGAGGTGCAAAGCTTGGTAAAATTTCCTTGGAAAGCCCGAAGGAGCTGTAAAAAATGGATTGGCTTTTATATGAAAATTCAGCCTATGAAAAAGGCTTTGAATTTGTTTGCGGAGTTGACGAGGCAGGGCGAGGCCCTTTAGCAGGCCCTGTTTGTGCTGCTGCGGTAATTCTTCCCAAAGATCTGATTATTGAAGGTGTAAACGACTCGAAAAAGCTTACCGAAAAGAAACGCGAGGCTCTTTTTGATGTAATTTGCGACTCTGCTGTGGCTTATTCCATCGCCTTTGCCGATGTGGAAGAAATTGAAAACGTTAATATTTTAAGGGCTACTATGAATACAATGAAACGTGCAGTGGAGGGGCTGCCTGTAAAAGCAGATTTTGCATTTATTGACGGCAATACTTTCCCACCCCTTGAAATTCAGGGAGAATGTATTGTTAAAGGTGACGCTAAATCTATGTCTGTCGCCTGTGCCTCAATTCTTGCGAAGGTAAGCCGAGACAGACTAATGCTTGAGTATGCCAAAGAGTATCCTCAATATGGCTTTGAAAAGCACAAGGGCTACGGCACAAAGGTTCACAGAGAAGCACTTTTAGAATACGGACCAAGTCCTGTTCACAGACCGAGTTTTCTGAAAAAGATATTGAAATGAAAAAATTATCTCCCATTCAGGTTGGAAAAATAGGCGAGAGGCGGATTGTCTGGTATCTTCGTTTGCGTGGATACAGAATACGCGAAAAGAATATGAGAAACGGCTATTCTGAAATTGATATTATAGCCGAAAAAAGAAAGCTTATTGTTTTTGTTGAAGTAAAAACTCGTACATCAGGTACGCTTTTTCCTCCTCGTGCTGCTGTAAACACAGAAAAAAGAAAGAAGATTATTACTGCCTCCCGTGCTTATATGAAATATAAAAATATAAAAAAGCAAGTTCGTTATGACATAGCTGAGGTTTATCTGAAAAAAGATAAATATCGGGTGGAAAGTATAAACTATATCAAAGACGCTTTTTGCGATTGGAGAGGCTATGCAACTTTTTGATTTACACGCAGATACTTTGTTTAGAATCTACACTGAAAATTTATCGCCTTTAAGCACTAAACTTTCCGTAACGCCCGAAAAAGCCTTGTTTCTTGAAGAATACAAGCAGTTTTTAGCTGTATGGATTCCTGATGATATCAGAAGAGAAAAAGCCTTTGCCTTTTTCAAAAATTGTGCTGATATCTTTAAAAAATATTATGAACCTCTTAACAACGAAAACAGACAGTTTTACCTTTCGGTTGAAAACGGCTCAGTAATTGGCGGAGATGTTTCGAAAATTTCTGTTCTCAAAGAGTATGGAGTTAAAACCCTTACTCTTGTATATAACGAAGACAATGAGCTTGGCAGCGGAGCTTTTTCACATACCCGAAAAGGACTTACTGATACTGGAATTAAAGCGGTGAAAGAGCTTGAAAACAATAATATTTTTGTTGACCTTTCTCACAGCTCTCTTTACACCTTTTATGATGTGGCAAAGATTTCTTCAAAGCCAATGGTCGCAACTCACTCAAATTCCTATAAAATCTGTCCTCACAAAAGAAATTTAACCGACGAGCAGTTTAAAATAATCTGTCAAAGCGGTGGAGTTGTAGGGGTTAATTTTTATCCTCCTTTTCTTAATGAAAAAGCGAATGAGGCTAAGGTAGATGATGTGATAAAACACATCTATCATTTTCTGTCTTTAGGCGGAGAAGACCATATTTGCATAGGCTCTGATTTTGACGGTTGTGAGCCTCTTTGTGAGCTGGATTCTATAGAAAAAATGCCTTTTTTTTACGATTCTATGTTAAAACTTGGATTTAATGAGCAACTTATACAAAAAATCCTTTACTATAATGCACATAATTTCTTTAGTTAATTTTGACTTTTGTTAAATTTTGTTGTATAATATTATATTATTTTGGCTAATAGGAGCTGATTTTAAAATGCTGTATATCAGTACCAGAGATAACTCAAAGAAAATTACTTCTGCCGAAGCAATTGCAAGAGGTATTTCTTCCGAGGGCGGCCTTTTTGTTCCCGAGTCTTTCCCTAAGTACGACGGTGTTACTTTTGAAGCACTTCTTCTTATGGATTACAGAGGCAGAGCAAAAAAGGTTATCGGTGACTATCTTACCGATTTCACTGCTGAAGAAATTGCTGACTGTGTTGACAAGGCTTATACTGAAGAGAAGTTTTCGGGCTCTAACCCTGCACCTATCAGTATTGTTAACCACGGTGAAAACAAGCTTTGTCTTTTAGAGCTTTTCCACGGCCCTACTTGTGCTTTTAAGGATATGGCTCTTCAGATTTTACCTCACCTTCTTACCTGTTCCTTAAAGAAAACTGCTGACGGTAAAAAAGCAGTTATCCTTGTTGCTACAAGCGGTGACACAGGTAAAGCAGCACTTGAGGGTTTTTCAGGTGTTAAAGATACAGAAATTGTTGTTTTCTATCCCAGCGATGGCGTAAGCCCTATGCAGAAGCACCAGATGGATACAACTTTGGGTGATAACGTTAACGTTTGTGCTATCCGTGGTAACTTTGACGACGCACAGACAGGCGTTAAGAAGATTTTCACAACTGAGGAAATCATCAAGAAGCTTGAAGACAACAATATGATGTTCTCTTCTGCTAACTCCATTAATTGGGGCAGACTTCTTCCTCAGATTGTTTACTATATCTCTGCATACTGCGATATGGTAAACGCCGATGAAATTAAACTTGGCGATAAAATCAACATTACTGTTCCCACAGGTAACTTCGGTAACATCCTTGCAGCTTATTTTGCTAAGCAGATGGGTCTTCCTGTAAACAAGCTTATCTGTGCTTCCAACTCCAACAATGTTCTTACAGATTTTATCACAACAGGTACTTACGATAAGAACAGACAGTTTATCACAACTGTTTCTCCTTCAATGGATATTCTTGTTTCCAGCAACCTTGAAAGACTTCTCTATCTCTTAAGCGGCAGAGATGATAATCTTGACAAGGAATATATGAACGCACTTAACAATCAGGGCGTTTACACTGTAAACGAAAATGTTAAGGCTGCAGTTCAGGCTGATTTCTGCGGCGGTTGCTGCTCTGAAGAGGAAACAATCAGCACCATTGCTTCTCTTTACAAAGATACAGGCTACCTTTGTGATACTCACACTGCAGTAGCAGTTAATGTGTACGAGAAGTATGTGGCAGAAACAGGAGATAAAACTCCCAACATTATTGCTTCTACTGCAAGCCCCTACAAGTTCTCCCGTGCAGTTCTTTCTGCTGTTACAGGTGAAGAAATCACTGAGGCTGATGAGTTCAAGGTTGTTGACAGACTTTCTGCTTTAACAAACACAGAGATTCCTGCTCCTCTTGAGGCTACCCGTACAATGGAAGACAGATTCAAGAATCTTATTTCTGTTGATGAAATGCCTCAGTACGTTGTAAACTCTCTGGAGCTTTAATAAATGATTTATGCAATAGCTGACCTGCACCTTTCTCTCGGCACAGATAAGCCTATGGATATTTTTGCAGGTTGGAGTGATTACACAAAACGCCTTGAAGAGAACTGGAAAAAAATCATTACTGACAACGACACCGTTGTTATCGCAGGGGACATTTCCTGGGCGATGAAGCTTAACGAATGTTTCGAGGATTTTTCCTTTATCCATAAGCTTCCGGGCAAAAAGCTTTTCTTAAAAGGAAACCACGACTATTGGTGGGGAACTAAAAAGAAAATCGACGAGTATCTTAAAGAAAACAATTTTGACAGTATTGAGGTTATTTTCAATAACGCCTATGCTGTTGAAGGCAAGGCGATTTGCGGCACCCGAGGCTGGATAAGTGAGCCCGGTGGCGAAAAAGACGCAAAAGTTCTTGCAAGGGAAGTGGGCAGGCTTGAGATGTCCATTTCCGAAGCCGAGAAAACAGGGCTTGAGCCTGTGGTTTTCCTGCATTACCCTCCTGTGTACGATACAGTAATCTGCGATGAAATACTTGAGGTTCTGAAAAAACATAACATCAAGCATTGCTACTACGGTCATCTTCACGGAGTGTATACCCACAGACACGCTATTACAGGCGATTTTGAGGGTATAAAATTTCATTTGATTTCATGCGACTTTACAGATTTCTTTCCTGTGCCTGTCGTCTGAATATACCAAAATTTTCTAATTTATCGGAGGAATTTAAAATGAGTCTTAAATCTTGCAATCTTAAGGAAACAAACAAGTACGAAATCGAAGTTTTTGTTGATGCAGAAACTTTCGAAGCAGCAGTTCAGAAGTCTTACAAAAAGAACATCTGCAAAATCAATATGCCCGGCTTCCGTCGCGGTAAAGCTCCCCGCACGATGGTTGAGAAGATGTACGGCAAAGATGTATTCTACAATGACGCTATCGAAGAGTGCTACCCTGCAGCTTTAGAGGCAGCAGTTGTTGAGGCTGACCTTAAGCTCGTTGCAACAGAGAGCTTAGAAGAAATCGACACAGAGAACGGCTTTACATTCAAGGCAGTTGTTATCGTTGAGCCCGAAGTTGAGATTGACGGCTACAAGGGTATCAAAGTTGAGTCCAAGGCAGTTCGTGTAACTGAGAAGATGATTACCGAGGAAATCGACAAGGTAAGAGATAGAAACAGCCGTATGGTTACTGTTACAGACAGAGCAGCAGCTGAGGGTGATACAGCAGTTATCGACTACGAAGGCTTTGTAGACGGCGTTGCTTTTGACGGCGGTAAAGCTGAGAACCACAACCTCCAGCTTGGCAGCGGTATGTTTATCCCCGGCTTTGAGGAGCAGATTGTTGGCCACAACGCTGACGAGGAGTTCTCTATTTTCGTAACATTCCCCACAGAGTATCACGCTGAGAACCTTGCAGGCAAAGAGGCAGAGTTCAAGATTAAGCTTCACGAAATCAAGACAAAAGAGCTTCCTGAGCTTGACGATGAGTTCGTTAAGGACGTAAGTGACAAGGAGAACGTTGAGGATTATAAGAAGGAAATCAAGGAAACTCTCACAAAGCGTCTTAAGGATGAGAAAGAAGCTCAGATTAACAACGACCTTTCCGAAAAGGTTATTGAGCTTGTTCAGGGTGAAATCCCCACTCAGATGTATGACAACGAAGTTAACACAATGATTCGTGAGTTCGATATGCGTTTGCGTTCACAGGGCTTAGACGCTATGTCTTATCTCAAGTACACAGGTATGGATGTAGAGGGTCTTGCTAATATGTATCGTCCTGACGCAGAGAAGAGAGTTAAGCTCCGTCTTGCTCTTGAGAAGATTGCTAAGCTGGAGAACATCGAAGTAACTGAGGCTGACCTTGAGGCTGAGTACGCAAAGATGGCTGAGGCTTACAATATGACAGTTGAGCAGATTAAGCCTATGTTCACAGACGGCGTTCTTAAGGCTGACCTCGCTGTTCAGAAGGCAATGGAGCTTGTAAGAAACGAAGCAGTTACAAAGTAATTTTATTTTGAATAAAAATCAAGCTTTTTGTTAAGTATTATTTTGGAAGGAGATATAATTATGAGTTCATTAGTTCCTTATGTTGTGGAACAGACCAGTCGTGGCGAGCGTTCTTACGATATTTTTTCTCGTCTTTTAAACGACAGAATCATTATGCTTAACGATGAAGTAAACAGTGCAACCGCTAGCCTGGTTGTTGCTCAGCTTTTGTACCTTGAGGGTCAGGACAGCTCCAAGGACATCAGCCTTTACATCAACAGCCCCGGCGGTTCTGTTACCGATGGTCTTGCTATCTACGACACAATGCAGTACATCAAGTGTGATGTTTCCACCATTTGTATGGGTATGGCAGCTTCTATGGGTGCTTTCCTGCTTTCTGCAGGTACAAAGGGCAAGCGTTATGCTCTTCCCAATGCTGACATTATGATTCATCAGCCCAGCGGCGGTGCAAGAGGACAGGCAACTGACATTGAGATTCACGCCAACCATATTTTAAGAACTAAGAAGAAGTTAAACGAAATCTTAGCTGCAAATACAGGTCAGCCCTTTGACGTAATTGCAAGGGACACAGAGCGTGACAACTTTATGACAGCTCAGGAGGCTCTTGAATACGGCCTCATTGACAAGGTACTTGACAGAAGATAATAAAGAGGTTTAATTATGCCAAACAACAAAGACAATAACGAGGTTTATTGTTCCTTTTGCGGCAAACCACAGGGTATGGTGGGTAAGCTGATTGCAGGCAACGGAGTTTATATCTGTGACCAGTGTGTAGAGCTCTGCAAGTCAATTCTCGACGAAGGACTTATGGACACAGATGTAGTTGAATCTGATATCGATGTTGCCACTCTCTTAAAACCCCAAGAGATAAAGGCTATTCTTGACGAGTATGTTATTGGTCAGGATAAGGCTAAAATCACTCTGAGCGTTGCAGTTTACAATCACTATAAAAGAGTCTTCAACGAAGACAAAGATATTGAATTTACAAAGAGTAATGTTTTACTTTTAGGCCCCACAGGTGTAGGTAAAACATTACTTGCCCAGACTCTGGCTAAGGCACTTGACGTGCCTTTTGCCATTGCTGACGCAACTACTCTTACAGAAGCAGGTTATGTTGGCGAGGATGTTGAGAATATCCTCCTAAAGCTTATTCAGGCGGCGGATTATGATATAGAAAAAGCCCAGCACGGTATTATCTATATTGATGAAATCGATAAGATTTCGCGAAAGTCCGAAAACCCATCCATTACCCGAGATGTAAGCGGTGAAGGCGTTCAGCAGTCACTTCTTAAGATGATAGAGGGAACGGTGGCCAACGTTCCTCCCAACGGCGGTAGAAAACACCCCCAGCAGGAGTTTATACAGATTGACACGACCAACATTCTCTTTATCTGCGGCGGTGCTTTTGACGGCTTGGAAAAAGTTATCGAAAGACGTATCGGCTCTTCTTCCTTAGGTTTTGAGGCTAATATCGTTGATAAAAAGACTCTGGATACAACCTATTGGATGGAAAACGTTATTGCCAAAGATTTGGTTAAGTTCGGTCTTATTCCTGAGCTGGTAGGCCGTCTTCCTGTTATTACTGCTTTAAGCGGACTTGACGAAGACGCTTTGGTTCGTATTCTTACAGAGCCTAAAAACTCTTTGGTTAAGCAATATCAAAAGCTTTTTGCCTTTGATAATGTGCTTCTTGATTTTGAGGACAATGCCCTCAGAGCAGTCGCTAAAAAAGCTATTGAAGCCCAGACAGGTGCCCGTGGCCTAAGAGGAATAATGGAAGGTGTGCTTACTCAGCTTATGTTTGAGGTGCCCTCGGACGAAACAATTGAGAAAATTGTTATTACCGAAGAGGCTGTAAAGAACGGGGCAGACCCCGAAATTATCAGAAACAACAGGGAGCAGTCCGCATAAAACTGACTTCCTGACTTAACGGGGCTGTGCGTAAATTTTTTCGCACAGCCACACTCTTTTGAGGTAAATTATGACTAACTTAGATAATATGATTATTGACTTGCCCGTGCTTCCCTTAAGAGGTATTGTGGTTTTTCCAAAGATGATTCTTCATTTTGATGTTGTGAGAAAAAAGTCAATAGCTGCTATAAATAAGGCAATGTCCTCAGACCAGCTTGTTATGGCTGTCGCTCAGGAGGACGCTTCTAAAAATGCTATCGTTTCAGCTGACCTTTATCAGATTGGTACTGTGTCAAAGGTTGTGCAGATGGTTAAACAACCTGACGGTTCTTTAAGGGTTATTTTAGAAGGCCTCTATCGTGCTGAAATCAAATATATTACCGAAACCAGAAGCGGCTTTATTGCGGACGCAGTGAAAGTGGAAGAGCCTGAAAATGAAGATTCCTTAAATGAGCTTGCACTTGTCCGTTCTCTTAAAACTTCTTTCGAGAAGTATATACATCTCAACCCAAAAGTTCCTGCTGACATTATGTTCAAAATAGGTATGTCAAAAAACGCAGGTGAGCTTTCTGATTTTGTTGCAAGTAATATTGTTCTTGATTACAGAAACAAGCAGTCTGTTCTTGAATGTATAGACCCTGTACAGAGAATAGAAAACCTCATTGAAATGATTAACGATGAGCTTGTTATTCTAGAGATTGAACGTGATATAAACGAACGTACACGTTCCAATATTGACAAAAATCAGAGAGAGATGTATCTTCGTGAGGAGCTCAGAGCCATCCGTGAGGAGTTGGGAGACTTTGATGACCCCGAGGCTGAAAGCGATGATGTCAGAGGAAAAATCAAGGCTCTTGGCTTAAAGGCTGAGGTGGAGGAGATTCTTCTTAAGGAATGTTCCAAAATGGAGCGTATGCCATTCGGTTCACAGGAGGCTGCTCTTATCAAAACCTACCTTGATACCTGCCTTGAACTTCCCTGGAATACATACACAGAAGAAAGCATTGACCTTGATAACGTGCGTAAAGCATTGGACAAGAACCACTATGGACTTGAAAAGGTTAAGGAGAGGATTGTCGAATCTCTGGCGGTTCGCAAGCTGAATCCTGACAGTAAGGGCAACATTATTTGTTTGGTAGGCCCTCCCGGTGTTGGTAAGACATCAATCGCTGTATCTGTAGGTGAAGCAATTGGCAGAAATACCGCCAGAATCTCACTGGGCGGTGTTAAAGATGAAGCTGAAATCCGTGGTCACAGACGCACATATCTTGCTTCAATGCCCGGTAGAATTATAGCAGGTATTAAACGTGCAAAGAGCTCAAACCCCTTGCTTGTTCTTGACGAGATAGACAAACTTTCCAACGATTACAAAGGCGACCCCACTTCAGCACTTCTGGAAGTTCTTGATTCTGAGCAGAACTTTGAATTTCACGACCACTACCTTGATATTCCTTATGATTTGTCAAAGGTTATGTTTATTACTACAGCCAATGATATACACGCCATTCCGGAGCCCTTGAAGGACAGAATGGATGTTATCGAGCTTTCTTCCTATACCAGAGAAGAAAAGTTCCATATCGCCAAGAAGCACTTGGTTAAAAAGCAGATGGCTGAAAACGGCCTCTCTGCAAAAACCTTTAAAATCGCCGATTCAGCACTTTACACCATAATTGACTCCTATGTCAAGGAAGCCGGTGTTCGTTCTTTAGAGCGAATTATAGCCAAGGTTATGCGTAAATCTGCGGTTAGGCTTGTAGATGGCGAAGAAAAGATTAAAGTTGATAAAAATGACCTTGAGGCTCTTTTAGGACCTAAGAAATACCAGCTGGATACGGTTGAGAAAAAAGACCTTGTTGGTGTTGTAAACGGACTTGCCTGGACAAGTGTTGGTGGTGAGCTTCTTCCTATCGAAATCGCAGTTAATGATGGAAACGGTAAGCTCGAGCTGACAGGTTCTTTGGGCGATGTTATGAAAGAATCTGCCAAAACCGCTATTACTTGTATCAGAACTATGGCTAAAGAGCAGGGGATAGATGTGGATTTTTATAAGAATAAAGATATCCACATTCACGCTCCTGAAGGTGCAGTGCCTAAGGATGGTCCTTCTGCAGGTATTACAATGGCAACTGCTCTTTATTCCGCTTTGACAGGTAAGGCTGTTAAGCAAAGTGTTGCAATGACAGGCGAGATAACTCTCAGAGGCAGAGTTCTTCCTATTGGTGGCCTTAAGGAAAAATCTATGGCGGCCTATAAATCCGGTGTAAAAACAGTTATTATTCCTGAAAAGAACTATTCTGACCTTGCAGAAATTGATTCAGTGGTAAAAGAAAATATCGAATTTATACCTGTTCAGAGTATAGAAGAGGTTCTGAAAGTAGCTGTTGCAGCGGAAAACGAGCCTGCAAAACTTAAAAGAAAGAAAAAGTCCGACATTTCTACCAGTAGTAAATCGTCGGCAATTAGAGCAAAATCATAATTAAGGTGATTTATTATGAATATAAATAACGCAAAATTCACTATGGCCTGCGGTACTGCAAAGCAGCTGCCAAAGTCGGATTTGCCCGAGGTTGTTTTCTCCGGCAGATCTAATGTAGGTAAATCCTCCCTTATAAATAAAATTGTTAACCGAAAAGCCCTGGCAAGAGTCAGTGCTACACCGGGCAAAACCGCAACAATCAACTTTTTTAATGTCGATACCTTTAATCTTGTTGACTTACCGGGTTATGGTTATGCAAAGGTTTCTCACGCTGAGAAACAACGCTGGGCAGATTTGATGGAAGGATACTTTGCTGATAACAGAAATTTTGCGTTAGTTATTCAGATTTGTGATATGCGTCATAAGCCTACCCAGGCGGATATTGATATGATTAACTTCCTTATTGACGCAGATTTGCCTATGATTATTGTTCTGACCAAAAAGGACAAGCTTAATAAAACTGAGCAAGCAAAACAGCTTGAGATGTATAACGAGCTTCTTAATGGCGAAGCAGAGCTTTTCCCGTTTTCTGCTCTTAACGGAGAAGGAACGGAAGAAATAAGAGAAGCTATTGAAAAATATGTAGAGGAGGCAAGCAAAAGTGCTGACTAAAGGTTTAAGGATAGGGGATAACGGCCATCTTTTTATTGAAGATTGTGACGCTGTTGAACTTGCAAAGGAATACGGTACCCCTTTATATGTAATGAATGAAACTCTGATTTGTGAAAACTGCAAAAGATACAAAAAGTTTTTCAGTGAAAACTTTTCTAAGGCAAGCTTTCCTTGTTATGCCAGTAAAGCACTTTCCTGCCTTGAAATTTACAGAATTATGAAAGAAGAGGGAATGGGAGTAGACGTTGTTTCAGGCGGCGAGCTTTACACTGCCTTAAACGCAGGCTTTCCTGCTGAAAAGATTTTCTTTCACGGCAACAACAAAACCGAGCAGGAACTGAGAATGGCGATTAAGTACGGTGTAGGCAGAGTTATTGTTGATAACCTGACAGAGCTTGAGGTGCTTAACGAAATCGCTCAGGAGATGAACTCAAACGTAAATATCGGCTTCAGAATCAAGCCAGGTATTGACGCTCATACTCACGATTATATCCGTACAGGACAAATTGACTCAAAGTTCGGCTTTGCTCTTGAAAACGGTGAGGCTAAAGAAGCGGTAAGACTTGCACTTGAGTGCTCTAATCTTACTCTTTGTCAGGTGCACTGTCATATCGGCTCTCAGATTTTTGATACCCAGCCTTTTGCTGACGCAGTTAAAGTAATGCTTACTTTTATTGCTGAGGTTAAGAATGAGTTTGGTTATTCCATCAAGGAATTTAACCTTGGCGGCGGTCTTGGTGCAAAGTATACAGAGGCTGACGCTCCTCTTGAAATTGAGGAGTACCTTGCACCTGTTGCAAAAGCTTTCTATGAAGCTTGTCAGGAGCTCTGTATTGAAGAGCCTTCTTTCCACATTGAGCCGGGTCGTTCAATTGTAGGTGAAGCAGGTACAACACTTTACACTATCGGCAATGTCAAGGAAATCAAAGATGTAAGGACCTATGTTTCTGTTGATGGCGGTATGTGCGATAACATCCGTTACGCTCTCTATAAGGCTGAGTACACTGTTCTTAACGCTTCTAAAAATGAAGGTACAGTTCTTAAGAAGGTAACTGTTGCAGGTAAATGTTGTGAAAGCGGCGACCTTCTTAAAGAAAATGCTGACCTTACTGACCCGAAACGAGGCGACATTCTTGCTGTGCTTACAACAGGTGCTTACAACTATTCAATGGCATCAAACTACAACAGGATTTTAAGACCTGCCATTGTAATGGTTAAAAACGGCAGATCAAGAGTTGTGGTTCAGCGTGAATCCTACACCGACCTTCTTAATAACGATATTTAAAAAATCAAGCGTACTGCGAAAATGCAGTACGCTTTTTTAATAGGGTAGGGGACTTATTTTTTGCTTTTGATGTTAGCAAGAGGATTCTTTTTTGAAGCGCTTTCCAGCTGAGATGAGCTGATGTGAGTGTAAATCTGAGTAGTACCCAGATTTTCGTGTCCGAGAACATCTTTAAGCACACGAATGTCAACCTCTCCGTGTTGATACATAAGAGTAGCGGCGGTATGCCTGAGCTTATGGCAGGAATACCCCTGAGAATCAAGACCGATTTTCTCAAGATATTTCTGAACCAACTTCTGAACCATTTCACGGCTTAATCTCTTGTGATGACTGCTTACAAATAGTGCATCTCTGTCTTTAAGTTCTTCATTGGGGCGAACCTTTCGCCATTCGTTAAGTGCCGAAATGCAGGCTTCGTTAAGGTATACAATGCGTTCTTTGTTGCCTTTACCTGTAACAACCATAGTGTTGTTGCTTCTAATGCTGCTCATATTAAGGCCAACAAGCTCTGCAAGACGTAGTCCACAGTTAAGGAACAGTGTCAGAATACAATAATCACGTTCTTTGAATTTCCCGTCTACTGCGTTAAGGAGCTCTATGGATTGCTCGAGTGTAAGATATTTAGGCAAAGTTTTCTTTTTCTTAGGAACTTCAAGTTCTCGCATAGGGTCAGATTCAAGATAATGCTTTTTTACCGTAAGATAACTGAAAAACTGCTTTAAAGCAGAGCACTTGCGTGAACGACTGTTTGCGTTGTTGTTTCGTTCACGGGAGAGATAATTCATAAACTCGTAAGCATCCATAAGAGTAACTGTTTTAATAAAATCCAAATCAATATCATCAATTTCGATTTCTTCAAAAGGTAAATCCGTAAGCTTGCGTTTCATTTTAAGAAATCGGAAGAATGTTCGCAAATCCAGATAATATTCATCAACAGTGTTTTCGCTACGGACTTTTATAGTCTGCATATAAAACAGATATTCTTTTATTATATAAGGAGCTTCATCGGCAAAATTAACAGCCATAAAATAAACACCTCCGATTTTTTTCTTATTATAACACATAAAATAGGGGGTATAATTCCTATTAAGAAAATTACACAAAATGAATATTTTGTGTAATTCGGGGGAGGGTAAAATCTACAAATAGTAATATTTTCTTTAAAAACACCTGTTTTGCAGGTTTTCTTTTTTTATATCGTATTTTATGATTTATTTGCTTAATAAATTATATTGTGGCTTAAAATGTATTCTTTTGTTTTCTTAATTACAAACTCTGATAAAATCTGCTTTCATTTTATTACAATTTTATCAGGGTTTCTTTGCTACTATATTTATGTACTTAATGACATATTGGTTTATGTCAAATCTTACATATTATTTTAGAGGTTTTATGACCAAACCAACTTATTGTATCAAGCTTAAAAAACTGCGTATCTCAAATGGCTATACTCAGGCTGATATCGCAATGATTTTAAATATCCGTCAGGAACAATATTCCAAGTACGAATCAGGCGTTCATCAGCTTCCCATTCATTTGCTTATAAAGCTTTGCAAAATCTATAAAACAAGTGCTGATTATGTTCTGGGGTTATAAATTTTTAGTTTTCTCCCCTATAAACATATGTTCGGTGCCTGTTCGAAAAAAATAAACAGACCGCAAAATGGGTCTGTTTAAAGTTAGTCTAATACAATAACACCGCCGATGTCCGTTAGTTTATATGTGCCTGTGCATATTATATTTATTTTTCTTTTTTTCATAAAAGCCTTGATTTCATCTGCATTTCTATGACAGTATATATCACCGAAAAAGTATGCCTTGTCCCCTATTACTGCACCGGCACCGCCAATAAAGCCGTAATTATTACTGTCCAGAAATATGTCGCCTTTTTCGATTTTTAGTACATCAATGCCTATTTTTACGGAAGCTTTTGCAATGCTTTCATCGTCGGTTATTATAGAGTTTTCGTCAACTGTCAGGGTTGAGCATTTCGCATAGCCTTGATTTACATTTATGATTTCTATGCTTTTATTTTTGCAGTATTCCTTTACAAGAGGATGTAAAGCACTTTCTTTGCAAAGAAGCTTATTGCCGATAAATGCAGCGTTTAAAGCTACATTTTCGGGGTATTTTGTGCCGATTCCTTTGCAATTTATAAAGCTTATATTATGTTTGCCAAGGCTCTTTATAAGAGCTTTGCAGTTTGCATTTACGAACAGTTTATCATTTATTTTTAAAGCCTGCATATCAGCGTGATATCTTTCAAAAGAAATAAAATCTTCAAGACAATCACTGCCGATTACATTAAATTGCCTTTCAAAAAATTTATATATATTACTGTCCGCCGGTGAAACCAGTAGTGTTTTTCTCTCCATCAGGTCAACGCCTCAAATGCCTCACGCAGATTTTTAACTCCGATAATTTCTGCGTCGGTGTTGGTTGTGATTCGTTTAAGGTTATGATAAGGAACAACGATTTTGTTGAAGCCTAGCCTTACAGCCTCGTTGATTCTTTCCTGTGCGTGAGAAACACTTCTGATTTCGCCGGCAAGTCCTATTTCACCAAAAGCGAGAGCATTATCAGCTATGGGTTTATCTTTAAGGCTGCTTACAAGTGCCATAGCAACGGCCAAATCCGTAGCAGGCTCGTCAAGACGTAAACCGCCGATAACGTTTATATAAGTGTCTGAGCCGTTGAAATAGTAACCTGCACGTTTTTCAAGGACTGCAATTATAAGCATAAGTCTGTTGAAGTCAAAGCCTGTTGACATACGTCGGGGATTTCCGAAAGAGGTTGAAGATGCTAACCCCTGAACCTCTGCAAGAATGGGGCGTGTGCCTTCCATAGTACAAGCTACGCAGGTGCCAGAAACGTTTTTGGGTCTGCCTGAGAGAAGCATTAAAGATGGATTTTCTACCTCTTCCAGACCTTTATCCGTCATCTGAAATACACCAATTTCATTTGTTGAGCCATAACGGTTTTTGACAGCTCTCAATATTCTGTAAGACATTTGTCTGTCGCCTTCAAAGTAAAGCACTGCGTCAACGATATGCTCTAAAACCTTTGGGCCTGCAATAGAACCCTCTTTGTTGACGTGTCCTACAATGAACATAGGAATATCCAGGCTCTTGGAAACTCTCATAAAGAGATTTGTACATTCTCTTACCTGGGTTATACTGCCTGCTGAAGAGCTGAGCTCGGAAAGACACATAGTCTGTATTGAGTCAATCATAACTAAATCAGGTTTTTGCTGGCGTATAACCTCTGCAACAATCTCAGCGTCAGTTTCTGTTAGTACAAGCAGGTTTTCACTTTCCACAGAAAGCCTGTTGGCTCTGAGCTTAAGCTGACGGCTGGATTCCTCACCCGATACATAAAGGACTCTCAGACCTTCACAAAGCTTTTTACAAATCTGTAGCATAATGGTGGATTTTCCAATGCCCGGGTCACCACCCAGAAGAATCAGACTTCCTTTTACAATTCCGCCGCCCAGAACTCTGTCAAGCTCAGCTACACCTGTTTTGTATCTGTGTTCGTCCTCGGTGGAAATTTCTGTGATTTTTAATGCATTGTTATAGGAAGAAACAGACTTAACTGTCTTTGTTGCGGTAGCAGATTGCTTTGTAACAAGCTCTTCGCTCATTGTATTCCACTCACCACAGGATGGACACTTGCCGTACCATTTTGGAGATTCATATCCGCAATCACTGCAAATATAAACACTTTTAACTTTTGCCATAGTTTTTCACATCCTAATAATTAAGATAAATGTATTCTAAAATTCCGAGATAAATGCAATAGGCCATTTTATCTCTGTAATCTTCTTTTGAAAGCAAATAAGCTTCATCGGGATTTGATAAAAATCCGCACTCCACAATTACGGAAGGTACTGTTGCATTATCCAAAAGATATATGTTTGAAGACTCTTTGCACTTCCTTGTGTTGTCGGGTTGCAGCAAAGTCGTTACTGCGGTGCGAATGCTCTCTGCAATCACCTGACTGTGCGGATGGTTTTTGGAGTAAAAAACCTGTGTGCCGAGGTATTTGCTTTCAGTAAAATGATTCTGATGAATGCTTATAAGGATGTTGTCTTTCTTTGAATTTGCCGCCTCTACCCTGTTTTTTATGTCCGAAACCTTCTTTTCTCTGGTTGTTTCAGCCTCTTTATCGTGAACAGAAACATCCGTTTCTCGAATCATAACCGTATTATATCCGCTCTGAATCAAAAGTTTATTAAGTGTCAGAGCAATGTCCAGGTTTACATCTTTTTCCAGAAGCCCATCTTGAGAAGAAGTTCCTCCGTCCAAGCCTCCGTGGCCACTGTCGATGACGATTGTAGGGTAATCTCTTGCTGTTGTATTAACAGAAGCAGACGTGCTTTTGACGCTGTAAGTACCTGTTAATCCCAAAGTTGTGGCAGAAACGCAAAAGACACAAATCAATACAAGTATATATATTCTTTTCAATGTAATCACCAATGAATATATATGCTTTACTTTTTAAGTATATCATAATATGTCTGCTATTAAAAGAAAAAATTAAGTAACAAAGGCAAGATTTTCTCATAACTTGTAATGGAATACTACGGTGCAGGTGTTGATATGTTGCTTTCTGAATTGAAAATCGGAGAAACTGCAAAGGTAATTTCTATTGAAAATCACAGTTTTACACGTCGCCTTATGGAGATGGGATTTTGTAATGGTGTTTCGGTGGAAGTTTACCTGAAAGGAATGAGCAAAAGCTTGCGAGTGTATAAGGTAAAAAATACACTTATTGCACTTAGAAAAGAAACAGCAGATAAGATAAATGTAATTCCGGTATAAAGGCGGTAAAGATGAGTGGGCTGAAGATTGCTCTGGCAGGAAATCCAAATGTAGGAAAAAGCACACTTTTTAATAAAATAACAGGTATGAATCAGCATACAGGAAACTGGACCGGAAAAACCGTGGAAGTGTTTGAAGGCGAGTTTAGAACAGGAAATGAAACACACAGTATTATTGATTTGCCCGGTAGTTATTCGTTGTTGGCAGATTCTGATGAAGAAGCTCTAACAGCTGAGTTTTTATCTGATGGAGATTTTGACTCGGTTATTATTGTTGCCGATATGAATGTACTGGAGCGGAATTTGAGCTTTGTTTTGCAGGTGTTGATGAAAACCCAAAAAGCTGTTCTTTGTTTAAATATGAGCGATGTTGCAGAAAAGAAGGGTATAATTATTGATACTGATGAGCTTTCGTTACAGCTTGGTATTCCTGTTGTGAAAGTTTGTGCACGGAAGAAAAATGGTATTAAAAATTTGCTTGATACAGCTATATCTGTGGCAAAGGGCAGTATAAAAACCTATTCTGTAAATAGTATATCTGAATTTTCTAAGCTCAAAAATCCCATAAAGCTTACTGAAGAAATTTCTCAAAAAGCTAATCAGATTTGTAATTTTGCAGTAAGAAAGACAGGCGTCAAAAATAGCGGATTTACAGAAAAATTAGATAGAATTGTTACTTCACCTGTCAGCGGAATCCCGATTATGCTTTTGTTTGTTCTTGGTTTATTCTGGCTTACGGCGAAGGGTGCAAATTACCCCAGTGAGCTATTAAGCCGTTTTTTTGCTTGGTGTATCGCTGATATAAAAAGTTTCCTTGTGGATATAAGTACACCTGATGTTTTTATTTCCTTTCTTTGTGATGGTGTGCTCAAAACCGCGGGTTGGGTTGTAGCGGTTATGTTGCCGCCTGCTATGATATTCTTCCCTATGTTTTCTATACTTGAAGATTTCGGTTATCTGCCAAGGCTTGCTTTTAATATGGACTCTCTATTTATGAAATCAGGCACAAGCGGAAAGCAATCTCTCACTATGATGATGGGTTTTGGTTGTAACGCCTGTGGAGTTACAGGTTGCAGAATTATCAGTGGTACAGGTCAGAGGAATACTGCCATAATCACCAACAGCTTTATACCCTGCAACGGACGTATCCCAACCCTTATAACTATGTCTTCCCTGTTTATTTCGAACTCTTTTGTTGTTGCTTTGGTTTTACTTTCTCTGATATTACTGTCAATATGGGTTACTTTGATTGTGTCAAAAATCCTTTCAAAGCTCTATAAAATTGACAAATCTCATTTTGTTCTGGAGCTTCCTGAATATAAAAAACCTCAGTTTGTAAAAAGTGTAGCCCTTTCTATGAAAGACAAGGTTTTTTCTGTTTTAGGCAGAGCTGTTGTAGTTGCTTTGCCGGCAGGTGCAATTATCTGGCTGCTTGCGAATGTTTATGTAGGTGAAATGAGTATTCTCGCTCATATAAATAAGTTTATGAATCCTTTTGGTAAAGCACTTGGTGTTGACGGAACTGTAATTACTGCTTTTATTCTGGGATTCCCGGCCAATGAGATAGTTATTCCGGCTATGCTTATGTCTTATACAGGTGGAGGTTCTCTTACAGATTTTTCATCTCTTTCAGATTTAAGTTCGCTTCTTGTAAGCAACGGTTGGAGTCAGATAACAGTTATATGCACAACGATACTTTGTCTTTTCCATTTTCCTTGCTCAACCACTTGTATAACGATTTATAAGGAAACAAAAAGTGCTTTAGTTACCTTTTTATCTTTTACAGTTCCTATGATAATAGGAATAATCCTTTGTCTTTTTGTCAATCTGGCTTATCATATCTTTTTCTGAGGTTTTCAAGAGCTCTTTTCTCAATTCTTGAGATATAAGAACGTGAGATGTTCAGCTTCTCTGCTACTTCACGTTGAGTGAGAGGGTTCTGCCCTTTGAGCCCGTAACGCATTATAATTATCTGCCTTTCACGTTCGTCGAGAACCTCGTTGATATACCTGTTAAGCTTTGAGAGATTTATGTTATCTTCAAATTCTCTTGTGAAATCATCTTCAACAGAAAGTACATCAATAAGAGTTAAAGGATTACCGTCTTTATCAGTGTCTATTGAATCGCTTAAAGACATATCCTGAGCGGATTTTTTAGAGTTTCTAAAATGCATAAGAATTTCATTTTCAATACATCGTGAAGCATAGCTTGAAAGTTTTCCTTTATCGGGATTATAGCTGTTCAGTGCCTTGATAAGTCCAAGGCTGCCTATGGAAACCAAATCGTCCTGTTCGTCAGTTTTTGCGTAATATTTTTTGATGATATGGGCAACTAATCTCAGGTTGTGCTCAATTAGCTTGTTTCGGGCGTTTATATCACCGTTTTTAAACTTCTCAAGATATTCTTTTTCCTTTGCCTCGCTTAATGGTTTTGGAAATGAGTTGCCTCGGCATATGTGAAGAATAAAAACATAAAAATAGCTTGATAACCACGCAAGAAAACCAAACATAAAAAACACTCTCCGAAATATGATGGTAAATCATATTCAGAGAGTGTTTGTTTTTTGCAAGTCCTTTAATTATTTGTACCAAATTCCTGAAGCTGAAGCTCTTTATTGTGCTCCAATGCCCAACCGATACTCCATTCGCTTGTGAAAAGTAAAAGCTTGTTGCCTTTTAAATCCTGTATTCTTTTGGTATCAGAGGCAAGGTCAAGGTGTTTTACGTCGATTTCCTCGTTGATAATCCAACGGATATACTGATAAGGAAGGCTTGTCATAATAATATCGCAGTTGTATTCGCCCTCAAGTCTGTGTTTCAAAACGTCAAACTGAAGAACACCTACAACGCCAACAATAACTTCTTCCATACCTGCGTCCAGCTCCTGAAAAATCTGAATAGCACCTTCCTGAGCAATCTGGTTTATGCCTTTGATAAACTGTTTACGCTTCATTGTGTCTTTCTGACGTACAAGAGCAAAATGTTCAGGAGCAAAAGTAGGAATACCCTTGAATTTAAACTTGCTGCCCAAAGAGCAGATTGTATCGCCTATAGAGAATACACCGGGGTCGAAAATACCGATAATGTCACCGGCGTAAGCCTCTTCTACCATTTCACGTTCGGAAGCCATCATTTGCTGAGGTTGTAAAAGTTTGATTTTTCTGCCACCCTGAACGTGATAAAGCTCCATATCCTTTTCAAATCTGCCTGAGCATATACGCATAAAGGCGATTCTGTCACGGTGCATTTTATTCATATTGGCCTGAATTTTAAAAACAAAGGCTGACATTATATCGGATGAAGGCTCAATAACACCTTCGTCAGATTCTCTTGCAAGAGGAGGTGTTGTGAACTCGAGGAAGGATTTGAGGAAAGGCTCAACGCCGAAGTTGTTAAGAGCTGAACCAAAGAATACGGGAGTAAGCTTGCCTTCACGAACTCTTGCAAGGTCAAACTCATCGCCTGCACCCTCCAGAAGCTCAACATTATCCATCAAATCTTGCATCATATAAGGTCCTAAGCGGTCTTTAAGCTCCTGAGAATCAAGCGAAAGGACATCCTGCTGAACTTCTTTCTGGCCGTTGTTGGCGGTATATGCCAGAACATTCTGCGAAGCCATATCAAAAACGCCCTTGAAATCGTTACCTGAGCCGATAGGCCAGTTTACAGGGCAGGTGTTGATACCGAGAACATTCTCGATTTCTTCCAGAAGCTCAAAGGGGTCTTTTGCCTCTCTGTCCATTTTATTTACAAAAGTAATGATGGGGATATTTCTCATTACACAAACCTTGAAAAGCTTCACGGTCTGTTTTTCAACACCCTTTGCGGCGTCGATTACCATTACTGCCGAGTCAGCTGCCATCAAGGTTCTGTAAGTATCCTCGGAGAAGTCCTGATGTCCGGGAGTGTCAAGAATATTTACACAGTAGCCGTCGTATTTGAACTGCATAACAGAAGAGGTAACAGAAATACCTCTTTGCTTTTCAATTTCCATCCAGTCGGATACTGCGTGTTTTGCAGTGCGTTTGCCCTTAACAGAGCCTGCAAGGTTAATAGCACCTCCGTAAAGAAGAAGCTTTTCAGTTAGGGTTGTTTTACCTGCGTCAGGGTGAGATATAATTGCAAATGTACGACGCTTTTCGATTTCATTCTTAATATTTGCCAAGCTAATGCCCTCACTAACACATATTTTTCCATTGGATATTATACTTTTATCTAAAGTTTATGTCAAGGGTTGAAGAGCTTTAGATGTAAAGTGGCTTCCTTTATATGGTGTTTGTCAGATATAATGCATTAAAATGTAGAAATTATTTGTTCAGAATGTGTCTGAAATTAAAATAAAACTTGACAAATAGGTGAATATTTGATATAATGTCAACACAATAAATGATATTTCCTATTTTTCATATACCTTCCAAATTTGAGGCAGAAACTTCGGTTTCTGCCTCAACCCTTTTATAACGGATTGAGGTGACGATTTTTTGAACAGCTTAGGTTTATATATACACGTTCCTTTTTGCGACGGAAAATGTAATTACTGTGATTTTTACAGCTTTAAAGCAACAAGCAAAGAACTTGATGAATACACAGACATTCTCGTTGAACAGATTGTTTTATGGAGCAATAAGCTCATTGATAAAACAGTTGATACCGTGTATTTTGGTGGAGGTACTCCTTCTTTGCTGGGTACTTCGCGACTTGTGAGGATAATTGAAGCTATCCGTAAAGCCTTCAAAATTGCCTGTGACTGCGAAATTACCCTCGAGGCTAATCCGACATCGGCAAACTCAATAGACTTCTCAGAGCTTAAAATAAACGGCTTTAACAGGGTGTCTTTGGGTATGCAGTCGGCTCTGGATGAAGAACTTAAGCTTTTGGGAAGAAGACATCTTAAAGCAGATGTTATCACTTCAGTTGACAACATCAGAAAAAGCGGAATCTCAAACATTTCTCTGGATGTTATGCTTGGGATTCCTCAGCAAAATGAAAAAAGCCTGATTGAAACCCTTGATTTCAGTATTTTCCTGGATGTCCCTCATATCAGCACATATATGCTTTCCGTTGAGCCTGATACGGTTTTTGGAAGATTCAGAGAAAGATTCACCTTTGCTGATGATGACGCCCAAGCTAAGTTTTATATGCTTACTTCTGATTATCTTAAAAAGCAGGGATTTACTCATTATGAAATCTCAAATTTCTGCAAAGACAATAAATACAGCCGACATAATATGCGTTATTGGGAGCTTAAAGATTATCTTGGTTTAGGTCCTTCCGCTCATTCTTTGATTGGCAGCAAACGTTTTTACTATCCCAAAAGTATAGAAGCTTTTAAAAATGGACAATTCATAGAAGACGGCGAAGGCAAAACCAAGGATGAGTATATTATGCTTATGCTGAGAACTGACAGAGGGGTTAACAATAAAGACTTCAAGCTTTTATTTGGCGAAGATTTATCTGATAGTTTTATCAGAAAAGCTAAAACGTATGAAAGGCACGGATATATAAAAACCGACGACAATGGTATAAGCCTTACAGAAAAAGGCTTTTTGCTGTCGAATACCATCATCGCCGATTTGATTTAATAGAAGAATTTTATGAACTTAATATTGTAGAAATCGCAAGCGGTTATATCGTCGGTGTCAACTTCGTTAATGAGGATGTAGTTTGAGCCTACACCGAGGATGTAGCCGTCTTTTGTTACCATTCCTGATGTTCCCAAAAGAAAATCTATGCTTGCACGTCTGCCTATCTGAGTACGGATTAACCCGTTGAGATATTCAATACCTGTGTTTTGCTCAGCTCCGATTCCGCCGGCAGGTGTAGTTGTGGAAGGGGTCTGGATAACATCTTGTGAAATCGGAATGGTATCTAATCTTTCAGGGGCAGGCTTTAGTCCTGCTATACCGCTGGAAGTGTTTTCTTGACCAAGAATCTGTGGCACATTTATAACATTCTGAGGTCTTTGCTGGGTTTGGTTGTAGTCTGCAATTTCCTGCAAGCTTGGTATTCTGTCTGTAAGTGTGTCTGTAAGTGTTCCTCCCGGTAAAGAAGGCTGAGGATTTGAAATTGGAACACCGTAAATCCGAGATAAATCGTACTGATTATACATAAATTTCTCCTGTTAAGTATTATCGTAAGCATTTGTAGGCGAATAAAAGCAATGGTCCCCTACCCTGTTGTAAATAACTCCTACTCTTGTAGGAAAATATCTGGGGCAATTACTGCTGTATGGGTTAAAAAAGAAAATAGAATTACCTACACTTGAGTCTGTATTTCCCGATAGAGCCCAATCAGCGATTGCATAATGCTCAGGGTCAGGTGTAATATTATATACATTCTGAGGGTTATAGGTTCCGTCTACAACTTCCTTCATACAGGTGAACTGACAGGTCTGGGTGATAATCGCTCTAACGTCACCGCCGTTACTTACACGGGAAAATTCACCTGTGCCGATTTCAGAGCGGTTAATTATTACAGAGGCAACAGCTCGCATACCTGTATCACCCTCACCGCCTGCTTCGCACTTTATGAGTCTTGCAAAAAGCTCACGGGTATCTAACGCCAATGTACACACCTCCTAAAGCTCATACAGTTCATATTATGCAATAAAAAAAGATTTGTTAACGGTTAAGGCTTGACAATAAGAGAACTTATCTGTAAAATAAATATGTTCTTTGGAGATGTACCCAAGTGGCTGAAGGGTCCGCACTCGAAATCTTCTTCGCCAAACGGAATCCGAAATGCCGAAAACCCTTTAACCATGCGGGTTTCTGGCATTCCCTCGCTTCTTAAATACTACGAGTTCTAACGAGAATTCTAAGACAACTGAATATTTGCGTTAATACTCC
>JAFTWB010000027.1 GCA_017465505.1 Clostridia bacterium | reverse complement strand
ATAGTCCACGGCATATTTCTTGTGTTGGGACTTATAACTGTTGGATTTGTACTGCTGATTACAATTTATCTTATTGTGTCGGGTATCCCTGCAATTAAAGAAATCGGGCTTATTAACTTTCTTTTCGGTACAGAGTGGGCTCCCACAAAGTCAGAGCCTCAGTACGGAATCTTACCTTTTATCTTAACAAGCGTATATGGTACGGCAGGTGCTATTTTAATCGGTGTGCCTATTGGTTTTATGACCGCAGTTTATCTTTCCAAGGTGGCAAATAAAAAGGTCAGAGCAGTTGTGGAAAATGCAGTTAATCTGCTGGCAGGTATTCCGTCGGTTGTGTACGGCTTAGTGGGTATGCTTATCTTGGTGCCGGGTATCAAGAAGATTTTTAATGTGCCTGACGGTGCAAGCCTTTTTGCGGCAATTATTGTACTTGCAGTTATGATTCTGCCGTCAATTATCAAGGTTTCCATAACCTCTCTTGACGCAGTGCCTAAGGAGTATGAGGACGCCTCTCTTGCACTTGGCGCAACCCCAACCGAAACATATTTCAAGGTATCTGTACCTGCCGCTAAAAGTGGTATTGCCGCCGCAGTAGTGCTTGGTGTGGGCAGAGCAATTGGAGAAGCTATGGCGGTTATGATGGTATCGGGTAATGTGGCAAATATGCCTTCTCTTTTTGAAAGTGTTCGTTTTCTTACAACAGCTGTATCAAGCGAAATGGCATATTCAAGCGGACTTCAGCAACAGGCACTTTTCTCTATTGCTTTAGTGTTGTTTCTTTTTATTATGCTTATAAATGTAACCCTTAACTTTTTCTTAAAAAGGGAAAGGAAGTGATACCGTGAATACTGAGCTTAAAGGAAAAATGAAGAAAAGCCGAAAGGCTTATATAACTTTTATGAAAAGCGGTATGCTTCTGTGTACTGCGTTGGTAGCAGCTCTTACACTGTTTTTGATTCTGTATATTTTTATAAAAGGTGTGCCAAATATCACTTGGGAGCTGCTTTCTACAAAACCAAGCTATATATCAGACAGAATCGGCATTTTGCCTGATATTCTAAATACACTTTACATTGTAATCACAACTCTGATAATCGTAATTCCCTTGGGTGTGGGTGCGGCAATTTATCTGACAGAATACGCAAAGAACAAGAAAATAGTAGCGGCTATTGAGTTTGCCGCAGAAACCCTTTCGGGTATTCCCTCAATTATTTACGGACTTGTTGGTATGCTTTTCTTTTGTCAGTTTATGGGACTTAAAACTTCGCTTATTGCAGGCTCTTTAACCCTTGTTATTATGAATCTTCCCAATGTTATGCGTACCACTCAGGAAAGCTTAAAAACTGTTCCTCAAAGTTATCGAGAGGGTGCTTTCGGACTTGGTGCAGGCAAATGGCGAATGATTCGCACGGTAGTTTTACCCGGTTGTGTAGACGGTGTTATTACAGGCTGTATTCTCTCAATCGGCAGAATTTTAGGCGAGTCTGCGGCACTTCTGTTTACGGCAGGCTTTGCTCACGCAATGGGTAATATGTTTGAAGCTCTTACCAGTCCCGGTGCTACTCTTACTGTTGCACTTTATGTTTATGCAAAGGAGCAGGGCGAATTTGAAGTAGCCTTTGCCATAGCGGCAATTCTGATGATTTTAACACTTATTATAAATTTCTCGGCAACACTTGTGCAGAAACACTTTGAGAAAAGGAGAAAAGTATGAGCAGTATAATTAAAGCTAAAGATTTGTGCCTCTGGTACGGAAGCTCTCAGGCACTTAAAAATATAAACATTGATATTCAAGAGAAGAGCATTACTGCGTTAATTGGTCCGTCAGGTTGCGGTAAATCTACATTTCTTAAAACCTTAAACCGTATGAATGACCTTATTCCAAGTGTGAAAATTTCGGGTGAAGTTACCTATGGCGGAGCTAATATTTTTGACAAAAGTGTTGATGTAAATGAGCTCAGACGACAGGTAGGTATGGTTTTTCAAAAACCCAATCCATTCCCAATGAGTATTTACGACAATATAGCTTACGGACCTCGAACACACGGCATAAAAAGTAAGGTTCAGCTTGATGAAATTGTTGAGCGTTCCTTAAAAGGTGCCGCACTCTGGGACGAGGTTAAGGACAGACTCAAGAAAAACGCCCTTGGACTATCAGGCGGTCAGCAACAGCGACTGTGTATAGCAAGAGCCTTGGCGGTTGAGCCTCAGGTGCTTTTGATGGATGAGCCTACCTCGGCTCTTGACCCTATATCTACATCTAAAATAGAAGAGCTTGCAATGGAGCTTAAAGAAAAGTATACTATTGTTATGGTAACCCATAATATGCAGCAGGCTGTGCGTGTTTCAGACTACACTGCGTTCTTCCTTTTGGGCGAGCTTGTAGAGGTGGATAAAACCGATAATCTGTTCTCGGCTCCTAAGGATAAGCGAACAGAGGATTATATAACAGGAAGGTTTGGTTAATATGAGAGGAAGATTTGACGAACAACTTGCACTGCTTAATAAAAAAATGATTGAAATGGGTGCCTTGTGTGAAAATATAATTGCGTTGTCCGCAAAGGCTTTGCTTGAAGGCGACATAGAAAAGGCAAAAACAGTAGCAGAAATAGGCGGCGGAATTGACCATATGGAAAGAGAGATTGAGTCTATTTGCCTCAAGCTTCTTCTTCATCAGCAGCCTGTGGCAAGAGATTTAAGGCAGATTTCAGCGGCACTTAAAATGATTACCGATATGGAGCGAATAGGCGACCAGGCCGAGGATATTGCCGAGATTATAACTTTCTTAGGTGCCAGAACAGGCGATGAATGTGGAGAAATCCGCAAAATGGCAGAGGCTACTATAAGAATGGTAACAGACAGCATTGACGCTTATGTAAAGCAGGACCTTGGTTTGGCAAAAGCAGTGTCGGAGCATGACGATATTGTGGACAAATGTTTTGACAGCATTAAATCCAATCTTATTGAAATGATAGCAGAAAACACCGAAGACGGTGAATATGCCATAGATTTGCTTATGATTGCAAAATATTTTGAGCGAATCGGAGATCACGCAGTTAATATTGCAGAGTGGGTAGAGTTTTCTGTAACAGGAGTTCATAAAGGAGAGTGAACTTATGATATTTTGTGTCGATGACGACAATACAATCCGAGAAATAGAGGTCTATACTCTTTTGCAAACAGGTTTTGAGGCAAAGGGCTTTTCTGATGGAGAGGCTTTGTTTGAAGCACTTAAAACCGAAACCCCTGACCTTATAGTCCTTGATATAATGCTACCGGGTAAAGACGGTATGGAAATACTTAAGGAAATCCGCAGTAACCCCGAAACCGAGAGAATCCCCGTTATCATGGCAACTGCCAAGGGTACCGAGATTGACAAAATTCAAGGCCTTGATAAAGGTGCTGACGATTACCTTGTAAAGCCTTTCGGCACAATGGAAATGGTAAGCCGAATAAAAGCTGTGCTCAGACGCTGTAAAAGAGAAGAAGTCACATCAGATACCTTAACCATAGGTAACATAATTCTAAAGGATAACGAGCATAAGGTAACGGTTAATGGCGAGCGTGTTACTCTGACACTTAAGGAGTACGAGCTCCTTAAAACATTTATGCTCAATCCCGGTATAGTTTTCAGCCGTGATAAGCTGCTTTCTCTTGTGTGGGGAGTGGAGCATGCAGTTGAGTCCCGAACAGTAGATATGCATATCAAGACTCTTCGCCAGAAGTTAGGAGAAGAGGGTAAGCACATAGAAACTGTTATCGGTGTAGGTTACAGAATGGAGGCTAAGGGATGACCAAAAAGATATTCCGTTCAATTATCTTAGCGGTGATTGCGGTGTTGATTCTCAGCTTTTCTGTAGTAACACTTTTGCTTTACAATCACTTTTCAAATGTAAGCTCTACTCACCTTGCTGACGAATTAAGCCTTGCGATACAGGGTGTAGAGTTAAGCGGAGAAGAGTATCTCAAAGAAATTCCAAGCAAAAACTACCGACTTACTTTGGTAGCGGCAGACGGCACTGTGCTTTATGACACCGAGGCTGAGAGTGCGGCTATGGATAACCACAAAGACCGTGAAGAAATCAGGGAAGCGTTTAATAGCGGAGTAGGCGAAAGCGAGCGTTACTCCGATACCCTTACCCTTAAAATGATTTACCGTGCCGAGAAGCTTACCGACGGCTCTGTGCTTCGTATTTCTGCAACTCAGGATTCTGTTGTGGCACTTCTTATAGATGTTCTGTTTCCTATGATTGTCATAATGATTCTGGCATTGATTTTGTCAGCATTTTTGGCAAGGTGGCTTTCAAAAAGCATAGTAAAGCCCCTCAATACACTTGACCTTGAAAACCCTGCGGATAATGACGTTTACGAAGAACTTTCCCCAATGCTCACCAAAATAAACAAGCAACACAAGCAGATTTCAAAGCAAATGCGAGAACTCAAAAAGCGTGCGGATGAGCTTGAGCAGATTATGACCTCTATGAACGAAGGTCTTGTGCTGCTTGATAAATCCGGCGCTGTAATCAGTATGAACCTTGGAGCAAAGAAACTTTTTGATACAGATGAAAGCTCCATAGGTCAGGACTTTCTCACGGTTGATCGCAGCCTTAAAATGAGCCGTGCTGTGGAAAACGCCCTCTCAGGTAAACATAGTGAATTCAGAGAGCAAAGAGGCGGCAGTGAATATCAGTTTGGCATAAGCCCCATAGAGTCAGGCGGTAAAACAATCGGTGCGGTTATAATTTGCTTTGATGTGTCCGAAACTGCTTTTGCAGAGCGTAACCGTCAGGAATTTACCGCTAATGTAAGCCACGAACTTAAAACACCCTTGCAGTCCATTATCGGCAGTGCCGAGCTTTTGGAAAATGGTCTTGTAAAGCCTGAGGATACACAAAGATTTATTGGCAATATAAGAAGAGAAGCTACCCGACTTGTTAGCCTTATCAATGACATTATCCGTCTTTCTCAGCTTGATGAAAATATGGAGTCAGCAAAGGAAGAAACCGACCTTTATGCTTTGGCAAATGAGGTCAAGGATGTGTTGACAGTGTCGGCAAGCAAAAAGAACGTTGAGATAAACATAAGCGGCGAAAGCTGTGTGATAAACGGAGTGCGCAGGTATCTTTACGAGATAATCTACAATCTGTGCGATAATGCTATCCGTTATAATAACGAGGGCGGCAAGGTGAATGTTGATGTTCATAAGGATAAAAACTCAGTGGTTCTCACAGTAGAAGATAACGGCATTGGTATTCCTTTTGAGCATCAGTCAAGAATTTTCGAGCGTTTCTACCGCGTTGACAAAAGCCATTCAAAAGAAACAGGCGGCACAGGTCTGGGACTTTCCATTGTCAAACACGCAGTTGCTTATCACGGCGGTACACTGAGGCTCGATAGCACCCTTGGTAAAGGTACAACTGTAACAGTTGTTTTTTGATGAAATCATCGAAACAGTGTAATAAATCTGGTGAAAATTTTTAATTCCCCTGCTAAACTCCTGCTGTAAAAGTAAATACAAGCAGTAGGTAGTGCTTATGTTTAAATATATAGGCATATCAATAGACAAAACCCAATATAAACATTGAAAGCCGTTTTAACAAGTGTTAAAGCGGCTTTTGACATAAAAAACACAGGACACCACGAAATGTGATGTCCTGTTTTTTGGCAGGGGCAGAAGGACTTGAACCCTCGGCACGCAGTTTTGGAGCAAATCGAGGCCCCGAAAACCACGTGTCGTACTT
>JAFTWB010000008.1 GCA_017465505.1 Clostridia bacterium | reverse complement strand
TTGTGGTGGCAGGCTTTGCCTGCGATTTATATGAATGATTGTAGGGGAAGGGGTACCCATCCGGAAAGGTTTAGTTTAGCAGAAAGTTTGCTCGGACGATTCTTGAATCGTCCCTACAATAGACGTTGATTAAATTTTTAACCCCGCCGTTAATCATAGGTTTAATTTATATCAAACCTATCCAAAGGCGGAATTGCCCTGCCGTGGCTAACGGTAGTGGTATTGTCCTTACGGACAGTTTTTGCGTTTAACCCCACCGTTGATGACTGGTTAAAGTTACATCAAACCTTTCCAAAGGCGGAGTTGCCCTCGGGTGGCTAACCCGTGGCTAACGGGTGGCTTTGATTTTGCGAGCGAAAACAACAATTGCGATTACGCCAATAGCCAAGGCATATCCAAGCACCCACAGAAGCTCGGGCAAAATCTCTGCATACTCTCCCGAGAGAGCGTATCTGCCTGCCTTTACTGCGTGGATAAAAGGCAAAAGGTTTGCCACTTTCTCAAAAGTACCGCCAATAAGGCTAATGTCAAACCAAGTGCTGGAAAGCCAGGCAGAGAGGTTTGTAAGAAGAGCACCGCACACGCCGCCAACGGCTTTGTCGTTGAAGACCGCACCGCAAAGAAGTCCCATAGCGATATAAAGCAGAGCCGCAGGAAGGTTTACAATAACCGCAAGGAAAAAGTCGGGTGTAAACTCAAGGCCCATAAAAAGAGAGGCAGTATAGCAAACAAGGCTCTGCACCAACGACATCGGGATAAGGGGCAAGGTGTAGCCCACAATGTACTGTGAGGGCTTAAGAGGAGAGGTAAAAAGCCTTAAGATAAAGCTTGTGCACCTGTCCTTGGAAACGATGGTGGCGATAAAAAGAGAGATAAAGCTCAGACCGAAAACCGACACACCGGGGACTAAGTTTGCGATATTAAAAAGGGTCATTCCTGCCTGTGCAGGTATGCTTTTGTTGATAATTGTAAGCAGTACCAGAAGCACCAAGGGAAACAGAATACCGAAAATAAGTGTAAAAATATCACGCAGGATTTCTTTTGTGTTTCTGCCTGCGAAAACTAAAGTTCTTCTCATAATTTAAACCTCCCCCTGACAGATTTTTACGAAGGCTTCTTCGAAATCATCTGTCTTTGCAAGGGCTTTAAGCTCAGAAGCCGTACCCTCTGCCTTAAGCTCACCCTTGGTCATAACGCCGATTCTGTCTGAAAGGGCTTCGGCTTCCTCAAGATAATGGGTGGTGAGGATGATGGTGATTTTGCCCTTGAGCTTTTCAATATGGCTCCACAGCTCACGCCTTGCCAATACGTCCAGACCCAGAGTAGGCTCGTCAAGGAAAACCACCTTAGGCTCGCTGATAAGAGCCATAGCAATGCTCAGCCTTCTCTGCCAACCGCCCGAGAGGGTTTTGGCACGGCTTTTTGCAATTTGAGTAAGGTCGAAATCTTCCATAATTTTTGTGGCTTTTGCTTTGGCTTCTTTTCCCGAAAAGCCGTAAATTCCTGCGATAAACTCAAGGTTTTCTCTTACCGTCAGGTTGGGAGCGACGGAAGTTTCCTGAGGAGAAACACTGATAATCTGCTTTACGCTCTCACTTTCCTTTGTAATGCTTTTTGAGAGGATTTGTGCCTCTCCCGAGGTAGGAGCAGTGAGGCAGGAGAGCATTTTGATGGTGGTGGATTTACCTGCACCGTTTACACCCAGAAGGGCGTACATCTCGCCCTCTTTAACCTCAAGGCAGAGATTATTCACAACGGTTTTATCACCGTATTTTTTGGTGAGATTTGTGGTTTTTATAGCACTCATTTCTTAACCTCCAAAAGTGAAAATGGGGGAAGTGTCGATTTTGGCAAAAGCCATTCCTCGGCTGTCGCCCACAACAAGAAGCTTATCCCCTGCCTGAATGTTGTAGACCTTTCTGGCTCCCTTGGGGATAACAACCTGACCCCTCTCGCCTACCTTTACCATACCGAAAACGTATCTGCCATTTGTGGGGTTTTCTTCGGGCTCTTCTGTCTCGTTAATGGGGCAAGTGGCGAAAGCGTCAAGAGAAACCTGAAAAACCATGGCAAGCTCGTAGCATTTTTCAATGTCGGGCAGGGTGTCGCCGTTTTCCCATTTAGCAATGCTCTGGCGTGAAACGCCTATTTTTTCGGCAAGTTCTTCCTGAGAAAGCTCCAGCTTGTTGCGGAGAAATCTGATGTTCTGGGATATCATATTTTTCATATTTATCATATTTTTCATTCCTTTCGAACCTTGCAACGTGATTATACCACCACCAAAGGGACTTTACAAGCAACCGTTGTTAACACAAATTGTAAAAAATAGTTGCCCGTTAGCCAGTCGTTAGCCACGACAGGGCGATTCCACCTTTGGAAAGGCTTGATGTAACTTTGACCAGTCATCAACGGTGGGGTTAAACGCAAAAACTGTCCGTAAGGACAATACCACTGCGAAGCAATACCACTGGCAAAAGCCAATACCACTCGCCGCAGGCGAATATCACTACCGTTAGCCACGGTGGGCAATTCCACCTTTTGAAGGGAAAGACGAAACTTTTAAGCTTCATCAACGGCGGTATCAAAAGTAAAAAACTATAATCGCAGGCAAAGCCTGCCACCAAAACGTTTGCAAAGCAAACATATCGCACTGCTTGCAGTATATCGAATTTGTCAAAGCAAATATATCGAATTGACGAAGTCAATATATCGCTCCGACCAAAGGTCGGATGTTCCACCAAAACTTTCAATTTTAAAAGTATTCATAAGAAAAACCCCGCCGATTTTACTCAGCGAGGTTTAGTTTTTTGCGATATGTGAGGCTTTGCCTCACGAGATATATTTGTTTGCACAAATGCGATATGGCAATACTGCGTTTTGCCGCGATATGATATAAATCCGAGGGATTTATATCGTTGGACTAATCCTGCGGATTAGTCCGCAAACTGAGAGTTATAAAGCTTTGCGTACAGGCCGTCTTTAGCCATAAGGCTTTCGTGATTGCCTACCTCTAAGATATCGCCGTCCTGCATATAGAGGATGTTTTCGGCGTCCTTAATGGTGGAGAGTCTGTGAGCAATAACAAAGGAAGTCTTGCCCTTCATCATCTCGCTCATAGCCTCCTGAATCATAACCTCGGTACGGGTATCAACAGAAGATGTAGCCTCGTCAAGAATAAGGATGGGAGGACTGCTAAGCATTGCTCTGGCAATGGTAAGGAGCTGACGCTGACCCTGAGCGATGTTGCTTGCTCCTTCCTGAAGGACAAAGTTATACCCACCGGGTAAAGTGCGGATAAAGGCGTCTGCTCTTGCTTTTTTTGCGGCCTCAATAACTTCTTCATCGCTGGCATTAAGCTTACCGTAGCGGATGTTTTCCATAATTGTGCCGTTATAAAGCCAAGTGTCCTGAAGCACCATACCGAAGATTTCTCTCAGTCGGCTACGCTCCATATCCCGGATGTCTACGCCGTCAATGCGGATAGCACCGCCCTTTACGTCGTAGAAACGCATAATAAGGTTAATGAGGGTTGTCTTACCTGCACCTGTAGGGCCAACGATAGCGGTTTTCTCCCCTGCACCGATTTTAATGTGAAGGTCGTGGATAAGAGTCTGGTGAGGCAGATAGCCAAACTTAATATGCTCAAACTCTACCTCGCCCTTAAGCTTTTCGGGGAACTTGGGATTTTCGGTATCCTTTACTTCCTCTTTTTCGTCTAAGAACTCGAAGATTCTTGCAGCCGCTGAGCCTGTTGCCTGAATAACGTTTGTAATCTGCATTACCTGAGTAATAGGCTGAGAGAACTGACGCAGATAAAGGGTGAAGGACTGAATCATACCAATGGAAAGGCCGCCTGAAATTGCAATAATCGCACCCACAACGCACACGAGAGCGTAACCTAAGTTTGTGGTGTTCTGCATAATAGGCATAAGAGTACCTGCAAGGAACTGGCCGTCCTTGGAAGCTTCAAAGAGGTCGTCGTTGGTTTTCTCGAAGTTTTCGATTACTGTATCTTCTCTGCCAAAAACCGTTACAACGTTGTGGCCTGAGTAGTACTCCTCAACATAGCCGTTAAGCTCGCCTGTTTTCTTCTGCTGGTTGTCAAACTGCACCTTGGACTTCTTGGCGATTTTTGAAGCAATAAGAAGAGCCACGGGGATAACCGCAATACCCACAAAGGTAAGCAGGCCGCTGATGTTGAGCATAATAATGAAGATGATTACAATGGTGAAAAAGGCGTTGAGAATCTGATAAATGCTCTGCTGCAACGAGCTTGAAACAGTGTCAACATCATTTGTGATACGGCTTAAGATGTCGCCGTAGGAGTTGGTGTCGTAGTAATTTAAAGGAAGCTTTGAAAGCTTCTGGTCAACCTTTTTTCTCAAATCGTAAATTGTGTTTTCTGTAACACCCACTATTAAGCAAGTGCCGATGTAAGAAAAGAGAGAGTTAATGCCGTAAGCTAAGCCCATAAGCACAAGGAACTTGATAAAGTCTGCCCCTGCCTGAGCCGCTCTGCCGTTTTCAAGCACAAGGGCCAGGAAGTTTGTGGCATTACCCATAAAGAGGGGTGCCAAAGCGTAAGCGAAGTTTGCCAGCATAATGAGGATAATCGCTAAGATAAGCTTGCCTCTGTATGGCTTCATATAGGAGAAAAGGCGTTTGTAAGCGTTATTTTTGGAGGATTTCTTAAATTTTTTCATCTTATCTTTCCTCCTTGCTTAACTGAGATTCTACAATTTCTTTGTAAACATCGCAGGACTTGAGAAGCTCCTGATGTGTGCCCATACCTGCAACCTCGCCGTTTTCCACAACGATAATGCGGTCCGCTTCCATAATTGTGGAAATACGCTGAGCAACGATAACAACTGTTGCGTCCTCTGTTTCCTTACTGAGAGCCTGACGCAGACTCTTGTCTGTCTTGAAGTCAAGAGCAGAGAAGCTGTCGTCAAACACATAGATTTCGGGCTTTCTCACCACGGCTCTTGCAATGGCAAGTCGCTGACGCTGACCGCCCGAGCAGTTTGTGCCGCCCTGAGAAACAGGAGCAGAGAAAGCACCCTCTTTCTTCATAACGAAGTCGTAAGACTGAGCAATCTTTACTGCTTCTTCGATTCTCTCTTCACTGGCGTTTCTGTCGCCAAACTGAATGTTTGAATCAATTGTGCCTCTGAAAAGCACTGCTTTCTGAGGAACAAAGCCGATTTTTTCTCTGAGGGTCTTCATATCGTAATCTCTTACGTCAACACCGTCCACCAGCACCTGACCCTCGGTGCAATCGTAAAGACGTGGAATGAGGTTAACAATAGTGGATTTACCCATACCTGTGCCGCCGATAATAGCAGTGGTTTCTCCGGGCTTTGCCTCGAAAGAAAGGTTCTTTATGGCAGGCTTGTCTGCACCGGGATAGGTAAAGCTGACGTTTTTAAAGGTGAGATAACCACGCTTAGAAGTGTTATCCTTGGGGTTTTCGGGGTTTTTAATGGAAGGCTCGCTCTCTAAAACCTCTTTGGCTCTGTTTGCCGCAGTTGAAGCACGAGGGAGCATTACAAAAACCAGAGTGAGCATAATAACAGCCATCATAATCTGCATAATGTACTGAATAATCGCCATAACCTCACCGATGGTGTAGTCCATACCCTTGTTAAGAGACTGGTTAGCCGCCATAAGCATAACCATAGCCGCAGTAAGGGAAAGCACCACAATAAGCACAGGCATAACAAGGTTTGTTGTACGCTGAAGCTTTTTGTTGGTTTTGCGGTAGTCACGGTTGATTTTGTCAAACTTCTCTGTTTCAAAATCCACTGTACCGAAAGCACGGATAACACGCACACCTGTGAGCTTTTCACGCATAACAAGGTTAATGCGGTCAATTTTTGTCTGAATTTTGGTGGAAAGAGGCACTGCAATCTTTGCAATGGCTACTAAAACAACAGCCATAAGAGGGATGGAAATTACAAGTACACCTGAAAGCTGAGGAGAGCTTGAAATTGCCAGCACAACGCCGCAAATGCACATAATGGGAGCCTGCACGGCGATTCTCAGGCACTGGTTAAGGAAAACCTGCACCTGACTAATGTCGTTGTTGGTTCTGGTTATAAGGGAAGAAGCGGAAAATTTGTCGATTTCCTGCTGAGAAAAGTACTGCACCTTGCTGAAAAGCTTGCTTCTTAAGCTTCTGCCCACGCCCATTGAAACAGTGGCAGAAAGTCGGCTGGTGACAACACCGCAGAAAAGTCCGAAGATAACAAGGGCAATCATAAATCCGCCAACACGAAAAACCATTGCCATATCCTTATTGGGGATAGCCTGGTCAATGAGTCTACTCAGCAGTAAAGGCAGACCCAGAGCCGAGAGAGTAGTGCCTAAAACCGTAAGTACAATGAGGATAAGCTCTTTTACATAGGCTTTAAGCTCTTTGAATACAACTTTCATTTATTTCACTCCTTATTCTTTGTCTTCAAAAGCAGACATAATAAGTCTTACGCCGTATACCATAAGCTCAATGCCTATCATATAGCCAATGGCAAAAGCGGCATACATAAGGTGAGTAATGCCGTAAAGACCTGTTATGATAAGGAGTATGCTCATAATGAGGGTAAAAATCCAAACCTTACTGCCTGTTGCTTTTTTAACAGAAACTGCCTTGAAAATACCCGAAACGCCTGAAAAAATCATCCAGCCTACAAACATAACAAGGATGAAAATGTCAAGAATAGCACGGATAGCAGGCACAAACACGGCAAGTACCATCATCACAGCGGCAGCTATGCCGAAGATAAGCTGAAAAACACCGCCTGCAACAAGGTTTTTGCTTTGCCCTTCACCCTGCTTGCGGCTTCTTACATACTCGAAAATACTGCAAATTCCCAGCACACCCAGCAAAATGGCAACCACAAGGCCTGAGCTTAGGAAGGTTGCACCGGGGAAAAACATACAGTAAACTGCACCGAGGATTGAAAAAACGCCTAAAATACAATTAAAGGTTTTCAAAAGAATCTCTCCTTTGCATATTTATACTCCTTACATAATAACACAAAGGCACGTCTTTTGTATACATTCTTCAAGGAATTTCTACATTTGTGAGCAAAAACGGTATTGAGATTTGTATATAAATGATAGATAAAATCTCCTTTTATGTAAAAAAAGGGAGAAGTCAGCCCTCTCCCCTGAGTTTTCAATGCATTAAAGCTTAGAAATTGCCGAAAGTTACTGTGCAAGCCTTGACTCAATACCCAGAAGCTCATAGAGCTGGGACTTTTTCATCAGCCCGGTTGCCCTTGAGAGTGCTCTGCCGTCCTCGAAAAGTATAAGCGTGGGGACTGAGGCAATGTTAAAGGCATTTTTAAGACTCGGCTCACTGTCAATATCCACAGTGTAAAACCTTGTGTCAGAAAAATCATTCTCAGCTTTTTCGCACATAAGCTTCATAGATTTGCAGAAACCGCACCAAGGAGCTGTAAAAAGCAGAGCCGCCCTTTGGTCGTCGGAATACACCTTTTCTCTGAAGCTTTCAGCAGTTAATTTTTCCATTGTTTCACCCTATTTAAACATATACTGAGCGGTATCAAGCATATTGCTCATTGACTTAAGTGCCTTGCCGGTTTTCTTTTTCATAGCCTTCTTGGTGCTTTTGTTCATCATCTTTGAGCCCACCATACCTGCAACGGCTCCTGTCATAACGCCTACTGCCATACCCTTTACTACTGTGCTTGCTTTCAATTTTCTCACCTCTTTTAAAATGTATTGCAAAATTAGTATTTACAGTTTAAAATACTTTTAGAGGTGATAACTTTTGCCAGAACTTAATATTGTATTGGTTGAGCCTGAAATACCACAGAACACAGGCAACATCGCCCGTACCTGTGCCGCTACAGGTGCAAGGCTTCATCTGGTGGAGCCGATGGGCTTTACAGTGGACGACAAAAAGCTGAAACGCTCGGGACTGGATTACTGGTATCTTTTGGATATCACATATTACAAGAGCCTCGATGACTTTTTTGAGAAAAACAAAGACGGAAAATTCTTCTATTTTTCCACCAAGGCACGTCACGTTTACTCCGAGATTGAGTATCCCGACAAGGCGTACCTTGTTTTCGGCAAGGAAACCGCAGGGCTGCCTGAAGAGCTTTTAATGCAGAACAAAGACACCACCGTGCGTATACCTATGATTGGAGAAGCCAGAAGCCTTAATCTCTCAAACTCCGTGGCAATCGGCGTGTACGAAGCACTACGCCAGTGGGATTTTCCCGAGCTTCAGAATTTCGGAGAATTACACAGACATAAGTGGGAATGAAATATCGCACAGGCGATATGAAATACACTGACGTGTATGAAATATTGCAAAGCAATATGAAGTATTTGCTACGCAAATATGTCGGGTCGCTCCGCTCCAATTTATATTAGATAAAATAGGATTGCACGCAGTATGCGTGCCACCTTCATATTTGCACAAGCAAATATTTCATAACGCAGTTACTTCATACACATTTTGTGTACTTCATATTCCTGTAAGGAATACTTCATTAAAAACTGAATATAAAGAGAAAAAATCCTAAATATATTAAATATGCACTTGTATTTAATATAAGTTTGTAGTATAATTAACAAGGTTAATATTGCCATTTTTTAGACAAGAATATATTTGAAAGGAATAATACCTATGAACCTGAACAAAGTAAGCGTTGATGATATCAACGTATCCGGCAAAAAAGTTTTAGTTCGCTGTGACTTCAACGTTCCCCTTAAAGAGGGCGTTATCACTAACGACAACCGTATCACTGCTGCTCTTCCCACTATCAAGAAGCTTATCGAGCAGGGCGGCAAGGTTATCCTTTGCTCCCACCTTGGCAAGCCCAAGAACGGCCCCGAGGAGAAGTTCTCTCTCGCTCCTGTTGCAGTAAGACTTGCTGAGCTTTTAGGCCAGCCTGTTACTTTTGCAAATGATGACGAGGTTGTTGGCGAGAACGCTAAGAAGGCAGTTGAAGAAATGAAAGACGGCGACGTTGTTCTTCTTCAGAACACTCGTTTCAGAAAAGAAGAAACAAAGAACCTTGAGCCCTTCTCTTCTGAGCTTGCTTCTTTAGCAGAAGTTTTCGTTATGGACGCTTTCGGTTCTGCTCACCGTGCACACTGCTCCACAGCAGGCGTTACAGAGCACATCAAGGACACAGCAGTTGGTTACCTTATGCAGAAGGAAATCGCTTTCCTCGGCAACGCAGTTGAGGAGCCTGTTCGTCCCTTCGTTGCAATTCTTGGCGGTGCTAAGGTTGCAGACAAGCTCAATGTTATCAATAACCTCTTAGATAAGTGCGACACACTTATCATCGGCGGCGGTATGGCTTACACATTCATCAAGGCTCAGGGCGGCAAGGTTGGTACATCTCTTGTTGACGACACAAAGCTTGAGTACTGTGCAGAGATGATTGAAAAGGCTAAGGCAATGGGCAAAGAGCTTCTCTTACCTGTTGACGCTATGACAGTTAAGGATTTCCCCGATCCCATTGACGCTCCCGTTGAGGCTGCTGCTTGTGCAGCTAACGAGATTCCCGACGACATTATGGGTCTTGACATCGGTCCCAAGACTCAGGAGCTCTACGCTAACGCTGTTAAGAGCGCAAAGACTGTTGTTTGGAACGGTCCTATGGGCGTATTTGAGAACCCCTCTTTAGCAAAGGGTACTATCGCAGTTGCTGAGGCTCTTGCTGAAACAGAGGCTACTACAATCATCGGCGGCGGCGACTCCGCAGCTGCTGTTATCAACCTCGGTTTTGCTGACAAGATGAGCCACATCTCCACAGGCGGCGGTGCTTCTCTTGAGTATCTCGAGGGCAAGGTTCTTCCCGGTGTTGCAGTTATTGCCAACAAATAATTAAACCAATATAAATCTCAGGGCGGAGCTTTTACTTCGCCCTGTACCTATGTAACAAACTTCTATTATGTGAAAGGAAGATTAAAATGAACAAGGCTACAAGAAAAACCATTATCGCAGGCAACTGGAAAATGAACAAAACTCCCAATGAGGCAACAGCTCTTATTTCTGAGATTGCTCCTCTTGTTAAAGACGCAGACTGCGAAGTTATCGCTTGCGTTCCTTATGTTGACCTTTACCCTGCACTTGAGGCTGCTAAGGGCACAAACATCCAGATTGGTGCAGAAAACTGCCACTGGGCAAAGAGCGGTGCTTTCACTGCTGAGATTTCCGCTGATATGCTGGCTTCTATGGGTCTTAAGTATGTTATCATCGGTCACTCTGAACGTCGTCAGTACTTCGGCGAAACAGACAAGACTGTTAAAGACAGAGTAAGAGCTGCACTTGACGCAGGCCTTACAGTTATCCTCTGCGTTGGCGAGTACCTTGAGCAGAGAGAGCAGGACGTTACTGCTGAAGTTGTAAGAATGCAGACAAAGATTGCTCTTATGGGCGTAACTGAGGAAGAGATGAGCCGTATCGTAATCGCTTACGAGCCTGTTTGGGCTATCGGCACAGGTCTTACTGCTACTGCTGAGCAGGCTGACGAGGTTTGCGGCATTATCCGCGAGTGCATTGCTGAGCTTTACACTAAGGACGTTGCAGAGGCTACAACAATTCAGTACGGCGGCTCTATGAACGACGCTAACGCTGACGAGCTTCTCTCCAAGGTAAACGTTGACGGCGGTCTTATCGGCGGTGCTTCCTTGGTTGCTGAAAAGTTTGCTGCTATTGTTAAGGCTGCAAGCAAATAATCGGAGTGAATAATATGAAAAAACCTTTACTTTTATGTATTCTTGACGGCTTCGGCATTGCTCCCAAAGAGGGTAATGCTATTGAAGCTGCAAATACACCTAACCTTGACAAAATCTTTGCCGAGAACCCTGTTACTGCTATTGGTGCTTCAGGTATGGACGTTGGTCTGCCTGAGGGTCAGATGGGTAACAGTGAAGTAGGTCACACAAACATCGGTGCAGGCAGAGTTGTATATCAGGAGCTCACAAGAATCACCAAGGCAATTAAAGACGGCGATTTCTTTGAAAACGAGGCTCTCTGCAAAGCAGTGGACAACTGCGTAGCAAATGGCACTGCACTTCATCTCATCGGTCTTCTTTCCGATGGCGGTGTTCACAGCCACAACACTCATATGTACGGTATCCTTGAGCTTGCAAAACGCAAGGGTCTTGAGGAAGTTTACGTTCACGCTTTCTTAGACGGCAGAGATGTTTCTCCCACAAGCGGTCAGGGCTTTGTAGCCGACTGTGTTGCTGAGATGGAAAAAATCGGCGTTGGTAAGGTTGCTTCCGTTATGGGCAGATACTACGCTATGGACAGAGACAACCGCTGGGAAAGAGTTGAGAAGGCTTACGCCGCTATGGTTTACGGCGAAGGCGAAAAGGCAACTGACGCAGTTCAGGCAGTGGCTGACTCTTACGCAAAGGACGTTACCGACGAGTTTGTTATCCCCACAGTTATCGAAGGCGGCAAGACAATCTCTGAGGGTGACTCCGTAATCCTCTACAACTTCCGTCCTGACAGAGCAAGAGAGATTACCCGTACCTTTGTTGACGAAGCTTTCGACGGCTTTGAGAGAAGAAACGGCTTCTTCAAATTAAACTACGTTTGTATGACTCAGTACGACGCAACTATGCCTAATGTTGACGTGGCTTTCAAGCCTCAGACACTTAAGAACACTTTAGGCGAATATGTTTCCGATATGGGGCTTTCTCAGCTCAGAATTGCCGAAACAGAGAAGTACGCTCACGTAACCTTCTTCTTTAACGGCGGTATCGAAAAGACTTACGCAGGAGAGGACAGAATCCTTGTTGCTTCTCCCAAGGTTGCAACCTACGATTTACAGCCCGAGATGAGTGCTTATGAAGTTTGCGACAAGTGCTGCGACGCTATCCGCTCAGGCAAGTACGATATGATTATCTTAAACTTTGCAAACTGCGATATGGTTGGTCACACAGGCGTTTTCGAGGCTGCTGTTAAGGCGGTTGAGGCAGTTGACACCTGCGTAGGCAAGGTAGTTGAGGCAGTTAAGGAAATGGACGGCGTTACCCTCATTACAGCGGATCACGGCAATGCCGACAAGATGTTTGAGGAAGACGGCTCTCCCTTCACCGCTCACACCACTAACCCTGTTAAATTCTGCGTTGTAGGCTACGACTGCACCCTCAGAGAAGGCGGCAGACTTGCAGACATCGCTCCCACAATGCTTAAGATTATGAATCTCCCCCAGCCCAAAGAAATGGACGGAGAGTCTATTATTAAATAAGCTAACCTATAAATTATCCCGTCGTTTTATTAACGGCGGGATTTTTGTTGACTAAAGCTCTTTCATAATATATACTTTATATATATATCAAAAGGTGGTGCTTTATGAAAAAAGCTGTTTCTCTTATGCTCTGCGTTTTACTTTGTGTGAGTCTTTGCCTGTTTGCCCCTTCGAAGATTTCGGCTTTGGAAGCTGAGGGCTTTATCTATGATATTGAAAACGGTGTCGCCACCATTACGGGCTACACAGGAGATGACGCTGACCTCACGATCCCCTCTGCTATTGAGGGTACACCTGTCAAGGCTATCGGCGACAATGCTTTTCAGAAGAAAAACTCCATTGTCAGCCTGAATGTCAGCGAAGGTGTGGAAAAAATCGGCAATCACGCCTTTTACAACTGCACAAAGCTTGAGTCCGTCACCCTGCCTGATAGTCTGAATGAAATCGGCAACAGTGCCTTTTCCTACTGCATTTACCTCAGCGACCTTAATCTTGGCAAGGGTCTTAAAAAAATCAGCAACAACTGCTTTTCAAACGACACAAGGCTTACCGAGGTGGAAATTCCCGAGGGTGTAGAGGTGCTTGATGACGGTGCTTTTGAAAACTGCACCCACCTCTCAGTGCTGAAGCTTCCTTCCACCCTTAAGACTCTCGGTGCTTTCAGCCTTTCTTACACCTATAACCTTTACTCCACTCAGCTTCCCAAGGGACTTGAAAATATCGGCGAAGGGGCTTTCTTCTACTCTTATATCGGTGAGATTACTATTCCATCAACTGTGAAAACCATAGAGAAAACCGCCTTTTTCAACTGCATTTTCCTTTCAGAAGTTACTATGTACGAGGGTGTGGAGAGTATCGGCGAGATGGCTTTTGACGAGGCGAATCTCCGTGAGCTTTACATCCCCTCTACTGTGAAAACCATCGGCGACTACGGCTTCGGTATGGTATACGACTTCTTTTCAAACGATTACGTTGCCAACGATTTGTTCACTGCAATGGTGGTTAAGGACAGCACCGCTCACAAATTCTGCGAAGAAAACGGCATTAACTACACTCTCACCCAGCCTCAGACAGAGCCCGTTGAGGAAACCACCGCTCCCACTGCAACTACCCGGCCTACGGAAACTGTCACAGAAGTTACCGAACCCACAGAAACCACTGAAGTAACAGAAGTAACTGAAGCAACTGAGGTAACTGAGGTAACTGAAGTAACAGAAGCTACCGAAGCAACAGAAGCAACAGAAGCTACCGAAGCAACTGAGATAACCGAAATAACCGAAATAACCGAAATAACCGAGGCAACCGAAATAACAGAAGTTACCGAGTCCACCGCCCTCGACGAAACTGAGTCTCAAACAAATGAACCTACCCAAACTATTTCGGAAGAAACCACAAAAGCTACTCAGCCCACAACAGGCAAAGCTGAAAGCTTGGGACTTCTGGGAGATGTAAACAGTGACGGAAAGATAAACGTCAAGGACGCAACTTTAATTCAGAAATCTGCGGCAAAACTGGAAAGCCTCACTGAGCTTCAACAAGAACTTGCCGACGTCAACGCCGACCTTAAGGTAAACGTCAAAGACGCCACAGCTATTCAGAAATTCGCCGCCAAAATTGAAACAGGCTACCCTATTGGCAAACCGCTAGCCAGTCGTTAGCCACGACAGGGCAACTCCACCTTTGGAAAGGTTTGATGTAACTTTGAGAAGTCATCAACGGTGGGATTAAACGCAAAAATTGTCCGTAAGGACAATACCACTACCGTTTGCCACGGTGGGCAGTTCCACCTTTTGACAGGTTAGGATATAACTTTTATGCTTCATCAACGGTGGGATTAAACGCAAAAACTGTCCGTAAGGACAATACCACTGCGTAGCAATACCACTGGCAAAAGCCAATACCACTCGCCGCAGGCGAATATCACTACCGTTAGCCACGGTGGGCAATTCCGGCCGTTTGCCACGGTGGGCAGTTCCGCCTTTTGAAAAGTCAGCAATGTGAACGGACTTCATTAACGGCGGGGTCGAAGGCAGAAATTATCCAAAGAATATAAACACAAACCCCGTCGCTCGGTTTGTATAGAGCGACGGGGTTTTTTACTTTGTAAGATATATGGGCAACAAATTGTTGCTGATTACTTCGTCGGACTTGGTAAGGATGATGTTACCGTCAGAAAAGTCGTAGTAGATTGTATTTTTACCCATTTCAGGGATATGGGTGATGTCATCTGACAGGTAAATGGCGTCGTTAATAACCTTGTATCTACCCTCTCGGTAAAACTCAGCCAGAGCCTCGGTGATTTCATCTTCACTTACGATGTCGTTGATCATATCGTCCAAGGAGTTGTAGCCCGAGGTTTTCACCACGTCCAAAACAGTGGCGTTAAGCTTGTTTTCCTTAATAAAATTCTCCAGAAAATCCGTAAGGGCGATTTTGTACTGAGCCTTAAGCTCATTGATGGTATCGGGAAAAGAGGCCTTGTCCGCCTCTATTTTATAGGTATTATCAGCATTAAAATCAAGGTTTACCATAACGCCCACATCAGCTACCTGAATCTCCATACCCTCAGCAGTAAAGCCCAAGTTAAGTTCCCGGGCGATGTTCATTTCCCCTCGCCAGTTGCCCAAAAGGCACTCAATCTGAGCCTGGTCGTTGGTGGCGTAAAGCAGATGATTTACAGGGGCACTGCCCTTTATCCCTGCCACCCACTTCTGAATTGCAGTGGCGTCCTTTACGTTTATCCTGCCTGAATAGTCGGCGTCGGCAAGGGCTTCGCCGTAAAAATCCAGCTTTTGGATATTTGCAAGGCTTTTCTGAACAAGTGTGGCGTCACGGATATTCACCTTTGAGTTAAGGTCAACATCCCCTATAAGGCCGTAGACCTTTGTAGAGAGCACACTCTCGCCGCTGAGTCCTTCTTCGTAGGAAACGCCCATACCCTTGGGCACAATATAGGCACTTACGCTGCCCATACAAAGGGTAATCACCAGGGCAAAAACACAGATAAAGCTAAATATTTTCTTCATAGTTTTCCTCACTCAAAAGGCAGGCAGAAAAACTCTGCCTGCCTCAGTTTTACTTTATTTAGTCGTCGTCCTCAACCTTTGCATTGGCAATAACTGCCTGTGCAACGTTGCCGGGAGCGTCCTCGTAGCGGACAAAATCAAAGGAGAAGTATCCTCTGCCGTGGGTAGTCTTACGCATAAAGGTTGCAAAGTCGTGCATTTCTGCCATAGGCACCTCAGCCTCAACTGTCTGCATACCCTTCTCGCCGGGATTCATACCCAGAATTCGACCTCTACGTTTGTTAACCTCGCCCATAATGTCGCCTGTCTTGTTGTCGGGCACAGTAGCTTTCAGTGTGCCGATAGGCTCCAAGAGTGTGGGGTTGGCAATTGCCATACCGTTTTTGTAAGCGATTTTTGCGGCCATTTTAAATGCCATTTCGTTGGAGTCAACGGGATGGTAAGAGCCGTCGTAAAGTGTAGCCTTAAGGCCAACCACGGGATAACCTGCAAGGGGACCCTTCTTGATAGCGTCAAGCAGACCCTTTTCTACAGCAGGGAAGAAGTTCTTGGGAACAGAGCCGCCAACAACTCTCTCGCCAAACTCCAGACCCTCAGCGTCACAGGGCTCAAACTCAATCCAAACGTCACCGAACTGGCCTGCACCGCCTGACTGTTTCTTATGTCTGCCCTGAACCTGTACCTTCTTACGGATAGCCTCACGGTAAGCAACCTTGGGCACCTGAAGGGTAACTTCTACGTTGTACTTTGCCTTAAGCTTAGAAATGATAACGTCAATATGAGCTTCGCCCATACCCGAAACAACCATTTCCTTGGTTTCTGCGTCGGACCTGAAAGCGATGGTCTGGTCCTCGCCCATAAGCTTAGCCATACCCTGAGCAACCTTATCCTCGTCGCCCTTCTTCTTGGGGTAAACTGCCATAGAGAAGGCTGTGCCGGGATATGTAGCACCCTCGATAACTACCTTCTTGTGAGGAGAGCAAAGGGTGTCGCCTGTTTTTGCACCGCTGAGCTTGGGAATAGCACCGATATCGCCTGCAACTATAGCGTCCATATCAAGCTGCTTTTTGCCACGGCTGGTAACTACCTTTGTAATCTTCATCTTCTCCCCAAGACGCATATTGAAAACTTCCTTGGCAGGAGAAATCTGACCTGAAATAACCTTGATGTAAGAAAGCTTACCAACGAAGGGGTCGGCAACTGTCTTGAAGATAATTGCGGCGGTCTTCTCTTCGTCGTCGATTTTAAGCTCGATATCCTCGCCGTCTTCGGTCTTTGCCATATATGTGCCGATGTCAGCAGGTGTAGGAGCGTAAGCTAAAATTGCGTCAAGAAGCATATCCACTGCCTCAAGCTTAACTGCGTCAAGACAAATAATGGGGCAAACAGAGCCGTTCATAACGGCAGCCTTAAGGCCTGACTTAAGCTCCTCATTTGTGAGCTCGCCAGCCTCAAAGTATTTATCCATAAGCTCTTCGCTTGATTCTGCCACTGCTTCTGTGAGGTAGGCTTTGTAGTCCTCTGCCTGTAAAATCTCAGGCACCGCACACTCGCTTGCCTTACCATTTGCGTAAGCATAAGCCTTGCCCTCAAGGATATTGAGGTAGCTCTTTGCAGAATTTCCCTGAACATCGGGGATAATTACAGGGCAGACAGAAGAGCCGAACTGATCTCTTAAATCGTCGATAATTGAGTAATAGTCAACGCCTTCGTCGCACATACCGTTGATAACAACGAACTTTGGCAGCTTTCTCTCCTTGGCGGCCTTGAAAGCCTTCTCTGTGCCAACCTTAACGCCGCTCTTTGCACTTACAACAACAACTGCTGCGTCTGCGGCAAACATACCCTCAACAACGCCTGCAACGAAACCGAAACGACCTGGGGTATCCAGAACATTTATCTTTGCGTCCTTGTACTCTACGGGAGCCATAGAGGTGGAAACGGAAATTTGTCTTTTAATCTCCTCGGGGTCAAAGTCCATAACTGTGTTGCCGTCTGCTACCTTACCCAGACGGTCAGTTGCCTTTGTCAGAAACAGCATTGCCTCAGTAAGCGAAGTTTTACCTGCTTCGCTGTGACCTGCTAATGCAATGTTGTAAATCTTGTCCTTAGTGTACTGTTTCACGATAATTTTTCTCCTTTCACGCTTTGCTATACACAAAACGCAGGCTATAAAGAATAACCTGAGAATAATTATATCAAACTAAAGTGCGTTACACAATTCACTGCTTAACTAAGATTTTAAACTTTTTATTGTGCATATTACACAAAAAATATCAACTTTACTAAAGCATTCTCCCAATATAGAATGAAAAACGGCAAGTACCGCAAAAAACCGCCGTTGGCAAAACGGCGGCTAAAAAACTTATTTATGGTTCATATTCAAACACAGGCATAAGCTGAAGTTTGAAAAGATTCATTTTATGCAGGCGGTCAATTCTCTCTTTTGCCTGCAAGTCCTCAATCTCTCCTGTGCGGATATATTTGTCAAGCACAGCGTAGGTAAAGCCGAGGTTGTCTTCATCTGTCTTGTCTGTGAGGCCGTCACTGGGGACTTTTTCAATAATCACCTCGGGAAGAGAAAGAGCCCTGCCGATTTCCTTAACCTCTGCAACGGTGAGCTTGCCCAAGGGGCTGAAATCTCCCACAGAGTCGCCGTAACGGGTGGAGTAGCCTACCCAGTCCTCACTGAGATTACAGGTGTTTGCCACCCTGCCGTTAAGGCTCTGGGAAACCGCATAAACCGTGGACATACGGATTCTGGGCGGCAGGTTTATAAGGCTCTGTTTTGAGAGCTCGAAGCCCTGAGGCATTGCGTTTTTAAGCCCTTCTACGGCGTCCTTGATGTTAATAATATAATGTTTAATGCCAAGGTGCTCCACCAGAAGCTTGGCCATATCAATGTCAGCCTGCTCACCATTGGGCATAAGCACACCCACAACCCTGTCCTTGCCCAGAGCCTCTACGCACAAAGCGGCAACAACGGAGCTGTCCTTGCCACCTGAAATACCTAAAACAGCAGGGCTGTCCTTGCCGTTTGCCTCGAAAAACTCTCTTATCCAGTTTACAACATCGTTTTTAACTTTAATTGCGTCAAACATATTTATACCTCACTAATCTGTCATTTTACATTTATCTGGCAACTTCTCATTGTGTTAAGAGCACAGTTGTGGCTCTCAGGGGTGACCCCTGCACAACAGGCTGAGTCCACAGAAATCTCCGCCTCTGGGAAATTCGCCTTAAGAAGCAAAGCATTGGACACCACGCAGATGTCTGTGCAAAGCCCCACAAGCTCCACGCTGAAGTCCTCACCCTGAGCCTTTTCCCTAATAATCTCAGGAAGCTTTAAGGAGCCGAAGGTGGGCTTTTCCAGAGAAATATGCTCTTTACTATCAAGAGCAGCCTTTACGTTTTCGTCAAGCTCAAAGCCTAAAGTTTCTTTAATACAGTGCTTCACAGGAAGATTTTTGCCCTCAAGGGTTTCAAGATAATTTTCAAAGTGGGTGTCAAAAGTGCAGATAATCTGCCCCTGAAAGCCTCTGATTTTTTCACAGACCTCAGGCACAACAGCCTGAGCCTCAGCAGTACCCAGAGAACCGTCTACAAAGTCCTTTTGCATATCCACAACAACTAAGAATTTTTTCATATTTCCTCCTATGAAGCTAATTGTAGGGGCGATTCACGAATCGCCCGTTTCAACCGTAAGGTCGATCCATATAAATGTTATCAAAATTATAATTTTAGTATTTTTATATCGATTTAAAGTAAACATTTCGGATGGCTTCGCCATTCGGACAATTCGTGAATTGTCCCTACAGTAAACTTTATATTATTTTCTTAAGTTCCGACACAATATTTGCAATATCATTTTCAACCACATCTGGATTTACAAACAAATCGGCAAAAAGCTTATTTATATTTTCTTCAAATTTTTCTGGTAGTATACCAAGCTTTTTCGAAAGGTTCACAAGGCGTTTTTCACCGGGATGAGTCGCTTCATTGAGGGCAAACAGAACATCAAAGTAAGACTCAAAGAAAGCCGCAGTGCGGTGATTTATACTCACAAAATCGCCACGCTTCACTGCCTTTAAAATCTGGCCGTCGTAGGAAGGAAGCATACCCGAAAGCAGACTCATATTCTTCTCAATAATATTCTTTTTAAGCTCTTGAGGATAAGGCACGGAAAACCTTTCTTTCAGCGAAAGGAGTCTGCCGTTTTCGTCGTAAATAATCTTACAGGTAAGAAGGTTGTGCCACATACAGGTGGTGTAGCCTGTGCGAGCGTTGAAGCCTTCCACAACACCTGCCACATCGGCAGAAAAATCCTCTATGTTGCGATAAAGAATATCTATATCCACACCGTTTTTCAGAGTGCAGTTGTCCTCAAGCTCCCAGAAGTGATTGGAAAGCTCAATATAACTGCAATATTTTTCCAGAATAGCCTTACGCACATCGTCGGAAATGTCACCTGTGCAGTAAAGATAAACGTCGTAGTCGGACTTTTCGTCAAAGTTCTCCCCTGCACGGGAACCTCCAAGGGCAATGGCTTCTACCTGAGGAATAGCCTTGAGCTCTTCAAATAATTTTTCTACCATAATATCACCTTTTACTATTGTACCACATTATAAACAAAAAAGTAAATGGGGCTGTAAAAAAACAGCCCCATGATGTTTCGCCTTTGGCGAAATGATGTCGCAAAGCTAATGATGTTGCTGCGCAAATGATGTGTTTGCCATTGGCAAACGTTAATGTGGCAGGTTTCACCTGCGATTATAATAAATCATTGACTCCGCCGTTGATGAAGGTTTAAAGCTATATCAAACCTTTCAAAAAGGTGGAATTGCCCTGCCGTGGCTAACGGCCGGAACTGCCCACCGTGGCTAACGGCCGGAATTGCCCACCGCGGCTAGCGGTTTAGTACAATTTTGCACCTGCGGGGATTTTGTTACTTACCATAAGAAGGTTGAGCTTTTCCTCCCCTTCTTCGTTATGAACAGCACTCAGGAGCATACCGTTACTCTCTGTACCCATCATAGCTCTGGGTGGCAGATTTGTAATAGCGATGAGGGTTTTGCCCACAAGCTCTTCGGGCTCGTAGTAAGCGTGGATACCGCTTAAGATAACTCTTTCCTTGTCTGTGCCGTCGTTAAGGGTGAACTTAAGGAGCTTCTTTGACTTGGGCACTGCCTCGCAAGCGAGCACCTTAACGGCTCTGAAATCAGACTTTGAGAAGGTTTCGAAATCTACAAACTCTTCGAATAAGGGCTCGATTTCTACCTTGGAAAAGTCGATAACCTCTTCCTTTTCCTGAACTGTTTCTGCCTTGGGAGCACGGTTTGCACGCTTGCCCTCTTCAATAGGCTTCATTGTTGGGAGAAAACGGATTTCCCTTTAATTTGGTTACCGTGAGAGTATTTACTGTGCTAAGATATACAAGCTCGCCATCATTTTTAATTGACACACACAAACAATACTACACTTTACTGATGTAATGGTGTACAATTTGGTGTAAGTGGTGTAAACCAACTTATATCTCCAACAATGGAACACTTGTTTATAAAGTCGATACCTTATTATACTCTTTTTGAAAAAACAATTCAAGTCCTTCAAATTCAGATTTTCTCAATTCTTTTGTTACATCAGTGTAGATATTTAGCGTTGTAGAAATATCCTTATGTCCAAGTGCATCCTGAATGACTTTTACATTAACACCTGCTTCACACATCCTTGTTGTAAATGTATGCCTTAATGAATGGCAACTAAAGTGAGGAAGTAATACTTTAGGCTTTTCATCTTTTAAAAAATGTTCGTCATTACAATCACGGATAATCCTTCTGATAGCTTTATTTAATGTAGACTGATGTTGTGGCTGTCCAAAACGATTAAGAAAAATAAAATCTGTATATCCATCTACTACAGCTTCGCATCGAAGACCAAGTAACTCTTGTCTTTCTTTTTCCATAAGAAATGCTTCTTTTACAAAACTAAGCATCGGAACCTTTCGTTTACCTGTTGGTGTTTTAGTTGTGTTTATATTAAAATAACAACCACGTTTACTTCCTTCTGTTCTATGGTCGTAATAAACCAATGTATGATTAACATCAATAATACCTTCATCCAAATCTATATCACACCACCTAAGACCTGTTACTTCTCCTACTCTAAGTCCAGTTCCAACCAACACAGCAAAAATAGGATACCAGTTTTGCGAACTAGGTGTATTTTTCAGGTACTCAAGAAATAGGTCCTGCTCTGGTCTAGTTAAACTTTTTCGCTTTTCAGTATAAAAGCCATGGGACTGTTTCAGTTCTTTCAGAACATTGTTAGATGGATTGTTTCTTATATAAGCATCATCTACTGCCATATCTAAAACCTGATGCAGAACAGTATGAATGCTATCAACAGTAGAGGGTTTCAAATGCCTTTGGTCAACTAAATAGTTATAAAACCTTTTAACATCTGTCTTTTTTATAGAAGAAATCGTTTTTGTACCAAATTGATGACGAACGAATGTCTCATACATATACTTATAATTCTCAAATGTATTGTTTTTAAGACCTCGTTTCAAATCTATCCAAAGTTCATACAAATCATTCACAGTCGTATATCTTGCCTCTGCTTTAATTCCATCTTTTTTATCCTTTTCAATCAATTCTTCTTTATAGCGAAGTTCATCAAGAGTTTTTGCGTACACATAACGTCTTTTTCTATTTTCATCTGTCCAACAGAAATGATATGTACCATCCACTCTTTGTGATTCACCAGTACGAAGGACAACTCTTGATTTATCTTTTCTCTTTTCCTTTGCCATTTTCTTACCTCCTAAACTTCTCTAGCCTTATCTATATATTCATCAAACTTTTCTCGCACTATAAAAACTTGTGTGCCATTCATCATCGAAAAAGTACAACCTTTTTTCAAAGCCAACTTTCTAAGTCTTGCTATACCGATACCTGAGTAAGCTGCCGCTTCTTCACAGGACAAAACCTTTCTTTCCCAAATTGGCAAATCATTTTTTCTGTCTTCTATTACTTTTCTGTATGCTAATATATCAGAACCAATTATTTTAAGCATATTTCCACCACCTTATATTGAGTACAATTTATCTATGTAAGCCTCAAAACGCTTTCGTTTAATCATCGTTCTACGACCTACATGCAAAGTAAAGTCACAATCATCTTGTTCAATAAGTTTATAAATAGTATTCCTACCTATACCTGTATAAGCAGCTGTCTCTTCAATCGAAAGATTTTGTCTATGCCACAAAGGAACTGCTGAGCCTCGACATTTGAATTTTTCCACCTTTGCAACTTCATCATTATCCATTAACACTTCCTCCTTTATATCGAATACGATCTTTCGATATATTCATCAAATCGTACTCTTTTTATCATTCTTTTGCTTCCAACCCATAAAACAAAAGGACAATCCGCCGAGTCCGTAAGCCTATACAATTTATTTACTCCAATTCCTGAATAAGCTGAAGCTTCTTCAATTTTCAATGTAGGCTTAGCCCATAGTGGTACTTCGTATTTTTCATTCTTATTATTGCTATTTGACATTCGTTTCTCCTCCTTGAATTTCGATAACTCAAGGATACCTAAAATCGCTTGATTAGCCAATTATGCGAATTAACTAATCGCACATTTGACAAACTACTTGCTCTTAAATCGAATATTGTCTTTCAATATACTCATCAAACATTTTTCGTTTAATCATCCTTCTACTTCCTATCCATAAAACAAAAGGACAATCCTCCGGATCAGTTAATTTGTACAGCTTATCTCTCCCAATACCCGAATAAGCTACAGCCTCTTCAATAGATAAGTTTGGCTTATGCCATAGAGGAACATTGTATTTTTCTTTATCTTTTCTCTCAGGCATATTTAACCCTCTTTCGTTTAGTAGTTATTCGCTTATCGTAAATCACATAATCATATCCCGTTCCATTACATTTATCACACTTATCTCTTACCGCTGTTAGCGGGTCTAATCGACGAACAGTAAAGTTTGGATTTGATATATAATCATTTAAGCACTTAGGACACAAACATCTAACATCAGCGGCATTATCTCTACTGTAATCCCAATATCCAAACAACTGCTTCAAAGCATTGTGAATTTTCCTATTGGTATTACTATTACCTATGTAACCGATATACTTTTTAAAATACTCTTTGTCTACAGATACAATCTGTTCTAATAAAACCATAGACGGTGCATCCAAGCCACACTCTTCACCAATTATGATATGTGATGGTAAATAAGTCTTCTTAATAGACGTTGTAATCGGTGCAACAACTACAGTTGGCGATTTAGCATTAAAGTTATCTGCCTGTAATACTAATACAGGACGATGACCATTTTGTATTGAACCTACATTCTCACCAAAATCGTACATAAAAATATCGCCTCTTCTAATTTTTGTTTCATTCATAAAGAATTCCTCTTTTCTATTAAATATTTCGAGATTTAATTTGTTCTCTCACCTATACCCAATGGGAGAGCACTTTTTTTAAGTGATTTTTAAAATTTTTTTCAATTTTTTTAAACTTTTATCCACAGAATACTTAATAGCGGTTGCAGAAACCCCTTCTTCTGCACCTATTTCTTCTAAAGTCATCTTTTTAAAAAACTTTTTTGTAACTCTATCGGCTTCTTTTTCACCTAACATATCAATAACTCTTTGAAGTTCCATCGAAATTATCAAAGTGTCTTCAAAATCTGAATATACATTTTGATTACACACCTCTGTTACTCCATCCTCGTAACTATACAGAGCATGATAGTTCAAAATTCTCATTTCAAATTTCTTCTCGTTATTTCTATAATTTCTTCTAACTTCCAGAAAATTTTCCGAAATAACGATATAAGGCTTATAATCTTTCAGTTCATCACAAAACTT
>JAFTWB010000007.1 GCA_017465505.1 Clostridia bacterium | reverse complement strand
TGCTCCTGTATTTGCAGAGGCTATTGAGAGAATCTTCGCTGACAAGCCTGTTTCTCCCCTCTTTGCTTAATTTTAACTTGAACTTTTATGGCGGCTCTGACGAAAGTCTAAGCCGCCAATATTTTAGCGATATAAATTCTCCCGAGAATTTGCGATATGTGCAATGCACACGATATATTCTGCAAATGCGATATGTGCCTGACGGCACGAGAATTTCACACCACCCTCGAAAGGCGATAACTATGTTCCAGAAATCCAAGTTTTCATCCTCAATTGAATATATTATTGTAGGTCTGGGAAATCCCGGCAAGCAGTACGAAAACACCCGCCACAACTGCGGATTTATGGCAATTGAGCGTCTTGCGGAAAAAGAAAACTGCAAAATCAACAAAATCCGTTTCAAGTCCACCACAGGCGAATGTACCATAGCAGGGCACAAGTGCCTGCTTATGAAGCCTTCCACCTATATGAATCTTTCCGGTCAGGCGGTTGTAGAGGCTATGAATTTCTACAAAATTCCCCCCGAGAATGTTATTATAATGTTTGATGACATCTCTCTGGACGTCGGCAGGCTGAGAATCAGACGAAGCGGCTCTGACGGTGGTCAGAACGGAGTTAAAAACATTATCTACTTAAGCGGAAGCGACAAGTTCCCCAGAGTGAAAATCGGTATCGGCAAAAAGCCCCATCCCGAATACGACCTCAAGGACTGGGTGCTGTCCCGTTTTTCCAAGGAAGATATGAAGCTCCTTGATGAAGTTCTGGACAAAGCCGCAGACTCTGCCTCTCTTATAGTTCAGGACAAAACCGACCTTGCAATGCAAAGGTATAATTAGCCCTTAGCCACGGCAGGGCTGTTCCGCCTTTGGATAGGTTGGATATAAGTTGAACCTGCCATTAACGGCGGCTCAAGGCCTGAGCAATGTCTGTTGTATGACAAACCCGTTATTTTACATAAGTAAAAATATTATTCGCTCGCAATTTTCTACCCCCTGAAAAAAATTGCGAGCCGTTACCCTTTGGAGGAAATATGAACTTTATTCTCGATTTATTCAAAAGCCACAAGCCCTACAAAGAGCTGAGCTCTGCTCTTGACACACCCTGTGCCGTTGCAGGCACGGGGCTTTCCTCGGTGCACAAGGCAAGCCTTATTTACAGTCTTTGCCGTGAAAAAGAGGCAAAGGCCTTTTGTATCTGTGCCGACGAGAGAGAGGCAAACACCCTCTGCGACGACCTTAAGACTCTGGGTATGAAGGTGCTTTTTTATCCTTATCGTGACTTTACATTCCAGAATGTCAGCGGTGTGTCCCACGACGACGAAAGAAAGCGTCTGGGGGTTCTTATGAGCTTACTTACCGAGGACTGCGATGGTGTCATCACCTGTCCCGACGCTGCCGCTCAGCTCACTATTCCTCAGTACGCTCTGGCTGACGCTACCCTTAATCTGAGAGTAGGCAAGACAATTTCCATTGAATCCTGCGTGAAGGCTCTCACCCTTCTGGGCTATGAAAGGTGCGACGCCATTGAGGGTGAGGGTCAATTTTCGCTTCGTGGCGGTATTCTGGACTTTTTCCCACCGGGAAGCGAAAATCCCGTCAGAGCCGAGTTCTGGGGTGACGAAATTGACTCTCTGAATCACTTTGATATCTCCACCCAGAGGCGTAGCGACACTGTGGAATTTGTCACCCTCTGCCCTTCCAGCGAGGTTATTTTCAGCGACAGAGAAGACCTTGCAAAGAAAATCGAGAAGAAAGCCGCTTACCTTAAAGGCGAGTCGTCCAAAAAGGCAAAGGAAGTCCTTTACAGTGAGGCTGAGGCAATCCGACAGGGGCTTTACATTGCAAACAAGGACAAATTCATCCACCTTGTGTACGAAGAAACCGCCACACTTCTGGATTATATAGACGACTCCTTCATCGGCTTTATCTCAGAGCACACCGCAGTAAAGGACAGAATGACTGCAACGGAGTTTCGCTTTTCTCAGGATATGCCTGAGTATTTTGCCGAGGGTGCACTGTGCCGAGGCTTTGACAATTACGCCATAAGCTGGGAGAGGTGTATAGACAAGCTTTCTCAGAACAGGATGGTTTATCTTGATAACTTTGCCCACGGCTCCTATGAACTTCCGCTCAAAGCTCTCTCAAGCTTCAACCTAAGACTTTTGCCGCCTTTCAGCGGTCAGATTTCCACCCTTGTGTCCGACCTTGATTCTTCAAACGCCTCGGACTGCAAGGTTGTACTTCTCTGCCCCACTAAAAAGGCGGTGGAAAACGTAACTGAGCTTTTGCGTGAGCAAGGCAAAAAAGCCATTGTGTGGAAGGACGGCGAAATCCTCACAAAAGGCTACATCCACGTCACCGAGGGTATACTCTCAGGTGGCTTTGAGCTTATAGACGAGAAATTTATGCTCTTTACCCAGAGCACAACTCAGGTTAAGCTTCAGAAAAAGCACAAGCTTCCTAAAGACGGACAGGCGATTTACAGTCTTTCCGAGCTCAGCGTGGGAGATTACGTTGTGCACACAATTCACGGCGTGGGAATTTTCGGCGGTATCACCAAGCTGGATTCTCACGGAATCGTTAAGGATTACATCAAGATTTCCTACGCAAAAAGCGATGTTCTCTATGTGCCTGTAACTCAGCTTGATTTAGTGGCAAAGTACATCGGCCCTAAGGAAAACTCCGCGGTGAAGCTTAACCGTCTTGGCTCGGGAGATTTCCAGAAAACCAAGGCAAGGGTAAGAAAAGCCGTCAAGGATATGGCAAAGGAGCTTATCGCTCTTTACCAGAAACGTATGCAGGCAAAGGGTCACTGCTTCTCGGAAGATACCGAGTGGCAAAGGGATTTTGAGGCTCGCTTTGACTTTGAGGAAACCCCCGACCAGCTCAGATGTGTTGAGGAAATAAAGGGAGATATGGAGCGAAGTGCTCCTATGGACAGACTCCTTTGCGGCGACGTAGGCTTCGGCAAAACCGAGGTTGCTCTTCGAGCCGCTTTCAAGTGTGTGTCAGACTCCAAGCAGTGTGCTCTGCTCTGCCCTACCACAATTCTTGCCTGGCAGCATTTTCAGACAATTATCAAACGTTTTGAGGGCTATCCCATAAGGATTCAGCTGCTCTCACGTTTTCGTAATAAAGAGCAACAGGCAGAAATCCTCAAGCAGCTTAAGCGAGGAGAAATCGACCTTGTGGTAGGTACTCACCGCCTTGTGCAGAAGGATGTTGAGTTCAGGGATTTGGGCCTTGTGATTATAGACGAGGAGCAACGCTTCGGAGTTGCCCAGAAGGAAAGGCTTAAGGAAGCTTACCCCAACATTGACGTGCTCACCCTCTCGGCAACCCCTATTCCACGAACTCTTAATATGGCGATGAGCGGTATCAGGGATATGTCGGTTTTAGAGGAAGCTCCCCAGAACCGCTACCCTGTCCAGACTTATGTGCTGGAGCACGAGCAGGCTATTATCAACGAAGCAATCCGAAGAGAGCTCAGGCGTGGCGGTCAGGTCTTTTACCTGCACAACAATGTTGAGTCCATTGAGGCAAAGGCGGCACGTCTTGGCTCTCAGATTCCCGAGGCCGCAATCGGTGTGGGCCACGGCAAAATGACAGAGCAGCAGCTTTCCAAGGTCTGGGGAGATATGCTGGAGCGTAAAATTGACGTTTTGGTGTGCACCACAATTATTGAAACAGGTGTGGACATAAGTAACGCCAACACCCTGATTATAGAAAACGCAGACCGCTTCGGCCTTTCTCAGCTTCATCAGCTCAGAGGCAGAATCGGCAGAAGCAACAGACGAGCCTACGCCTACCTTACCTTTACAAAGGCAAAGGTGCTTTCTGAAATTTCTCAGAAGCGACTTACCGCAATCCGTGAGTTTACGGAGTTTGGCTCGGGCTTTAAAATTGCTATGCGTGATTTGGAGCTTAGAGGTGCAGGCAACATTCTGGGAGCTCAGCAGCACGGCCATATGGAAGACGTAGGCTATGATATGTACCTTAAGCTTTTAGGCGACGCAGTAAAGGAAGAAAAGGGCGAAATCCCAACCCAAAGAGAAGACAAGGACTGCCTTGTGGACCTTTCCATTGCCGCTCATATTCCCGAAAGCTATATCGAAAGCCTCACTCTGCGTCTTGATGTTTACAAGCTTATTGCCGACATCCGTGAAAAGAGCGACGCCGAGGATGTTATTGACGAGCTTATTGACCGTTTCGGTGATATCCCCAAGTCGGTTATGGGGCTTATTGACATTGCCCTTATCAGAAACAAGGCCGCCGATATGGGCATTTACGAAATCAAGCAGAATGATATGAGCGTACTGCTTTACGTCAAGGACATCAAAAGTCCCGAAATAATAAACCTCATCTGCGAGCAAAAAGGCAACGCCCTTTTAAGTGCAGGCTCAAAGCCTTATGTTGCAGTAAAGCTTAAAAGCAAGCTCGACCCCTTGAGTGCCTTGAGAAATGTCTTTAAAACAAATTATATGTAATCTGAATATTTGCTGAAAATTAGCTTATTTTTCGTATTTCTGTTGAAATTTGCAGACAAGGCGTGTATAATTTAGGGTGGTCAACTTTAAATTGCTTTAAACGAAAGGGGATTTCCCGATGAATAACCTTAAGAAGATTTCGGCGTTGCTGCTGGTGCTGGTTATGGTTTTTGCCATTGGCGGTTGCAGTAAAAAGCCCGGATATTCCTACAAAACCGAAAACACCACCTACGCTGAGGGCGTTTATATTTACTCCCTTTTTTCAGCTTATAACGAGGCTTACAGTATTTTACAGTCAAATCTGGGCGACAAGTTTGACTCCACAGCCACAATTCTTGACATCACCTCAACCTTTGACGAAACAGGTGAAAAAATGCTTTGTGAGGATTGGGTCAAGAATCAGGCTGACCTTATCACCCGAAATCTTGCGGCCCTTGACGAAACCGTGGCAGAGCTGGGCGTTACCCTTGACAAGACTCAGGTAGAAAGTGCCAGAGAGCTTGCCAAAGAAGACTGGTACTTAGGCCCTTACTACGAGTACTATGTGGCCTCAGGCTATGAAACCACCTCTTACGAGGATATGCTCTCCCCTTACGGCGTTTCCTTTGACAGTTTCTTTACATCCACCTATCTTGCAAGTGTAAAGCAGAGTGCTATTTTTGACCACCTCTACCTCAAAGACGGCGAAGAGGCAGTCAGTGACGAAGAGCTTAACAAATATTTCACCGATAACTACACAAGCTATGCTTATTTCATCGTAAACCTTTACGAAACCACCATTGACGCTGAAACAAGCCAGCAGGTTTACCTACCCTATTCTGAAGAGCTTATTGACGGCGTTGAGGCTGAGCTTAAGGGCTATGTAAAGCAGGTTAACTCAGGCACAGCCTACGAGAAAGTTGTAGGCAAGTATATGAAGGCCCACAACATCTCAACCGACCCCACAGTGAAAAACATCGAAATCTTAGAAAGCTCTGCTCTGGGCGAGGATGTTTTAAAGGCTCTCGAAACCCTTAAAGAAGGCAAGGCTACCTATCTGAGAGTAGGAGATGGCGACACCTCTGTAATGTACTTTGTCACAAAGTTTGACATCAATGACGAGGCCGAAGAGTACCTTAAGGCAGACGGCAACAAGCACACAATTATCCAGAACCTTAAGGGCGAGGATTTCCAGAACTTCCTCAACGACATCACCGAAAATGTTGAGGTAGAAGCCAACGAAAAGGTTATCGCAAAATACAACCCTGCAATGTTTGAAGAATTCTAATTCATATAGGGAGGTAATAGTATGAAAAAAATAATGACCCTTCTTTCTGTGCTTATGATTCTCAGCCTTTGTGTGTGCACCACTGCTTTTGCAGAAACAACACCCCTTGAGAACATAGCTCCCACAGAGGACGTTTTTGCCACAGAAGAACCTGTTTACACCGAGGTCCCCTTTGAAACAGAAGGTGAGGACGACCCCACTTACCCTGAAGAAACCACTTACTTTGAAGAAGACACCTACCCCGGTGAATACACCGAGCCCTACACAGGAGAAGAAACCACTTCTACCGAGTACACAGACCCCACAGGCTCAACAGAAATCACCACTGAGGTTATTCAAACCAATCCGCCCGAGCCTACCGAGCCCGACGAGGATTCCACCTATTCCGACTATGTAAGCCCTGCACCTGTTTACACTCCTGCCGATCAGGATTTTCAGGCTAAGGACTGGAAGGAAATCGAGCTTAACCTTGAAGCCGACCCTGCCCCCGGCAAGCAGAGCTTCATCAATATGCAGAACGACAAAACCAAAGGCAACGACAGTATCGCAGGCTTTCTTATTGTTGGTATTGTTCTGATTTTCCTCTCCCTTGCACTTTTCACCTTTGTGATTATTTACAGACCCTTCAAGAAAAAGGCAAAGGCTTGTGGCGGTGCAAGATACGCAAATCAGACAAAAGAAGCTCCCAAAAGAGCTCAGCGAAAGCCCTCAGTCGACAACCGCAAGCCCTTTAATCCCGACGATTATAACGACGGATTCTAAACACTAAAGCAACGACAAAAGACCTCGATGAATTTCATCGAGGTCTTTGCTTTTATACAGAAAGAACCGACAATATTTATAAAGAATTATGTGATATTCTGTGCTGACGCACAGAGTGATATTTTCACTTCGTGAAAGTGATATTACTCCTTTTTGTCGTAGTGATATTTGATTCGCCCTGAAAACTGTCCGCAGGACAATACCACTATGCGAAAGCATAATAAAACTGTGAAGCAATAACACTCGCCGAAAGGCGAATAAACCTGCAAGACTTTACTATAAGAAGTCTTGCACCTCGAAAGCTTTTTTCTGTCAGGTTTTCCTTATTTGAGCATAACGACTCTGTACTGAACGCCCTCTTCGTTAAGCTTTATGGAAGTGTCGTGACTTACAGTGAAGCCTGTGCCCGAGGCAGACACAGTAAGCCCTTGGCTGCACCCAAGTGCCAGATAACCGAAAGCAGAGTAGCCTGCAAGGGGCTTGTCCTTGGCAAAAATCATAACAAAGCGGATTTTTTCTCCCAGAACAAAGGCTCGGCTGCTTTCTCCTGTGCCTGTGTAGGAATAGCTCAGAAGCCAGTCCTTGATGTAGGATTTCTCCTCAGCGGTAACGTGAATATCCCCGTTTGCAAGGTGTTCACCCAGAGCAGTGTCCACAAGGAGATTGTCGCTGTTGAAGTCATTTCTCACAGGGCGGTCACTCTCTTGCCACTGGTTAAGCCCAAGGTGGTTTGTTTTGTTAGTTGATGGCATAAGATTTCTCCTTTCTAAATCAGATAATCAATTTCGTCCCAAGTAAAATAACGCTCATCCATCTCTTTAAAGGTGAGATTCTTAGCGGTAATGTTTCCCCAGTGAAAACCGCTGAAAATCACATCCACCTCAAGATGAGCAGGCAAAAGCTCTCTTGCCTGATTTATAAGCCAGCTTTTCATTGCAGGCGTATATATTTCGCCTCTGAGGTCAATATACATCCTCAGTGCCTTGGGACACTCGGTAATCTCACCCTCAACGCCCATAGCTTTCAGCACCTTTTGGATTCCCTCAAGGGTAAAGTCCCCGTTTCCAAGGCTTTGCCTCTGAGAAATCATCTCCCGACGCTGCTCAAGGCTTAAATCCTCTCTGGGACTTCCTGTAATCTCTTCTGAAAGGCTCAGGCCAAAGCCTTCTGCCGTCATAACAAAGCCTTCTTTTAAAAGCTCTTCAAGAGTATCTCTGAGCACATCAAGGCCTGCGGCAAAAGCAGAGAGCTCTGCGTAAACACAGCTTTCTTCCCTTAAATCGTAAACTCTCAGAGGGCTGAGCTTTTTAATCATCGACTGCAAAGTACTCATTGTGTATCCCTCGATACCGACACAATGCCTGCCACGGGAAAGGCAGTTTTGTCGGCTTTGAAATCTCCTGTGAGAGAGTCTGCAAAGCTCAGACTTTTAACGCCCTCGGTGTGATAAACCACCTCGGAAAGCTGGCACTTGAGAACCTCATCTCCTGTGCCGCAGGAAGCAATAAAGTCGGTGATATTTTCTACCACCCTGTCCCTTACTTCGTCAAAGTCGTAGCCCTCTTTCACGCGGATTTTCATATAAACATCCACCTCAGTGGCTCTTGCCTTTTTAACCAGAACATCCACGTTGACCTCTCGCTGAGTGCTGAGAATCTCCTGCACCTTTGCAACAGTGGCGTCAGAAGCCTCGCCGCCTTCTGCGGCAATGTAAACATCCACCGTGCCCACGCCTCTGCCTCTTGCTACAACTGCCGCAGAGCCAACTCCGTCAACGCCCTCGGCAATAGCCTTGTAGTAGGCACAGTTGGTGTGATTTGACGGAAAGGCAATGCTTTCAAGAACCCTCTTTCGAAGACTTAAGTCGCTCTCTTTGTCACAACCGCCTGCAAGGGGTGCTTCATTTCTCACCTTTTCAATGCCCGAGGGTGGAGTCACCATCACCGAAATTTCACCCTTAAGAACATTATATTTACTACCGCCGCCAATGCTTCTGACTCTCACACTCACCTGTGTATCTCCTGCATAAAGCACACTGCTCTCTATGGTTTCAAACCTGAGCAGGGTGTCTGAGGTAGCCAGCACAGTGCCCTTGGGGATGGCAATATCCAGCGGATGAGCCTCCTCAAGAGAAAAGGTCACCTCACCGTAAGAAGGAGTTGCCTCACGCCTTGTAATACCTCTTTCAAGGGCGTGTAGCTCAAGATATTCTCCCTCAGAGGTATTTACAAACATCTGCCTTTTAAGCCACTGATTGTTCACTGCGTTTGCGTAAATCTCTCCTGCCAGCACCCTGAGTCTTATGCCGATGTCGGAGTTTTCTTCCACGGCTATTCCTGTTAAAGAGGTGTATTTTTCCCTCATACTTTTAAAAATTTCATCATAAGTCTGCACCAAAAGTCACCTCCAGACTTTCTTCGTTTCCTCCTCGGGACACCCGGACTGTCATTTTGCTCCCGTCAAAGCTTTGCACCCTTACATCAAGGTCGCTGTCCATAAGAGCCTCTTTAAGAAGCATTTCGGCAGTAAGAGCGTCTGTAACCTCGCCTATCTCAGTGCCCAGAGTCTTGTTATATATGAAACTGCCCTTGGGGATTTTTGCAGTAATTTCTGTTTTCTGCAACGCCTCCTGAAGAGCAGTGATGTAAGTGTATCCTCCCGATGGAGTAAGGGCGATATCCCCATTTAAAAGCTTAATATCCATTAAAGCTCCACCCTCTTTCCGTTAATCAGCACCGAGCCGTCGTTTCTGAGAATAATGCTTGCTCCGCCTTGGGAGTAAAGCATAAGCTCGCCTCGCTGCAGCTTCTCAGAGGGATTTGTAAGCACACCCACGCAGGCCTCGCCGCCTTCAAAGGGCACTATCAGAGCGTCTTCATCCACAGGAGGAACACTGGCAACGCCGTAGGGTGCAACCACCCTGACGTTTCTGTGCTGAGAGGAGCTGTCCACCTCAAGGTTTTTGAAAGAGCCCGAGGTAACACTGCCCTTTGCGGCAACAGTTCTTTTTCTGCCGCCGCTTAAAAATTCCGTAAGCCACATTTTTACCTCTCCTTTTCTTTTAAAGTCAGCCTTGTATGCTCGCCTTTACTATTCAGGGTGATTTTAAGAGATGACACATAAAGCTTTCTGTCTGTATTTTTCAGCACAACATCCTTACCCAGAGCGTCGGCAAAAAATCCTCTGCACACCGCCTCGGCATAAAAGCTTTCTCTCTCGCCTTTGCGAATAATCCTGTCCGCTTCTTCAACAGTCTGCACGTCACCGGATTCTGCGTTTACATATCTCACCCTGTTGATTCCCTGCTCGAGAGCTTCTTCGTTTATAACCTCTTCTGTGTAGCCCTCGCCTTTTCTCAGCTTAAGCCTCACCCTTGAAATCCTGTTGCACCGAAGATTAAAAAACCTCAGACTCAGAGCTTTGTCCGAAAGGTCAAAAGTACCCTCGTTACTGTTTTCAAGGCTTATGACCAGCCCCTCACATCTTGGGCTCAAGCCATAAACCTTCTCGGTAAAACGGCTGAGCACAGAATAGCAGGACTCGCCCTTTCGCACTGTAAAAGTCCCCTGAAGCTGTTTGTTTTCACCCTTGTAAGAGGTAAAGCCAAAGGGCAGAGCAAAGCGGTTGAAAACATCCTCAAAAGAAGGATTTACAAGGCTTAAGGGGGCGGCTTCGTTGTCAAGAAGAAAAGACGCACTGCTTCTTGCTACCAGCTCCGTATAGGGGCTGAGGCTGACTTGTTCAATCTGCTCGTCCACCTCTCCTGCGAAAAGCTCCGACTCATCCCTTATTACAGTAAGGCTTTTTAAAAGAGGCAAGCTCACTTCCTTAACCCTTATAACAAGGCTGTTGGCAGGAACGTTTTCTTCCTTTGAAATCACCAGAGAGAAAACTCCCTCAAGAAAAATTTCCTGCCCTTTTATGTCCTTTGCAACCACTTTCAGCATAGCAAAATCTCCTCGCCCTCTTTAAGCTCATCGGGACGTTTCACATAAGGGTTAAGCTTTACAAGCCTGTCAACGCTCACACCAAAGTCAAAGGCAATGTCAAAGAGGGTTTCTCCCTCTTTAGCGATATGAATTTTCTGCAAGGGCTGAGCCTTGCTTTTTGTTTCCAGAAACTCAAAGCTGTATGTAATCCTGTCGGGAGTCACCTGAGCAAGAGCCTTAAGACTCTTGAAAACCGCCTTCACAGGCTCCATCACAGGCAAAGACAAAACGCCCTCGCCACCCTCACTTTGCAGTGAGAAAAGAGAGGCATACTGCTCTATGCAGTCCTTACCCTCCAGCTCGCCTTCGCCTTTTATAATACGACAGTCAAGGCCCATATCGCCAACAAACTGTGTACCCTCAACCCCTTTGTAATCAGAGGTTGCTCTCACACTTTTAATTTCAAGAGAAAGAGGGTTGCACCTGAAGGTTTTACCCTTAAATCTCATTACGGCAAGCTCCATTTAATCCCCTCCTGTCACACTTTGAGAGGCGTAGCGTCGGCTGTCCCGCTGAATTTCTCTGCTGAGGATTTCAGCCACACTCAGGGTTGCGTCCTCATTAAAAAACATTTCAAAATCAAATTCACTGCTCATAATCCACCTCGGTTTTCACGGTTTCCGCCTTAATTTCGTAAACAAAGCTGTGGTTTCCCTCTGAGGTGATTTTGTGGGAAGATTTTATAATCTCAATACCCTCATAAACCTCTACGGGGTCATTAAAACCCAGCTCAATCTCAGCAATATGGTAAAACCTGAGAGGATAGCTTGTGGTAATGCTGAGCAAAAAGCCCTCTTTACGCACTACTGTATAGCCGTTTAAAAGCTGACCCTTCTTCTCGGTTTCTTCCACACTCTGAACCTGTGCCGAAACAAAGCCCTCAATCTCTTTGCCGTTTATACGAAGAAAGCTTTTTTGGCTTTCTGTTACACTTTCTTCGATTTCCACCAGAATTTCCCTGTAAAGAGAGTTGGTGTTTTCTCTGATTCTGGTCTCTGTTATCTGCAAAGCTTCAGCATTTACACAACCCCTTACAGCCTCTGCCACCCACTGAGCCATCTCGCCCAGGCGTTTGCCTCCTGCTCCCGTAGGAGCAAGGAGACAAAGCTTAACGCACAGAGTTTCTTTCAGGGAGTTGTCGCTATTTCTTACAAAGCCCGATTTACCTGTCCCAAAGAAAAGGGTAAAGGCACAAACAGGATTTGGTAGGGTGTCTGTGCTTTCAGTATACCTGCAAACAACCGAGGCAAGCTCCTCTCTGGCTTTAACCGCTTCTGCGATTTTCTTCATAATTACATCAGGCTTCAAATTCATCATCCCTTTCACTGTGATAAGGCTCAAGCACCGCCCAGATATAAAGAGGCTTGTCCAGATAATCCACAGACTCACTGCGTTTTAAAAGATAACGCTTTTGGTCACATTCAAAAAATGCAGTACCCATAACAGGAAGCTTTACAGAGCCCTCACAAATCATCAGGTAATGTCCCGAGTCAAAATATCCCTCAGGCAAACGCTTACCGCTTATGTAAATCTTGTTTTTGTAAAGCAAAGGCATAATAATACCCCTGATTATCTCACTGCCCTGCTCTGTGGTAACGGTAATACTTCTGCCAAAGGCTTTCAGCTCTTTATTAAGACTTAATCTTATATTCAAGCTCTCACCCTCCCGAAGTAAAAGCCTGTATCCTGAAGAATTTTTGAAAGGGAGCGGTACTCTTCATCAAAAAGCTTCTTGGCAGCGTCAACCCTCTTGTCGTTCATATTCACCGTTACCTCTCCTGCCGAGAAGCTGTCAGGCTCGCTGACTGCCGAGTAAAGACAGTACTTGTAAAAAGCAAGAGCACCTGCTGTGTAAGAAAGCCTTAATTTCTGGGAATCCGTGAGATTCTCTTCCTTAACCTTAAGCCTGCCTCTCATATCTTCAATCGCCTCATTGCAAAGCTGTGAAAAACGGCTCAAGTCTTTCCCCTCAAGACCGCTCAGCAGACTGAAACGTCTTAAAACATCGTAAAAACTCAAGCTCTGTCACCTCTTAGTAAGTAAGCTTCTTGGCAGCGTCCTTGTAAATCTTTGCAAAGCCTGCAACAGATGTAATGGCGGCACGCTCAAGCTGACGATCAATAAGCTTGTCGTAATCAGTCTGAATCTCGCCTGCAACCACCATTTCAAGAGCACAGTTTTTATCCATACCGATAATAAGGTTGTCTGTAATTGCCTGAGTGTGAATAAGGTTTGCACCCAGAGGAGTAACCATCTTGCCTGTGCCGTGGAAAGTCTGACCGGCGTTTGAATCCTTAAGCTCATTTGCGGCAAGAAGCTTTGTCATAGCAGATGTGGGAGCTAAAATTGTGTTAAGCTCATAGGGACTTAAGCCTGCCCAAAGAGAAACAAGGTCGGCATAAGTAAGCTTGCCTGCCTCGGCAGCAGCCATAGAGCCGCAGGGATTAGAGTTGCCGTCGCCGTTTAAGAGCACGTCCACTGCATCCTTAAGCTGAGCTCGCTTAATGTAAGCACCAATCTGCTTTAAGGTAACGGTAAAAAGGTCAAGTCGCTGGAAACGCAAAGCCTCATAGGAAGAAACCAACATTCTGCCTCTCTTCTTAAGCTTTACAAGATTTTCCTGAGTGCTTACCTTTGTTTCGGGAATGAAAGCACCCTCGTTTACCACTGCAAGGCTCTTGTCCTCGTCACTTGGTGTAGAAGTAATGCTTCTGTAATCCATACCTGAGATGTTTGTTTTAGTTGCAATAATTGAAGAAAGCACATCTGCCTCCTGCATACCCTGCTTTACGGCACGGCTTACATACTCAGGAAACAGTGCGGCGGAGTCACTTGTCTGGAAAAACTTCTCCACCTTGTCAGAAGCCGCACCGCTCACCTTAATGTCAAAACGCTTGAGCTGACGAGAAAATGCGTCAAGACCCTCAAGAGAAGTGCCAATGTAATTTACAGAGGGGTCAAGCTCCTCTAAAACCGCAGTAAGGCTCTTATCCCTGTTTGCGTACATACCCTTTTCTAAAGAAATATTTTCGTAAATAGCCATATTCATATACCTCCGGATAAATTAAAGAATTACACCAATAGTGTCAGTGCCGCAAGATACCACAAGGTACTCTCTGCCGCTTTCACTCTCTTTGAGAGTTGTGCTTGAAGCAGCACAAAGCTTATTAAAGCCTACATCTACCGCACCCTCAACAGGAAGCTCTGCATAGCCTGCAAGCTTTACTGCGGCATAACCTTCTCTTACGTTTACACACACGCCAACCACCTTGTCGCCGTCTGTGCAAGCACCTACTGTGTTGTCCTCAGTAAGCTTTACAAGACAGCCCTTCTCAACAGTTGCGTCTGCCTCAAAGGTCACTGTATTATCGTTAAAACCGTTAAATCCAATATTCATAATTACCTCCGTTAAATTGTAAATTCATTGTTTCTGCCCTGAGCCTTAGGCTTTTTTGAGCCTGCAAGCTGAGGCTTCAGGGGAAGAATTTTCTCAGCCTTCTTGTTAAGAGCCGAGATAAATTCCTTAAGCTCTCCTACGCCAAGACCCGACATAGCAGAGCACACCGCACCCTCGGAAATTTCGGGAGAGCTCAGAGCCATAAGTCTTTTAAACTCAACCTCAAGGCTTTTTCTGTACTCTCTGCCTGCCTGAGCGTCCTTCTCCAAGGCTGAAATATAATCAAAAAGCTTTTCACATTCGCCTTTGGTAAAGGCAACCTCTGCCTTTTTCTCAAGGCTTTTCATAATACCTTCCATAGTATTCTCCTTCCTTCTTTCAAGGCTGAAAGCCTTGGTAACGCCTGCTTCTCTCTGAGCAGGCACAGCCACAAAGCTCCACTCGTAAGCGTCATAGGGCTCTTTAAGCTGAGCAAAGCAAAGCTTGCCTGCGTAGCTTCTGCCCTTCTGATGATTGCACCCCTGAGAGCCAAGAGGCTTTGAGCAGATTGAGCAAATGCTCTCTCTTACCGCACAGCCCACGCTTACCTCTTTGCGGATACCGCTGTCAATAAGCTCTATAATCTCACGGTTTCCCTCAGTGCGAGGAATGTAGGCTCTTGCAGTGAGTCTGAAGTAATCGTCCCCAAGCTGAGTTTTCTTACCGCTCACCGCCTCAACACTGCACTTGAAAATACGTGCAGTCTGATTACTGCTTTTGCTTTCGTGATCCACTATACCAGTTCTTCCCACAAAGAGCTTTTCAAGCTCAAAGAGAGATTCCACTGTAAACCTTTCAAAATCCCTGTCAACGTCGTTGTCGCAGAGAGTAAGAGAAAAAACATAGACTTCCTCTCTTTTTAAAGTTCTTCTTGTGTACCTGTTGATAAGCTCAAGCTCCTCGTCAGTAGGTGCTGAGCTTAAATTTTTAACATCTTCTGTCAAGCTTTAACCTCCAGTTCTCTTTCCAGCTTTTCAGCCTCGGCGTTAATTTTTCTTGCGTTGGCAAGCTCCACCTCGTCAAAAAGGCTTATGTTGCTCCACTTAACCTCAAAGGGTGCGTAAACGCCTTTAAGCCTTAAGTGCATTGAGCAAATCCTCTTGATAACAGGGGTGAGCACACTTCTGAAATACTCCAGCTCGCTGGTGAGGATATCCGCCTGAACAGAGCTCATACGCTCTGTGCTTGACCAGGAAAGCCCCAGCAAAAAAGGCGGAATTGAAAGCTTTGAAACAATCTGCTCCAAGATATGTCTTATGGGCACATCGCACTCAAGCTCCTGATTATCTGCACCGATAACCTTGATACCCACATCTCCCACGCACACAAAGTCGTAGACTCCGTTTTTATCTCCCATTGCCTTGCTCCACTGAGAAGCAATAACTCTGGCTCTTTCTTCGGGATTAACCACAGAGCCCTCTGTAGGCTTGTAGGTTACTGCGTAGCGGATATTTCCGATTCTGTCAAAATTCTTGCCGATTGAGCCGAAAATCTTAAGAAGTATGGAGCTTACAAAGGGAAGCCCTCTTAAAATCGGCGTACCTCTCAAGCTGCCTGCCTCGGGAGAAAGAAGAGAAACAAGCAAAAGCTCCTGAAAAGGAAGCTCCCTGTCTTCACCCACTCCTCGGCTTAAGACTTTAATCTCTAAAGGTGAGTCACCTTCCTGAAGCTCCACAGAGCCTACGTCCGCATTATAAAGAGCATAGACTCCTCTGCCCGAGGAAAGAGGAATCATCTCACCCACTGCCTGACCAAAGGTGAGCAAATCATCAAGATAAGCCCACACAAAGCTTTTAAGTCCGAAAGCAGCAGGACCCACCTTTACATTTTCGGCAAAAGACTCAAGCTCTGCTTTACAGGCACTGTCCTCAGAACAAAGCTCAAACTCACCCACAAGACGGATGATTTTTTCAATTGCCGCGTCAATCACAGGCACAGCCTCTCTCAGAGCCTTATACATTTCCATCTCGGCATTTTCCGAAACCCTGTCAAGACTTGAGAAAGGGTGAAGCCTGCAACTGCCGCTTGGTGCTGACTGCACCGCACCATACTGTGGCTTATTTTTTCTAGAAAATAACTTCACAGCCTGTCCTCCTGTCAGCGGCAAAGGCTGCAAAACCTCTTTCGCCGCCATTTAAAATAGTTGTGACAAAATACCTTATGTCGTCCATTGCGTGGTCGTTTTCCTTTACAGGTACGTCCTCACCCTTCAAAGCCCAGCGGTAAAGCGAAAACTCCCTTACCGAGTCAACGCAAGTCTTACAAATTTTTACCCTGCCGTCCTTAAGGGCTGCCGACACCTGCCGCACTCCGTCTGTCACCGAATTTCTGGCAGGTATTACATAAAAATCACCCTTACGCCTTATAAGCTCAATAAAGCTTGCCGCAGAGGGGTCAACCACCACACGTCTTACCCTTCTGCCTTGGGTAAGTCTTAAGAGAGCCTGGTAGTGCTCCTCGTCTGTACGCTGAGCACCCTCACGTCTTGAGTCGTAATAATACTCTGAAATTCTGTACCACGCACCCTCCTTTTTACCCCAGAGCCCGAAGGAAGCAGGATTCACCGTGCCATAGTCACAGCTGACACAGAAATCCTCAAAAGGAGGCCGGGGTATCTCACAAAAGGCGTCCTCACTCGCCATAAAGGGATACACCGCACCTTCAAGCTCTACCCATTCGCCCTTGATAAACCGACGGTAAAAAGTGCCGGAATAAAGGTTTTCGTACCTTTTTATCATCTCTTCCGTAAGGGACGGATTATCCCTCATTGTAAAATGAATATACAAGGCATTTTTCTCTTCGGCTTTCTTTATCCATTGCTGATAAAACCAGTGGGCAGGGTATTCGGGGTTGCAATTAAACCAGAAAGTGGAGCCCAATACCGAGCACCTTGCCAGAGCCTGCTCAACAAATGACCGAGGCATCAGGGCGACCTCATCCAGCAACACCCCGCTGAGGGTCATACCCTGAATCAGAGAGGCAGAGGCTTCATCCTTACCGCCGAAAAGGTAAAAGCGGTTAACCCTGTCTCCGTAAGAAATCACAAGAAGATTTGAGGAAATCTTGTCCTCTACCTCAAAGCCCAGACTTTTCAGTACCGATAATATGGGACTCACAACATTTCGCCTTGCTGAGCGTATCGTCTTTGAGCATATGGCAAATGTAGCGTCAGAAAACCTGTAAAACGCCCAGGCAATAAAAGAAATTCCCATTACAAAGGTTTTGCCCGAGCGAACCGCTCCGTCGCATATAACTGCGTCACGATTCTTTTCCTTTGAGTCCTCACACCACCAGCTCATTACCTTAAGCTGTTTTTCTGACAGTTTCTCGATTCTCAAGTCTTTTCCTGCTCTCTTTCGCTTAAAGTTCTGGCAGAACGGCAAATTGCTTCGTAAAACGAAACCGCCCCGTCGCCGCTCTCCCCTTCGCTAAGCTTTTCAAGAGCCTTCATACGGTCAAAGAATTTAATCTCCATAGAGCCGTCCTTGGGTCTTTTGATTTCCGATACCGAGAACAGGTCCATTTTTCTCAGCATATCGGGCGAGGGACTCTCCATATAAAGCAGTGAAACCGCGTCGGCAATTGAGCCGAAGGCAAGCCTCTGGTATCCCACCGCCGCCATCTTGGACATTGACTTTCTCTGAAGAGAGCAAAGCCGCTCAATCTCTTCCGAGATGTCCTTTCTGGACAAAAGCACGTTTCCTGCCTTTGCAAAATCCCCTGTAAAACCCGCTTTCTCTGCGGCTTTCTCAGAGTCCGCAAGATTTAAGTAAAGCCTGCAAAATTCTTTTTCCTTTGATGAAAGACCTTTTTTCTTCATCACGCTCCTCCTTTCTTAAGAGGGTAAATCCGAAAATCAACCCTCGGCGGAAAACCTCCGCTACTTATGACCCCGAAAAAAGAAAAAATTGCATAAAACCACGCAATTTTTCGACCCCACTTAAAAATTTTTTTATTTTCTTCAAAAAAGCTCCTTGTCGTCTAACACATAAAGCAAAAACGCAGCTTTTTTCTGCAAAAATGCTACACAATATAAATCAATATAACCTAATTAAACATAAATAAATAAAAGAAAAGAAAATCCAAGTGAAGGGAAGGGAATTGTAAAGGGAAACCGACTGTTCGCCTTTTTGTGGAAAATATGTTGAAAAGTGAGTTAGCCACCCACAGGGCAGTTCCGGCCGTTAGCCACGGCAGGGCAATTCCGCCTTCTTATAGGTTGGATATAACTGAACCTATGATTAACGGCGGGGTTAAAAATTTAATCAACGTCTATTGTAGGGACGATTCAAGAATCGTCCGAGCAAACTTTCTGCTAAACTAAACCTTTCCGAATGGGTACACCTTTCCCTACAATGCTACAATAATATTTATTATAATCGCACGCAAAGCGTGCCACCGCAATGTTTGTTACACAAACACATCATTTTGCGTAAGCAAAACATCATTAGCCGTGCTACATCATTTTGCCAAAGGCGAAACATCACTCCGACCAAAGGTCGGATATGCCCTCAGGGTACTACCCTGCATTTTGCACACCTGCTTCTCATATACATAACCGAGGTGTTCTAATATGAAGATTTATTCCCTGACAAAAAAGGAAATTCTCACATCTATGGCGGCGTTTCTCCTTGCCGCCACTGCCATAACTCTGGGCACAACCACTCTCAGCAAGGCGGTCACCACCGCCGCCGAGCCCAGAGAAATTCCTGTTTACTCTGTTGACACCGAGGAGAAAAAGGTTTCCATCTCCTTTGACGCTGCCTGGGGCAATGAGCAGACTGCTGAGCTGCTGGACATTCTTGACCGCTATAACGTGAAAACCACCTTCTTTCTGGTGGGCCAGTGGGTGGATAACTACCCCGACTCTGTCAAGGACATTGCCAAAAGAGGCCACGACGTAGAAAACCACTCCGACACCCACGCACACCTGCCTCAGCTTTCAAATGCCGACAAGGAAAAGGAAATCACAAACTGCAATGAAAAAATCAAAAGCCTCACAGGAAAATCCCCCACCCTCTTCCGTCCGCCTTACGGAGATTACGACAACGACACCGTAAAAGAAGTCAAAAGCCTTGGTATGTACTGCACCCAATGGTCAATTGACTCTCTGGACTGGAAAGACCTCTCTCCCCAAGAAATCACCCGAAGAGTCACCAAAAATCTTCAAAACGGCGACATCATCCTTCTGCATAACGGTGCAAAAAATACCCCTGCCGCCTTACCTCAGATAATTGAAGAAATACAGGCACAGGGGTTTGAAATAGTTAAAATGACAGAGCTCATCCCAACAGGCGACTACACCACTGATCACACAGGAAAAATGTACCTTTCCGAATCCGACTAAACAAAAAGAGATATGAGAGAAAACCAAACTCTCATATCTCTTTAATCATTACAGAATAAAATTCATCTGATTTGTTTATCTATGAACAAATCTTTAGAACCATCATCAATTTCAAACTTATCACTACTTGTTCTTATATAGGCACATCCAATGGGAGAATTTATGTAGGGAATAATGTCTTTATCATAATTGCAAACGGTATTTATAGCAAATATATGAAGATTATCAGGGTTATTCATATATTCGTCATCCTCATTACCTGCCATAAATCTCCAACCGCTATCAGGCATTCCTTCGTCGGGCTGTTCTCTGTACATATATCCGACTTTAAAGCCATCTTTGGTTATTTTGTCAGATACAAAGCAGCCTTCCCCATTGGGCTCATTCCATTCAATGAGCTTTTCAACTTTGATTTTTATAAATTCACCTTTTTTATTGAATAAATTAAATAATCCCATAACAACATACCCTTTCTGAACACAGTCGTATCGTTAAAATGATACTACATTTATTCTGTAAAGTAAATAGGCTGTTGCTCTGCACAAAACCTCTCCCCTGCAAAGCACCCATAGGAGTGCTTGACAAATTACACAGTCGTGTTATAATAAAAGTGAAATAAGGCAAATCGTATAGACGGTTTGCCCTCAAAGAATTAGATTAAAGAATAATCGCCTTACTTTTGACGGGGAAAGGCGATTATTTCTTTTTTATAGCCGTAATTACAAGTGTTATAACCGAAATTATAACAATACTAAACTGAAATAAATCCTGAATAGTTATGTACATAGGGCACCACCCCCGTTTCCGAGGGCAAGATTAAACCGCCTACCGTTGTAGATTTACCTTATTCCTGTTTAATAATACCATATTGAAATATTGTTTGCAATAACAAAAACGCACTGCCGAAACTTAGCTTTGGCAGTGCGTTTTATTAAGAGAGTAACTATGAAATTTTTTAAATCATTACACCTATATTAAATCCTGTTTCGATTTTGGCAAGGTATTTCTGAATTGCCGTTGCGTCCTTAACGTTGACCTTTGTATCGGCATTTACATCTGCTCTCATTACCTCTTTATCAGAAAGAGTAAGAATCTTAGCCGCAGATTTCTGAATAGTGGTTGCGTCCTTGATGTTTACCTTACCGTCACCGTTTACATCTCCCAAAAGTCCCACTGAAGCAGGAGCTGATGTTTCGGGGACTGTGGGCTCGGGGACTGTTGTAGCAGGCTCTTTCTCCTCATCAAAGGTGTGCTCGTCGTAGCTTGCCTCAAAGTGCTTTTCTACATTTTCGTCAAAGAAAATATCATTACACTTATCATTGACTACAACGTCATCCCAATCTTCCTCTGTGCCCGAGAAGAAGATATCTGTCACTTTATGCTCAACCATACCTGAAAAATAGGTATCGCTTATATTGAAAGCGTCGTCCTCTATAACGTTCAGATTATCCATATAAATAAAGATTTTTTCAAGGTTTTTAACTCCTGCAAAAGCAAAATTCGGAATAGTGGAAACGCCTCTTCCTATAACAAGGTGCTTGATATTTTTGCAATTTTTAAATGCATTTACGCCCATAGTTTCAATAGAATCAGGAATAATAAGCTCCTTTAATCCTGTACATTTAAGAAAAGCACCTTCTCCTAAGGATTCTACTTTATTAAGGTCAAGGCTTCTAAGATTTGTGCAATTGCTGAAAGCTTGCTCTTCAATTACTTTCAGGCTGTCAGGAAAGTTAACCTCTTTCAGCTTCTGACATTCATAAAAAGCCATCTTGCCGATTATCTCAAGCTTGTCGTTAAACACTACCTCACTAAGTGCACCACACTGATAAAATGCTTGTTCTCCTATTTTTATAACGTTTTCTCCAAGCTCAACTCTCTGCAAATCCGTACAGGAAAAAAAGGCCTGATTGCCGATTGTGTCAACAGAATCAGGAATTACAACCCCTGTGATTTTATTACAGTTGAGAAAGGCACTATCGCCGATTTCTGCAACCGAATACTCATCAATACTTGCAGGAATCACCACCTCACCGCTGATATCTTTGTTTACAGATGTGATAACTGCGTCGCCGTTTTCGTTAAGCTTATATGTCCAATCTCCCTTTTGAATTTCTCCATAAGCGGATGTAGTAAAGCTTGCCACAGTCAGCAACATAGCTAATACACAAATTACTGCCAGAATTTTCTTCATTATAATTTCCTCTTTTCTTGTATTTACTCTGCCGTTGCCAGCATAATTATATCTTTAATAAGAACAACAAAAATCGCTATCCAGCCAATAAATACTGAAAGCAGGATTTTAATAACAATTCCGAAAAAAGACATAGCGGTTATTATCTTTGATAACCAACGCCAACCAAAAGGAATACCTGCACAAATAATTGAAATTATAAAGCCGTAGCCTCCCATTGGCGTTAGCATTGCAAAAAGCACACCGCACAAAGCCCAAGCAACAACAGCCAGAATCCCGTCTTTTATAAGCTGGTTTCTTGCCTCTCTTTTGTCCATAGGCCACCTCAGATTTTCTTGACCTTAACAACAGGAAGGTCACAGCCTGTGATTTTTTTGAACTCGTTGAGCTCTTTCATAAGGGCTTTTTCGGCACTCTTTTTGTAACCGAAGGCAAAGCCCTTGCCGACAGCGGCAGTTCTTGTAACACAAGGCTTGTATGTAATTTCAGTTTCGTCGTTGAGCCTTATGGAATAAGAAAACGCCTTTGCCGTCATAGTCAGCATATCTGCCATTCCGTTCTGAGCATACTCAATCTTTGTAACGTCATCTTTTGTAAAGAACAGGCTTTGAGTTTTTTCTGCTTTCTTAAGACTTTTAATCATATCCTTGGCTGTAATGTCGCTGCTTACAGAGTAAATAGGAGTTTCTCTCACAGAAAAGCTTCCATCCTCGGCATATACAAAGCAGCCGTAGCGACCCTCTCCTGTCTTAAGTCCGCCTTTTTTAATCTGAGCAAAGTATTCGTCGTAATATTTTTTAAGTAACTGAGCTACCGTATTTTTATCGGGCTTTGACTTTGTTGCCTTTTTATAGTTATCCAATTTAACAGAAAACCTTTTGCTTTCCTGCTGTGCAAAAACATCATAAGCTTCAAGGCAATCCTTGCAACAATCCAAGGTATAAGTCGAAACAAATATTGATTTGCTGTCACCTTTGAAAAAGCCTTTTGTAAGCTCCTTGCCGCAAAAGGCACAGTTGGTGGTTTTCGCCATAAAATCCATCCCCTCATAATTACATATTTCCAGGAAATTATAACACCATAGTTTAAGTCTGTCAATCATTTTAAACTATGATTTGTTATTTTTGCACTTATTTTTTGTATAATAATATTAAGGAATGAGGTGCGGATATGGGAAACTCTGAATTTACCGTTGATATGGGCAAACGAATCCAGAAGCAAAGAAAAGCTTTAGGGTTGACTCAGGAGCAGGTTGCCGAAAAAATGAATATCAGCGTCCAGTCTTTGTCCTGCATTGAACTGGGCAAAAAGGCAATCCGTCCCGAAAATCTTTGCAACCTCTGCAAAATTCTCGGCGTAACCTCAGACTATCTGCTAATGGGTACAAAGTCCTATGATCAGCTCAAGGGTATCAGCCAAAAGTTTGCCGACCTTTCAGACGAAGATATGAAAATTATCGAAAACTTAATTAACCGACTAACAAAATAAAAGCAACCGCTCAAGTGCAAAACACCTGAGCGGTTTTTCCGTAAATTTCCATAAATATATAAGCTTAAAGAAACCATAATACTATTGCGGCAAGAAAAGCGAAGGCTTTGTGCCGTATGATATACGGACGGAAAATGTGAAGACAAAGCTTTTAAGTTTTATGGTTTATTTTCAGCCAAAAAGTTATGGGCACATTGGTGCACTGCTTTGAGGCAAGCTTACTTTTTATTTACAACTCCGAGTAAGTCAGGAAGAAATAAAATGTATAGTAAAGTATAGAATAGAAAGTTTTAAGAAATTCAGCTTTTTATCATTTGTTGAAACTCCTTTGCATTTTCCGTCCTCGGGTAACGAACATATATAGTCTTAACCCCGCCGTTAATATGACGTTCCATATATATCAAACCTTTCAAAAGGCGGAATAGCCCTCGGGTGGCTGACCCGAAAAAAGCCACGGGTCACAAAACCCGTGGCTTTAGCTTTAGCTTTTACTGATTATTTAATTCTCTCAAAGTACATAGCCTTGCCGTCCATATCGGCAACAATAAGCTTTTCGTCTTCAAACTTTACTGTGTACTGCTCCTCGGCCTCTTCTGTAAAAACATAAACCTTGAGGTTACCCTCGCCGTCGTAGTTATAGGTGCAGACAGATGTAGAGCTTACCTCGCCCACAGTTTTGGTTTTGTGAAGGGTTGTGTTACCAAAGAACTGCCACTCAATGTTTGTTTCGGGAGCAGTCATCTGCCAGATACCCACAATTTCAGAGCCGGCAGGAACGTAAGAGTCGAACTTCTCAAAATCCTCATAGATGTTCTCGGGCTGAGAAGACTTTTTACCACTGCAACCGCAAAGAGTGCAGAGAGAAACCATCATAACAGCAACAAGAAGAAGTGCAAAAATCCTTTTCATAAAAATCACCTCAAAAAATATATAAAAAATTATACTACAGCAAGCCCCTTAAAGCAAGCCTTTATTTAATTTTAAGAATCTCAGCGGCGTTTGTGTAGAGGATTTTCTCCCTCTGGGTGTCGCTGAGCTTTACTGCCATAAATCTCTCAAGCTCTCTTTTTGTATCCCACATAGGAAAGTCTGTGCCGAAAAGAAGCCTGTCCTCACCAAAGGTATGGATAAGCTCTGCAAACTTTTCAGGGGTTGTAAAGCCTGATGTTGAGGAAGTGTCCACCATACAGTTTTCTTCCTTCAGAAGATACTTCACACCCTCATCATAAACCGACCAGCCGCCGAAATGAGCACCGATTACAAGGAGATTTGGAAACATCCTGCAAATCCGCTGAATACGTCTTGGGTGTGAAAAGTCGTAGCGATAATCCCCTGCGTGGAGCAAAAGGGGTACTTTGCCCTGCATATAATCGTAAGCTTCAAAAAGCCTCTCGTCATCCACATTAAACTGCTGGGTGTCGGGATGAAGCTTAATACCTTTAAGGCCCATACTAATGCACCTTTTAACCTCGTCCACCTTGTTTTCGTAGTCCTGATGGAGAGAGCCGAAGGCATAGATACTGCCTTTGTTTTCAAAAGCAACTTTAGCCACATAATCGTTGACAACCTCTACCTGATGAGGAGTTGTCGCCACGGCGTGAACAACGCAGGTGTCAATGCCTGCTTCCTTGTGAGAGCTTAAAAGCTCGTCCACCGTACCTGTACGCTCCATCACCTGAAAATCGTAGAAAGCACCCACGGCGTCTGTTGCCTTGCGAGCAATCTTCTCGGGATATATATGATTGTGAAAGTCGATAATTTTCATAAGGCTCACCTTATACTACTTTAAATTTTCTTTTGCGGTTTTGCAGGAAGCCACCAGCATAACACGCAAAGAAGTACACTTTGAAGAAAGAGATTTGAACATTCCTTCATCTATGTAATGGGTTTTATACAACACCTCTAGCCAATAGCCTGTTTCGCTGGCTTCCTTTAATGCAATTTCAAGCTTTGAGATAAAATCCTTTTTACCCTGAGCATATTTAGCCTCGTAAATATTTGCACCAATAGAAGTGCCGCTTCTTCCTATCTGATTGGAAACAACGGATTCGTGATTAGCTTTTAAAAGCTTAACAAGATTTATAATGTCAACCGAAAACTCCATTGAAAGCTCGGCAAGTTTATTTTCTTTCATACGTCTGCCTCCATATCAAGTAATTATACCATAAAGCAGAATGTTTTTCAATGATATATCGCCTCTGGCGATATGATGTTATGCTTTGCATAATGATGTTACGTCCTTGCCGTAATGAGGCGATGTTTGCCAATTAAACATCAGCGAAGCGACATCATTAACAAAGTGTACATCATTAGCGTAGCTAACATCTTTTGCTTCTGGCAAACATCATTCGCGCCAAAGAAAAAGCTCGCCTTACACTCAGGCTAACACCTTCCGCTCAACAAGCACACTCTTACTCCAAATGGGTTATAAATAGCAAGATTAAAAGCATTTTATAACCCAGAATCTACTTTAAAGCAAAATTTCTGTTTATCCTAAACTTTTTATGATATATCGCCTCTGGCGAAATGATGTTATGCTTTGCATAATGATGTTACGTCTTTGCCGTAATGAGGCGATGTTTGCCAATTAAACATCAGCGAAGCGACATCATTAACGAAGTGAACATCATTAGCGTAGCTAACATCTTTTGCTTCTGGCAAACATCATTCGCGCCAAAGAAAAATTTCGCCTTGCACTCAGGCTAACACCTTCCGCTCAACAAGCACATTCTTACTCCAAGTGGGTTATAAATAGCAAGATTAAAAGCATTTTATAACCCAGAATCTACTTCAAAGTAAAATTTCTGTTTATCCTAAGCTTTTTAATGATATATCGCCTCAGGCGATATGATGTTATGCTTTGCATAATGATGTTACGCCTTTGCCGTAATGAGGCGATGTTTGCCAATTAAACATCAGCGAAGCGACATCATTAACAAAGTGAACATCATTAGCGTAGCTAACATCTTTTGCCTTGGGCAAACATCATTCGCGCCAAAGAAAAAGCACTTGCTTTCGCAAGTGCTTTTCTTTGGCGCGCTGCGGGGGACTCGAACCCTCGACCTACTGGTTCGTAGCCAGTTACTCTATCCAACTGAGCTAGCAGCGCATAAGCGGTTTTATCGACCGCTAATTATAATAACACATTCATTTTGAAAATGCAAGTGTTAATATGCATAAATCTTATAAATAATTACTCAAAAAATGAGAAAAATGCACGATAAGCCATATAAATGTCAATTTTTGAGATAATCTCAAAGGGAGCGTGCATAGAAAGCACAGGCACACCAAGGTCTACTGTGTCAACGTTCATATTTGCAATATACTTTGCAATAGTACCGCCGCCGCCAAGGTCTACTCTGCCAAGCTCGCCAACCTGCCAGATAATGCCGTTTTTCTCAAGCATTCTTCTTACTTCGCCCATATACTCGGCAGAAGCGTCGCTGGTACCGCCCTTGCCGCCGTGGCCTGTGTACTTGGAGATAACAACGCCTCTGTTAAGGTAGCTGGAGTTTCTGCCCTCAAAAGCACTTGCATAGGTGGGGTCGTAAGCTGCGTTTACGTCAGCAGAGAGGCACTTGCTCTTGCTGATTGCGTGATAACCCTCAACGCCTTCAGCTTTTGCAAGGTCGTTGATAAAGTATCTTAAGAAGTCGCTCTGCATACCTGTGTTGCCGTCGCTGCCTGTTTCTTCCTTGTCACAAAGCACTGTAATGGCAGTATACTCGGGCTCGGTTACATCAATAGCAGCCATAATTGCAGGATAAGCACAACATTTATCGTCGTGGCCGTAACCGCCAAGCAGGCTTCTGTCAAAGCCAACGTCCTTGGTCTTATAGGTAGGAACAAGGCAAAGCTCGGCAGAGAGGAAATCCTCCTCTTTAATACCGTACTTCTGATTTAAGATGTTCATAACGTTAAGCTTAACAAGCTCGCCTTCGTCTTCACTGCTGTATGGACGGCTTCCTACAAGAACATTGAGGTCTTCGCCGTCAAAAGCTTTGTTAAGGGGCTTTGTAACCTGCTCGTAAGCAAGGTGAGGCAGAAGGTCTGAAATGCAAAGCACGGGGTCGCTTTCGTCCTCGCCGAAGTTTACCTTTACGTTTGTGCCGTCAACCAGAGAAACCACGCCGTGAAGAGCCAGAGGCATAGCAAGCCACTGATACTTTCTGATACCGCCGTAGTAGTGGGTCTTGAAAAGAGCAAGGTCGTTTGCCTCGTAGAGAGGGTTGGGCTTAAGGTCGATTCTGGGAGAGTCGATGTGAGCAATGGCAAGTCTTGTGCCTTCCTTAACGCCTTTTTTACCAATAACTGCGGCAATAAGAGCCTTGCCTCTGTTATTGAGGTAAATCTTATCACCTGCGTTATATTTCTTGCCGCACTCATACTCTGTAAAGCCGTTTTTCTCTAAAAGAGAGATAGAATACTCCACAGCGTCCCTTTCTGTTTTGGAGTTATCAAGAAATACCTTATAGTCCTCGCACCAGGCGTCAGCCTTTGCGATTTCCTCGGCAGTAAGCTTTTTAATGCCGCACTTGGGGCTCATAAGCAATTTTTCCTTTAATTCTTTTGTTTTGGATGTTTCTTTATCGCACATAATTTTTACCTCCGTTCAGATTTATATACATTTTTATTTTATCACAGTAAAAGCTCTTTTTCAATATTGATTATTGTCAAAATAAAGCTCATTATACTTATTCACCGCACCCTTGATTTTCTCCACGTAATTTTCCGTTTCGCCGTAAGGGATTTCGTAAAGGGTGACGCCGTCAGATGAATACTCTTCATTCTCAAGCCAGCCTTCCACCGTGCCGATTCCTGCGTTATAGGCGGCACAGGCGGTATAAATATCGCCGAAATGCTCATAAAGCCAGCTTAAGCAGAATGAGCCGTAATCAATGCTTATAAAGGGGTCGTAAAGAGCTTCTTGGGGGTAGCTTTCCCCTCTCTTTTCACAAAGCCACTGAAAGGTTTCGGGCATAATCTGCATAAGGCCCATAGCACCCACCGAGGAAGTTGCGTCTTCCTGAAAGCGGCTCTCGCTGTAAATCACCGCCGCAATAAGCTCGGGCTCAAGGCCGTAGTTCTCCCCTGCCTTGATAATCTCCTGCTCGTACTTAAGAGGGTAAAGCCTGTGTTCAATACTCAGGCGGATTTTCGAGAACATACCCGAATAAATAAACACCGCCACCAAAAGCACCGCCACAAGAGTTACGACAGCAAAAGACATACAGCCCGACTTTTTCTTTTTTCTTCTCTTAGCCATTGAAAATCTCCTTAAAAAGAGATGAAGCTTTACTTTCAAGCTCCTCTGCCGTGGAGTTGTTTTCAATTACATACCGCGACTTTTCTGTGTAAAAGCTGTCAGGGTGCTGGGCGTTGAGCCTTTGCATAGCTTCCTGCTCTGTTAAATTGTCCCTTGCCATAATCCGTCCTGCCCGCAAATCCTTCTTTGCGATTACGCTTATCACAAAGTGGCAGACAGAGTCAAGTCCGCTTTCAAAAAGGGTGGGTGCGTCAAAAAGCACCGCCTTTTCACCAGCCTCTTCAAGCCTTGCAAACTCACTCAGAGCAAGCTCTTTGATTACGGGATGGGTACATTTATTAAGAAGCAAGGTGTTTTCTTTTGAAGAGAAAGCCGCTTTGGCAAGGGCTTTTCTCACCACCTCGCCATTTTCGTCGAGAATCTCTTTGCCAAAAGCAGCACTTAAATTTTCCTTGCATTTTTCCGTTTTAAGGGCAAGGTGAGCTAATTTATCAGCGTCCACCCAAGGCACACCCTGAGATGAAAAAACCTGTGCCACGGTGCTTTTGCCTGCACCCGACTGCCCTGTAAGACCTATAACCAAAAATTTATCACTCAAGACTTATCACCTCAAAGCCTGCGGCACGGATAAGGCGGTTTAAAACTGCCATTCCAAGACCATTTGCCTCGGGACATCTGACGTAAGCCACCTTTACACCCTCAATCTCGTCAATAAGACGCAAATCGGCAAAAAGGTTGTGTGCCTGAGCGGCCAAATCCTCCTTTTCGCCCATAACGATTGTGGGAATATTGATAAACTTCTCATCCTCAGAGTAACAAAGTGCCACAGTTTCTTTTTCGTCCTGACTGTTGACAAAATCAATAAAAGCCTTATCCTCTCCTTTAACAAGACAAACCCTTGCATTGGGAGAATAATGCTTGTATTTCATACCGGGGCTTAAGGCGGTTTCGCCTTCCTTAAGCTTATTGAGCACTGCGTCGCAAACCACAACCTTTTCGCAGACGCTCTGCAAATCCTCCACAGTAACCCCACCTGGTCGAAGCAGGGTAACTACCCCGTCCTTAACGCTTACAACGGTGCTTTCCAAGCCCACAGTGCACTCGCCACCGTCAATAATGGCAGGGATTTTTCCCTGCATATCATTAAAAACGTGCATAGCCGTTGTGGGACTGGGACTGCCCGAAAGATTAGCCGAGGGAGCCGCCAGAGGACAGCCCGACGCCTTAATAAGTCGCCTTGCGTCCTTATTTTCAGGAAGTCTTATGGCAACAGTGTCAAGTCCGCCTGTGGTTATTGAGGGGACAATTTCGCTTTTTGGCATAATAATTGTAAGAGGGCCGGGCCAGAAGAAAGTGGCAAGAGCCTTTGCCTCAATAGGAATTTCTCTCACAAGATTAAACTTTTCAATGTCCTCAAATTCTCCTATATGTACAATCAGAGGATTATCAGAGGGTCTGCCCTTTGCCTCAAAAATCCTTGCCACTGCCCTTTCGTCAAGGGCGTTTGCCGCAAGGCCGTAGACAGTTTCCGTAGGCATACCCACCACACCGCCTTCCTTTATAAAAGAGGCGGCAAGCTCAATATCCTCGTCCCTTGTTTTAAGTAAAAGTGTATCCATTTTAAGAATTATCCGTACTTTCCTTTAATTTTTCTGCTCTGTCAGCGGCGACCATAGGGTCAATAAGCTGGTCCAGACTGCCGCTTAAAACCTCGCTGAGCTTATAAATTGTAAGACCGATTCTGTGGTCGGTCACCCTGTTTTCGTGGTAGTTATAGGTGCGGATTCGCTCGCTTCTGTCCCCTGTGCCCACCTGACTTTTACGCTCTGCGGCAATTGAGCCTGCCTGCTCATCCTGCTTTTCCTGCAAAAGCCTGCTCTTAAGCACCTTAAGGGCTTTGTCCTTGTTTTTGTACTGGCTTCTTTCGTCCTGACACTCAACCACAGTACCTGTGGGCAGGTGAGTGATTCTTATGGCACTGGAAGTTTTGTTAATGTGCTGACCGCCTGCACCCGAAGAGCGGAAGGTATCAATTTTCAGGTCGTTGGGGTTGATTTCCAGCTCCACATCCTCAGCCTCGGGCAAAACCGCAACAGTAACCGTTGAGGTGTGAATCCTGCCGCCTGATTCTGTTTCAGGCACACGCTGAACCCTGTGAACGCCTCTCTCGTACTTAAGACGTGAAAAAGCACCCAAACCCTCAATCATAAAGGAAATCTCCTTGTATCCGCCCAGCTCTGTGGCGTTTTCGTAAATTATACTGTGGCTGTACCCCATACTTTCGCCGTACATTGAGTACATCCTGTAAAGCACCCCTGCAAAGAGAGCCGCCTCTTCTCCGCCTGCACCTGCACGGATTTCCACAATAACGTTTCTGTCGTCATTGGGGTCTTTGGGAATAAGCAGGATTTTAAGCTCGTTTTCCAAAGCCTCTGCCTGAGTCTTACTTTCCTCAAGCTCAAGCTGAGCAAGGCTTTTAAGCTCACTGTCAAGATTGGGCGTATCCAGAAGCTCCAAGGCCTCCTGCTCTCTTTCCTTGGCAGACTTAAGGCTTTTGTAAGCCTCTACAATGGGCTCGATACTCTTAAGCTCAATCATAATTTTCTTAAGTTTTTCGCCGTCTGCGGCAACATCGGGCATACAAAGCTGAGCGTTAAGCTCATCCGCCCTTTTTTCAAAAACACTTATTTTATCAAACAAAAAATCACCTCTCTGTCCGTTAGCCACCCGTTAGCCACGGGTAGGCAATTCCACCTTTTGACAGGTTAGGATATAACTTTTATGCTTCATCAACGGTGGGGTTAAACGCAAAAACTGTCCGTAAGGACAATACCACTACCGTTTGCCACGGTGGGCAGTTCCGCCTTTTGAAAGGTTAGATATAAATTGAACCTATGATTAACGGCGGAGTTAAAAATTAAATCAACGTCTATTGTAGGGACGATTCAAGAATCGTCCGAGCAAACTTTCTGCTAAACTAAACCTTTCCGGATGGGTACACCTTCCCCTACAATGCTACAATAATATTTATTATAATCGCACGCAAAGCGTGCCACCACAATGTTTGTGTTTACACAAACACATCATTTTGCGTAAGCAAAACATCATTAGCATAAGCGACATCATTTGCCACAGGCAAATATCATTCCGACCATCGGTCGGCTGTGCCACCACAACATTTGCGTAAGCAAATATATCGCTCCGACAAAGTCGGTATATCGCATTTGCGTAAGCAAATATATCGAATTGACGAAGTCAATATATCACGTCGGTTGCACCGCAATCGACCTTATTCACTCAGTATCTTCTTTATATTTTTCTCTACCTTAACCCTTGGCAGATAAACCTCGTGATTACACCCTTTGCAGACTATTTTAAAATCCGCACCTATTCGGGTTACCTCAAAAAGATTGCTGCCGCAGGGGTGGGGTTTCTTCATCAAAAGCACATCTCCAACCTTGATGTCCATACTATTCCTCCACTGCAAAATCCCTGACCTTATGCCAGTACATTTCGTCCACAACCGCCTCAACCTCAATACCCTCGGCTGTATACTCCTCGCTTAAAAGGGTACAGTTTTTGCGGATATCCGAAGCAAGACCGCCTTTGTCAAAAGGAAGCAGAAGCTTTACCTTCTTCACTCTTACGGGAAGGTTCTCTTCAATAGCCCTTAAAAGCTCATCCATACCTTCACCAGTTTTTGCACTGATTCTCACATACTCCTTGCTTGAGCCGTAAAGCCCCACGGTGTCGCACACGTCGCACTTATTCAGCACCGACACAATGGGAGTATCGCCACAGCCCAGTTCTGTCAGCAAATCCTTGGTAACTTCAAGGTGAAGCCTTGCTTTCTCGGAGCTTGCGTCGCAGACATTCAGGATAATATCAGCCTGAGCCGCCTCTTCCAGAGTGGATTTGAAGGCTTCCACAAGGTGGTGAGGCAGTCTTCTTACAAAGCCGACAGTGTCAATAAGCATAACGGAAACGCCGTTTGGAAGCTTTAAACTTCTGGAAGTGGGGTCAAGAGTAGCAAAGAGCTTATCCTCAGCCAACACTCCTGCCTCTGTAAGATAGTTCATCAATGTGGACTTGCCAGCATTGGTGTAACCCACAATGGCAACTGTTATAACCCCGTCTTTATCCCTGCGTTTTCTTAACTGCTCACGGTGGTGCTCCACGTCCTTAAGCTGTTCTTTAAGGGTTTCCATTTTACGCCTGATGTGGCGTTTGTCGGTTTCAAGCTTGGTTTCACCGGGGCCTCGTGTACCGATACCGCCGCCAAGACGGCTCAGCTCAACGCCCTTACCTGTAAGGCGTGGGAGCATATATTTAAGCTGAGCAAGCTCAACCTGCAATTTACCCTCTCGGCTTTTTGCACGAATTGCAAAAATATCCAGAATAAGCATTGTGCGGTCAATTACTCTTACGTCGGTTTCTCTCTCAATATTTCTTATCTGAGTGGGAGAAAGCTCCATATCAAAAATAATCAAATCAATGTCGTTACTTTCGCAGTACTCCTTGATTTCCTCAAGCTTACCGCTTCCCACACAGGTAGCAGTGTCGGGACGTGCAAGCTTCTGGCTGATACTTGCCACTGCCTCTGCTCCGCTACTCTGAGCCAGTTCAAAAAGCTCGGCCAGGGAGCTTTCGGCGTCGAAATCTCCTGTATCCACGCTGACAAGCAGTGCCCTCGTAACCTTTTCCTCGGTGCTTATAAGGTCCATAATACCCTCCGAAAAATACAAATATATAATCAGTATACCCCAAATCAGTTTTTTTGTAAATATTTATAGGTAAATTACAAATTTCTCCCGAAAAAGTGCCCAAAGTCAAAAGCCCTTTTTTGTAGGAAATATAGAATTGTAAAATTTTTCGGAAAATATTAAAATTTAAGTGTGAGTTTTTGAGGATTTTTGCGTCTAATAAATGAAAAACTAACGGAGGTTATCTTATGAAAAAAATATTATCTTTTATTTTAGTGCTTACACTTTTAGTGTCGGCTTCCGTGCTTTTTGTAAACGCCGAGGAAAGCACCGATTGCTTTTTCATTCCTGCACCTGACGGTGAGCCCGGTACTGTTACCTATGGATTTGAAAATCCCGAGTACTGGAAAGACGTATACGTTTACGCCACAGGCGGCAGGTCTGAGGAATACGGTGATGTTATGACCTATCCGGGTGTAAAGCTTGAGCGTAAGTATGTAGATAACTACGGCTCTATTTACACCTTTACCTTTGTCACAGGCTACTATGGCACCTTGCTTTTCAACGACGGCACAAAAAACGACTACAAAGCAGACCTTAAAAATGATTTTTACCATTACTGTGCAGAAAAACTCGGCAACCCCTCTTCCGGCTCTGATGTCAACATCGAAAAAACTATGAGATATCACGACGGCACCGTTGTGTTCACCGCCTCAAGCTGGATAGAGCCTGTCAACACCCCCTACAAAACTCTTTTCAATGGTGTGTGTTATCACCGCAGTGCTACATATGCACCCTATGAGCTTGGCATTTATGTAAGCACCAACGATGAGATTTACACCCTTGAAGAAGCCTTTGAGCTTAAGGGCTTTTACGGTGTTTCTATGGGTCACGGCTTCAGCGGTTTTGAATCTCACAATGTTTACAGAGAAAATCAAGACCTTGACATTGTGCACAAATGTATGTATGCCTTCGGCGACAGATACGGCTATAAGCCCGAAGAAGGCGAAGAAATATATGCCGAACACAAGGGATATGTAGGTGAAAATCTCATTTTCCACGCTTATTACAGCCACTATGCATATCCGGACAGCATTACAGAGGAGCAAATCGGCGATTACTATTTTTACAGCGGTGCTCCTCGTGGAATAGGAGAGAAAAATTCTATTAGTATATATGTGCTCACTCCCGAAAATAAGGTTTACACTCTTTACGAAGCTTTTACTCAGGGCATTATCGCTGACCTTGAGCCGGTAGCAAAACTTATTGGCGGCAGGTCTATATACGGAGATTACGGCAAGCGGATTCTTGAGCTTCTTGAAATTGACATTACTGATAAAAACTGGAATTACTTATATAATCAGATAAGTCCTTCCCGATGGAACAGCGACACCTCAACCCCCGATTTTGTAACGGTCAGTGCAGGAGAAAGCACCGCTGATGAGAAAGAATTTTCCAAAATCGTAGGTGATTACGTTATCAGAAACGACGCCAAGTATGCTCCTTATGACTTAGGCTACTATGTTTATTTTCCCAATGAGGATAAGGTTTACGATTTTGAAACAGCTCTTAAAAATTATCCCCAGTATCAGGAAAAGCTTTTACGCTCACTTGACACCTCCTCTGCACCTCATTACAGACTTATCGGCGATACATACAACGACAGAAAGCTTAACATCAGAGACGCCACGCACATTCAGAAGCATATTGCAGGCTTAGGCAATGCCTATGATTATGACAGTGATTTTTATGATTATACGGCAGACTTCAACAGAGATGGCAAAGTCAACATCAAAGACGCAACGGCTATTCAAAAACGCCTTGCAAATATTGCTCAGTAACACCTGAGCCCTTTTTAAAGCCACAGGAAGGAAAGCAGCCTGTGGCTTTTTCCGTTAGCCACGGGTTAGCCACCCGAGGGCAATTCCACCTTTGGAAAGGTTTGATGTAACTTTGAGAAGTCATCAACGGTGGGGTTAAACGCAAAAACTGTCCGTAAGGACAATACCACTGCGTAGCAATACCACTGGCAAAAGCCAATACCACTCGCCGCAGGCGAATATCACTACCGTTAGCCACGGTGGGCAGTTCCGCCTTTTGAAAGGTAAGATGAAACTTTAAACTCTCATCAACGGCGGTATCAAAAGTAAAAAACTATAATCGCAGGTGTAACCTGCCACATTAACGTTTGCCAATGGCAAACATATCATTTTGTGTCAGCAAAACATCATTAGCATAAGCGACATCATTTGCCACAGGCAAATATCATTCCGACCATCGGTCGCCTGCCTTTCTCTACAAATGTTACGTCAATCTGTGCTAATACGTTTTTTCTGCTTATGTATCTTGAATTAAATTGTAATCAAACCTTTGCAAAACACTTGCCATTTATATACAAGCTATGGTATACTAAACATAATTGTAAAATGGGAAAAGATGTGATTTTATGAACGCAAACAGAATAGTAATAAAGGTTGGTACATCCACCCTTACCTACTCCAACGGTAAAATCAATTACAGACGCATTGAAGCACTGTGCAAGGTGCTATCTGATTTGCAGAATCAGGACAGAGACATTATCCTTGTTTCTTCGGGTGCAATCGGTGTGGGTATGGGCAAGCTTGGGCTTCCTGCACGTCCTGACACCACCCGTGAAAAGCAGGCTCTTGCCGCTTTGGGTCAGTGCGAGCTTATGTATATGTACGACAAGCTCTTCGGCGAGTATAACCATATGGTTGCTCAGGTGCTTTTAACCCGTGACGCCGTGGACTCGGCCCATAAGAAGGAAAACGTCCTCAACACCTTTGACACCCTTCTTGATATGAATATTATCCCCATTGTCAACGAAAACGACACTGTGGCCATTGATGAGCTTCAGGGCAACAATTTCGGCGACAACGATATGCTCTCAGCAATTGTAGCAAAGCTTGTAGGGGCTGATTTGCTTGTTATACTTACAGACATTGACGGTCTTTACGACAAAGACCCCAGAAAGAACAGTGACGCCAAGAAAATTGACGTAGTTGAGGAAATTACCGAAGAAATCATCAGCCACGCAGGCGGCTCAGGGTCTAACCGAGGCACAGGCGGTATGGCTACAAAGATTCAGGCGGCAAAGTACGTAACATCGGCAGGCATTAACTGCTCTGTAATCGGCGGCGATGACCCCGAGCGTATCTATGAGCTTTTAGAAGGCAAAAACATCGGCACACTCTTCAAAGCAAAGGAGAAATAAAAATGACAACAATAGAATCTATGGGCAAAAAGGCAAAGGAAGTTGCAAGAGTTCTTGCAACAGCAGGCTCCCTCAAAGACAAGGCTCTTCTCTCAATTGCCGACGCCCTTATTGAAAATACAGACTACATTCTGGAGGAAAACGCAAAGGACTTACAGGCAGGAAAAGACGCCGGCCTTTCCGAATCTCTTCTGGACAGACTTGCTCTCAGCGAGGAAAGAATCCGCGGTATGGCAGAGGGTGCACGTCAGGTTGCCTCTTTACCCGACCCCTGCGGCAGAATTTTAACAGGCTCCAAGCTTAAAAACGGCCTTGAGGTTTCAAAGGTTACAGTGCCTCTTGGTGTAATCGGCATTATCTACGAGGCTCGTCCCAACGTTACCGCCGACTCTGCCGTTTTATGCCTTAAGTCAGGCAACGCAGTAATCCTCAGAGGCGGCAAGGAAGCTATCAACTCCAACAAGGCAGTGGCAACAGTTATGCGTAAGGCTATTGAGCTTGCAGGGCTTCCTGCTGACTGTGTTCAGCTTATTGAGGACACTACCCGTCAGAGCTCCATTGAGCTTATGGGTCTTTCCGATTACCTTGATGTACTTATTCCCAGAGGCGGTGCAGGTCTTATTAAGGCAACCGTTGAAAACGCCAAGGTGCCCGTTATTGAAACAGGCACAGGCAACTGCCACGTTTATGTTGACGAATTTGCCGACAAGGATATGGCGGCTGAGATTATCTTCAACGCCAAAACCTCACGTCCTTCCGTTTGCAACGCTATTGAAACAATTCTTGTTCACAGAAATATTGCCAAAGAGGTTCTCCCTCTTATTAAGGCAAAACTTGACGAGAAAAACGTTGAGCTCAGAGGCTGCGAAAAGACAATTGAGATTCTTGGAGATAGCGTAAAGCCTGCTTCAGAGGAAGATTACGCCACAGAGTTTCTTGATTATATCTTAGCAGTTAAGGTTGTTAACTGCATTGACTGTGCCTTAAATCACATTGCAAAGTTCTCCTCAGGCCACAGCGAATGTATCGTAACAGAGAACTACACCAATGCCGAAAAGTTCTTGAACAGTGTTGACGCAGCGGCAGTTTATGTTAACGCTTCCACACGCTTTACAGACGGCGGCGAGTTCGGCTTAGGTGCAGAAATCGGCATTTCAACACAAAAACTCCACGCAAGAGGCCCTATGGGTATAGCTGAGCTTACAAGCGTGAAGTTTGTAGTAAAAGGCAACGGTCAGGTACGCTGACCCTAAATATCATATAATTATATAAAGCAGAGCCAGCACAAGCTCCAGATTTGTGCTTTCCTCTGACAAAACCATTATCAAAAGCAGAATCAGCAGCTTCTCTTTGTCCTTGAAAAGCCCCGCTAAAGGGTCCTGCGGCTCAGGCTTTAGTGTTTCATCAAAAGAAGGTTGCTTTTCTTCCCTGTGGGTTTCGCTTTTTCTTACAGGCGGATTCTGCATTTGTGCGGCTCTTTTCATTGCCTCGTCACGGATTTTATCCATACATTCTCCCTCATTCAAAATGAAGCGGACGTTTCAGTGGTGGACGTTTCGGCGACACAACCGAATCTGCAATTTAATTTGCACCAAATCCCTTTATAAAACCGCCGTAAATCGAATTTATCATAAAATCCGGTTTATCAAAAGGCGTAGGTGCCCACCGTGGCAAACTGTTATATCAGCCCCGTGTTTTTAATTACAGGCAAAAGCTTCATTACTCTCAGCATTTTTCCTGCCTGCTCAAGCCTTTGCTGACGGGGTTTGCTCAAAAAGGGCTTGAGAGCATTTAAAAGACAGGCGGTTTCATCGTCTTTGCCCATATCGCTGAGTAAAGGTGCAAGCCTCATAAGCATTGTGCTCAGGTCATCACCCTTTTGTGAAAAAAGTGATGACACAGGAGAAGGCGAAGGTGCAGGGCTTACGTTTCTTCCCAACCCTCCTGTATCAAGGCCAAGGCTTCGTCCCAGGGTTTGCAGTTTGCTCATTGCCTCGGGGTCAGAGAGTATGGAGGAAAGCTTATCTTCAAGCTCACCCATCAGAGCTCAAGCCTCTTGATTAAATCCTGCACCGACTTATCTTCCATCAGCTTTTTTGTAAGCTCGGGATTGCTCAACAGGTTATTCACCTGAGCTCTCTGCTGAGGATTTAAGCTGTTTAAAAGAGAATCGGGGTTTCCTCTGTTTACGCTTTCCCTGATTTCCTCACTGCTTTTGTTAAGCTTACCGGAAAGCATTTTTATGATGTTTTCCATCTGTTTTTCATTAGCCATATTAAACACCTCTCTAAAGCTTATGCGAGGTAAAAAATCATTATGACTTGGTGATACTATGAAAGTCCTTGTTGTTTCCGACACCCACGGCGATGTCCTCTCCCTGAGAAAAGCAATAAACCAAAAACCTCTGGCAGAGGTAGTTATTCACTGCGGCGACGGCAACAGTGACCTTGAAGATTTAAAGCCTCTGTATCCCGAGAAGCACTTTATCGGTGTGAGAGGCAACTGCGACTTCTGCGTCAATGCCGAAAACACGGAAACCATCACCCTTGAAGGCAAGAAGCTTTTCATCACCCACGGCCACCTGTATAACGCCAAATATGGGCTTTATAACCTTGTCTGTGCCGCAAGAGAAAATGAAGCGGATTTGCTTTTATTCGGCCACACCCACAATGCTCTTAAGGACTACGACGACGGCCTTTACATAGTAAACCCCGGCTCCTGCCACGGCTACGGTGCAAGCTACGCTTACCTGGACATTACAGAGCAGGGTATTATGGTAAGTCACTTTAAACTGTAAATAACTTACTGTGGAAATATATTTATATTTATGATAAAATTAAAGGAAAGGCGGTAAAACTTTGAATTTTGAAAATTTTCCGGGAAATGAAAATATCAAAGCAGAGCTTAATGCTTTAGAGCAAAACCGCCGCTTTCCCCACGCTTTAATCTTAAACGGCTCAAACGCCCAAAGCAGAGAGGCACTTTCTCAGCTTTTAAGCAAATGGGCAGTGTGCAAAAGCTCTTCAAAGCCCTGCTCAAGCTGTATCCCCTGTCAGAAGGCAGAAAAAGGGGTACACCCTGACATTTACTTTGCAAAGGGCAGTGGCAAAACAGACTCCATTTCCGTTGAGGAAATACGAAATATTACCAGAAACTGCTCCATAATAGCAAACGAAGCCGACACCAAGGTTTTCGTTATCAAGGACGCAGACAAGAGGCTGGGTGTTGAGGCTCTCAATGCCTTTTTAAAAACTCTGGAAGAACCCCCTCAGTCAATTCTCTTCCTGCTTTTAACAGAAGACGCAGGAATTTTACCCGAAACGGTGCTATCCCGTTGCGTTGTCTTAAACCTTGAGCAAATCTCAGGCTTTGACGACGAAACCTTAAAGGAAGCTCAGAAAATTTTACTCAGCCTTCTGGAAAGCACAGAAATAAGCCTGCTTAAAAACCTCTCGGCATTAAACGAGAAGAAAAAAGCAGAGGCTCTGCTTGAGGCAATGCGCGCAATTCTGAGCGACGCCTTGTCAATGACAGTCAGCGAAGAAACCATCCTCTCAAGGGATTTAAGCGAAAAGCTCAGCGAAAAGCTCACAAAGAAGAAACTAATCGGTCTTATAGAAACCGTAAACCGAGGAATATATACCATCAGCCGCAACGTTAGCCTTGTGCTTTTAAGCACCTGGCTCTGCGGTGAATTCAGGAGGATATTATGGCAGAAGTAGTAGGTGTTCGCTTCAAAGAAGTTGGAAAAATATATTATTTCGACCCCACCGACGTCAAATTTGAACAGGAAGAAATGGTAATCGTAGAAACTGCCCGAGGTGTTGAGTGCGGTGTTATCGCCTCAGCAAATCACGAGGTAAGCGACGAGGAAATCGTTCATCCTTTAAAGAAAATCATCCGCAAAGCCACCAAGGCAGACATCAAACGCCTTGAAGCTAACCGTGAGCTTGAAAAGAAGGCTCTCGTTACCTGCGAAAAAAAGGTTGCCGAGCACGGGCTGGATATGAAGCTTGTAAATGTTGAGTACACCTTTGACAACTCCAAGCTCCTTTTCTACTTCACAGCCGACGGCAGAGTAGACTTCAGAGCTCTGGTTAAAGACCTTGCCTCTGTTTTCAAAACCCGAATCGAGCTTCGCCAAATTGGCGTAAGGGACGAGGCAAAAATGCTTGGCGGTCTGGGTGTTTGCGGCAGACCCTTCTGCTGCTCCAGCTTTCTGGGAGATTTTCAGCCTGTTTCCATTAAAATGGCAAAGGACCAGGGGCTTTCTCTCTCCCCTGTGAAGATTTCAGGCACCTGCGGCAGACTTATGTGCTGCCTCAAATACGAAGAAGAGGCCTACCTTGACCTTATCAAAAACACACCCAAATACGGTGCAATTGTAAAAACACCTGCAGGAAGAGGCAGAGTTGTAGAGGTAAGCCTTGTTACAGGTACTCTCAAGGTGCATATGGACAACACCCCAGACGAAGCCGCACCTCAGGTCTTCAAGGTTAAGGACGTCAAGCTTATCAAGGACGGATTCACAAAAAAGATAAGCAAAGAAGAGGCGGAAAACCTTAAAAATCTGGAATAAAAGATATTTTTAAGGAAATATTCAAAAACAATTGCATTTTCAAAAAATTATGCTACAATATAAGCGATACTAATAAAGGAGGTGTCTCCATGGCATACATGATCACTGATGATTGCATCAGCTGCGGTGCTTGCGTTGACGAGTGCCCCTGTGGTGCTATTACTGAGGGCGATGGCAAGTATGTAATTGACGCTGATGCTTGTGCAGATTGCGGTGCTTGCGCAGATGCTTGCCCCGTTGGAGCTCCCGTAGAGGAGTAATCCCTATACTTACAAATGCCGCACTCGTTTCGGGTGTGGCATTTTCCATTTACAGATAATTAAGAAGGTGATTTTTTGCTTAAACAAAATGAACATTTCGAGCCTCTGGGAAACGGCATTGAGGTCATTGTTTCTCCCACTCATCATTTTTCCACAGACACAATTTTGCTTGCTCACTTTGCAAGCCCGAAGAAAAGAGCAAAGTGCGTGGACCTTGGCTCAGGCTGCGGTACAATTCCCCTTTTGTGGAGCAGGTTTGACAGAGAGCTTAAAATCACCGCCGTTGAAATACAAAATGATGCCTCTGATATGATAGAAAGAAGCGTCACACATAACAATTTAGGTGAGAATTTCACTGTTTTAAATGAAGATTTAAGGTTTCTTAAGGGCAAAATCCCCTTTGGCTACTTTGACGTTGTCACCTGTAATCCCCCTTATAAAATTGCAGGCGGCGGCATTACAAACGAAAGTGAAAGCAAGCACCTTGCCCGTCACGAGGCTATGTGCACTATGGAGGACGTCATAAGCACTGCTTCCAGACTTTTACAGTTTTCGGGCAGCTTTTGTATGTGTCAGCGTCCCGAAAGGCTCACAGACGCCTTGAGCCTTATGAGAAAATACGACCTTGAGCCAAAAGAGCTGAGGTTTGTTCAGGGCAAGGCCAACAAAAAGCCCAAGCTCTTCCTTTTAAAAGGAAAAAAAGGCGGCAAGCAGGGCTTTCTTGATGTTCTCCCTACCCTTATTGTGGAGAATGAGGACTCAAGCTTTACCGAGGAAATGAACGCAATTTACGGCTGTTACCAGCAAAACGCAGGGAGGCAGAAAAATGACTGAACCTAAAACCCTTTATGTAGTGGGTACACCCATAGGAAACCTGAGCGATATGTCCCCAAGATGTGCCGATATTCTCGCAGAGGTGGATTTTATCGCCGCCGAGGACACAAGGGTCACCCTTAAGCTTTTAAACCACTTGGGCATTAAAAAGCCTATGGTAAGCTACTTTGAGCACAACAAGGCTCAGCGTACAGGAGAAATCTGCCAGAGAATTTTACAGGGAGAAAGCTGTGCTGTGGTAAGCGACGCAGGTATGCCCTGTATCTCTGACCCCGGTGAGGATTTGGTAAGAGAATGTGGCAAGCTGGGCATTAAAACCGTTGTAATCCCCGGCCCTTCCGCTCTTATTTCGGCTCTTTGCCTGTCGGGACTGAGCACAGGCAGGTTTACCTTTGAGGGCTTTATTTCGGTTAATAAAAAAAGCAGAAAAGAGCACCTTGAGTCACTTGTAAACGAAAAACGCACAATGATTTTTTACGAAGCTCCTCACAAGCTTCCAAACACCCTCAAGGACCTTTACGCCTATTTTGGCGAGAGAAAGCTCACCATTGTCCGTGAGATTACAAAAATCCACGAGGAGGTCATCCGCACAGACACAAAATCAGCTCTTTACACCTATGCTGACAACCCCTTAAAGGGAGAAATCGTCCTTGTGTTAGAGGGTAAGGCAGAAGAAGCTGAAGAGCAGATGACTTTAGAGCAGGCAGTAAACCTTGCCCAAAGCTACATAGAAGAGGGGCAAAAAATCTCCGACGCCGCAAAAAAGGCAGCAACTGTCAGCGGACTTAAGAAAAACGAAATTTACAGGGAGCTTACAAAATGACCTATACTGAAGCACTGAAAAAAATCCATTCTCTTAATAAATTCGGCAGCCGCCCGGGACTGGAGCGAATCAGAAGACTTCTCTCCGATATGAAAAACCCTCAGGACGAAACAAAATTTGTTCACGTTGCAGGTACAAACGGCAAAGGCTCTGTCTGTGCCCTTATGTCCTCTGTGCTGAAAAGTGCAGGATACAAAACAGGGCTTTTCATCTCCCCTTTTATCACCGATTTCTGCGAAAGAATCCAGATAAACGCCACCCCTATCCCAAAAGACACCTTAGCAGAGCTCACGGAGTACGTCTTTACTTTCGTCGACAAGCTAAACCAAGAGGACATTATTATAACAGAGTTTGAGTTTGTCACTGCTCTTTGCTTTGAGTACTTCAAGCGTGAAAAGGTAGACCTTGCGGTGCTGGAAACAGGCCTCGGGGGACTCTTGGACTCCACCAACGTTATTAAGACAAACCTCTGCTCCGTTATCACTCAGGTAGGGTTGGACCACACCGACATTCTGGGTGAAACCGTGGAAGAAATCGCTTTGCAGAAATGCGGTATCATCAAAGACACCTGTCCTGTTATCTCCGGCGAGCAGCTGGAAAGCGTGGCAAGGGTAATAAAAAACTCTGCCATAAATCACCACAGCCCTCTGCTTTTCTCCACAGATATTAAAATAAACGTTATAGAAGACACCATAAACGGCTCTGCCTTTGAGTTTAATAACATCCCCTTAACCCTTGGCCTTATTGGTGAACATCAGCTCAGCAACGCTCGTACCGCCTTAGCCGCTCTTGCGGTGCTTGCCAAGGACGCAGGGGTGAAAATCACCGAAGAAGCTATGAAAGAAGGCTTTAAAAACGCCCTGAATCCTGCAAGGTTTGAGGTTTTCAGAAAGGACATCCTCGTTATCCTTGACGGTGCTCACAACAGCGACGGTATGTCGGCTTTCTCAAAGGCAGTGAAAAAATACACCGGCGGCAAAAAACGTGTTCTTTTAATGGGAATGTTGGCTGACAAGGATTCTCTTACTTCCGCTAATTTTCTTGAGGGACTTTTCACCTCTGCTTTTACAGTGCCTGTTTCTAATCCACGCACACGAACAAGTGAGGATATGGCAGAAATTTTAAAGCAACATATCGACTCAGTCACTCCCTGCAAAACAGTAACCGAAGGCTTTGAAAAAGCCTACAAAAAAGCAAAGGAAGAAAACGCCGCTCTTATAATCTGCGGTTCTCTCTATCTTGCAGGTGAAATCAGACCCGAAATTTTAAAAAAATAATTTTTCCGACAACAGAATAATTCAAAAAATTATGCCCATACTTACTAAAATAGGTATGGGCATATATTATTTTAAGGATGTGTAAAAATGCTGGAGCTAAACTTCGAAAACTCGGTGCTTACGGCTCACCTTTCAGGAGAGCTTGACCACCACACGGCGGCGGTAATCCGCAAGAAAATCGACGCAAAAGCCGAAATCCTCAAACCAAAAACCCTTAAGCTTGACTATAAAAACGTAGATTTTATGGACTCCTCGGGCATAGGGCTCATAATGGGCAGATACAGGAATATGGCCCTTATGGGTGGCAAGGTAGAGGTCACCAACGTGCCGCCTCACCTTAAAAGGATGTTTTCTCTTTCAGGCATAGAAACTCTGGGGGTGATAAAATGAAAATCAAAAATCAAGTAAAATTCTCCTTTCCTGCCAAAAGCAGTAACGAATCCTTCGCCCGAAGTGCCGTTGCCGCCTTTTTAATGCAGCTTGACCCCACAATAAGCCAGCTTTCCGATATAAAGACCTCTGTAAGCGAGGCAGTGACAAACTCCATTGTTCACGGCTACAAGCAGGAAGGCGGACTTATTTACATAAGTGTAGCAATAGATGAAAACAGCCTTGTCACTATTAAAGTAAGGGACAAGGGCTGCGGCATAAAGGACATTGAAAAAGCAATGGAGCCTCTTTTCACCACAGGGGGTGAAGAGCGAGCAGGCCTTGGCTTTGCAGTTATGCAAAGCTTTATGGACAGCGTGAAGGTACGTTCAACAGAGGGCAAAGGCACAACCGTAACCCTCAAAAAGAAGTTAAGCTATGACCTATGAACAAAGGAAAGAAAAAATCGCCCAAAACTTAGGCCTTGTGCACTCCATTGCAAAAAAGTTCACAGGCAGAGGGGTGGAATACGAGGACATAGTTTCCGCAGGGTGTATCGGGCTGATTAAAGCCATTGACGGCTTTGACGAGAGCAAGGGTTTTAAGCTTTCCACCTACGCCGTCCCTGTTATTATGGGCGAAATAAAGCGGATATGGCGTGACGGCGGAAGCGTGAAGGTCAGCCGAAAGCTCAAAGAGCTCGCCTTAAAAATCGCAAGACTCAACGAAGAAAACATCAAAAAAACAGGAAACGAGCTCACTGTACAGGAGCTTTGCACCTTACTGAACGAAAGTAAAGAGGCCGTCACCGACGCTCTCGCTTCAAGCTATCTGCCACTTTCTCTTAGCAGAACAGATAACGAGGACGAGGAGTTTGAGCTTTTAATCCCAGTGGCTTCCTGCGAAGAGGAGGTCAGCGAACGCCTTTCTCTGAAAAAGGCAATAAGTGAACTGAGCGAAGACGACCAGAACCTCATCACCCTGAGATATTTTCAGAGCAAAACCCAGACCCAGACCGCAAAAATCTTAGGCACAACCCAAGTACAAATCAGCCGCCGTGAAAAGAAAATCCTTACAAGCCTTAGAGCAAAGCTAAAGGACTGAAAAAACGCACCCCTCTGCAAAAGCAGAGGGGTTAAGCTTTAAATAATTATTTGATAGGTTTACCTATGGGGAAGCCTGTTTCAATTTTTGCGGCAAATTTCTGAATTGCAGTTGCGTCCTTAACGTTAATTTTAGTATCACCGTTTACATCCGCACGCAGGCTTTCAACCTCGGTCAATGCTGTAATCTTAGCCGCAAACTTCTGAATCAGTGTTGCGTCCTTAACATTAACCTTACCGTCACCATTTACATCTCCCAAAAGTCCCTTGTCATCTTCGGGCTCGGTGGGTTTTGTTTCGTCACTGCTTGATGTACTTGTAGAAGGCTCAGACTCATCCTGAGAAGATGTTACAGGAGATGATGTTGGCTCACTCTCCGTCGGCTCAGTGGCAGTTGACTCAACAGGCTCAGCGGTTGTTGCTTTTTCGGTGGTTTCGGTGGTTTCGGTTAAAACCGTAGACTCCACAGGATCAGTAGTTACGGATTCCGATGGTTTCTCCACAACCCCTGTGCTTGGCTCAGTCGCCTCAGTTGTTTCAACAGGGTCTGTGCTTACTGTTTCAGTTGGCTCGGTAGTAACAGACTCTGAAGGATTCTCTATAATATTAGTAGTCGGTTCAATCGATTCAGTTGAACTTGACGGTTCGGTATTCTCGATTGGATCAGTTACAGTAAAAGTAGGTTTTTCAACGCTATCCGTTGTCGGTTCAGTTTCCTCAGTTGTAATAGGTATATCCTTTACAGTAAAGTAGTAAAAATCACTCTGCGAATACACCCAATCCGTATAATCTTCATTCCAGTAGTTTGAGTTATACGCCTGTAAAGCACATTTGTATTCTCCGTTAGGAAAGTTTTCAAAATGACCATTATTTACATAGAAGATATGTGTATATTCGTGCCATTCCTCATCGTCATTTAAATAGTACACCCACAAATTATAATGTGTTGCATTTTCTACACTATCCCACAAAAATGTTACGGTATCTGCTGTTGTATATTCAGTATTAAAACCATTCAATGTTGGTTTTTGAGGAGTAATCTCTTTTACAGTAAAGTAATAGTAATCGCTCTGCGAATATATCCAGTCGGTGTTAGTATCGTTCCAAAAGTTTGAATTATAAGCTTGTACCGCACACCTATATTCTCCACTCGGTAATTTTTCCTTATATCCGCTATCCGCATAGAAGATATGCGTGTATTCTTTCCATTCATTATTTTCATTCAAATAAAATATCCACAGATTATAATGTGTCGCATTTTTTACGCTATCCCAAGAAAATTCAATATCATCTCTTACACTATAATCTGATAACAACTCTTTAAAACTAGGTTTGTCAGGATGGTTGCAATGAGTGCAAGAATCAACGTAGTTTATCTCATTAGGATTTCTATTTATTTCGCCACACAATAAACATTTATAATCGTTATAATGAGGATGAACCGCTTCATACCACATTAGTGTATCATAACCACAAATATGATTTATACAATCATCGCAAGAATCGATGTAATTCAGTTCATTGGTATTCCTTTTTACTTCACCACATATTGTGCATTTATAACAATTATAATGGGGATGAACCGCTTCATACCACATCAGCTCACTGTAATTACAAGTATGAGAGATGTCAAATAGTGATATTTTACTATAAGCAGTTTGATAACCGCCATCGTCAAGAGGATAAGAAATCTTGCAACATCCATCTGTATAAACCTCATAAATAGTACACAAATCAGATGTACCTATCCAAGCAGTTGAACTTATTTGGCTATGATATGCGTCAAAAATATTGGAAGCTGTAATCTTTTCTTTTGGATAAGCTGTAAAATTTGTTCCAAAGGAATAATCGACATTATGAGTTGGTGTTCCAGTATAATCAGGCACACCAAAATACAAGTCGCCAATTGCTCTTGTTCGCTTATATACTCCGTTTCCTTCTGAACTGCCATTAGTATTAGTATTTCCTTCTACCGTTGTAACATATGCCCCATTAACAGCCACCACTAATCCAACGTGCGACCAACTTCGTGTATAAAACAAATCACCAGTTTTGGGTATATAGTTATATCCTTTAAAGTAAGAATCGTTATCACCGCTTGATGCCAGTGTAGATGAGCCTGAGTAAAAATTTATATTAAAATAGCTAGCACCATGGCCGGCAGCTGTTGATCTTTTCAATATCGTGGCAGGAATATTAGCTTGTTCTGCACACCACGATACAAACGTTGCACACCAAGGTGCAGTGCTTCCTCCCACAGGCATACCACTACTTACATTTTTATTGTACCAGTAATTATATTCAGTGTAGTTATTATAACTACCATCATCTGCTCCGCTGTAATCTCCCGAGTAATTTCCCTCTCTGTATCCGACCTGAGATAAAGCAACATTTATAATATCTTGCCTTTGATTTCCTGTCAAAGATACATTGCAAAGCGAAGTATAATAAGAGCTTGCCTTGTAAGAAGATGATACAGAGTAAGTAGGAGATAGTGCTCTTAAGGTGACCACACTAAAAGATATCATTGTAACAATTATCAACATAGTCATTAACAACGATAATGCTTTTACAATCCTTAATTTCATTATTTGTTCCCCCAATCGGCTGTGTTGTAACAATCTGTTACATTTTTAGTGTAACAGATTGTTACAATATAGTCAATAGTTACAATGAATTTGGAGAATATTTTTTATGAAAATGCTTGGGCTTTATGAAATCAGAAAGAAAAAGGGATACAGTCAGCTCAAGGTAGCTATGGACTTAAACATCAGCAGAGAAGCTATATCATATTACGAAAATGGTATGCGTTGCCCTAATCTGGAAACTCTCGTTAAGCTTTCAGAGTATTTTAACGTATCCATCCATTATTTAATCACAGGAAATGATTTTGCAAACTAAAACGAAGCACTGAACTTTTAATAAGGTTTATTGCTTCGTTTTTTTCAGGTAGTTTAATTTTTTAAAATTTTTTAAAATTTCAGAGTGAGTTTTTGCGGATTTTTGCGTCTAATAAGTGAAGGAAAAAACTTTAAGGAGGGTTCTTATGAAACTGAAAAATATAACGGCATTTTTACTTATTGCATTGGCACTTTATAACGTTTGTGCAACAGGTGCTTCGGCAACTATTGCACCACAAACCACAGGCGACTGTGACCTTGACGACAGGGTGACTGTTAAAGACGCCACTATGATTCAGAAATATCTTGTAAAATCCACCTCTTTTACTCCTTTGCAGGAATACGCTTCAGAAGTAGACGGCGACAACAAAGTCACCATAAAAGACGCCACTATGATTCAGAAAAAGTGTGCAGAAATTATTGAAGACTTTAACGTTGATTCCGTTTTCTGGACAGACGCACACGCAAACGGTTTTTATGCTGACTACAACTCCGGCAAGGCTACAACAGGCACACCTGTGACCTTTACCGCTTTGGTTGATGGCAACGGCGAGCCTTTCCGCTATGAGTTTTTCATCAATGAAGAAAAAGTAACTGAAATCAGCGAAGAAAACTGCTTTACCCACACCTTCACAGAAACAGGAACATACAGAATTGGGGTAAAGTATTACAACCGCTTTGACTATGTTGATTACGGACACATTTATGATTACAAGGTAGTTGAGGCAATCTCAACTTCAAATTTAGCGGTAAAGGCATTTTACCACCACAACAATCACACCGTCCTGCACGAATATGTCTACGATACCGAATTTACTGCCACCGCTATGGGCGGCAGCGGTAATTACGAGTACCGATTCCTGCTTAATTCCAAAGTCGTTCAAGACTATTCTGACAAAAACACCTTCTTACTGGAAAAATTTGAAGATATGGGCACATACACCCTCACAGTTTACATCCGTGACACAAAGACAAATGAGATTGTAAGCGAGATTATGACCATAGAAGTTCTTGAACCTCTTCCGGGTTGATATTTTAAATTCGTATCAAATCAAAAACGCACCTGAGTTTTTTACTCGGGTGCGTTGCTTTTTATCTCTCAGACCCTACTGAGCGTAGGAGTTCTTTTTCCTGCTGAGCGGTTTTTACGTCGGCATTTACCACTCTTTTTATGTTTTTAAGGCCCGAGCGTTTTGCCGCCTTAAAGGGGTGAATCACCCAGCTCAGGGGCAGAAGATAGGGCTTGCCGTCGAAGAAGGGGTACATTCGCCTTACTTCTCTGTAAGGTGGGAAAACGTGGCAGAGAATAAGCTTTGCCTTATTCACCTTGCCGTCTTTCATACTACGCCTTACGCTGCTGTCCGCTCCCACGTCCAACAGTCCGAAGGTGCCGCCCTTAAGGGTAAAGTCGCAAAAGGCCTCATACCGGCTCTCAGAAAGCTCACTTTCAAAGAGCTTCTCCGTGCCAAACCAACGGTGGCAAAGATAAAGGGTTGTGTCGTAAAATTTTTCCAGAGAGCACTCTCTGAGGATTTCCCTCACCTTTTTTAAGTCAAGGCTCTGTCTGTCGTTCTTAAGGATAAGAGCGATGTCAAGGTACATCCTCACTCCTGCGTTGGAGCAGTTAACGTGCTTTTCAATATGACTTATAAGGTAGCAAAAATGAAAGTTAGGCTCAAACTCGTAGGTAAGGCCCTGCTTTTTCTCGGTCTTTGACCAGTAATCCTTAAGGTAATCGGAAAGCTTTGTCCGCTCGGAGTTCATAGAGGTGTGAATCTCATAAAACTCCTTGCCCCTTTTGTAGCCGTACACCGCACCGCCGTCCATAGCCTCAGAAGTAAAGCCATTTTTAATCATAAAGGCGTGGCTTTTCTTGCGGTTTTCCTCTTTAATAATAAGGTCGATATCCCCAAAGGTGCGAAGCTCCTTTACAGGGTAGCTTCTTTTTACCACATTGCCCTTAAAGGTGATGTGCTCAATACCTTCGGCGGAAAGCTGAGAAAAAAGGCTCTGGGTTTCCACCTCTCTGCGGATAACGTGGGCGATGGTTTTGTCATAAGCGGTACTGAGCTTTTTGCTCTGGCTTAACAAATCGTCACGATACGCCCTGTGGAGCACAAAGCTGACAATACCTGCCACCGACTGACTGTGAGCAAGATTATATAGTTTTTCGCCGTCAACCTCAAAAGAAAGCTCAGGCTCTCTTTCGTTTACAAAGGCTGACAATATTTCAATAAAGGCTTTTTCTGTATTGTTCATAATTTACATCCAGTAAAAATAGTAATCATTTGTTGCTGCCATTCTGTCAACAAACAGGAAGAAGCACACTCCTATGCAAAGGGCTTTGACGATGTTTCTTGTTCTGTAATCTTTTATTGCACCAATTGCCGAGGGCAGAAGCACACAGTTGAAAATAGTAAAATAGTAGCTTATACGCTCTAAGATAGTGTTGTTATACCTGAAGGTATAAAGGCAAAGTCCGAAAAACACCAAAAGAATCGGCACTTGGAAAGTCTTTGCAAAAGTCTTGTCCGACCTGTTTGCAAGGTAAGCAAGCAAAAGAGAAACAAGAAAAGTAGCGATAGGCACAAGTCCGCCGAAAACACTACCCTCATAACCGCTGGAAGTAAGGGTATCGTCAGTAATACGCACCAGCAAATCCACCGCCGCAGTAAGCACAAAATATGTGCAGAATGTAGCCCCGACGCCAATAAGAAAGACTCTCGGGCGTACACTGATGTTGCGGATAACAAACACCACCGCAAAAACCCACGCCGAAAAATGAAGCATAGCCGCAATAAAAATAAGAAGCAGAGCTATTAAATCAGACTTAAAAGCCTTTTTCTTCATAAATTCATAAGCAAAAAGACAGATTCCTATGGCAAACGCCTGGCGAAAGCCCGAGGTCATAAATGCCCAGGCACCTGTGCAGAAATACACAATAACACCAAGACAAACGTCCTTTACGTTTATGTAAAGGAAACGGAAAACAGAAAGAGTAACAAACGCCGCCTCAAGATAAACAATAAACTGGGGCCAAGGGATAACAAAAGCAAGAATCTTGTTAAATACCGTGTAACCCCACTCTGTCTGATTGCTTCTCATTACAGATTCTATACTGCGGGTAATGGCGTCTTCATATATACGGTAGTAAGCCAGAACGTCCGCTGAGGCAGTACGTTCAACACACCTGCCCCCCACCAGGAAAACCACAATTATGCCGCTGAAGGTAAGAAACATCAGCTTTTTCTTTTTTTCGCCTATGCTGTCAGGGATAACAAACCAAAGCACCGCAACAGCAGTCAGCATAGAAAGCCAGACTAACATAGCTTCTCCTTAATTATTTATGTAAAATACCGTTGTAGATATGGATAAACTGCTCAAATTTCAGTTTGTAATCAAATTCAGTCGCCCTCTTTATGCAGTCCTCACTGCTGAAAGCTCCCTTTCTCGCCTTTTGTATGCCCTCATAGAGAGCCTGTGTGTCGCCTCGGCTTACAAGAACTCCTGTTTTGTCGCTGTGACACTCCGTAGTACCCCCTGAATTAAAGGTAACAACAGGGGTACCGCAGGCAAGGCTTTCCAGATTAACCATAGAAAAGCTCTCCTGCAAAGAAGGATTTACGAAAACATCAGCCATAGTGTAAAGAGAGCAAAGCTCCTTTGTGCTGACGTTTTCAGAGTATATTTTTATATTTTCAGGCACATCCCCTTCAATTTCCTTGGGGGTAAGGAGCAAAATCGCCTCGTCTTTCTTAAGCATTTTTGAAAGCTGAAGAAAATACTGGCCGCCCTTTGTGCCTTTAAGGCTGTCAACAATGCCGAAAATCACAAACTTGTCCTCAAGAGAAAGCTTTGATTTAAGGTCGGATTCAACACTTTTAAAAAGCTGAAGGTCAATGCCGTTGTTAACCACCTCAACGGGATAACTTGAAAGAAACGACTCCTTGCAAAGCTCCTTAAGCCACTTTGAGGGGGTGGTGATAACCATTTTATCAGGCAAGGTGAAGAGGCGTTTTTTGTCTTTGTAAGCCTCTTTTGACCTGTCAAAAAACCAGGTTATGGGATAATCTTTTTTAAGTGAGCAGTGGTGACACCCCGTCTTCCACTTTTCGCACCCTGCAAAATCAAAATGAGAGCAATGCCCTGTAAAAGCCCAGCAATCGTGAAGAGTCCAGACCACGGGGATATTTTTCTCTTTGATATATTCAAATAAAAGCTCAACGTTAAGGTAATGTCCGTGAATGTTGTGCAGATGGATTATATCGGGCTTAACATCGTCCACCCACTTAAGCATAGCCTTGGTGGCAGACTTACTGTAAAAGCCGTGCTTACCGAAAAGGCGGGTCTTGAGGATGTTGATTTTCTTGTAAAGACCCGACTTCATCTCAAAGATGTTATCATCCTTTTCAAAGCTCTGTGAGCAGACTATGTAAGGCGAAATACCGTGAGAAAGCTGAATCTCAGCAATCTGAGCGGCAATTCTGCCTGTGCTTTTTGTGGGGTAAACCGAATTTATCTGCAAAACTTTCATCAGTTTTTTCCTTTACACTCTGAATAAACTTTCAGCATTTCTTCTTCAAAATCAGAAAGAATCTTATCTTTATTGTGATTCTTCCTGCCGCAGTCAAAGGCCTTTCTGCCGTACTCTCTCACAAGCTCAGGATTATCGCAAAGAAGCCTCAGCTTCTCCTCAATATCCTCATAGCGGTTAACGGTGAGTGCTGCGTCGTTGCTCTTTAAGTACTCCATAGGAGCAATATCCTCAAGTCCAAGAGCAAAAATACAGCTTGAGCTTGCAAAATAATCAGTAAGCTTTGTGGAGAAAGAAAGCCTTGCCTTGCTCTTGTAGTAATAGGACAAGGACTCGGCAAAAACAGTGATGTCGGCCTCTTTCTGAAGCTTATTAACCGCCTCTCGGCTGACATTGCCGCAAAAGTGCACACCACCAGAGCTTAACACCTTGCGGTTTCTTCTCTTGGGGGTATCGCTTGAGTAAATCTCAAAGCGGATTTTCTCGCCGTTCTTGTTTATCCTTGCCACTGCCTTGGCAATCTGACACAGGGATTTTTCTCTGCCAATGGAAAGAAGCCCTGTGTAAATCATTTTAAGAGGCTTGTTTACACTCTTTTCTTCAAAGCTAAGGCCTGAAAAATCCACAGGCTTTGTGAGAATACTGCAATCCACCCCGTAAAGCTCATCCAGCTCGGCTTTTGCCTTGGGAGCCATAACAAAGACCTTTTCACTGCCTTTGATAAGTCTGGCGTTATTTCTAACGGAGATGTTCTTTCTGAACAAATCCACCGGCTGGGCAAAGGCATACTTAAAGGTAACGGTGTCGTCGGTAACATAGCAGACAACGGGCTTTTTGGTGTACTGAGCCACAAATCTGCCAATTCTTGTCATATAAACCTTGGAGTCCAGAGGAATAAAAACAATGTCAGGGTCAAAGTCGTCAATAAACTTTTTAAGCTCGGCAGTTTTCCATTTGCCGAATTTCCACACCAGCTCCCTTGCGTAAACCATAAACCAGTTTCTGCGTTTGGAAGTATTGCGGTAACGCTTTTTCTCCTTTTCAAGCTCCTGAGCCTCGCTGTCAATAACCGCCTTGTCAGAGTTATGCACAACGGAAGAAGTCTTGACCTTTCGGTTAAACACGCTTTTTACCATTGCGTTTTCATTTATTCGGAAAAACCTGTCACAGTACTGTGTATTTGGAAGCTCCGCTCTGGCATACACAAGGGCAAGTCTGTCCTTATCCCAACGGGAAAATATTTCTGCCAGACTGTGCTGTGAGCCGTTGTCGTTCCACGGCATAACAAAGCACACAAGCACCTTTGGCAGGCCTTTGTTTTCAATATCACCCATAAATTATTCTCCCGATTGAGTTTTTTTCTTACGTTTGATTTCCAGCACCTTTTCAACGCCCTCGGCAACTCTTCTGCGGTTTTCTGCAAAGTCCTCTTCGCTCCATCTGCGGGTTTCAATCTCTCGCTTGCGAAGGAGGATAATCTCGCCTCTGAGGTCATCAATGGGACGGCTGGTGTCCACTTCGTTACGGAAGGTTCTGGAAAGAATCGCACAGGTGGAGCCCAGACGAACGTGCTCACCTACAACGTCATCGCTCTTAACCAGACCCTCGCCGATTTTGGCAATACCGCCAAAGCCGTAGGAAATGCCCTTTGCTTTGAACTTTTCGCAGAGCATATCCACAGTGCCGTTGGATAAAAGCTCAAACATAAAGTCCATTTTATAGCTTAAATGCAAGTCGTTAAGACCGATGTAAACCTCGTCAATACCCGAAAGCTCCAGAATTTCGTCCACATTCGCCACTGCCTCGGCAGTTTCAAAAAGGAGCACGGTACGGATTCTTCCAGCAACGCAGTTAAGGAAGAACTTGACCTCTTCAACGGTTTTGAAGTAAGGAAGCATAATAACATCTGCACCGTCGGCAACAATCTTGTCAATCTCCCTGCCAAGGCCCTGATGAACAGGGTTGCACCTTACAAGAAGCTTTGACTTGCTCAGCACAGACCTGAGGATTTTAACGTCCTCAAGGCTTGAGTGAGAAACAACGGTATCAAGGTGACCCTGTCGCTCAAACTTGCCCATAACCTCAAGGTCCAAAAAGATTCTGTCAACCCCTGCGTTTTCAGCCTGAACTGCGGCGGCAGGGTTTGAGGTAAGGTACATAAACTTGATGTGTCCGTCGTCAAAGCCTATCAGACGGCTGTAATATGTAAACCAGATTTTACGCATAACAGTTCTGGCGTAAAACTTCTCGGCTCGCTCTCTGCCTTTTTCGGCGTAGAGCTTTCTGCGGTTTTCGTCCTTCATAAGGGCACTCATCTCTTTAAAAAGTGCCTCTTCATCTCCTCTGGGAACAATTGAGCCGCTTTCGTTTTTCACAATAAACTCGCTGGGTCCGGGAACATCTGTGGTAATAACAGGCAGCTCCATAGCCAACGCCTCTGTAAGAGCAATGGAAAACCTCTGCCTGTGAGTTGGCAGAACAAGAATATCAGCAGAAGCCATAAGTCCAGCGGTGAAGCTGTCGCTTTTTTCCTCGGTAAAAATCACGTTTTTGCTTTGTCTTGCCCAGCTTATAAGCTCTCTGTCAAGAAAAGAGGGTGTGTCCTCTTTGCCTGCAAAAATCAGCTTAAGCTTTTCATTTTTCTCACAAAGCCTGCGAAAAGCCGAGATAAGCTCACCCACACCTTCGTCGGCAATAAGTCTGCCCACGTTTAAAAACACAAAATCATCGTCGTCAATACCCAGCTCTGCTCTTACCTGAGAGCGAAGCTGAGGCTTTTTGCCGATGTCAAAAACATCGAAGTCAACACCTGCAACACCGCCCTTGCCGATAACGGAAATCTTCTCCTTGGGGCAAAGCCCCTCGCTTATGGTCATTTCCATATTGGCAGGGGTAGAAGCCACAACATTGGTAGCTCCCTTGCAGGTGAATTTTTCAATAGATTTGTAAACAGAACGCTTCAAGCCCTTACAGCTTGTATATCTCAAAAGCCACTGGGTATAAACCCTGAGTGGAATGTTCTTAAGCCCCTTTGAAAGAGTACAGCAGTAGGAAGCATAGGGCGAGGAATACTGAATAACATCGAAGTTATTCTCTTTAAAAAATCTGTTTAAAAAGCGTACACTGCTGGGAATTGAAGCAAAGGAAACGCCAAAAGGCATTGGAAGCTCATAAACCTTTGCAAATTTCTCGTGCTTTTCTCTGAACTGCTTATCCATATTTGCACAGACAACAGTAACCTCAAAGCCGTTTTCCGAAAAATGCTTGGCCTCGTCAGAAATGAAAAACTCAAAATTTGCGGCAAAGGTGGTTATAAGGCAAATCCTCACGGGTCTTGCCTGGGCAAAGTTCTTTTCAGTTTTGGGGGTGAGTACAGCGTCGCCTCTCATAATGTATACCGCCCTTTATTTTCTTTACGCAAAATTTACATAATTATAGTTATAAATATTCAATTTATAATAACATATTCTGACAAATATGTAAACTGTTTTAAAGCTTATTTTTAAAGAATTAACCGGAAAACCCTTCCTGCTTAACTTTCATATCCCAAAGAGAAAACACATATCATTTAAGGAATACTTAATGGAGGTTTCTGTATGAAAGAAATCGTAGAAGAAAGAGCCGCCAGACTGGGCGAATATATCGTCAGCGAAAATGCCACGGTCAGAGGTACAGCTCTTAAGTTCGGCATAAGCAAATCAACGGTTCACAAGGATGTGAGCAAGCGGCTCAGATACATAGACCCTCTTCTTTTCAAAAAGGTCAACAAGGTTTTGCAGCAGAACAAATCCGAGCGGCACATCCGCGGAGGAGAAGCAACCCGCAACAAGTACCTTTTTATGAGCAAAAACGCCAAAAATAAAGGGATATAAATAGAATTTACCTTACAAAAAACTCTTTACACTAAAGCTTCTTTGATGTATAATTAGCGTGATAAAGTAGGAATTTATGCTTTTTATCCCAAAGGAGTTATACTATGCGAAACATTCCTTTTTCTCCTCCCGACATTACTCAGGCTGAGATTGACTCGGTTGTTGAGGTTCTTAAGTCGGGCTGGATTACAACAGGCCCTAAAACAAAGCTTCTTGAGTCGCAGATTTCAGAGTTTTGCAACACAGGTAAATCAGTCTGCCTTTCTTCTCAGACTTCCTGTGCAGAGCTCACTCTGAGAGTTCTGGGTATTAAAGAAGGGGATGAAGTTATCGTCCCTGCCTATACCTACACTGCAACTGCCTCTGTGCTTTACCATATCGGTGCTACTCCTGTGCTTATTGACTGCAAAAAGGACAGCTTCGAAATGGACTACGACAAAATGGAAGCCGCTATAAATGAAAAAACCAAGGCTATTATCCCTGTTGACTTAGCAGGTGTAATGTGCGATTACGACAGAATTTTCAAAGCTGTGGAAAATAAACGCCACCTCTTTAGGCCCTCTAACGACCATCAGGCTGCAATTGGCAGAGTTATGATTATCACCGACGGTGCTCACGCATTGGGTGCAAGCCGAAAGGGCAAAATGTGCGGTGAGGTTGCGGATTTCACCAACTTCAGCTTCCACGCCGTTAAAAATCTCACCACTGCCGAAGGCGGTGCTACCACCTGGCGTAACATCAAGGGCATTGACAGCGACGAGCTTTACAAAAAATATATGCTCTTCTCACTTCACGGTCAGACCAAGGACACCTTCGAGAAAAACCAGGGCACAAGCTGGGAATACGACGTGGTTGACACCCAGTACAAGTGCAATATGCCTGACGTGCTGGCGGCTCTGGGCGTTGCTCAGATGAACCGCTACAACGAGATAATCCAGAGGCGTCACCAAATCATCAAAATGTACGACGAGGCTTTCTCAAAGCTTCCCGTAACCTTCCTTAAGCACAGCGGTGAGGATTTCAGAAGCAGCGGTCACCTTTACCTCTTACGCTTCACAGGCAAAGACGAAATCTACCGAAACGAGTTTTACAAGGCTATGGCTCAAAACGGCGTTGTCTGCAACGTTCACTACAAGCCCTTGCCTATGCTTACCGCTTACAAGTCCAAGGGCTTTGACATCAAGGATTTCCCCAATGCCTTTGATATGTACAAAAACGAGCTTACCCTCCCTCTTAACACAAAAATGAGCGACGAGGATGTAGAGTATGTTATTGAAATGTTCACTCGTTGCATTAGTCGGCCCTGCTGAGTTGAATAAATCAACTGCTTCCGCCTGACGGGCTGCCGTCGGGCGGTTTTTTGCAAATAGGATTTTCACACAAAAATCAGACAACATTTAATAAATATTAACTTATATGTGTTACAATGGCAAAAGGAAAGGAAGGTAAAAAATGGGACTTCATAAAATTCTTATTGTAGACGACGACACTAACATCTCCAATCTTTTAAGGCTTTATCTTGAAAAAGAAAACTTCTCCACGGTAATTGCCTCTGACGGCGAAGAAGCAGTGGAGCTCTTCAGAACCGAAAACCCCGATTTGATTCTCTTGGACATTATGCTTCCAAAGCTGGACGGCTGGCAGGTTTGCAGAGAAATCAGAAAAACCTCAGAGTGTCCAATCATTATGATTACCGCCAAGGGCGAAACCTTTGACAAGGTGCTGGGTCTTGAGCTGGGTGCAGACGACTACATAGTAAAGCCCTTTGAAACAAAAGAGGTTATTGCAAGAGTAAGAGCCGTGCTTCGCCGTACAGACTCAGGAGAGGCAAACACCATTAAGGAAATCAAGTGGGAAAACCTTGAGATTAACCTTACAAACTACGAGCTTAAGGTAAAGGGCAAGGCAATTTCCATTCCACCCAAGGAGCTTGAGCTTCTTTATCACCTTGCTTCAAACCCCAACAAAATGTTTTCCCGAGACCAGCTTCTGGACGAAGTATGGGGCTTTGATTATTACGGCGACAGCCGTACCGTTGACGTACACATCAAGCGAATCCGTGAGAAAATCGACGGAGCAAGTGACAGTTGGGAGCTTTGCACCGTTTGGGGCAGAGGCTACAAGTTTGAAGTAAGATAATATGACAAACGTAAAAACCATCCTTAATAAAACCGTCTTCCGGCGGTTTTTGTTTTACAGTATCCTGATGGTGCTGCTTATTCTCCTTATTGTCACGGTTATTCTGGTTTATCCCGTAACCAACTACATTGAAAGAGAAAAGAAAGCAGACATAATCCGCACCGCTCAGGAAGTGGCAAACCACATTACGGAAGAAAACAAAAAGAATAACGATGATTTTTTTCAGACCGCCGTTTTCTCTTATCTTGAGGGACGAAGCGAGTCTGAGGGGGCTGACGTTATTTTAGCCGATTCTGAGGGTAAGATTGTTTTCTCCAGCCCCTCGAAGGACCGCACAGGCAAGAATTTGCCCGTAATCGTTACTCAGGCCGTCAAGAAAGGCACTTTTGTGGCCTACGGCAACGTAAACGGCTTTTACGACAAGGCTCATTATGTAGCCGCCGTGCCTGTTCTGGACTCTCAGGGAAACCCCGCAGGCTGTGTGGTTGTTGCTCAGCACACAATGTGGTCAAGCGACGCCGTGCCCTCGGTTTTCTTTGTCTTCACCATTGTGGTGCTTCTGGCGGCACTTCTGATTTTCACCTTTACCTCGGTGTATGCCTTCAACACTACCCGACCCTTAAAGCAGATGACAGACGCCACCAAACGCTTTGCCGCAGGAAACTTTGAAACCAGAGTTTACGTTAAAAACAAAGACGAAATCGGCGAGCTTGCCACCGCCTTCAACGAAATGGCAGACTCTCTCGCCTCTATGGAAGGCATAAGGCGAAACTTTGTGGCAAATGTAAGCCACGAGCTGAAAACCCCGATGACCACGATTTCGGGTTATATCGACGGAATTCTTGACGGCACAATTCCCAAAACAGAGCAGGACTACTACCTCTCAATTGTTTCTGATGAAACCAAAAGGCTTTCTCGCCTTGTTACCTCTATGATTTCCCTTTCCAAAATCGACAGCGGTGAAATCAAGGTAAACAAAACCTCTTTCGACATTCTTGACGTTATCTTCAGCGTTCTGCAAAGCTTCGAAAGCAAGCTGGGCGAAAAAGAGCTTACCATTGAGGGGCTTGACATTGAAGAAAATATTATGGTTTTCGGTGACCGTGACCTGCTTCACCAGACTATATACAATTTAGTTGAAAATGCCGTAAAATTCACCCCTCAGAAGGGTGTCATCCGCTTTGATTTTTCAAAGGAAAACGGCTTTAATATCATCAGCATTGAAAACAGCGGCAAGGGTATTCTGCCCGAGGACATCCGCTATGTTTTCGACAAATTCTACAAGGCAGACAAATCCCGAAGCCAGGACAAACGCAGTATGGGTCTTGGGCTTTATATATGCCGTACCGTTGTAGGACTTCACGGTGGCAGAATCACTGCCGACTCTAAACCCGATGAATACTGCAGATTCACCTTTACTCTGCCTGAACAGAAACGCAGAAAGCTTCTTTCGGCAGACAATAAACCGGAGGAAAATTAAATGAACGAAGAATATACAAACAGTCCTGCTTGTGAAGAAACCAAGCCCGAGGCAGAGCAGACATACCAGCCTGCTCAACCCTCTCAGCAGTATCAGCAATATCAGCAGGCTCCACAGGTTCAGCAGGCTCAGCCATATCAGCAGACTCAGCAGCCATACAAGCCTTACGAGGCTCCCCGGCAGGCTCCTTATCAGCCACCCTATCAGGCTCCCTATCAACCCTATCAACCTCAACAGCCTCAGCAGCCTCAACAGGCACAGCCCTATGCTCCTGCTCACAGCTATCAGCAAACCTATTACACCCCTGCTCACAGTGCTCCTGTAGTGCCGAAAAAGAAAAGCACAGGTGCTAAGGTTATGCTTATTCTCCTGTGGGTACTTCTGGGACTTTTTTCACTCACTGCCATAGGAACTCTTGCTTACTTTATGGGTGCACGCAGCAACAACGACAGCAATCATAATAACAATAACCCCTTCTACGAATATTTTGCTCCTTTCTTCCCTGACGGATTTGAATATTTCGAAGAAAATGAAGAAACCAAGCCTCAGCAGCCCACCGAGCTTCCCACAGAGCCTGTGGACAATTCAGAGCTTTTCGGCGACGGAGAAATTATCCTCAACAAGTACCCCACTGACTCTGACGACTCGAAAAAGTACAACAACCAGACCGCCTTTGAAAAGGTATCTCCCTCTGCTGTAGGCATTATGTGCTATTCCGACAAAGACCGACTCAAACCCGTAGGTCAGGGCACAGGCATAGTTCTCAACACCGACGGCTACATTGTAACCAACAGCCACGTTATCGGTGACTCAAAAGCAAATTTCAACGACGTTGTCTTAAGTGACGGTACAACCTACGAAGCAAAGGTTGTGGGCTTTGACACAAGAACCGACCTGGCAGTTATCAAGATTACCGCTCAGGGTCTTGTGCCTGCAGAGTTTGCCGACTCCGACCTTGTCAGCATTGGCGAAGACGTTATTGCTGTGGGTAATCCCGGCGGTATGGAGTTTCAGAACACCCTCACAAGAGGTGTTGTTTCTGCCAAGGACAGAACCCTTGGGCTTTCCACTCAGGTTAAGTACATCCAAACCGACGCCGCCATTAACCCCGGCAACTCAGGCGGTCCTCTTTCAAACCTCTGCGGTCAGGTTATAGGCGTAAATTCTGCCAAAATCGCCTCTGAAGATTACGAGGGTATGGGCTTTGCAATTCCCAGCCGCACCGTTAAAGAGGTTGTTGACGACCTTATCAGACAGGGCTATGTTTCAGGCAGAGTGAAAATCGGCATTACAGGCACTGCTGTAACCGAAGCAGAAGCTTATTACAACGACGTGCCTCAGGGTATTCTCGTTTCCGAAATTATAGAGGGCGGCCCTTGTGACAACGGCAAGGTAAAGACAGGCGATATTATAACAGGTCTTGACGATTATGAAATCAAGTCCTTCAGCGACATTTACAACGCCCTGATGAATTACAGCGAAGGCGACAAAGCTACCCTTAAGCTCTACCGACCTGACACCAAAGAAGAGCTTGAGGTAAAAATCACTTTGCAAGCAGACCGTTAGCCACTGAGGGCGACTCCGCCACCTTAACATTTGCAAAGCAAATACTTCATATCGCAGATACTTCATACATCCCAAAGATGTATTTCATATTTTCCAAGGGAAAATATTTCATTATGAAATTAGCCATTGACAAAAATTTCAATTTCTATTACCCTATTATATATATCTTGCTTTTTAAAGCTTTTTCGGAGGACTTTTTCAGATGGATGAAAAAAAGCTTAAATCCATAATCGCTGACAATATCACATATTACCGCAAACGTTCAGGGCTTACCCAGGGCAAGCTTGCCGAGCTTATCAGCTACTCTGACAAGTCTGTTTCCAAGTGGGAGCGTGGGGACGGAATCCCCGATGTAACCGTACTTGTGAGGCTTGCCGAGATTTTTGACGTTACGGTAAACGACCTTGTTTCTCAGGACAAGCCCGAGGAAAAGGTACTGCCTACACGCCAGAGAAGGCACATTTTAATTGACGTTATGTCAATCCTTCTGGTGTGGCTTGCCGCCACCGTTGTGTTTGTGGGGCTGAGGGTTTTCCTGCCTGAGTTTGACTCAGCCTGGATATGCTATATTCTGGCTATTCCCGTTTCTTCTATTGTTCACTTGGTTTTTGCCTGTATCTGGTGGAATCACACGGTGCAGTTTTTCTCCATAAGTATTCTGGTGTGGACCTGTGCTCTCGGCATACAGATAACCTTCTTCACCTTTATAAACGGTTTTGACAACATCAGCCTTATTTACATCTGTGCCGCAGTTTTGCAGGTGCTTGCCCTTGCGTGGACTCTTTACCGCAACTTTAAAAAGAAAAAATAATGTGTATTTGTGAAAAAGCCCTTTAAAATGGGCTTTTTTCCTTTATATTTGGCTTTTATGACAAAGGCTTTTTCCTTTATATGCTTGATTTTTACATATTTAAGTGTTATAATAATAACAAAGTTAATATCCTTAAGGTTAAGGAGTGAGCCGAAAGGCTCGCTCCTAAGTTTTTATCAGGAGGAATGTTTATGGCACAGAACAAAGGCTTAAACATTGCAGAAAGTGTAAAAGCCATTGCCCAGCCCATTGCCGAAAGCTTTGGCGTAAGGGTGTGGGACGTCCGCTTTCTCAAAGAAGGTGCTGAGTGGTACTTAAGAATTTTCATCGACAAGGCAGAGGGTGTCAACATCAACGACTGCGAAAACGTATCCCGTGCAATTGACCCCATTCTTGACGAAAAGGACTTCATCACCCAGAACTATATTCTTGAGGTAAGCTCCCCGGGTCTTGAGCGAGAGCTCACTCGTGATGAGCACTTTGAAGAATATATAGGCAAAGACATCAAGGTTCGCCTTATCCGCCCTATTGAGGGTCTTGGCAAGGAGTTCTGCGGTGTGCTTAAAGCACTTGAGGGCGTTAACCTCACCATTGAAGACTACGACGGCGAAAATGAGGTTACAATTTCAAAGAAGGACGCCGCCTGGGTTAAGGCTGACGACCTTGATTTTTAAAATATACAAAAGAACAGAAAGGAATGGTTATAAAAAATGAACAACAAAGAATTATTCGAGGCTCTTGCTCTTCTCGAAAAAGAAAAAGGCATCCCCGTAGACTATATGATTGAGCAAATCAAACGTGCCATTGTTGTTGCCTGTAAAAACCTCTACGGCAACGAAAACATTGACATCACAATGGACGCAGGAAAAAACACCTTCTCAGTTAAGATGATTAAAACCGTTGTTGAAGAAATTGAGGACGAAACCTCTGAGATTCTCCTTGAGGACGCAAAGGTTATTTCAAAACGTGCCGCAGTTGGCAAGGAAATCGGTATTCCTCTTGACCCCAAGAAGTTCGGCAGAATTGCAGTTTCTGCTTCCAAAAACGTTATCCACGGCGGTATCCGTGACGGCGAAAAGGGTCAGGTGCTCAGAGAGTTCCAGTCTAAGCTTAAGGAAATCGTTACTGCAACAGTTGAGCGAATCGACCCCAAAACAGGCAACGCCACAATCCGCTTCGGCAAGGCTGAGGCAGTGCTTCCCGTAAGCGAGCAGGTTGGCGAGGAAAACCTTAAGGAAGGCGACAGCGTTAAGATTTACATTGTTGACGTAAGAGTGGGAGACAGAGGCCCCAAGGCTATTATCAGCCGTACTCACCCCGACTTTGTAAGAAAGATGTTCGAAAAGGAAGTACCCGAAATTTTCGACGGCATTGTAGAAATCAAGTCTATCTCCCGTGAGGCAGGCTCCAGAACAAAGATGGCTGTTATCTCAAACGACCCCGCAGTTGACGCAGTGGGTGCTTGTATCGGCAACCGTGGTGCTCGAGTTGGCACAATCGTTGAAGAGCTGGGCGGCGAGAAAATCGACATCATCGTTTACGATGAAGACCCTGCAAAGTTCATTGCGGCCGCTCTTGCTCCTGCAAGTGTTGTTTCGGTAGTTGTTGCTGAGGACGGCACAAAGAGCTGCAAGGTTACCGTTCCCGATTCTCAGCTTTCTCTTGCTATCGGCAACAAGGGCCAGAACGCAAGACTTGCCGCAAAGCTTACAGGCTGGAAGATTGACATTCGTCCCGAAAGCGGCTTCTACGGCGAAGACGAGGACGAAGTTGCAACCGAAAGCGACACAGCCGAAGTTAACGAGGCTGAATAAATGAAACAAAAGAAAATACCCCTGAGAAAATGCACAGGCTGTAACGAAATGAAGCCCAAGCGTGAGCTTATCCGTGTTGTACGCCTGCCTGATGTTCTGAATGAACAGGGCGAGGTTACAGAGAAAGGCTCTATTGAGCTGGACTTCACAGGTAAGAAATCCGGCAGAGGCGCTTACATCTGCAACTGTGAGGAATGTCTTTTAAAGGCAATCAAGGGCAGACGTCTGGAAAAAGCATTTTCAAGTCAGATTCCCGATGAGGTATATGAATCTCTCAAAGAGGAGCTGGCTAAAGGTGAATGACAGATTACTGAGCTTTCTCGGACTTTGCCGCAGAGCAGGCAAAATGAAAATCGGTTGCGACACCGTTATTGAGTCCGTTGAAGAAGGAAATGCCTGCCTTGTTTTAATGGCACGGGACATTTCAGAAAACACAAAGAAAAAGGTCACGTCAGCCCTTAACAGCACTGACTGTGAAATCTTAAATTACTCTAAAGACGAGCTCAGCTTTTCTCTTGGCAAAACCTGTGCCGTTCTCGCAGTTGAGGACGAAGGCTTTGCAAAAAAGCTTAAAGAGCTTATTAGAATCCAATCTTTACAGGGAGGAGAAACCGAATGAAATACAAAATCCACGAGGTCGCAAAGGACCTGAACGTTTCAAGCAAAGAGGTTATCGAGGTTGTTTCCAAATACTGCGGTACAACCAAAAAATCTATGACAACCCTTGAGGAAAATGAACTTGACGTAGTTTTTGACTACTTTACACAGAAAAACAATATGGAAAGCCTCAGCTCTTACTTTGCAGTAAGGGATAAGGCAATCGAGGCTAAGGAAGAAGAGGCCGAGAAACGCAAGGCTGAGGAGCGTGAAAAGAAGGCTCAGGCTAAGAAGGACCTTGGTGCCGCTCTCAAAGGCGAAAAGCGTGAGGCTAAGGCTGACGCTCCCAAGACTGAAGCAAAGCCCCAGGAAAAGAAAGCAAAGAACCCCAAAAACTACGACGATGTTGACACTACTTCCGAGATTAAGTCAAAACGTGCTCAGGGTAAAATCGTAAACACCCGTACAGTAGACGTAAACGTTGAAAGATACAACGAAAAGTACGACAATCTGGCTTATGACAAGGTTAAGTCCGACAGCAATATGTCCAAGGCAAAGCAGAAGATTAACCAGCGTTCTCAGCAGAGAAATAAGCCCAAGAACTCCAGAAAGGAAACTGAGGCAGAGCGTCTGAAGAGAATCGCTCAGGAGCGTAAGGCTAAGCCCATTACCGTTAAGATTCCTGATGAAATCACCATTACAGAGCTTGCTCTTCGTCTTAAGGCAACAGCCGCTGAGGTTATCAAAAAGGCCTTCCTTATGGGCACAATGGTTACTCAGAACGACACCGTTGACTTTGACACCGCTTCTCTTATTGCTATGGAGTTCCACGCAAAGGTTGAGAAGGAAGTTGTTGTAACTATTGAAGAGAGAATTATCGACGACACAATCGACGACGAGGCAAACCTCAAGGACCGTGCTCCCGTTGTTGTTGTTATGGGTCACGTTGACCACGGTAAGACATCTCTCCTTGACTACATCCGTCACGCAAACGTTACCGCAGGAGAAGCAGGCGGTATTACTCAGCACATCGGTGCTTACAGAGTAAACGTAAACGACAGGGATATCACCTTCCTTGATACTCCCGGCCACGAAGCTTTCACAACTATGAGAGCAAGAGGTGCTCAGGTAACAGATATCGCTATCCTTGTTGTTGCCGCTGACGACGGTATTATGCCCCAGACAATTGAGGCAATCAACCACGCCAAGGCAGCAGGCGTTTCCGTAATTGTTGCCATCAATAAAATGGATAAGGTTGCCGCTAACCCCGACAGAGTTATGCAGCAGCTTACAGAGCACGAGATTATCCCCGAGGCTTGGGGTGGCGACACACCCTGTATGCCTATTTCTGCAAAGACAGGTATGGGTATTGATGACCTTCTTGAGATGGTTATCCTCGTTGCAGATATGAAAGAGCTCAAGGCTAACCCCGACAGAGCCGCAAAGGGTACAGTTATTGAAGCCCGTCTTGACAAGGGCAGAGGCCCCATTGCTACTATCCTCGTTCAGAACGGTACACTCCATCAGGGCGATATCGTTGTAGCAGGCACAGCAGTAGGCAGGGTCAGAGCTATGACCAACGAGCACGGCGAAAAGGTTAAGGTTGCAGGTCCTTCCGTTCCTGTTGAGATTACAGGTCTTGCAGAAGTTCCCACAGGCGGCGACACCTTCGACGCAGTTAGTGATGAGCGTCTTGCCCGTGAGCTTGTTGAAGAGAGAAAGGCCGCCAAGAAAGAAGAGCTCTTCAAGTCCCAGACAAAGGTAAGCCTTGATAACCTCTTCGACCAGATGAAGCTTGGCGAGGTTAAGGAGCTCAAAATCGTTGTTAAGGCAGACGTTCAGGGCTCTGTTGAGGCAGTACGCCAGTCACTTGAGAAGCTTTCTAACGACGAAGTTCGTGTTCACGTTATTCATCAGGGTGTTGGTGCAGTTAACGAAAGCGACGTTATGCTTGCAAACGCTTCCAACGCAATTATCGTAGGCTTTAACGTTCGTCCCGATTCTGTTGCCGCAGTTAACGCAGAGCGTGACGGCGTAGATATGCGTATGTACACCATCATCTACGACTGTATCGAAGAGATTGAGTCCGCTATGAAGGGTATGCTTGCTCCCAAGACAAGAGAAGTTATCCTTGGTACTGCCGAGTGCCGTAATGTTATTAAAATCAAGTCCGTGGGCACAATTGCAGGCTGTTACGTTAAGAGCGGTAAGCTTACAAGAACCGCAAAAATCAGAGTTGTCCGTGACGGTATTATTATCGCCGAGGACGCAGTTGCTTCACTTCAGAGATTCAAGGATTCCGTAAAAGAGGTAGCCGAGGGCTACGAGTGCGGTCTTGGCCTTGAAAGATACAGCGACATCAAAGAAGGCGACATCTTCGAGGCATTCACCATCGAAGAATACCGAGAGGACTAAGTCAGAGGTAAATTTATGGCAAGTCATAAAATTTCAAGAACAACAGAGGACATCAAGCGTGAGCTTACTGCAATTCTCAGAGAAGTAAAAGACCCCAGAGTTGCAGGCTCCTTTGTTTCAATCATCCGTGTTGAGGTCACCAACGACCTGAGCTACTGCACCGTTTATATCAGTGCCCTTGAGGGTATGGCAAAGGCAGCAGAGGCAGTAAAGGGTCTTAAGTCCGCCGCAGGCTTTATCCGCCGTGAGCTGGGCTTACGCCTTTCTATCCGCCACGTGCCCACCCTTATCTTCAAAGCAACCGACTCTATTGAGTACAGTGCCAATATCTCAAAAATCCTTCACGACCTTGACATAAAAAGAGAGGACACAGAGAGCGATGAATAAACTTAAGGCAGTTGCCAACCGTCTTATGACTATGGACAATGTCCACATCCTCACCCACCGCTACCCCGACGGCGATACCTTAGGCTCTGCCTATGCCCTTTGCTCTGCTTTACAGCAGCTTGGCAAAAAGGCAAAGGTTATTACCTCGGGCGAGCCTGCAAAGAAGTACGACTTCCTTAAAAAAGGCGTTAAAGAGCAGGATTTTCAGCGTGAGTATGTCGTAAGCGTAGACGTTGCCGCCTCTTCCCTTTTAGGCGAAAACGAAGAGGAGTACAAGGATATCATCGATATCTGCGTGGACCATCACGGCACAAACTCCATTGAGGCAAAAATGAAGTACATCGACGCTTCTTCTGCTTCTGCAGCTGAGATTGTCTTTGAGCTTCTGGGCCTTATGACAGGAGTTAACCTGAACAAGCACATCGCCACCTGTATTTACACAGGTCTTTCTACCGACACAGGTTGCTTCAGATACACAAACACAACCCCCAAAACCCACCTCATAGCCGCCAAGACTATGGCAGCAGGTGCTCCTTGGGAAATGATAAATGCCGAAATGTTCGAGATTATGTCCCCTGCCCGAATCGAGCTTCAGAAGCTTGTATACAACACTCTTGAAATCACCCTGAAGGGCAAGCTTGCCCTTATTGTTGTCACCCTTGATATGCTTAAAAAAGCTGGCGTGGGCGATGACGAGGTTGAGGGTCTGGCAAACATCCCACGCAGGGTTGAGGGTGTGCTTATGGGCATTACCATCCGTGAAAAGGAAGACGGGGTTTTCAAGATTTCAGTAAGGACTAACGAAGGCGTTGACGCCTCTTCTTACTGCCAGACTTTTGGCGGCGGCGGCCACGTTGCTGCTTCAGGCTGTACAATTGAAGGCACACTGGAATCTGTCAAGAAAGCTCTTATAGACGAGGCTCAGCGTATATTATGAACGGTGTCCTTGTAATCAACAAACCAACTGATTTCACTTCTTTTGACGCAGTTGCCGTCACAAGACGAGTATCAGGACAGAGAAAAACAGGCCATTGCGGCACACTGGACCCCAACGCCACAGGAGTTTTACCTGTGCTTTTAGGGGTTGCCACAAAGGCTCAGGACATTCTCCCCAATCACGACAAAGAGTATATTGCAGAGCTTAAATTCGGACTTGAAAGCGACACGCTGGACATCTGGGGTGAAATCCTCAGAGAAGAAAAATCTTCTGTCACCAGAGAAGAGCTTGAGAAAATCATCCCCAACTTCACAGGAGATATTATGCAAGTCCCCCCTATGTACTCCGCCTTAAAGCAAAACGGTCAGAGGCTCTACGACCTTGCCCGTCAGGGCATTGAGGTAAAGCGAGAGGCTCGCAAAATCACCATTTACAGCCTCACTCTCCTTGATTTTAACGAGAGTGAGCAGAGTGCAAAGCTGAGGGTTTCCTGCTCAAAGGGCACGTACATCCGCTCTCTTATTGACGATTTGGGCAAAGCCCTTGGCACTGTGGCGGTGATGACTTCCCTCTGCCGTACGCAGGCTTGCGGTTTCTCATTAAGTGACTCTGTAAGTATGGATGAGCTTAAAGCTATGACAAAAGAAGACGTCAGAGCAAGGCTCCTTCCCGTGGAAAGCCTTTTTGTAAGATACAGAGAAGTAAATGTAAGCCAGGCTCAATCCACCCGTTTCAGAAACGGCGGTGCATTAGGTGTTGAGCGACTTCGTTCACTCCCCAAGGATTTTGCCCAAGGGGAAATCTTCCGAGTAAAATTCGGCGAGGACTTTTTAGGCTTAGGCACAATAAAAGAAACTGAGCTTAAAATCTTCAAACTATTTCACCGTTAGCCACGGTGGGCAGTTCCACCTATTATAAAGTTCATTTAATCCCATCGTTTCATTAACGGTGGGATTTTTGTGTTTTATCTGTGATTACAACCGCCGTTAATTGAAGTTATCCTTCAAATCCATTTTGCCAAAAGGCTGAGTTGCCCGGTCGTGGCTAACGACAAAAGCAGTTCCACCTATTATAAAGTTCATTTAATCCCATCGTTTCATTAACGGTGTGATTTGTGTTTTATCTGTGATTACAACCGCCGTTAATTGAAGTTATCCTTCAAATCCATTTTGCCAAAAGGCGGAGTTGCCCGGTCGTGGCTAACGACAAAAAAGGTGCTGAAATCAAAACTTCAGCACCTTTTCTTTTTATATAATCTTAACTTATCTTAGCAATTCTTTTCTGAATAGCCGTGGCGTCTTTAACGTTAACCGCCTCGTCCTTATTCATATCAAAAATCTTTTTTTGCAAGCTGGTATTTGTAATGGTATCTGCCTCTTTATTGGCGATAAATTTCTGCAATTCAGTTGCGTCCCTGATGTTCAGCACATCATCGTCGTTGACATCTCCTATACGACAGAACATCTGTCCCTGAAGATTGGAAACAGGGGTAAGGTCGGTTACAACATTATTTTCATAAGCAGTTTCCAAGGGATAAATTGTGCCGTCGGCTTTTACATAAACGTCCAGTCCCGACATTCCGTTTTCACGCACACCGCTTATAAAATACCAATCTCCAAGACTTTCGACTTTAGCTACATTCTGGTGCATAAAAATCCAACTGCACTGACCGTTGAAGAAAATCATTGAGTCAGCCACAACATAATCATAAATTTTAACACTGTCGCCTTCATAGGATTTTACGTTGTTGTCACAGAACTGAAAAAACTCATTTTCAAGAGCCTCAATATCCGCCTGAGCTTTTACACCCACCACGCCAAAAGCAGTAAGAACAACCGCCAATAAAACTATTATAACTCGTTTCATACCAATTCGCCTCCCAAATTACTTCTTCTGTTTTCATTATAATGTATCCGTCCACTCTTGTCAACAAAAATGTGCTGAAAGCCTTTGCTCTCAGCACATTTAATTTTTTACCTTAACTTATCTTAGCAATTCTTTTCTGAATAGCCGTGGCGTCCCTTACGTTTATCTTGCCGTCTTCATTAAAGTCGGCGTTAATCTTGTCCTGAGTATTCAGTCCCACCATACCTGCAACGTATTTCTGCAAGGCGGTGGCGTCTCTTACAGTGAGCTTGCCGTCACAGTCGATATCACCAAGAAGGGTTGACTCGGGCTCCATATATCCCACGGAAATAAACTCAAAGCCGTTTGCGTCGGCATAGGACTCAGCCATAGAGTTTGTGTAGCCCTTGATAACAAAGCCCTCAACATTTTCAAAAGAAGTTATCGCTCCTGTTTCTTCGTCAAAGGTAACGTTAAAGCCGAAAGCACCTCTGCCAATCTCATCCACGGTAGCAGGGATGTAAACCTCTTTAAGCTTGGGGCAGTTTGCAAAAGCAAAGTCGCCGATAGCCACAACATTGTCGGAAATTGTAACCTGAACCAAATCTCTCTCGCCGTAAAACGCCTTTCTGCCCACGGCAGTAAAGGTATTGAAAACATTGACGTAAGTCAGGCTACTCTTTTTATATCCCAGCATAACACTACCCGAGGTAAGGTAATTTCCGTTTTTAGCGTCTATAAATCCTGTGCCTCTGAAATCCTCAATGCCGAACACAGCACAGCCGTCGGGCAAAACAACATCCTTAACAGCGTAGCAATCGGTGAAGATTTTCTCGCCAACGTACTCAGGGATTCCCTCAAATTTAATTATTGTAGCGTCCACACCTGAGAAAGCCCCGTCGTAAAGCACCTCTACACTTTCGGGGATAACAAGGTTATGAATCTTAACGTCACGTTTGAAAGCTCCTGAATAAATCGCCTCAGTAGTATCTGCCAGCTTATAGGAGTCAGCTTCCTTTGCAGGGAAAACCAAAAGGGTTTTCTTGTCATTTGTGTAAAGTGCTCCGTCAACGGAAGCGTAATAGGGATTATCTCCGCTAACCTTAATTTCACGGATGTTTTTACCCTCGAAAGCTTCCATAGGAATATGGGTAGCTGAGGCAGGCAGGCTGAGAGTAAGCTCATAGCAGGACTCGAAAGCATAAGGGCAAATCACCTTCATACCTTCCTTAATGGTAACGTTTTTCAGCTCACCTGCGTTGTTGTTGGCAATACAGATAACAATATGTCCGATATATCCCACGTCGCCGTCGTACTTAATACTGGGGTATCCGAAAGCTGTTCTGTCTATATAAGGCATTGCCTCGGGGTGGATGGTAACATTCTTAAGATATCCGTTGCCCGAAAAAGCATTTTCTCCGATATACTCCACATTCTTGCCGATATAAAGAGTGTCCAGAGTGGTGTAATTCACCGCACCCTCACCTACTCCTATAAGGCTTTCGGGAAGAGTCAGCTTTTTGAGATTCTTTGCCTCAGTAAAGGCGTCCTCAACGATATACTCAATACCCTCGGGGACGGTGTAGCTTGTATCTTTCCTGCCCAGAGGATAGTTAATAAGGTACTTGCCGTCCTTTGAGCAAAGCAAGCCGTCCATGGATTTATAATACTTATTCTGGCTTGCAACATTGTAGCTCTCTACATTTCCGAAGGCGTTCAACCCGATGTAAGAAACATTTTTGGGAATGGTAACGCTCTTCAAAGGAGCACCGTAGAAGGCCTCTTCGCCGATATACTCAAGGCTGTCGGGGAATTTTACACCCTCAAGCATTTTGTGGCCTCTGAAGCACTCGTCAGCAATAGCACCCACAGGGTAACCCCCAAGCTTTGAAGGGAAAGTAAGGGTAAAGGGTGCCGCCTTGTCATATTTACAGTAACCAATCAACGCCTTTGTGCTGCCATTTTCTTCATAAAAGGCGTAGTAATAGGTAATGCCGTATTTGTCGGTGTACTCATAAGCCTCGGCGGCGTTTGCACCAAATACGCAGACGCTTAAAGCTACAACAAGCACCAACAAAACACATAAAATTCTTTTCATAATCATAAACCTCCTTAAGTCTACATTATTAGGCACTACCAGTGTATCATACAGAATACAAATCTGTCAATTGTGTTAAACATAAAATCATCACAATGATATTTATCTATAATAACGAAGCTTTTCTATTCAATACATTTATAATCTCCGCCGTTAATTAAACGAGAGAGTTTAAAAAACTTTATAAAAGGCGGATTTGCCCAGTGTGGCTAACGACAAAAAAGGTGCTGAAATCAAACTTTCAGCACCTTTGATTTTATAATTACGGAGCGACGTAAGCCTTCATATTTGCTCTCGGCAAATACTTCATATCCTCAGATACTTCATACGCCCTGCGTATTTCATATTGCAAAGCAATATTTCATTTCATTTGCCCTTGGCAAATGATTAGTGGTTGTTTCTTCTGCCGCGGAAGTTACCATTGTTTCTGCCGCCCTCTCTGCGAGGTCTGTCAGCAGCGGGGTCGTTCTCGGGAGTTAAGCCGTCAACCTCGATGAGCACTGCTCTTCTGGAGAGGTTGAGTCTGCCCTTATCGTCAATCTCAAGAACCTTAACACGGATAACGTCGCCAACGTTAACAACGTCACTTACCTTCTCGGTACGCTTAACGTCAAGCTGAGAAACGTGAACAAGACCTTCCTTGCCGGGAGCAATCTCAACGAAAGCACCGAACTCCATAAGTCTTGTAACTTTACCAAGGAACATTGCACCGGGCTCGGGGTCAACTGCAATTGTTTCAACAATGCTGAGAGCACGCTTGCAGTTCTCAGCGTCAACACCGCTTACAAATACGTGACCAAATTCGCCGTCTTCCTCGATGTCAATCTTAACCTGACACTCAGCCTGAATCTCCTTGATTACCTTACCGCCCTTGCCGATAACTTCGGAAATCTTCTCAGCAGGAATAGTAGTTGTAAGCATTTTGGGAGCGTACTTGGAAAGCTCAGCTCTGGGCTCAGCGATAGCCTTGAGCATAACTTCGTCAAGGATATAGTTTCTTGCAACGTGAGTCTTCTCAAGTGCTTCCTTGATGATTTCAGGAGTAAGACCGGAGATTTTGAGGTCCATCTGAATAGCAGTAATGCCGTCCTTTGTACCTGCAACCTTAAAGTCCATATCGCCGAAGAAGTCCTCAACGCCCTGAATGTCAACCATTGTCATCCAACGCTCACCCTCGGTAATAAGACCGCAGGAGATACCTGCAACGGGCTCCTTAATGGGAACACCTGCGTCCATAAGAGCAAGTGTGGAACCGCAAACAGAACCCTGAGAAGTAGAACCGTTGGAAGAGAGAATCTCAGAAACAAGACGGATAGCATAGGGGAACTCCTCAACAGAGGGAATTACGGGAGCAAGAGCACGCTCTGCGAGAGCACCGTGACCGATTTCACGTCTGCCGGGACCACGGCTGGGCTTTGTTTCACCAACAGAGTAGCTGGGGAAGTTGTAGTGGTGCATATATCTCTTGCACTCTTCCTCGTCAATACCGTCTAAGAGCTGCTGGTCGGAAACAGGGCCGAGAGTAGCAATTGTAAGAACCTGAGTCTGGCCACGGGTGAAAAGGCCTGAGCCGTGAACTCTGGGAAGAATGCCAACTTCTGAAGCAAGAGGACGGATATCGTTCATACCTCTGCCGTCAACACGCTTCTGCTCGTCAAGTAACCAGCGGCGAACAATAAACTTCTGAGTCTTGTAGAGGCACTCGTCAATCTTAGCTTCACTTTCGGGATAAATCTCGTCAAACTTCTCGTGAACTGCCTCGTAAATAGGCTTGAGTCTTTCGTCACGAACTGTCTTGTCGTCAGTATCAAGAGCGAACTTGATGTCTTCCTCAGCGAAAGCCTTGATAGCCTCGAACATATCGTGGTCAGGCTCGTTACTGGGATAGCTGAACTTGCTCTTGCCGATTTCAGCCTGAATACCCTTGATAAACTCAATAATGGGCTGGTTAGCCTGGTGGCCTGCCATAATTGCGTTGTACATAACCTCGTCGCTTACGCAGTCAGCACCTGCCTCAATCATAGCAACTCTGCTATCGGTAGAAGCAACTGTTGTAGCCATTCTGGAGCGAGCTCTCTGCTCAGCAGTGGGGTTGATAATGATTTCGTCGTCCACAAGACCAACGGAAACGCTGGAAATAGGACCGTTCCAGGGAATATCGGAAATAGAAAGAGAAAGAGATACACCAACCATAGCTGCAATCTCGGGAGCACAGTCGGGGTCAACGCTCATTACTGTGCAAACGATGGAAACGTCGTTTCTCATATCCTTGGGGAAAAGCGGACGGATGGGTCTGTCGATAACACGGCTTGTAAGGATAGCCTTGTCAGAGGGTCTGCCCTCACGCTTTAAGAAGCTGCCGGGGATTTTACCAACGGAGTAGAGCTTTTCCTCAAAATCAACTGAAAGAGGGAAAAAGTCAATACCATCTCTGGGTTTTGCAGCAGCAGTTACTGCAACGTGAACAACTGTTTCGCCGTAGCGAACGAAGCAAGCACCGTTTGCAAGCTGAGTTGTCTTACCTGTTTCGATAACCAAGGGTCTGCCTGCAAATTCGGTTTCGTAGATTCTGTACTTGTCAAATGTCATTGTAGAATTTGCCATTATAAATTCCTCCTGTAAAAATATATATTTCACAGGGATTTTAGCTGTATTTAGCAATAAAACCAAGCCTTCAAAAAAAGTCAAAAGCCTCGTTTTACCGCTAATGTACAACATAATAATCCCTGTAATAAACGAAGTACAGGGCAAACGACAAAAGCCGTCTGCCCTATAAAAGCGTAATTATTTACGAATACCAAGACGAGCGATAATAGAACGATATCTCTCGATGTCAACCTTGATAAGATAGTTGAGGAGAGCTCTTCTCTGACCAACTAACATAAGAAGGCCGCGACGGCTGTGGTGGTCCTTCTTGTGAACCTTGAGGTGCTCTGTAAGGTCAGAAATTCTCTTGGATAAGAGAGCAATCTGAACTTCAGGAGAACCTGTGTCGCCTTCGTGTGTTGCATACTCGGCAATAATTGCCTGCTTTTCTTCTTTAAGCATTTTTATTCCACCTTTTTAAAAATTTTACCTCAATCGTAGGTACGGGACGGTGAAGTGCCTCTCTGAGGCATACCCCGAATCCACGAAAGGGGCTTAAGCCTTGATATTATACCACGTCAAAAACAAAAAGTAAAGGGTTATTTCTCAAATTTTCCGCTTTTTTAGTCTTTCTCAAGAATATCTTCCATTGCCTTCTGGATTTTCTCCCTGTCCTCTGAACCAAGCAGTCTGTAAAGGAGCAAAAACTCAAGCTCATCCTTAGCGAGCAATCCCACCTGATTTTCCCGACGGAACTCAGCAGGCTTGGTATCCGCTACCTTTCTCTCGTCACTCTCACCGGTGAGAATATAGTCCACCGATACGCCCAGCATATCAGCCAGCTTCTTAAGGCTTTTTGAGTCTGGCTCGGTTACGCCTCGCTCGTAGTTCGAGTAAGAGCTTCGGTCAATCTTAAGTTTGTCTGCAATAGACTTTTGTGTCATATTCTGCCGTTTTCTGAGAAAAAGCAACACTTTTCCCAGTTCCTTAGACATACCGATGTCCCCCTTTTTTTGAACCTCGGTACTATTTTAGCGAGAATTTTTTTCACTTTCATCAAAACGTGAGATAACTTCACATAAATTTTACGAACTCTCTTTTTCCCCTCATTTTCCCAAAATATATATTGAAAAAACGACGTAAATATAGTATAATGTCAAAGCATAAAAATTATACATCTGCTGGTGTGGCGCAGTCGGTAGCGCAATTGATTCGTAATCAATAGGTCAGGGGTTCGAATCCCCTTACCAGCTCCAAAGAAAAGGCACGCTCAGGCGTGCCTTTTCAGCTAAATCTGTCCTTAGCACAGGATAAATCTGACTTTGTAAGGTGAAATCCCTGTGGGGTTAAATCCGACTCCGTCGGGATTTTGACAGATTTAATTTATCCGAAACTTTTTGTGACAGATTTCACCAAAGGATTATCCTTTGATTTATCCGTGCGTAGCACGATTTAACTTTTTACGAGGTGATAACAATAAACCTGTAAAATAAAAAAGTGCGTAGCCGAAGCCACGCACCGAAAAACGCAACCTTCATGCCGCGACGCAATTCAACACCCACAAGACGAGAATGTAGGAAGGTGTGCGTTTTTGCCAAAACAAAAACACACTCCCGTACTTGTAGGACTATTTAATTGCGTCGCAACAACATTATAACATCACAACTTCCCTTTTGCAATATAAATTCGTCGAAAAGTATTAGTCCTTATTCTGCACCAAAAACCTGTAAAATAAAAAAGTGCGTAGCCGAAGCCACGCACCGAAAAACTATTTTTCTTTCCCAAATGCAGAATTATATCTATCAACCCGAGCGTCAAAGTCAGGTGAAGAATCCACCGAAGTGCGAAAAAGCAGATTTCCCTTGTAATCGTACCCGGAGTAAACTGTTTCTGTGTAATACCACCTAGAGTTTATAAATGGCGGTGTATTTTCATATTCACCTGTATTATTTTCGGATACAATCAGGTAAAAATCCTTATACTCCATATACGCCGTGGGTCTGCCGGCGTCAAATCCGCTGAACAGTCCGTCATTACTGAGTATAGCCTCGCCCTTTCTTTCTCCGATTTTATTAAAATAATAAACATCTTCTGCCGCAGGATTTCTGTTCATCACTTCAAGTTCATCATTGACTGTAATCGTATAATCAACAGGATAACCCTTTGCACTGACACCAACAAAATCGCCGTCATTGGACTGTACCCTTGCATACAACACGAAGCCATCCTCTGTCTTTTTCACATATTCAAGACTATCGTAATCAGAGCCACCCAAGGAAACTGTTTTTAGGATTTCTCCTTTGCAGCTTAACACTGTCATATAAATATCGGTGGGAGAGCCAACACCCTGAACCTTAGTTTCAGGAGTTTCTTTTGTTCCGAAGAGGTAGTATTTTTTATTTGCCTCAATGCAATAACGCAAAGCCCAACCTTCAACACCCTCAAAGCCTGTGTCAAATTTAAGCTTACCCGAGGCGTCGCACTTAATCACCCGTGAGCAAACGCCTCGCTCACTTGCCCAGATATTCTCTTCGTTCACATAATCGCTAAAACCGAGAACAAACAGAAAGCCACCGTCCTCTGTTGCTGTAAGAGTTTTGACACTATATGCATTATCCGACTCCACGGAATAAGAAGCGAGCTTATTGCCATAAAAATCTATCATTGAAACATCATAAACCGCAGAATTGCTCTCTTCATCCTCTGACACCTTCTGAGCTCTGAGCACTCTGTCAGAAAAAGCCGTAACACCATAAAAAATGTTATACTCAACAACGCTGCGAAGATATTGGGGAAATTCTCCAACCTGCTCAACTATTTCCAGCTTGTCCTGACTTGAAGTTGCAAGGACTTTCTCAGGTTCATCCGTAGCACAGCCGGACATAAAACAGGCAATAACCAAAAGCACAAAGAAAACACAAAGAAATCTTTTCACAGCCGTAAAACCTCCTTAAATCCATATTATTACATTTGTAGTTTAACACACCAAACATAAATTTGTCAATTGCGTTAAACACAAAATCATTATAAAGCTTTGTGCACTCTGTATGTTTATCCCCCGAAAGATTTCTACTAAAGCTCTCACAATAGGCGTCATAAATTTTGTCTATTCTTTATAGAAAATTATTGCAAGGCTGAAAAATATATGGTATATTTAAATCATCAAACCAAAGAAAGGGAGAACTTTATGAGCAAAATCAAAAAAGCATTGTGTCTTGTGCTTACACTTATTATGGTAATGTCACTGGGTGCGATAGGTTTCACAGCAAACGCAGAAAGCAACGAAGCTTACCTCAAGAATCCTTCAGATTTCACTTGGGACAACGCAACCGTTTACTTTTTGCTTACTGACCGTTTTGCTAACGGCGACGAAAGCAACGACCACAGCTACAACAGAGGTCTTGACCAGAACGGCAACGTGGCTGATTACAACACAGTAGCAGCTTTTCAGGGCGGCGACTTCAAAGGCCTTACCGAGAAAATCAACGAAGGCTACTTCAACGACCTGGGCGTTAACGCTATCTGGGTTTCAGGCTGGTACGAGCAGCAGCACGGCTACTCTGTAGGCGGCGACGGCAAAAACTCCTTCCCCCACTACGCTTATCACGGCTACTATGCTCTTGACTTTACAGAAATCGATAAAAACTACGGTACTGAAGAAGAGTTCAAGGCAATGGTTGACGCCGCTCACGCCAAGGGCCTGAGAGTTGTTATGGACGTGGTTATGAACCACCCCAGCTACAACAACATCTACGATATGAACGAGTACGGCTACGGCGTTCTCAAAGAGGGCTGGGAAGAAGTTTACTACAACTTCAGCAAAATCAACCAGACCAACTACCACGGCAAAATCGACTACAACACCGGCGCTGACAAATGGCTCAACTGGTGGGGTAAGGACTGGATGCGTGCAGGTATCGCAGGCTACGACAACAACGGCACAAACGACCTCACAAACTCCGTAACCTACCTTCCCGACTTTAAGACCGAAGGCACAAAGGCTGTTGAGCTTCCTCAGATTCTCGTTACAAAGTGGACAAAGGAAGGCACTCTTGAAGAAAAGGTAGCAGAGCTTGACGCAACCTTTGAGAAGTACGACTTAGGCGAAAAGACAGTTACAAACCACCTGGTTGCATGGTATGCACAGTGGGTTGAAAAGTACGGTATCGACGGCTTCCGTTGTGACACAGCAAAGCACGTTGACAAGGCTTCCTGGGCTGCTCTGGACAAGGCTTGCTCACAGGCTCTTGCCAACTGGAGAGAGGAAAACCCCGACGCCATAGGTGCTGACTGGGACGAGGATTTCTGGATGACAGGCGAGCACTTCGGCCAGAACCTCACAGAAAACGACTACTACACATCAGGCTTTGATTCTATGATAAACTTTGCCTTCAGCCCCTCTGCTACAGGCGGTGCAGACAACGGTATGCTCAAGGCAAGAGATATTAACGCAACATATCAGAAATACGCCGACACCATCAACACAAACGAAAATTTCAACGCACTCACCTATGTTTCTTCTCACGATACAGGTCTTTGCCGCAAGGATTTAGCTTATCAGGCAAGTGCACTTCTCCTTCTCCCCGGCGGAGTTCAGATTTTCTACGGCGACGAAACTAACCGCGGTTACGTAGAGTGTTCCATACACGACCACGAAAACAGAAGCTTTATGAACTGGGCTGATGTTGACTCCAACACAAACGAAAGTGCCGACTACCTTGCACACTGGCAGACCATCGGCAAGTTCAGAAACAGCCACGTTGCAGTGGGTGCAGGCTCTCACAAGGCACTTGAGGCTACAAACGGCGTTGCTTTTGCACGTACTTACGACAAGAACGACGTTTACGACAAGGTTGTTTGCGTAATTGACGCAGACAAGAACACCGACGTTACTATTACAATGAGCGGTGCATTTATGAACGGCACTGAGCTTGAGAACAAATACACAGGCGAAAAGGTAACAGTTGAAGGCGGCAAGGTAACTCTTAACAGCGGCGATTACGGCACAATCCTCTTAGAGCAGGTTGGCGGTGCAGTTAAGCCCGACACAGGCGACTATGAAATGGGCGACGTTAATATGGACGGCAAATTAAACATCCGTGACGCTACATACATCCAGAAGTATCTTGCTAAGATTGAGTCTATGGACGACATCCAGCTTCTTCTTGCAGACTTTGACGGCAACGGCAAAGCAAACGTTAAGGACGCAACCGCAATTCAGAAATATATCGCAGGTATTATCTAAATATATACGACGCAAAAGGCTCCCTTCGGGGAGCTTTTTTTCTTTAGGTAATATGTAATAGTGAATAGTGACTCAAATCTTGGCTCCCTCAAAAATAAACCTTTTGGTAAAACCGAACAAATTTTGACGCTGTTTTTTTATGCTCGTTTTCAAAGATATATGTGCAGTTTGGATAATTACCCTCTGCCATTTTCATAATTCTGAACATACCGGGGCAACGGCTGTGAATCATATCAGTATCAATATTAAGCACAGGCTCGTAAATAAGCACATCTGCCTCGGCTTTATTAAGACAACCGCAAACAGTTTCCATAGGCATCTGAGGGTCCATAGGGATTGCCACACCGCCGCCAACTATAACACCCATAAGCATATGAACATACAGAGGTGAGTTGGAGCTCATCATGGCAACCCTCAGCCTGTGACCCACCTGACGGCTCTTTTCATAAACCCAGGCGGTTACTGCTTTACAGCTTTTTGCAAACTCATCGAAGGTAACGTTCTTAATCTCTTCTCCCTGAACATAACGGATAAAAGAAAGACCTTTGTTTTCTACTGCCGCTTCTTCAACCAACTGACGTATGGAATGAATATTTTCATAAATAAGCACAGAAACTCCTCCTGAAAAATCAGTTTAACATTTTACACTTTAATAATTTATATCAAACTAAAATTTTATTGTCTACGATACCATTCACCAATCCTTGGTGAAAACTCTCTCTCATTTTAGATATTATTATTAGAAGTTACACTGTAAAATCGAGTAGGAGGCTACCCATTAGTTGAGTAGCCGACCTCTCACACCACCGTGCGTACCGTTCAGTACACGGCGGTTCAATCATATTGAGTGCATAGACTTGTACGCTTCGGATATATCATAGTATCCACGGCGTGC